>JAHDIE010000003.1:98335-185662 GCA_020630955.1 Saprospiraceae bacterium
TGAATATATAATTGGTGCAATGAACCTGTATGTGTAAATTCCAAATTCCAATTGGTTCCGCCATCTGTGGTTTTGTATATATTTTTTCCACTTGCAAGGTATACAATGTCAGGATTTAATGGATCTACTTTAATATCTTGCATGTTACCAATTGCATAAGCATAACTTACCGGATCCCAACTTATGCCTTTATCTATAGATTTAAAAACTCCACCTGTTTCTGCACCTGCATAAACAATCGAAGTATTAGAAGGAGCAACTGCAATGCAATATATGTTTGCTTGCCTAACAAGTGGATCTGGATTTCCTCCATTATATGTAAACGAAGGGCCTAAATTAGTCCATGTATTGGTGATTGAATTTCTCTGCGAATTCTCTTTTTTCTTTTTCTCAGCTTCCGCAAATTCCTGACTTTCTCCTGGAAAAACAACATAGCCATTGTCTTGAACATAATTTTTTACATGCTTACAATAGTATTTAAAATTCCGAACATGCATGTTTTTTACTATCTCATTTGTTGAATAGTAATCACTAAATAATTTAGATATTTTTTCGAAATTTTCTGATTCCAAGTACATCACTTTTGCCCATTCAGGGGTTTCATCATCAATTGATGGAACCGCCTTAAACCATTCCTCATGTTTTACATCGGGATAGTAAGGATTCGTTTGGCTGAATACTTTCGGCAGAAAAGCGATCATTGCGAATATAATCGGCAATAGGCTTGATGATTTCATGTAGAGTCTAATTTCCTGATAGTAGATAAAAATTCAAAGGCCAAAACTCATTCAAGGATTTGGTATAAATGTAAAACGGAAATTGTCGATACTCTAAAATAAACAATCATTTGTAATATGTAAGTCTTTTAGCTGATGGTATTTATATAAATTGTTAAATCAGCTTATACTAAGGTGGGTTTAAATTTTATACATGATTTATTATTATGAATTCTAATTACTCAAACATTCACTCCAGGACGCCAACCGTAATCTTATGCTTATTTTGATTGTATTTCTGGTGCTAACCTCCAATTGTCAGAAGATGATGGATCGGAAGTTCGTAAAAGACTATGTGTTTAGTTAGGATCATACCAAGCTCCAAATGCTGAATAGATTTTGTCGAAAGTTCAAAATAATGCAGAATCAGCAGTTGCTATTGGACATGCAGATGGTGAATAATAAAAAATAGAATTGTATTGAACTTATATAAAAGCAAAACCAAGCTGAATATCAAAACATTTTAAAATAAATCGAATGCTGATTTTGTTGAGCAACAAAGGATCACCAATCTGAAAAAGTCCCATTAAATATCCGCTCTGTTATATCATCAAAAATTAATTCAATCAAACCTTCTTCCAAATCTTGAAAATTTTCAGAGGCATTAAAATCTTGAAAAGCTGAGAATGGCTTGCTATAATCATCCTCTTCATTTTTAGTGTTATTGTAATCTATTGAAATAGAAATATCCAATCTATTGAATGCAACCAAGTCCCCTTCTTGAGGAGCGACAGAAGTAACACTGTATCGGTTTATTGTGGGCTTAAAAATAACATCAGGTTCTGAATCATTGAAAACCAATCTAGATTGTTCTCTAACTTTTTGTCTCAAAGTTTCCATAAATATTTGAGCCAACTCAGGTGGGGCATTCAATTCTTTAACAATAGGCATTTCTACACTAAAAGTGTTTACGTCCTGTGGAATGGTTGTTCCTTTAAACGAAATGCAGCCACTAATGATAAAAAATGATATGCAAATTAGAATTCTCACTCTGCAATATTGTGTTCTTTGATTTTTCGATATAACGTTCTTTCTGATATTCCTAGTTCTTCGGCAGCATCTTTTCTTCTTCCTTTGTGTTTTTTAAGCGCTTTTTCTATCAATTCAACCGTTTTATCTTCAAGACTCAAATTTTCCTCAACAATTTCTGTCTCTTTGTAGTTGCCATCATAATCGTCAATAAATACTGGCTGTGTTTCGTCTAACGAATTGAATGCAGGTCTTGGTTGGATTTTTTCGTTAAATGATCTTTTGCCGGTATTAATTACCGGGGCTAAAGGACTAATTTTGGTTTTTTCTGGAACATTGAGATCATTCGTTTTGATAAGGTTGAATACCAAAGATTTTAAATCGTTTAAATCATTTTTCATGTCAAATAAAACCTTGTATAAGATTTCTCTTTCTTCGAAACTTGATCCACCTTCGGAATTTCTATCTTGAGGAATACTTGGCAAATTTCTATTTCCCAACTTAGGCGCAATCTGTAATAGATCTTTGGCAGTGATTAGTTGTTCTTCTGAAAGTACTGACAACTGTTCCACTAAATTTCTTAACTCACGAATATTTCCAGGCCACCGATAATTCTCAATCAGCGTTACACCATCTTCTGTTAGTCTTATTGGGTCAGTTCTATATTTGCCAGCAAAGTCAGTAGCAAATTTTCTAAATAAAATATGGATATCTTCTCGTCTTTCATACAATGCAGGAACTTTAATTGGAACTGTATTTAATCGATAGTAAAGGTCATCTCGAAATTTTCCTTTGTTGATTTTGTCAAGCAAATCTACATTGGTTGCAGCTACTACTCTTGCATCCGTTTTCAAGACTTTAGAAGATCCCACTTTGATAAACTCTCCAGATTCCAGCACTCTAAGTAAATATGCTTGGGTATCCAAAGGCATCTCTCCAATTTCATCTAAAAATATAGTGCCTCCATCAACGGTTTCAAAGTAACCTTTTCGGTCATTGGTTGCCCCTGTGAATGCTCCCTTCTCATGACCAAATAGTTCTGAATTGATTGTGCCTTCAGGAATTGCTCCTGTATTAATAGCTATAGATGGACCATGTTTTCTCTTGCTAAGTTCATGAATAATTTTACTAATGGCTTCTTTACCAACTCCGCTTTCTCCTTCAATCAGGACAGTCAGATCAGTATTAGCAACTTGCATTGCAGTTTGGATGGCTCTGTTTAAACCAGGAGAATTACCAACAATTCCAAATCGCCGTTTTACTGATTGTAAATCCATAATTTAGGAGTGTATTTTTACTATTTTACCAAATAGTGTGGCGGAATTTATATGATCAACATGAACATCAACATAATCGCCAAGTCCGACACCTTCAACTTTGTCGAAGATCAACATTTTATTTTGAGAGTTTCTACCTCGAAATTGAAGATCAGATTTCTTTGAATCGCCTTCTATAAGTACTTCAAAAGTTTTCCCAAGATCTTTTTCATTAGATTGTCTTGAAATTTCTCTTTGCATATCGACGATTTCTGCTAACCTTCTTTTCTTGACTTCATATGGTATATCGTCTTTATATTTTCTTGCAGCTAATGTTCCTGGCCTCTCAGAATAATAAAAGGTGTATGACATGGTATATTTCGCATATTCAATAAGATCAACGGTGTCTTTATGTTCCTCCTCAGTTTCTGTGCAAAAACCAGCAATCATATCAGAAGAGATTGCACAATTTGGGATGATTCGGTAAATTGAATCGACACGTTCTTTATACCAATCAATATCATAAGTTCTGTTCATTAATTTAAGAACACGACTGTTTCCTGATTGTGCTGGAAGGTGAATGTAATTACAGATATTTGGATAATCTCTAATTGTAAACAATACCTCATCTGTGATATCTTTAGGATGTGAGGTGGAGAATCTAACCCTTAATTTTGGGTTGACATCTGCAACCATTGCCATTAGTTTAGCAAAATTAACAGTTTCTCCATTTTCAGGATTGGTCCATTTGTATGAGTCAACATTTTGTCCAAGTAGTGTGACTTCTTTGTATCCTTTGTCAAAAATATCTTGTGCTTCAGCTACAATTGTAAATGCATTTCTACTTCTTTCTCTTCCTCTGGTGAAAGGGACAACACAAAAGGAGCACATATTATCGCAACCTCTCATTATTGAAATAAAAGCTGTAACACCGTTATTGTCCAGACGCATGGGAGTTATATCATCGTAGGTCTCCTCTCTTGACAACAGAACATTAACTCCTTTCTGTCCAGTTTCAGCTGCATGAATTAGATTTGGCAAGTCGCGATAGGCGTCTGGGCCTACAACTATATCAACCAATTTTTCTTCTTCAATTAACTTGTGTTTAAGCCTTTCCGCCATACATCCAAGAACACCAACAACAATGTCCTTTTTATTCCTTTTCACTTTATTGAAAATGGAGAGTCTTTGCCTTACATTTTCCTCAGCTTTTTCCCTAATCGAGCATGTATTGATTAATATTAAATCTGCCTCATTCATCACTTTTGTGGGACCAAACCCTTGCTTGTTTAATATTGAGGCAACTATCTCTGTATCGCTGAAGTTCATTGCACATCCATAGCTTTCAAGGTAGAATTTTTTGTTAAAGCCCTTAGAGCTTATTTTTTCAAGTACTTCACCTTGTCGATCTACTAATATTTCTTCTTTATTCTTTACTTCTTGCATGTATCCATCATTTGGATTGCAAAACTACATAAATCTAGTCAAGGTGACAATATGGCAGGGAATATATTGACAGAATTTAATTTTAAGTCTTTCGTCCTAACTTGGAGCAAAGCAACCGAGTCTGATTATTCAAGAGGGAGCCCTAGGGTCCGATTTACTAGGGCAAAGCACTAGTCTAAACCTTCCTTATTACTATAGCAGAAGCACCACCTCCTCCATTGCAAAGCGTAGCACAACCTATCTCACCATCTTTAGAATTCAGAGCATGGTTAAGCGTTGTCACGATTCTTGCACCTGATGCTCCTAGGGGATGTCCTAAAGATACAGCTCCACCATTTACATTAATCTTTTCATCAGATAATTCAAGTTTTTTTGCAAATGCCATGGTGACAACTGAAAAAGCTTCATTGACTTCAAAAATATCAACATCTGATTTGCTCATACCTGCTCGTTCTAAGGCTAAAGGAGCTGCAAGGGTTGGAGCAGTGGTAAACCATTCTGGGGCATGGGCAGCATCTGCAAATGAAAGAATTTCAGAAATAGGATTTAGTCCGTATTTTTCTACTGCTGCCTCACTTGCTAGAATCAATGCAGATGCACCATCGTTTATCGTTGATGCGTTAGCTGCTGTTACGGTACCGTCTTTGGTAAATGCAGGTCTCAATGACGGTATTTTTTCAAATTTTACTTTTTTATATTCTTCATCTTCACTCATGATTAAAGGGTCTCCTTTTCTTTGAGGAATTGTTATTGGGATAATTTCTTCTTTAAATAGTCCGGACTCAGTTGCTGCGGCTGATCTTTTATATGATTGGATTGCAAAGGCATCTTGTTCTTCGCGGCTAATCCCAAATTCTACAGCAGTGGCATCCGCAAAAATTCCCATCGCTTGCTTTTGATAGGCATCTTGCAAACCATCTTTAGATAAACCATCCACCAATGATCCATCTCCAAACTTATAGCCCCATCTTGCATTTGGAACATAATAAGGAATATTGGTCATGCTTTCCATGCCTCCTGCGACAATAATTTCAGCTTGTCCTAGCATAATTGCTTGGGCGCCAAACATAATGGTTTTCATTCCTGAAGAACAGACCTTATTTACAGTAGTGCAAGGAACAGTATTTGGAATTCCTGCACCTAGTGCTGCTTGACGTGCTGGTGCTTGTCCTAAATTAGCTTGTACTACATTTCCCATTAAAACCTCGTTGACTTGTTCTGCTTTGATTCCAGCCTTATCCATGGCTCCTTTAATAGCGATGGTTCCTAATTCAACAGCGGAAAACTTTGCCAATTGACCTCCCCAACTGCCAATTGGAGTTCTAACCGCCGAACAGATATACACTTTTTTCATTGTTTGTTTATTTTGTTTGTTGTTATTGTGGTTAAGCATTTTTGTAGGCTTCTTTAAGCCAATTTATTACCTCCTTATTAACTTCTTTAAGATTAGATATCTTAATTCTATGTGTTACCATACTATTCCATGATCCTGCTTTTTCTGCAACTCCACTAGGTTCAACACCTTTCAACTTTATACCAATATCAACCCTTGTTTTAGTAGAAGGTTGTATTAGTGCAAATTGTTTTTGACGTCTGAGACTAACATATGCTTTTTTAGGTGCGAGCTCTACATCTTTTCCAAACTTATAGACTTCTTTTATCAATTTTTCATAAATGGGTTTAAGGTCTTCCTTTCCATTATACTGTGCTTGAATTAAAGAGTCTTTGTTTTCTGAATTGATTGAACTATCTTCTTTGGATAGATGTACGATTGTATTGGCGTATCCATGTGAGAAACCATGATCTTCCTTCAACAATTTTATTTTTTGAGCATGTTTTTCTAAACCGGAGCTTTTGATCAATTTTATCCAATAATCTGCTGATTTGCCTGTTTTTACTTCGATATTTTCTAGCATTTTTTGTAGCATCGAGTCCATAATTCTCAATTTTATGGAGGACAAGTTACAAAGCTCTTAGCAATAACTAAAGAAAGAGTTATTTTTGCATAACATGGTAAAGATATCAGACATTGAGTTGGGTGAATTTCCCCTTTTGTTGGCTCCTATGGAGGATGTCAGCGATCCCCCTTTCCGTGCTTTATGCAAAGAACAAGGTTGTGATGTGATGTACACTGAATTTATTTCAGTTGAAGGTCTTATCAGAGACGCTGATAAGAGTGTTCAAAAGCTGGACATCTATGATTATGAACGTCCAATCGGCATTCAAATTTTTGGCGCTGAAATAGATTCTATGCGTAGAGCAGCTGAAATAGTTGAAGAAGCCCAACCTGAGATTTTAGATATAAATTACGGTTGTCCAGTAAAAAAAGTGACTTGTAAAATGGCAGGTGCAGGAATTTTACAAGATATCGATAGGATGGTAAAGCTGACGGATGAAATTGTCCGAGCTACCAGCTTGCCTGTTACTGTAAAAACTAGACTTGGGTGGGATGACAACACAAAATTTATTGAAGAGGTTGCTGAGCGACTACAAGATGTTGGCATTAAAGCACTAAGCATTCATGGTAGAACGAGGAAACAAATGTACAAAGGGGAAGCAGATTGGACTTTAATAGGAAAGATCAAAGAAAATCCTCGCGTACATATACCAATTTTTGGAAACGGTGATATTGATTCTCCGGAAAAAGCAGAACTTTATCGCAATAAATATGGTGTAGATGGAATAATGATAGGTAGAGCAAGTATAGGTAATCCATGGATATTTAGAGAAATAAAGCATTATTTCGCTACAGGTAAATTGCTCGATCCACCAACAGTGGCTGAAAGAGTGGCTGCTGCCAAGCAACATCTCAGGCATAGTTTGAAATGGAAAGGACCTAAGTTAGGGGTGCTCGAAATGCGGCGTCACTATACCAATTATTTTAGAGGATTTAGAAATATAAAACCGTTTAGAACGCAGTTGGTCACCAACCATGATCCGCAAGAGCTATATGCAATAATGGATCAGATTGAAGAAATTTATGGAAATGCGGTAATTGCTTGATTTAATGAAATTTCAGTTTTCAGAAAAAGAAGAAAGCCTTTTCAAAACAATTCAGCAAGCTGCCGATGAATTGAATTATCCGGTATTCGTTATTGGTGGATATGTCAGAGATAAAATATTAGGTAGGCCAACCAATGATTTAGATTTTGTTTGTCAAGGAAATGGAATTGATCTAGCAAAAAAAGTTCATCAACTATTGCCCGGAAAAAATAGCTTCTCATACTTCAAAAATTTTGGTACAGCTATGATTAATTTTGATGGATTGGAGCTTGAGTTTGTTGGCGCTCGGAAAGAATCCTATGATCGCAAAAGTAGAAAACCAGCTGTCGAAAACGGAACTTTAGAAGATGATCAAAATCGAAGAGATTTTACGATCAATGCTATGGCAATTAATCTTTCAGAAGAGCATTTTGGAGAATTGGTTGATCCTTTTGATGGTGTAGCTGACTTGAATGCAAAAATTATCAGAACTCCACTCGATCCAGATCAGACATTTTCAGATGACCCACTTCGTATGTTGCGAGCGATACGCTTTGCAAGTCAACTTAATTTTGAAATAGCAACAACTACGCTTGATTCTATAAAGAGAATAAGTAACAGACTCGAAATAATTTCAGGAGAAAGAATAATAACTGAAATAAATAAAATTATCCTATCACCAAAACCAAGTATAGGTTTTGTGCATCTGTTTAAAACTGGTCTCTTGAAAATATTCTTCCCAGAAATGGTCAATTTACATGGGGTAGAATATGAAGGTGGAAAAGGACATAAAGATAACTTTTATCATACTTTGCAAGTCCTAGATAATGTAAGTGAGGTTTCTGATGATCTATGGTTAAGATGGTCCGCCATAATGCATGATATTGCCAAGCCTCCTACCAAAAGATACAAAAAAGGAATAGGGTGGACATTCCATGGCCACGAAGTAGTAGGTGCTAAATGGACCCCCAAAATCTTTCGAAGACTTAAACTTCCTATGGATCAAAAAATGAGATACGTGCAAAAAATGGTTCGACTTCATCTCAGACCTATCAGTCTTACCAATGAAGAAATTACAGATTCAGCGGTGAGAAGATTGTTGTTTGATGCAGGCGATGACCTAGAAGACTTGATGATTTTATGTCGGGCGGATATCACTTCTAAAAACCCCAAAAAAGTAGAAAGATATCTGGCAAATTACGATAAATTGCTTATTAAAATAGATGAAATCGAAGCCAAAGATCAAATTCGAAACTGGCAACCTCCTATTTCTGGAGAACTAATTATGCAAACATTCAATATTCAACCATCCAGAGAAGTAGGTGTTATCAAAGATGCCATAAAAGAAGCCATATTGGATGGAGAAATAAATAATGATTACGAAGCTGCTTTTGAGTTTATGGTTAAAAAGGCTGCTGAGATTGGGTTGAAGAAGTAAGAGCTAGTCTAGACTACCTGCTTGAATTTATTGCTCCTTTTTATCGGGTAGACTTGAAATTCTTTCCCGCAAGTATTAAGAAAAGATAATAAGGCAAAGAATTGTCGTTACAGCACCATAAGATTGACTTCAAAAAAGTACAAAACCCTTTATTTAACTCCCTTAAAAGATCAAGAATGTTGTACTGCACCATCATTTCTTATATCAAAAGATAAAGAAATTTGCATAAATAGTTGATTTCTCTAGTCATCGAATGACGGCATGTTGAATGAATTAGTTTCTATGGCAGTTAATTTATGGAAGATGATTTACGAAAAATAAAAATAACTTCCGATAACAATTAAAACAATGACAAATCCAAATTGCTTTACATATTTATATGGTTCAATATCGACCTGTTCTGTATAAGGCAAGCTAAAGGCTGTTTCTCTTGGTCGAAGCTTCCCAATGATCAACATAATAACTACATTCATAATAAATAAAATGGCCATTACATGTAGAAAATGTGGATAACTTTCTTCACCGAAAACATATGGTTTCAAGATAAACTGACTGATGAAATATAAAACTGCACCTAAAATTAATCCAATCTTGGCAGCAATTGCTGGAACATATTTTGTCAAATATCCTACAACAATAATGGTTAGAATAGGGATGCTGTAACATCCATTTACTTCTTGAAGATAACCAAATAGACCATCAGGTGCATTGGCAATTAGAGGAGCAATACACATAGCAAACAAGGCAAGGATTACACCGAAACGCTTGCCATATTTGACGACAGTCTCATCACTAGCTTCTGGATTGAAATGTTGCTTATAAATGTCCAAACCGAATAAAGTGACAGAACTGTTTAGAGCTGAATTAAAAGAACTAAGTATAGCACCAAACAATACAGCAGCAAAAAACCCAACCAAAGAAACCGGCAAAACAGTTCTTACTAACCTTGGATACGCTTCATCCGCAACTGTCAGTTCGCCTTTAAAAATAAAGTAAGCAATCATGCCAGGAAGAACTAAAATCAATGGACCTAATATCTTTACACCTGCTGCAAGCAACAAGCCCTTTTGTCCTTCTTTAAGATTTTTTGCACCCAAGGCTCTTTGAATAATTGCCTGGTTGGTGCCCCAATAAAATAATTGGACCAACATCATTCCTGTGAAAATTGTGGCAAATGGTACACTAGCATCAGAATCACCAATGGCATTCCATTTTTCAGGATTGCTATTGTATAATTCTGACCAACCAACTCCAACAGATCCATCACCAATGTACATCAAGCCAAAAATTGGAATCATTATTCCTCCTATGAGAAGACCTATAGCATTAATTGAATCGGAAATTGCAACAGCTCTCAACCCTCCAAATATTGCATAAATAGAACCTATCAACCCAATACCCCAAACGCACAACCATAAAGTTAAAGTCTGTGACAAGCCCAAAACTGTTGGAAGATCAAACATAGTAAGAATGGCTAAGGCTCCAGAGTATAATACTATTGGTAAAAGTACTACAACATAGCCAGTCAAGAATAGTGCTGAAGCAAAAGTCTTGGTCAAGGTGTCATATCTTGTTTCTAAAAACTGAGGCACAGTTGTAATGCCACCCTTTAGATATCTAGGTAAAAGAAATAGGGCAGTGACAACCATCGCTATTGCTGCCAAAGTTTCCCAGCACATTACTAATATTCCTTCAGTATATGCTTGTCCGTTGAGCCCAACAATCTGTTCTGTTGAAAGATTAGTGAGTAGCAAAGAACCTGCGATCACACCTCCTGTTAAACTTCTCCCTGCTAAAAAATAACCATCAGCACTCGAACGTTCAGTATTGCGAGTTAAAAAATAAGAAATCCCTGCAACCAAAGCTGTAAAGAAAATAAAGGAAAATATTGCCATGCTATTGTATCATCTTGGTTTGAGTTATACAATATATGGTATTAATTACACTAACTAATTGTTTCTGATCCTAAAATTTAAAGGTAAGAAGCCCTTTTCCTTCCTAATGTGCTTTCAACTTATGCGTTCAAAAAATTATGGTAAATTCAGGATGGCGAAATTTAGGACCGCACAATGCAAACAAAATTCTATGAAAGAAACGAAATTAATACCCCAGCAGCCACCGCCGAACCAATAACCCCAGAAATATTGCTAGACATACAGTATTGCAATATATGATTACTAGGGTCTTTCTTTAAGGCGATCTCATTGGCAACTCTGGAAGCCATTGGGACAGCACTTAATCCTGTAGCTCCAATGAGTGGATTGATTTTTTTCTTGGCAAATAAATTGTAAATCTTGACCGCAATAATTCCTCCCATAATTGATATAGCAAAGGCTAAAAAACCGCCTACAATAATTAGCAAAGTGTCCTTGTTTAGAAAAGTTTGTGCAGTCATGGTTGCCCCTACCGTTAGGCCCAAAAAGATGGTGGCTGTATTCATGATGGTACTAGACGCTGCTTCAAATAATCTGTTTGTATCACTTCCAATCTCTTTTATTAGATTTCCGAACAGTAACATTCCGATCAATGGTGTTGCTGCCGGAACCAATAAAGATATAATGGTGACCAAAACCAATGGAAACAATATTTTGACCAACTTAAGATTTTTTATTTTGACCTTGGAAGGGTAGAGTTTGTCCTGCTCCTTCATGTTGATCATTAGCTCCTTTTCTGAAGTAGTAAATCGGACTACCAAGGGTATGATTACAGGTACCAAAGCCATGTAGGAGTATGCTGCAATGGCAATTGGCCCCAACATGTGAGGTGCTAACTCATTGGCCGTATAAATTGCTGTTGGTCCATCTGCACCGCCGATAATTCCCAAAGCACCTGCTTCTTGTGGAGAAAAACCAATAGCAATTGCTCCAAATAAAACTGTAAAAATTCCGATTTGTGCTGCAGCCCCGAAAAATGCCAAACGCAGATTTCGAAGCATCGGACCAAAATCTGTCATAGCACCTACACCTAAAAAAATAAGAGGAGGCAGCAAGCCAGTTTTTATTAAAGTATAATACAGCATATTCATAATGCCATATTCCTTTGCCACCTTGAAGATGGAGTAGTTATTATCAAGATCTTGGATGACCGCCATGTCTCCGGTAGGGAAGTTTGCAAGTAATACTCCAAACCCAATAGGAATAAGCAGTAAAGGTTCGTATTTTTTAAAAATACCCAGATATAATAACAAGAATGCAATCAATAACATCAACAGATAAGCTGGCGTTACCGCTAGCTCATCAAAGGCACTCATCTCGTACAACTTGCTTAAAAAATCCATTTTTTAACTGATCATTATCAATTCGTCATCCTCTTCGATATCATCTCCATGGTTGACTTTTATTTCTGAAACTGTCCCGGCAACTGGACTCGTTATTGCATTAATAACTTTCATTGATTCCACATAAGCAACAGTATCACCTTTATTAACTGTATCTCCGATTTTTATGGCCGTGTCATTGCTATCTCTGGTGAGATAGAACTTTCCTTCTAAGGGTGCTACAACATAACTTCCAGTAGCTTGACCATTGTTTTTTGGGATAGGTGAAGAAGCCTCTTTTTTATTATTGTGAGCATCCTGTTCTGGATAAGCAATATTTACATTGTAGTTCTGTCCGTCCACATTGATGACCAAAGACTTAGGCATGGCTTGTATCACACCTACTGAAGGTGAAGCAGTAGCAGCACTTGGTGCAGATTTTGCTGCCTTTCTCTTTGCTAGATCTGCTTCGAAAGCTTTTTTAGCATGACCGCTTTTATAAGCTTCGTATTGTTCTGGATGCATTGCATACTCGAAAAGTTCTTCATCGTTTGGTCCCGTTTCCCATCCTTTTTCTTCCATCTTTTTTCTAAACTCTGGAAGCACATCTGGATATAAATCTTGTGGATTGCCTGTGTAGAAGGATCGCTGTTGACTTTCTGCAAGATCCATGATTTCTGGAGCCAGGTCACCAAGTAATTGTCCTGACTGACCAAGGATCATACCCCAGGTATTTTCATCAATCATGGTCCATCTGGGTTTTCCTTTGACTTGTGCCATGACATTAAACATGGACACATTCTTGACATATTGACTAAATGGTGTGACCAATGGCGGATAACCCAATCTTGGCCATACATGTTTTACTTCTTCAAAAAGTAATGTTAGTAGGTCATCTTGAGTTAACAAAGCTTTGTTATTCTTACCAAGCCACTTATTCAAAGACTTTAGATTATTGGCAAGATCTGCCATGAGGCTACCCATCATTCCACCTGGTAAGCCAGGGCCAATCAACAATGAGTTCATGGATCTATTTTTTGGATTGATGTAGTATCCTAAAAAGTCATCGATGAATTCTTGGGTGAGCGATCTTACTTCCATATACGCATTGAAGTTGATATCAGGCAAACTAAATCCTGCATCCTTCAGCATTTCATGTACGGCCAAAAGGTCAGCATGACCTGTTCCCCACGACAGTGGTTCCATTCCCACATCTATAATATCGGCTCCATTTCTGGCTGCTTCTAACGAGGATACAATTGAAAACCCTGTGGTAGAATGCCCATGATATTGGACTAAAACATTTGGATGTCTTTCCTTGATACCTTTTACAATCTTGCCGACCGACACGGGACGACCAATTCCAGCCATATCTTTGATACAGATTTCTTCAGCCCCTTTATCTATGTATTGATCTGCTAATTTAATATAGTAATCAACATTGTGAAGTGGAGAGTGAGTAAGTGACAAGGCTCCTTGTGCAATCATTCCACCTTCCTTTGCATATTGAAATGAAAGTTCTAAGTTTTGAGGATTATTTAGACCATCGAATGATCTCGAAATATCAGTTCCTTGTATTTTTTTAAGCTTGAACATAAGCTTACGCAAATCTTTACCAACTGGACTCATTCTAATCCCATTCAGACCTCGTTCAAGCATTTGGGTTTGTATTCCTGCATCATTGAATGGTTGCGTCCATTCTCTTACTGATTTGTTTGGATTTTCTCCAAACAACAAATTAATTTGCTCAAAGCCTCCTCCATTTGTTTCAACTCTTGCAAAACAACCCATATCGATGATTGGCTCTGCAACTTTTTTTAGCTGATCCACTCTAGGTAAATATTTGCCAGAGGATTGCCACATGTCACGGTATACCAATGCAAGTTTTATTTCTCTTCCCATCTTTTCTTTTTTAGCCTTTTTTAATTTCTGTGATAACTCCTTTTCCTTTTGTGATGTGTTCTACCACTGCAGTAAGAACTGCTAGTTTTTTTGCTTCAAGCATGCCTGCCTGCTTGTCAATCACTTTTGGCTCAGGACCAAATCTATTAATCAGTTTAATTAGCAAGTTGGCAGATAAGACAACAAGCAATAATATTGTTATCACAGTTATCATGCCGATAACCAATAAATACAGCGCTATTTGAAATTCTTCTCCCATAATTTAAGGTCATCAAATGTAACAAATATTAGCTATTTTTGTGCGATACAGAATTTAATTAAGTCTATTGGTTTATGGTTGTACACAAATTTGGAGGAGCATCAATAAATGATGTTGAAAGGATAGAAAATGTTGCGAAAATCGTAAAGAATAATGTGCAGTCTCCTTGCTTAATTGTTGTTTCCGCAATGGGTAAAACAACCAACGCACTGGAAAAGATTGTTGAATGTTATAAAGCTGATCAAATCGATGAAGCTTTCCATTTATTGGAAGGATTAAAGTCTGCTCATTATAAAGTTTGTGATCAGTTGTTTGATACACGTTCTGCAGCACAATTGAAAGTGGAGCTTAATGATACTTTCGTTGAAATAGAATGGATGATTGAAGACTCAACCGGAGATCCATACAATTATGTATATGATCAGATAGTTTCGGTTGGGGAACTTGCTTCTTCTAAGATAATTCATGCAACCTTAATTGCAAATGGTATTAATGCAGTTTGGCAAGATGCACGCGATGTAATTAAAACAGATAATCGCCACCGAAATGCATCAGTGGATTGGGAACTTTCTCAAGATTTAATTAAGAAACATTGCCTTACTCCTTTAAAGGAAAACATTGTAATTGTAACCCAAGGTTTTATTGGTTGTACTTCCGAAAATTTTACTACTACCTTAGGTCGAGAGGGCTCTGATTTTACAGCAGCAATTTTTGCCAGCTGCCTTCCGGCAAATAGCATGACGGTTTGGAAAGATGTACCGGGTGTTATGACCGCTGATCCAGCTAATAATGATCAAGCCGCTTTGTTGTCAACCTTAAGTTATGATGAAGCCCTGGCCATGACCTATTATGGAGCCAAGGTAATCCACCCTAAAACTATAAAACCTATTCAGCTTAAAAATATTCCATTATACGTTAAAAGCTTTATTACACCAGATAATCATGGAACAGAAATCAAGAGCCTCGAAATTGAATTAAGATATCCTCCAATTATAGTTTCTGAAGAGCAAAATATATTTATTAGGATGTCAGCTAAAGATAATACTTTCATTCGTGAACAAAGTCTTGGATTGATTTTTTCAAAAATGGACAAATTTGGTTTGGTTTTAAAATTAGATAGAAATACCCCAAACGAGTTCCTAGCTTGCGTTGGTGACCCTTACAATCAGATAGAAAATTTTGTCATTGAACTTAATAAGACATTTGCCGTAAGGCTCGAAAAAAATATTGAACTTCTAACAATCAGACATGGAGATGAATCATCCATCATCAATCACCTTGCTGGAAAAAATATATTATTGAAAGAATCGGCTGAACACACTTTGCAATATGTATTGTCAACTGGATTTTAAAGATCTCGTTTCATAAATGAGAACCATGCCCAAGATAAAAATACGATGGTAGATAATCCTGCAATGAGCCCTGCTTGAGGATAACTTAAAAGAAGGTCTATCTTGTCGCCAACTGGAAGTTCATCTGGAATAGCATACAAAGGATTGGGCATTAAATCTTCAATGGCATTCAACGGCAGATAATTGGCATATTCATTTAAAATCCAATCTTTAAATTTCATACCTACCTTAATCAATGGTTCAATAATTAGTGCAAAAGACATATAAATAAAAATTGCCAATCCTGCCTTACGTAGTAAAACAGCAAGTAATGTTGCAAAACTTAAATAAGCGATACTCATTAAAAGATATCTAAATATAGCATAGTCATTGTCGAAAATGTCACTAAAAGAATAATCTTCAGTGAAAGTGATACCTATACATATTGCTACAAAAGCATAATAAATTGTGGAAATAAGAGAGATACTAAATATGGCTAAAAACTTGGAACTAAGATAAGTTTGCCTTGGCATTCCATTGATAATTGTTTGTCTTTGTGTTTTGTAGTTCACTTCGGCTGTAACAAGATAAATTGCCACAACTCCTAAAAAGAAAAAGACCATCCAATTTCCAGCATAGCCTAAATAATTCCAGACCTGTGGGAACGTATAGTAAGTGTCAGGGCCAGGAATGAAATTCCCAATAGCTCCAGCGCCTTCTGGTTTGAAATCTTTCAGCAATATCATTACTGCAGGCAGAAATAAAAAATAAAACAAGGCAAGCAGTGAAACCACAGAGTTCTTTCTGAACTTTTTCCATTCTAAGGATAATAAATTAAACATGGTTTATGCTTTTGAGGTGATTTGTAAAAATTCTTCTTCTAACTTTTTCTTTCTCACGACAAGATGGGTAGGAAAGATGTTGAGTCTGCTCAAGGCTTTGCTCATTTCTACAACATCAAAAGATTCCTCCACAGTGCAGAGGAAGAAAAACCCATCATGTTCTATTGATTTGATATCTGGATTGGATCGTAGCCAGCCATCTAAAGCATTGCTATTCTCGCCCGACGCAATTTCAATGGACTTGTCTGAAGATAGGATTGAACCAACTGGTCCTGTTGCCAAAAGTTTTCCATTTTTAATGATAGCAACATGGGTGCAAATTTTTTCAACCTCATCCAACATATGACTTGCTAAGATTACAGTTTTACCAGATTTTGCAACATTAATCAAGGTCTCTCTAACATCAGCAATTCCTTGCGGATCCAATCCATTTGTTGGTTCATCATAAATAAGTGCAAGCGGATCACCAATAAGTGTAGCGGCGATAGCCAGTCTTTGCTTCATCCCTAATGAGTAAGAATTGAATTTTGACTTTCTTCTTTCCTTGAGGTTGACTAAAGATAATATTTCATCAAAATCTTTGTCTATTCCTCCTTTGATATGTCTTACGATTTCAAGATTTTCATCTGCGTTCAAGTAAGGGAAAAAGTTGGGTGTTTCTAAGATGGTACCAATTTTCTTTAATGGATTTCCTTCTTTTCCTTCGAACCAAAGATAAGAGCCACTATCTGGCTTTAATATTCCGGTAATCATACCAAGTGTTGTAGTTTTACCACTACCATTTGGTCCTAATATACCAAAAATTTGACCGGCCTCTATCGTAAGACTTAGATTGTCTACTGCTTTGATCACTCCATAAGCTTTCGAAAGCTCAGTGATTTTTAATACGCTCATATCGTTATCATTAGATGGCGTAAGCTATAAAAAATTGCAGAATCTCTCACCATTTTTCGATTGAACATGAAAAAACAAGGATGGATATCTTTTTCAGTAGCTTAAGAAGAAAATCATTCAATTGTCTTAGTTAAAAAGGGTAGTTGATCCCCAATTGAGGTGAACCCC
Organism: Saprospiraceae bacterium; assembly: GCA_020630955.1. Taxonomy (GTDB): domain Bacteria; phylum Bacteroidota; class Bacteroidia; order Chitinophagales; family Saprospiraceae; genus JAHDBF01. The sequence continues at coordinate 115,855 of JAHDIE010000003.1, forward strand.
AAAAACTTTGACCTGTTGGACTTTCGTAATAAGTTTCCAATGCAGTACCCTCATTAAGCAGATAGGGGTTCTTCAATCTGTATGCTATGTCCAATCTCAAAATGAAATATGTCCAATCAAGACGGATACCCCATCCCCATCCAATTGCTAACTGATCGTAGAAATTTGAGAACTTAGCGTTTGGTCTTGAAACATCTTCTTCTAATAACCAAATATTACCAGCATCAAGAAATATCGCTGTTTCCAAAATCCAAAATAAATCCGTACGGTATTCTAAGTTTGTCTCAAATTTCATATCGCCAGTTTGGTAAAATCTTTCTCCAGCTGTCGGATTAATAAGTTTTTCAGAATATCCACCCGGCCCCAATTCTCTGGCCTGCCATGCCCGCATAGAATTTTGTCCTCCTACAAAAAATTGTTTGATATAAGGAACTGCTGTGTTGTCTGCATAGGGCTTTGCAATTCCGAAATTTATTCTAGCTGCAAATGAAGAAGAATCATTGATTCGTTTATTGCATCTCCAATCTAATTGTAGTTTCCCAAATTTGGCAAATTCTAATTCATCAGATATTTTAAATATGACATCTTTGGGGCTTAATAAATTGTAGAGAGAGTTAGCTAAATGTACTTCAGCTCCTGACAGTTCAAACCCTCCAAACATAGTCCAAGAAAACCCATTTCTATTCACTGGTTTTGTATAGCCAACAGCTATTTCTTTGAACAATATTCCACTGAGTAAGGTAGATCGAAAACTATTTCTCAAAAGAGGAGATTTTTGAAGCGTAAGATCCCAAACACTTCCTATTTCATAACTATAATCCAATAAATTAATCCCAGTTGGATTAAGCGTGATGCTCCAATTGTTTGATGGTTGGTACACATAACTAACTCCACCTGTAAAAGAATTTATTTTATACAAGTTAAAGACATCTTGAAAATTCCATCCAACCGTAAAGTTGGTATTGGTGGCTACTTCGTATTGTTCTTGTTTGGCTGTAGGCGTATCCCCAAGTGCGTAGACAATACCTATCAAACCCATATAGTCGACCTGTCTAGGCACAGTGGTCGTATTTGCCAAACCAATGTTAAATGCATTTCTTTTCAGAATAGTGTTTTGACCATCAGGTTGAATTTGGAATTCAAACCCTATTTCTCCAATAGATTCATTTTTTTCTGATCCGCCAAAAGCGTTCCTATTAATCAGGGATCCATCTGCAGAAAATCCAATCAGTCGTTGATCTTTTGTGGTATTTGTGGTACTAAAGAAAGAACCTGTACCCATATCGGCTATATATTTGGATTGGTGTGGAGTTAGATAAATGTCATAATTAATGAGGTTATCGTGATATTCATCAAAATTTGGGTCCAATTTTACAAATTTGTATGAACTTAATTCCGAAAGTTTTTTAATGGTTTGATAGTATTGAGAGCGGTTAAAAGTTCTACCTGATTTGATAAAAATTTGTTGATCAATGGCTCTTGGTTTAACCACGAAATTTTTTGATAAAGAATAGTAGTTTTTTCCGTTGATTACTTTGGATGGTACAATTGGATAATTGCCATCCAACTGATAATCTGTAAAGACATTAATTCTTCCTATTTCATATTTGGTAAAAGTTTCAGAGTTTTCTAAAGCATTCAAATCAAAAAGAATATTTATCTTTTTTTGTTGGTCTGAGCTATCCCCTTTGATAATGATATTTTTTGATAGGAAATTAGCATAGCCTCTATTTTGAAGCGCTTGAAAAATTCTTTCCTTTTCAGTATCAAATATTCCAGCATCTATAGCAGTTCCTTCTTTGACAAAGGCATCTTCTTTTATTTCATCTAGAATGGTTTGAATCTCATAATTATTTGATCGATAATGTACCTCGTCAACTGTGTATTGACGTCCTAAATCTACATGAAACTTGGACTTGGCTTGCTTGGATCTAATGCTATACTTGCTGGTTACCATAGCATCATAATATCCTTTCTTATTTTGGAGATACCTTTGCATCTCATATGCACTTAATGCTACTAAAGTGGTATCAAACAATTGATGTTCTTCGGATATGAATCGATCTACAAATTTTTTAAATGGTTTTGAGTCTGGCATATCTTGAAATCTGAGATCAAAGTAATCTCGAGAAGTAAAAACAAATTTACCCGGAGTAGGCTGCTTAATAAGTTTACTTAACTCATATTTTAGATTTCTATGCTGGGCTTTGTCTTCAAATTTGATATCAGTTTCACGAACGAGTGCTTCGTTGTCATCAATAAATTTTGTGCTGCTGCATGCACTAATGCTAAGGATGAGACATAGACCAAGGAAGAATTGTATCTTGCTGGCGAAAACTGATAAATTTGATTTTTTAATTTCCAATGATCTCAAAGTCTTTAATAAAGTACGTCCAATCTCTCCACCTAAGAAAGAATAGACAAAAATATGATAAATTCATTGCTCAAGGTCCTAAAATAGCAATTGAAATTATCAATTCTGATTCTCTTGAACTTGAATATATTTTTGCTAATAGAGAATTTATAGTAAGCAATACCAAAGCTCTAGATTCTTATCGTGAAATTCTATTCGAGGTAAATGAAAAGGAATTAGAAAGAATTTCTACCACTAAAACGCCAAATAGTGTTACAATAGTTGCTAATAAAAGATTAAATAATACAAAAGTTAATTTAAAAAATCAGTGGATTTTGTTTCTGGATAGAATTCAAGATCCAGGAAATGTAGGCACAATAATTAGAACAGCGGATTGGTTTGGAATCAATCATATAATATTAAGTCCAGAATGTGCAGATCTTTATAACCCTAAAGTGCTTCAATCTACAATGGGAGCATTCCTTCGCATTAACGTGCTAAATTTAAGTTTTGAAGAAATGATGAATATGGATTCATCATTAAAAATTTATGCTGCTGCTTTGAATGGTGCCAATGTCTTTAAACAAAATTTGGAGCCTGGGGTAATAGTGATAGGCAATGAAAGCAAAGGCATCCAAAATAAAATCTTGGATGCCTCGGATATATTATTAACAATTCCTGCAAAAGGCAAAGCTGAAAGCTTAAATGCAGGAGTAGCTTGCGGAATTATTGTTTCAAGTTTGCTACAATAGTTTTTTTAGCTCGGTTTCTATCGCATGATGTCTAGGGTTAAGTGCAGCTATCTTTCCTTCTCTATCTATTAAGAAAGTTGTAGGAATACTTCGAACTCCATATGTTTTGCCTGCTTTTGAATCCCATTTAGCTAGATCAGAAACATGATGTTTCCATAACAGATTGTCTTTTTTTATGGCATCAATCCATCTTTGCTTAGAGCTTGCTATAGATTTATCAATCTTTGCAGAATCATTATTCAATCTCTTCTTTGTTCTCTGATCTACACCGTCCAACGATACACTAAATACGGTAAATCCTTGGTCTTTATATTTTTTATAAGTTTCAACAACGCCAGGATTAGCCTTTCTGCAAGGTCCACACCAACTAGCCCAAAAATCTACAAGAACAATTTGTCCCTCAAGGTCAGAAAGTTTTCTCATTTTTCCATTAGGGTCTGGAAGTGCAATTTCTGGTGCATCATCTCCTACATTAACATTGTATGTTTTCTTACTAGATTGAGCCTGTTGCTTCGCTGTGGTTTCTAGATTTTGCACCATCGCTTCGTAATCCTTTACACATTGTACACCTGGATATTTTTCTGCTAGACGCTCACAGATGTTTTTTTGGAGTGGTAAAGTCTGAGTATTTTGTGAAAACAAAGAATTTGCAAGTGCCATTGATACAAGCGGATCTAATTGATCCAAAACATTATTAAAATCGTTTTGAGCAATTTTTTGTTCAACCAGATCTTTCATTGTAGATCTGTAAGATTCTGCTAACGGAGCACCTTCAATTACATAATCATACTTCTGTAAATTTTGTAAATCTCCTCCAATATTGATGCTTTTCTCTGTACCATCCAATACTAAATCAACACTTTTAACACCCATTCTAACTCTATATATACCAGGAGTTATGCCTTCAGGAAAATGGAATTTAAAATTTCCTTTATTGCCAATGTCTGTTTTTTCTAAGGATGTAATGGAATTATTAAAGTCCTTTTTATCAAAGTAAATACTAACATCTGAGGCATTGTCAATGTTTCCTTTTACAGTAAGTCCTTTTTGGGAATTACAGGCAGCAAAAAATAATGTTGCTACTAATACGTATCCTATTAAATATCTAAGTTTCATAATTATAGTATTTGTCTGCAGTATTCTTTCGATTAACTCATCTATGGAAGCATTTGTTTTGACCATTTGGTACAAATTTTAGGAAATGCCTTAAATCCATGGTGTTTTATAGTAAACCAGAGGTTTATATATAATCATTATTTACATACAAATATAATATTTAACTCTAAAGTTATTGTTCTTCTTTACGTGAAATTCATCATGTAAATTTTTATTTTAGTAAGAAACACTCAGAAAAAAAACTTCTTGTCCAAAGAACAAGAAGTTTTTTAAAAAACAGCTCGAAACGGCTTGTATTTAATATCAGGATTTATGCAAGAACTTCCGATACCAAATCGGCAGCATCTTGTAATAGTATAGCTGATTTAACACTTAATCCACTTTCGTCAATGATTTTCTTTGCTATATCCGCATTGGTTCCTTGTAATCTTACAATGATAGGCACTTCTATATTTCCCATATTTTTAAATGCCTCGACAACACCATTGGCCACTCTGTCACACCTAACTATGCCACCAAAAATATTGATCAAAATCGCTTTTACATTCGGATCTCTAAGAATAATTCTAAAAGCATTCTCAACTCTTTCTGCATCAGCTGTACCACCGACATCTAAAAAGTTAGCAGGTGATCCGCCTGAAAGTTTGATAATATCCATTGTCGCCATGGCTAGACCTGCACCATTGACCATACATCCAACATTTCCATCTAACTTCACATAGTTTAGTCCAAACTCTCCAGCTTCAACCTCAGCTGGATCTTCTTCATCCTTGTCCCTCATCGCTGCAAGGTCGGGATGTCTAAATAACGAATTATCATCAAGCGAAACCTTTGTATCAACTGCTAATATTCTGTCGTCACCAGTTTTTAATGCTGGATTAATTTCAAATAAAGATGCATCTGAGCCAATAAAAGCATTGTAAAGATTATTAATAAACTTTGTCATGTTTTTAAACGCAGTTCCACTTAATCCTAGATTGAATGCAATCTTTCTCATCTGGAATCCTTGGAAGCCAACAGCTGGATCGATATGTTCTTTGTGGACTAAGTGAGGAGTTTCTTCAGCAACTTTTTCAATATCCATTCCTCCCTCAGTAGAGTAGATGATTACATTCCTTTTCTTTGCTCTGTCCATCATTACAGAGATGTAGAATTCTTTGCATGCATCAAAATCTGGGGCATATACATCTTCTGCAATTAAAACTTTTCTAACCAGCTTTCCAGGACCTTCCATGCCTCCAGGTGTCTGTGGTGTTTTCAACATCATTCCTAAGATGTTTGTTGCTTGCTCCTTTAGATCTTCTGCATTTTTACAAACCTTAACACCTCCTCCTTTACCTCTTCCTCCAGCATGTATTTGTGCTTTGATTACACACCAATCAGTTCCTGTTTCTTCCTGAAGCTGGGTATATGCAGTCAATGCTTCTTCGACAGAAGTTGCTATTTTGCCACGTTGAATTGGCACACCATAGCCTGCCAACATTTCTTTACCTTGATACTCGTGTAAATTCATTTATTATTTTATTACTATTTGTTTTGAAAATATACCAGAACTAGATTCAACGTGAAGGAGATATAATCCTGAAGGAATATTTCCAGTATTGATCTCTAATTGGTTGGTGTTAGTATTTATCTTTTTATTTTTTTCTTGATAGACTTCCCGTCCATCCAAACTTACAATGGTAAAGTCTGCATCGAAAGCTTCTGCACTATTAATTCTTATCTGAAGAGATTCGCCTTCATTGATTGGGTTAGGGTAGACTTGAATTTCTGCAATTTCATTGAGGTTTTCTACACTAGAAAACACATCACCTGTCAATAATACTTTTGGACTAGTTCTTACACATGTTGATGTTTCATTGTAAGGCGCAACGACCCAAAAATAAGTTTCATTTGGTAGTAAGTCGTCAACAAAAAGCTTTGGTTCACTGGTGACATAACTATGATTGGTAGTACTACTACTGATCTCGACAACATAAGATTCTGCATTGGGTACAGCCGTCCATTCAAAATTTATTGAGTTATAAGTTGACGCCATGCTACCAGGAGCAACTATGGTTGGAGTTTCGGTTATTTCATTTAGATTTGGAATGTATGAGCTTCTGAGAAAATCTCTAGCTGGAGAATTGAAATCAGCCATCATTAAATCCAATTGACCTTCTGAAAAATGCTTCCCATTACAAGAATAATAACTCATGATATTACGAGTATCTGGGAGGACTACAGCTCCATCTGAATCCATAATATCTCTGATTATAGTACATCCTGAAGAAATGTTGTTGGATGGATCATTGTCAGTGTCAGGAATAGAAAAAGGGAAGTTGTAATCTGCAGGTGTATCACAAAGCATATCTCCTGCAGTTTCACAATTTCCTGCTGTTCTACTAACCAATTCTACGGCCGATCCTCCGACGCTACTTATCGTTAATGGGTTACCTTGAACTTGGGGATTATATTGAACACCTTCCCAACCGTAGAAGGTGTGATCTAGACTTAAATAATGTCCTAATTCATGCTCTAGTGTTTCTGTCGAATCAATGACCTCTTTTTTTCTTAACACAATATAGTCTCGCTCTTGATTGCCAAATGGAGGAGCATAGAATCCTAATGTTGTCCCATCACCGGGTATATTGCCAGTACTTGCATTTTCAGTAATAAAAATATCCACTGCGTTTCCACTTTTTTCTGCTACCATAGGAGCCTCATTGGTAATTGGATCTAATAAAATTCCAGTGTTGTCAATGCTGCCAAATCCTTGAGAAATGTATGGGATAATGTCATACTTGCCATATTCTCTTTTAAGACGACACATCATGTCTAGAATTGAAGTAATATTCACTTTTTCACTTCCATCAGTTTTTCCAACTCTATGAAATTTTATAGGTAAATATATAGTCTCTTGGCTTCGACCATTTTCAACGATATACTTCTTATTGGTCTTGATTCGCTCTCTAAACTCTTCGTTTGAAACTGTTCCGCACTTTCCTCTAGGATGGTGCTGTTGAGCAGTAGCAAGCCCAAAAAACATAACCATCAAAAAGATGGAAATTATCGATTTTTTCATCAAATAAAATTTTCAACAAATGTATATTAATCTTTATAAGTTTTGAATAATATCTACCTGCTTTTGTCTTTTAAGTCTATTATAAGTGCAGTTTTTGTGTATTTGTCCAACTTTAAGCCATAATCTATCTCCATACCTGGTATAATTATCTGATGGTGATGATCAATAAGTATATATTCCTTTGCTCTAAATTTGCTTGGAATTTTAAGTTTTTGTAGGAATTTACCTATCTCCGTTGTTTTCCCTTTTAGCCCAAAAGCTTTAAATTTTTCATTGTTTTGAGCTAACCTTAGGTGGAGAGGAAATTCAATCTTATCAAAATCAACGATTAGGCTTGAGCTTTTTTTGTGAGCACTCTGGTAAGCTTCCCTTGACAATGAAAGAATTCTATGGTCGAATGGAAGCTCATTTTCTGAAATTACGTTAAGATTTTTTTGAATTTGATCCTTTTTGCCAACAAACAGATGTGAGTGCGTTTTTTGCGCAATAAAAAGATCGCTTTCTATGTAAGATGATGGATTCTTACTTGCTAACAAATCACGAACCTGAGTATGTAACAGCCCGTATTCTTTGTTTAGGAATTTCTCTAAAATATAATTTCCATTTTGCTCAGATAAAATTCCTAAATCAAAGTTACTGTAATGATAATTTGCAATATTGTTGGATTGTTCTTTTTTGAAATTTTTGACTTTCTCAAGGATAAAATCATATAATACAGATTTTTCTTTCTTCTGCCTTTCGGCAAATTTGTTAATCCTGTTTTTAAAATTGGGAAATCTATCTGACAATTTTGGAATGATTACATTTCTAAGAAAATTACGATCATAAACATTTGACAAATTACTTTTATCTTCTCGAAATTGGATGTCATTTGCGGAAGCATAGTCAATAATAGACTGTTTTGCGAAATCAAGCATTGGTCTTAAAATGAAATTACGTATCGAGTCTATGCGTTGGATAGAATATCCTTTAAATATACTTAGCAATATGGTCTCCAACTGATCTTCTGAGTGATGAGCCAAAGCGACATAATCGTAGTTGTTTTCTTTTTTGATTTTCGCAAAGAAATCAAATCGTATATATCGAGCCCACTCCTGCATATTTTGATTTTCATTTTTAATTGCGAGATGTTTAAAAAATTCAATGTTATGGATAGCGCAGTAATTTTGGACCAATCGAGCGTCTTGGTTTGAGTCTTCTCCTCTCAATTGGTAATTGATATGTGCAACACCAATATTAAAACCTAAATTTTTAAATAGATCCAACATAACCATTGAATCAATACCACCGCTCACCCCGCATAAAACCTTTTGGGACTTTTCTATGTTATTATGTTTAATCCATCCGGAAAAATGCTGCTCTAACATCGAAAAATATTATATATTTAAACTGTTTATATTCTTATTGTAAATAATCCCATGAAAATAAGCAACTATATTACATTAGTAACATGCACAGTATTACTTTCTTGCTGTGGATCAAATGTTAATTCTTCTAAGCATACAAATTCTAACAATATTGCGGAGGCAAGTCCTGTAAATATTGATAAACCAGCAAATCCTAAGATGCGATCTCAGGCTTTAAGCATCCTTGCTCATCGAATTAAAAATTATCCAGAAACCTATGCGGTTGTCGAAGCTGGTGTTTTAACTTATGAATTTGTGCATGATGGCCGCAAAATTTCTAAAAAAGGAGAATATGAAGGATCTTGGATCGATTATAAGGACGATTTTACTTATGATTACGGTAACTATGATGAGATTGATGGTTCTGGACGATATCATTTTAGGTCAGATATAAACCAACTTGTTATGATTGATAATAATAAAAATCAGAATCCTCAGGAATGGGATGTAAAGATTGCTGGCGATGTATTAATCCTTGTTGGGACAAGTACTTATGGCAACAATGCCTATCAAATGAAATTACAAAGAAAAAACACGAAGCCACAAAAAAAATAAGCTTCCTAAATCCGTCAAATTACTCAAATCAAAATTACAAGGCAGTTTATCATCTTCTGATACCTCTATTATTTAACCAGTTTTGGTATTTTCTTGCATTTAGATTGTGAGCACTAAGGTTTTTTGCAAAATCATGTCTTCCTGAATTATCTGGCCTAGCACAGAAATATAAAAATGAATGATCTTCTGCATTTAATACTGCGTCGACGGTACTGTTGTCTGGTAAGTAAATAGGGCCCGGCGGAAGCCCCTCGTATTTATATGTATTGTAGGGACTGTCAAATTTAAGGTGTTTATTCAACACACGACGTATCGAAAAATCTCCTACTGCATATACAACTGTAGGATCAGCTTGTAGAAGTATTCCACGTTCAAGACGATTGAGATAGACTCCTGCAACCCTGCTTTTTTCATCTGCCACCAATGTTTCTTTTTCGACTATTGAAGCAAGAATGCAAACCTCAGTTGGATTAAGATTAAGTTGCTTAGCTTTCTCAATTCGATTATTTTTGCTCCAAAATTTTTCCTTCTCATTCAACAATTTCTTGACCAAAGTTGGAATGGATGTATTCCAATAAATTTCGTATGTATTTGGTAAAAACTGGCACATAAGTTCATCCTTACTAATTGACAATGAATCTAAAAAACTACTTGAGTACAAGTACTTATGCAATGAACTACTGTCTGATTCAATTTGAGAGGCAATGGCACCAATCAGTTCTTCGAAAGTTCGAAAATTATTGAAGGTTAGCTTGACGGGTTTTTGTTTTCCCAATCTTAGATGTTGGATCAGTTCACGATTGCTCCAGTTGTTTTTGATCTCATACAATCCAGGCTTGATTTTTTGTTGGTCATATTTCATTAATTTCGAAGTTAGCTCAAAGCTAGACTTGTTTGTAATAAAATTATTTTTGATCAGAGTACTTTTTAATTGCTCGAAATTACAATTGGATGGTATGTAAAGATCTGCTTTCTCGGAACTCAGGATTATATTAGGTGCCCAGATAGCATGGTAGAAATAATAAGAGGCGGTGCCAAGCAATAACATAATAACAAAGAGGATAGATACAAGCTTTTTCATTGCAGCTAATACTGTTCTTTTTCAGATGGAAAATCTCTTTTTTTAACGTCGGTTATATATTGTTCCACAGCCCCTTTTACTTCGCCATACAGATCTAGGTATCGCCTTAGAAACCTTGGATTGAACTCTTTTGTGATTCCTAAAAGGTCATGAGAAACAAGGACTTGACCATCCGCATGTTTTCCTGCGCCAATTCCAATGGTAGGAATTTTTAAAGTTTCAGATGCTAATTTACCAAGCTCTGCTGGAATTTTTTCTAACACAATCCCAAAACAACCAGCTTGCTCTAACAGTTGAGCATCTTTGATGAGTTGAGCAGCTTCAGCTTCTTCTTTGGCTCTTACTGTATAGGTGCCAAATTTATAAATGGATTGAGGAGTTAATCCTAAATGACCCATTACCGGAACGCCAGCTTTCAAAATTCTACTAATAGAGTCCAAAATCATCTCACCTCCTTCCAATTTGACTGCATGGGCTCCACTTTCTTTCATAATCCTTATGGCACTTTTTAAAGCTTTTTTGGAGTCTCCTTGATAAGTTCCAAAAGGTAAATCAACAACAATTAAAGCTCTTTTTACTCCTCGCACTACAGATTGAGCATGATAGATCATTTGATCCAATGTTATTGGAAGAGTTGTTTCATGACCTGCCATCACATTTGAAGCAGAATCTCCAACCAAGATCACATCTATTCCTGCATCATCAAAAATTCTTGCCATGCTATAGTCATAGGCAGTAATCATTGAAATAGGCTGACCTTCGTTTTTCATTCCTTGCAGAATATGGGTCGTAACCCGTTTAACTTGTTTTTTTGCTACTGACATAGATCTAATTTAAAGCTTGCAATATAGGAAATACCCTTGATTTCTGGTTAATCGATTCCATAACGACAAAATTGAGAATTAATCAAATAAGCGAAGCTCACATAATGCCAAAATCACTTATGTTTGCAACATGAAAATGAAGATTTTAATGCTTTTCGCGTTTTGTACCATGATATCATGTGACAATGACCTTGTTTTAACAGATGAGTATAAGGATATACCAGTTGTTTATGGCGTATTATCCTTGCCAGGCAGCGAACAATTCATTAGAATCGAAAAGGGATTCATCGATCCAATGACCTCTGGTCTTGAAATTGCAATGAATCCAGATTCCTTGTACTATCAGAATGCTGCGGTTTCAATCTTAGATAATGCAACTGGTACTGAATATCCGCTATCCATGGTGGATGGTGCTGAATTTAATTTTCCAAGAGATCCTGGAATATTTGCTACATCACCCAACTATTTATATAAATCAGAGACCAATGCCTTTAATCCTCAGGCTGGTCAAGTATATACTTTGCAAATTAAAAGAGCAGATTTAGAAAGCTTGGTAACTGCTAGTACAGTCATGGTGGATGTTCCTAACATTGTAAGACCAAGTCAGACCGGTGCTTCCTCACTTGATTTTAGTTATGCACAAAATACCATCTTGAAATGGAATGGCGATGAAAATAGCGGCTTGTACGATATTGCGTTTGATATTAACTATCGTGAAAGAAATGTTTTAGATGGTGGAAACTTTGAAAATAAGTCAGTCAGGTGGTTTGTCAGATCAAATTATGAAGAAGAAACATATGAGCTTGAAGGAATTTCTTTTTATGGCGCCATGGCTAATCTTCTAAATGAGGACCCCAATGTGATAAGAAAGTTTAAAAACCTTGACATGATTGTTGCAGCAGGAGGTCAGGAAGTGAAAGAATATGTTCGAATTGGTCAAGCAAACTCTGGATTAACTTCATCTCAAGATATTCCTGTCTATACCAATATTTCTGAAGGAAGAGGAATTTTTTCATCAAGACAAGAAACAAGGAATAATGGGGTACCAATAACTGCAAGAACCTTGGATTCTTTAATAAATGGTATCTACACCAAACACCTGAATTTCACTGAATAGACAAAATGTCTGACTTTATGTCATTTTTTCAATGACCTAGGGTCTTTTCTTGCCAGATTTTCCTAATTGGCAGGTCTTTTTAGCCTTTTGTGGCTTGGCACATGTATTGACATAAGTTATATATATAAATTCTAATAAAAACTTAAAATATTCAATAAACATGGGTAAAATAATTGGAATAGACTTAGGTACAACCAATTCCGTAGTTGCGGTAATGGAAGGTAATGAACCAGTCGTTATACCAAATGAAGAAGGAAGAAGAACCACTCCTTCAATTGTTGCATTCCTCGATAATGGAGAAAGAAAAATTGGAGATCCTGCAAAAAGACAAGCGATCACCAATCCCACTAAAACCATTGCTTCAATCAAAAGGTTTATGGGTAATAGATTCTCTGAAGTAGGTGTAGAAAAGGACAGGGTAGCATACAAAGTTGTGAAAGGTGATAATGACACTGTCAGAATTGAAATCGATGATAGAAAATATACGGCTCAAGAAATTTCAGCGATGGTTCTTCAGAAAATGAAGAAGACAGCTGAAGATTTCTTAGGGTCAGAAGTAACGGATGCGGTAATTACAGTACCAGCATATTTTAATGATTCTCAAAGACAAGCTACAAAGGAAGCAGGTGAGATCGCTGGTCTTAATGTACAACGAATTATAAATGAGCCAACAGCTGCTGCTTTGGCATACGGAATGGATAAGAAAGGACAAGAATCCACAATAGCTGTATTCGATTTAGGGGGAGGTACTTTTGATATCTCAATCTTAGAATTGGGTGATGGAGTATTTGAAGTAAAATCAACCAATGGGGATACACATTTAGGAGGAGATGATTTTGATCAGGTTATTATTGATTGGCTAGCAGAGGGATTTAAATCTCAAGAAAACATAGATCTTAGAAAAGATCCAATGGCTCTTCAAAGACTAAAAGAGGCAGCGGAAAAAGCAAAAGTTGAGCTTTCAGGCTCTACAGAAACTGAAATTAATCTACCATATGTGACTGCTGTAGATGGTGTGCCAAAGCACTTGGTTATGAAATTGAGCAGATCAAAATTTGAACAATTGGCTGATGAGTTGGTTCAAAGAACGCTGGAGCCTTGTAAAGAAGCTCTAAAAGATGCTGGATTAAGTACAAGTGACATTGACGATGTTATATTAGTAGGAGGATCAACAAGAATTCCTAAAATTCAAGAAGTAGTTGAAAAATTCTTTGGAAAGAAGCCTAACAAAAGTGTAAATCCGGATGAGGTTGTTGCCATTGGAGCTTCGATTCAAGGTGGAGTATTGAGTGGAGATGTAAAAGATGTTCTTCTATTAGATGTTACTCCATTATCAATGGGGATAGAGACAATGGGAGGAGTTTATGATGTGGTTATTGAGGCAAACTCAACCATTCCTACTAAAAAATCAAAAGTTTATTCTACTGCTGCTGACAACCAGCCTAGTGTGGAAATTCATATTTTACAAGGTGAAAGACCAATGGCTAAAGACAATAGACCAATTGGTAGATTTATTCTTGATGGTATTCCGCCAGCGATGAGAGGAATGCCACAAATCGAAGTAACTTTTGATATGGATGCTAATGGTATCTTAAATGTATCCGCAAAAGATAAAGGAACAGGAAAAGAGCAGAATATCAAAATTGAAGCTTCTACAGGATTGTCCAAAGAAGAGATTGAAAGAATGAAGAATGAAGCTGCAGCAAATGCAGAAACTGATAAGAAAGCGAAAGAAAGTGCTGATAAGATCAATCAAGCAGATGCCTTAATCTTTCAAACAGAAAAGCAGTTGAATGAGTACGGAGATAAAGTTCCTGAAGACAAGAAAGCTGCTATCGAAACTGCTTTGACCAACCTTAAAGCTGCTCATGCAAGTAAAGATTTTGATGCCATAGATAAAGCATTAGAAGAGATGAATACGGCTTGGCAAGCTGCTAGCGAGGACATCTATAAAGCATCGCAAGAGGCCAATGCTACCTCTGGATCGACGGATGACAATGCTGCAACATCGGACGAAACAACTGATTCTAAAACGGAGGATGTTACAGATGTTGAGTTTGAAGAAGTTGATGAGAAGTAAGACTTAGAAAAATTACAAACTTTATTTTAAGGCTCTCTTTTGAGAGCCTTTTTTAATTCCATTCTTCTAAGATCATGTGCTTAAGAAAATTATCCAATCCTTTTTCTAATTTGGAATAATCACCATCTGCCTCAAATTGAATCTTGAGCTCGTGAAATATTTTGTCAAGATCCTTTGCTGTTTTTATGTGTTCAGATTTATTCTTCATGATATAGTCTAATCTTTGATAATCAGACATCTTTTCAAACCGATTTATTACAGCATCTACAAGTAAACCGTCATATTTACTTTTGATCATGGCAATCTCTTTGATACTTAGCTCATAGTCAGCATAGGATGCGTAGAGGAGCATAAATACCATAAATTCGTCCGAACTTCCTTTTGTGGCTGGATTTATCATAGTCAGTTCTAAGGTACAAAAGCAAGAGGTATCTAGATGGCTTTAAACAAATTTTTATTGTAAAATATCTGCTAAATTGGGCATAAAATTAAATTCTTTGGTGTTGAAATCAAGTTTAGCAGCATAATGATTGATGCCATTACTAATTATCAAATTTGGAATTTTTAAAGCTTGATTATAAAGGGATATTTGTTCAAAAACACTTGTATTCAATGGGATATTAAATGCTTTGAATTCAAATAATGATACAGGTTTATGATCTTTAGAATAAACCAATAAATCAAATCTTCTTCTTTTATCAAAGACTATAAATTGCTTTTCTACAGATATTAATTTTTTGGATACGTTATACTTCCTGAATAAAAGCTGAATCCAACACTGTCGTATGATCTCTTCAGGTTGAATTACTAAGTATTTTCTTCTAATTTCACAAAAGATTTTTTTCTCACTTTCTATGATCTGAAATTTCAAATACTCCTTCATAGACATTAGTTCTATGTGGTTTAATTCTTTGATATTTTCTGAGTTCTATAGAAATTAGTGGATTTCCGAAACATAATTTTCAGTAGTATAATCAGCATCATTTTGTATTTTAGCTTTGACACTGTATTCAGCCAAAAGGGAGCTTATTAAATCTTTACCAATCCAATAGTAATCCTTTGACCATATGTTTTTGAATTTGATATTGTTTCTTTTCATCAATTCGATGAATTCCAGTTGATCTATTTTGTCGGTTCTTTTAAGGTCAAACAATCCATCTTGAATGAGAAAGTTAATTTCTTTATTTTCTTGAACCAATATATCTTGTAGTATTTCATTTGGATTATCCCCCAGATTAACTTCCTTTAGGTCTGATATGATTCTTTCAAGAAGCCCATTTTTTGCTTGAGTCCAATACGATAAAAAGACGCCATTTTTATTTTGATAAACTTTATGAGGTAAACCAAATTTGACAATCTCTTTACTGAAAATTCTTGCATTCTCTAAGACTTTAATTTCTTGCTTTGAAGGAAGATAATATCCTTCTGCAGTTAAGGTGAAATCTGTTTGTTTGTAAGCGTGATTGGAAATAGATTGAATTGCAATAAATTTCTTGCCAGGTGCAATCTTATTATTTCCAATGAGCTCGATGATGTCGCCACCCTCTATTGCAATAATATAATCCCAGTTACTTAAAAGATTATCGTTGTTTACCAATCTTTTCTCCTCTATTAAAGTGATTGGGAAATAACTGGAGATAAGTTTACCCCAACTCGCCAAAGCAATCTCCACATTGATTCTATTGATTTGACCATGCAACATTTTCCGAAGTTCCGTTTGGGCATCTTCATAAGTTTTGTCCGCCCATATTTTTTGTTGTCTCCAATAATTTTGAATATAATCCAAACTTATAGTTTGCTCTTCGAGAGCATGTCCTAGGTATGATTCATAATCAAATGCCTCAACAAAATGATGACTGAAATTTTTGTTGAGAATTTTCATTAAATACCATGATTCAAAAATATCACACCATTCTTCTGAATCTGTTTGAATTAGCGGATTGATGATTTGTTGAAGTGCCTCAGAGTTTTCCTTGTCCGTATTTGCATCAATTGACCACATAACAAAATCATTATTATTGATTATGAAGTTTATGGACTTTTGTATTTGGAATATGGTGTCATTTACATCTTGAATGATATCGTCATGATGTTTCTTGGTAATCTTAAATGATTGGATCAACCACTCTTTGGAGTTTATGCCAAAATACAGATTCTTGAGTTCTGAAACTTGAGCATCAATATTGAAAAGAATTGAATCTTCATCATTGTTTTTGTAAATAAAAATATCTTCTAATTGATTCTTTATGCCTGCAATATCAATTGATTGATAGTTTGACATATTCAAGGTGTTGATATTTGTATGCTCTTTAATTAAGCCTATTTGGGTCTTAATGCTTTCTTCTGTGTCATGAATTTCTTTTTCTAGCGGATCTTTTTCGAATCCTAACAAACCAGTTTTGAGTGGATTTATTTTTTGTTTATTTTTTAAATATTTGATCAATGATTTTAATCGATATAATTCGTTACAAGCTTGTTTTACTTGATTAAAAACAATAGAAGAGTCGGCTTTTGCCATGGTTCTTTCCCGTTCTGCTAAGTCTTTTATATCAAGTTGAACTTCTTTAAGTTTGTCCATTAAAGTGTATAAATATTCTATACTTTGATCAAGCTCCTTTTCTTCATTAATGCCTTTATAAAAATTTGCCTTGAAAGGATCAAGTTCTTTTAAACTGGTATAATGGAGTCTGAAGTTGTTGACCTTATGCTGAAGGTCTTTTCTTAATTCCATTAGCTCATCTAATGACCATTTGAATTTTGATTCATCTACTTTTTGGTCTAAAATACTCGTCCACCCATCTCTATTCAGCATGGCCTTATAATCAACCAATGCCTGCCAGTGTAGATCTTCTATAACTTCTTTGTTCAATGAATCATAGGCATGAAGCAATGAACTTTTGTAATTATCAGTTAAAGATTGAGTATGTTTTAGAAAATTTAGGTCTATAGATTTTGCTTTATGATCTCTTAATATTCTTGCAAAATTGAGATCTCCAGCTTTCAGAATACCATTATTGTGACTTGTTATTAAGCAAAGATTTGAAAGTCCCAGATGATTTAAATCTTCTTTTATTAGTGATTGGCATTGGCTGTCATTGGTTACGACGGCTACTTTTTTCCCTTTCAATAGACCATCTAATAGAAGGGATTGAAGTAATTCAAGACTTTGGGATTGTTTGTTGAAGCTAATGCTCGCTCTTGAATAATTGTTCAATTCCTTAAGCAAATTCTTAACCTCTGGGTGTGAGATCCTTAATTCGTTCATTTGTGTAGTTTCTTAACTACAAATATAGAAAATATTTTAATATGTAGTATGCTGTTTGATAGTAGAGTAGCTAGCAATAAATGAAAAAGCACTTCAAGATAGGTTGAAGTGCTTTTTGTTGGTTAAGTAGGAGATAGAAAGCTTATTTAACCATGCCTCCTGATACCTTTTCTCCATTTTTATAAATATATTCTAAGGTAATGTTTCCTTCGTCATCAAAATATTTTAAGGAACCATCTTGAACTCCATCTTTAAATTCGATCTGTTTCAATAATTTACCTTTCTGGTTATATTCTTCATAAGTTCCTTCAATTTTACCTTTGACATAAGGTGTAGACTTTTCTATTCTTCCAAATTTATAACTTGCAACATGACCATCATAGATGCCTGCCTTGTATTCTGATTTGGCTTCAATCTGACCTCTATTATTAAATGTAAGCGTTGGACCATTAAGTTGACCATCGACCCAGGTGGTTAAGGTTTGGATTCTACCATTATCTTCATGAAAAGTCATCCAAGAACCATTCTTTTTTCCATTGACAGTATATCCTGATTCAACCAATCGACCATCTCCAACAGTTTTATAAACATAGACAGCATTTGATCCCGCCATTTGTTCTTCGTTAAAACCTGCTAGGTTTGCATCAGTTGATGGAGTAGGGGCTACTGTCGCACTGCCACCTCCACCACATGAATAAAGTGCAACAATTGAAAAAATCAGTAAGAAATATCTCATAGCTATATTAATTTTATTTAATATTACGAAATTATGATATATAAGTTATTAACCAAAAATGTTAATGAAGAATAAAGAAATTGCGGCTAAATTTAATCTGCTCGCTAAGTTGATGGAATTGAATGGAGAGAACCAATTTAAAACTCGATCATACAGCAGTGCTTATAACATATTGAGAAAATATCCGGAACCGTTGCAGAATTTGTCTAGTGATCAAATCGCAGAAATTCCAGGTGTTGGGAAGGCAATCCAAGAAAAAATAATGGAGTTAAAAAGCTCAGGGCAAATGTCTTTATTGCAAAAATATTTAGATGTTACACCTTCTGGCATTGTTGAAATGTTAATGATCAAAGGCTTAGGCCCTAAAAAAGTGGATAAACTTTGGAAGGAATTGGAAATTGAATCACCTGGCGAATTGCTCTACGCTTGTAATGAAAATCGCTTGGTTGATCTTAAGGGTTTTGGCCAAAAAACACAGGCTTCAATAAAAGAGCAAATTGAATATCATTTAAGTTCTAGAGATAAATTTCACTACGCTAGTTTAGAAAAATCTGCTCAAAGTCTTTTGCTTGAACTTCAAGAACAATTTCCTAATGAATTAATAGCTTTAACAGGAGAGATGGCGAGACGATGTCAAATCGTAAGCCAGATAGAGATCCTGACCACAATAAATGAGCAAGTATTTGAGGCTTATCTAAATGAAGAAGGAGAGCATGAATACGAATCTTATCCAGTATTTTTTATAGAAACAGATCATGAAAGTTTTTATCAAATACTACTCGAAACAAGTAGTGATGAAAAATATTATGCGCACTTTCAATTTGAAGGGGTCGAAGGTGAAAGCGAGGAAGATATTTATGAAAATTTAGAAATAGATTTTCACCCAGCATTTCTTCGAGAAAAGGAAAATATTGATTGGTTACAAAGAAAACCATTTGACGAAAGTCAAATTATCGAAAACAATGATATTCGAGGAGTTGTGCACAATCATAGCACCTACAGTGATGGCGTCAATACCTTAGAAGAAATGGCGAAGCAAACAGAATTACTTGGCTATGATTATTTGGTGATGACGGATCATTCAAAATCAGCTTTTTATGCAAATGGCTTGTCTGAAGATCGATTGCTTGATCAAATAGAAGAAATTTCCGAATTAAACCAAAAATCGAACATCAGGATTTTTTCAGGAATAGAATCAGATATTCTTTATAATGGTGATCTCGATTATGAGGCAGAAATGTTAGAGAAACTTGATGTAGTGATTGCTTCTGTCCATTCCGTTCTAAAGATGGATGAAGAAAAAGCAACCACCAGATTGATTAAGGCTATAGAAAACCCATATACACGCATACTAGGTCATCCAACAGGTCGTTTATTGTTATCAAGAAAAGGGTATCCGGTGAATTTTGTGAAAGTAATAGATGCCTGCGCTGCTAATCAAGTTGTTATTGAGATGAATGCCAATCCATATAGATTGGATATGGACTGGAGGTATATTCAACATGCAATGGATAAAGGAGTAATGATAAGTATAAACCCTGATGCTCATAGCATTGCAGGAATAGAAGATATTCATTATGGTGTCCTAGCAGCCAGTAAGGGTGGTTTGACCAAGGAAATGTGCCTCAATGCCCTGAGTTTAAAGGATTTTGAGGCATGGTTGTCCGAAAAATGAGGATTTTGCTAAGTAAATGCCTTATAAATGGGTTGTTAATCGGTTGTTAACTGAGCATTATAACATGCTTTTAAACAAATTCGGCAATACATTTGTATTGTTAACTATAAAGAACACATTTTTTAATTCAATAATCACATTAATGAAAAATTTTAAATTATTAAGCTTGGTATTTGCCCTTGCAACAATGTCTTTGGTTTCTTGTAAAAATGAAGGAACTGTCAATACAGCGGAAGCGGCTGTTGAAGATGTAAGAAGCGTACCTACTGCAGCTACAACAACTCCAAATCCAGCAACCAATGCAGCAGCTTCAAATGAGCCTGCAGTTCCGGCTGGACCGCTTACAACATTGGAATTTACTGAGTCAACATATGATTTTGGTGAAGTAATGGAAGGTGAGAAAGTTAATCACAAGTATACTTTCAAAAATACTGGTTCTGAGCCATTAATCATTAGCAACGCTAAAGGGTCGTGTGGATGTACAGTTCCAAACTGGCCAAGAAACCCAATCGCTCCAGGAGAGTCTGGTGAGATTGATGTAACTTTTGATTCGAAAGGAAAAGGAAAAGTTGGTGGAAATCTTCAGTCAAAGAGAGTAACAATTACTGCTAACACTGATCCAGCAAACAACTACCTTACAATCAAAGGAAAAGTAAATAAAACTGAAGAAGCTGCTCAATAAGATCAGCCCTTTGGAATGAATTAAAAAAGCCTGCAACATTATAGTTGTGGGCTTTTTTGCATCAATATTCAAGGTATTTATTCAGCACTTCTGTAAACCTATCTTTGATTGAATATGTTACATTTGTAACATGAAAGATTATTTCAAGCTGGTGAAATTCAGTCATACCATTTTTGCATTGCCCTTTGCGATGGTGGGATTTTTTTTAGCGGTGCTTGATCTTGGATCTATAGATTATAAGATCTTAGTCCTGGTCACATTGTGTATGGTTTTTGCCAGAAATGCAGCGATGTCTTTTAATAGATGGGCTGATAGGGAAATCGACGCGGAAAATCCAAGAACCTTAACCAGAGAATTGCCTTCTGGAACCTTAAAAGCCCATAATGTCCTTCTTTTTGCCGCGCTAAATTCCTTTTTGTTTGTCCTAACCACATACTTTATTAATCCACTTTGTTTTTATTTAAGCCCTATCGCTTTATTGATCATCTTAGGATATTCTTATGCCAAGCGATTTACTTCATTGGCTCATTTTGTTTTAGGGGTAGGTTTGTCATTGGCTCCAATTGGCGCATATTTAGCTGTGACAGGAGAGTTTTCTAATATACCAATACTATTTGGTTTTGTTGTTTTAACTTGGGTAGCAGGCTTTGATATAATTTATTCATTGCAAGATGAACGTGTTGATCTTGATTTGGGCCTTTTTTCTATTCCTAGTAGATTGGGAGGGAAGGGTGCATTAAACTTGTCTATGATTGTGCACTTTGTTTGTGTTTGTCTATTATTGATGGCGGCTTATCTCTGCACAGTACGATATCAGGAATTGAGATTTATTTTTGCATTTGGAACATTAATGTTTTTAGTCTTAATTTTTTACCAGCATACATTGGTAAAGCACAATGATTTATCTAAAATTGATTTGGCATTTTTTAAAACGAATGGAATGGCAAGTTTAGGATTCGGGCTTTGTTTTATTATCGATGCGATGTTATTTTGAATATTTTGTCAATAAGAATTGAATCATCTTTTCAAAAGCTTTCTTTCGATGACTCATACCATATTTAACCTCAACAGGAAGCTGAGCTGAACTGTAATGGAAACCTTCTGGTATAAAAATAGGATCATAGCCAAATCCATTTTTGCCTCTTTTTTCATATCCAATCAATCCTTTCATTGTTCCTTCAAATTGATGTTCTTGACCATCAAGGATAAGCGATAATACTGCTCGAAATTGAGCATTTCTGTTACTTTCTCCTTTCAGTTTGTTCAAGACCAAATCCATATTGTCATTGGCATTTTTTTGAGGTCCAGCATACCTTGCAGTATATACGCCTGGTGCATTATTTAAGGCCTCTATTTCAAGACCAGAGTCTTCAGAAAATACATTTTTATTAAGTTTTTCATAAAGGTATAGACTTTTCTGTCTTGCATTTCCAGATAAGGTATTTTGCGTTTCCGGAATATCTTCTGAAATCCCAAGTTCAGACATGGGTTTGATTATAATATTACTGCTAGGAGGGATCATGGTTGCAATGGCTGCTACCTTGTGTAAATTGCTTGTTGCAAAAATTATTTCCACTATTTAAATATTTTTTTGAGGTATCCCCAAAGTTGTTTTTTCAATTCTTGATTTGATGATAACTGATCTAATCCATAGCTAAGGTGCAAGACATAATTTTCTGAAACCTTTGGTTGATGAGGTTGAATTTCACTTTGTATTCCCAATTGACTTTGGTTAAGCCCAAATACAAAGAAATGTTTTGAAATGGATTCTCTGTATAATTCATTTAAGGTTAAACGGCCAGAAGAATCGAGCATTTCGATAATGCGTATGTCAGTATTTACATTTAGGCCTACTGCGGCAATGATTTTGTGAAGTAGCTCGTGATGGTCTTCATAATGTTCTTTTAAAACAATGAAGGCTATTTGGCGCTTATTTTCTCCATGTGTTTTAGTATTCGACTTTTCATCAATTTTGTAAAGACTTGTTTTCATTGCAATATTTAGAATATAATATCGTATTTATATAAATAAAAGTATAAAATATGGAAATACCATACAGTATGATGATGCATTTATTTCCAAATTTTCCTAACTTTACACAAAACTATGCTGAATGTCTGAATCTAAAATTAACATTTCCAAAACTGAATCTTCGCGTTTATCTGAAATAGATTTTGATAATCTACCTTTCGGTAAATTTTTCTCCGATCATATGTTTCAAGCAGATTATGAGGATGGAGAATGGAAGGATTTTCGAATTGCTCCTTTAGAAAACTTGAGCATCCATCCTGGAAATCTTGCCTGGCACTATGGGCAATCCATTTTCGAAGGGATGAAGGCCTCAAAGTCTAAAGATGGAATCCCTATGTTATTTCGACCAGAAGAACATATTTATCGTCTCAATGCATCTGCAAGAAGAATGTGTATGCCTGAATTTCCAGAGGAGATGTTTATTGAAGCGGTACATACCTTAGTTGAAATGGAGCAAGGATGGATTCCTCCTCAAGAAGGAGCAGCTTTGTATTTGAGACCATTGATGATTGCCATGGATGAAGCTTTGGGGGTAAGGCCATCTGCCAAGTATAAGTTTATGATTATGACCTTACCAGTTGGTCCGTATTATGCACAACCGGTAAGTTTATTGGCAGAAGAAACTTATATAAGAGCAGCAAAAGGAGGAGTCGGTGAGGCTAAAACTGCCGGAAACTATGCTGGTTCTCTTTATCCAGCAAGGCTTGCTAAGGAAGCTGGATATGATCAGATTATGTGGTTAGATGCAAAAGAATTTAAATATATTCAAGAGGTAGGAACCATGAATATATTCTTTGTAATTGGAGACAAAATCATAACTCCAGAGACAACAGGAACAATATTAAAAGGTATTACAAGAAATACCGCCATAGAGATTTTGAATTTTAATGGTTATCAAGTAGAAGAAAGACCAATTAGTATAGATGAAGTTGTGAAGGCTCACAATGAAGGCTTGTTAAAGGAGGTCTTTGGAACTGGAACCGCTGCAGTTATTGCTAAAGTTTCTAAAATTGCATATCGAGGTAATGACATGGTCTTAAGCGGTGGTTCAGAAATTGGAGATATGATCAAGAAAACCATAAATGGTCTTAGGTTAGGGACCGAAATTGATCATTGGAATTGGACAGTCGCAGCAAAAGGAAGTCAGGTAATTGTTTAGAAGATTTTGAAAGTACTTTAGGAAATTTAAAAAGCCATTGAGTCAAATCTCAATGGCTTTTTAAATATATCATTCTTTGGCTACCTAGCTAATTGATCATAAGTCCAAGTAAGGTAGAATATTCTTCCTATTCTTGGACCTCCATAATTGGTTACATATCTGTTTTTAAGAATGTTGTTTGCGCCCAATTTTATTGTTGAATTTAGTGATTTAAGATCATAGCTTACTTGTGCATCTATGGTACTGTAAGCTGGGATTGTACCATTTCCAAAAGAACCAATCCACTCAAATTCATTTTGCCATCTATAATTTATACCCAATGACATTTTGTCAAAAAGTTTTCTATTAAAAAGGCCTGCATTGATTCTCATTGTTGGTGTATTAAAGCCAGGATCGAATGCCTCAAAACCTGCAGGCAAAGCAGCAGCATCAAATGAGAAATCATTGTATGTTATATTACCAGAGAACTTCCAATTTTTAGAAATAATATAATCAGCACCAAAGGTTGTACCCCAGCTTGTGATATCTACAGGAGCATTAAAATATGGTCTAAAAACAGTTCCAGCAGGTAGCACCTGACCTTTGTGTTCTGTTGCTTCTTTACTGACCACGTTGTCCTGATAAATAAAACTATTATAGATATTGTAATAGACATTTACATCAATGAATAGCTTGTTATTGCTTATCCCTTTATAACCTACTTCAAAAGATCTTAATTGTTCTGGTTGAACATAATCCATGTAGATCGTCTCTCTTAAAGATTCATCTCCTTGACTAGCTGCAAGAAGATAGGATGATTCTGACCAAGCACCACCTTCATAGATTCCGTACCTTTCAGCATTAGCTCTGGATCCACCCAATAATATGGAGGAAGTAGGAAAATAGATGTATTGTCCTTGGGTGGTGGGATTCCTAAATCCTGTTTGAAATGAGGTTCTTAGATTATGTCTTTTTTGTTCATCAAGGCTATAAACTAATGAAACCCTTGGTGAGATCTGACCCTCAAAATTTTCATTTTTATCATATCTTAACGATGCAGATAATTTTAGCTTATCATTTGCCAATCTTTTAGATGCTTGAAGATATCCACCATATTCATTGATGAATATTCTTTCACTGATTCCATCTCCATCAAAATCTTCGTTAAAAACAGTTCCATCCGTAAATAAACTATACAATCTCCAATTGGCTCCAGCTTGTAGACCAATTGACCCATTTGTAAGATCAGTTAAATCATAGTTTCCTTCAACATGATAAAGTCCTGAGTTATCTATAAAACTTGCACCACCTTTTTGGAATAGGCCTTCTCTAACAGTTCCTATTGCTTCCAACAATGCAGGATCATAATTACCTTCTGAGTCAGGTACCAAACTTGGTCCTTGTGCACCATCAACCAAAGCTGCAGCCCATTGTGTGGCTACAACTTGTGCAGCATCTGCAGCATCAATGTTCGGATATGCGCTGGCAATCAAGCCTTCTACTGTACCTAAAAATTGCTGTCCTAAACCTTGAGCGAGTAGTATCTTTTGGGCATCATTTAACAAGCTTGTTCCTCCCTTGTCTGCAAAACTTGCTGCAGCGGCAGGATCGTTAGGCGCTATACCAAGCAATGCTTGTAAGGCCCCATTCATAGCTAGATTTAATGCTACACCATAGCCAGCCGTGTATGGCAGTGAAAGCGTTTGTCCATTATAATCAACATCTGTAAACACTGTTCCTCCAGGTAAATATGGTATCGTGCCTAGAGCAGTTAGATTATATGAATCTCCAGCATCTGTAAGTGATGCATATGCTCTTATGTTCCATTTATTACCGTTCAATTCCCATTTAATAAATTGCTGTGACAAATCTCTAAGCGCATAACGCTCGCTACCTTGGTAAACAGAAGAACCAGATCCCCATTGATATGAAAAGTTTGTTTCTAATTTGTCAGAAAATTTATAATGAGCAGCTCCTCCAAATTTAAAACTCTCAGCTCTTCTAGACTCTAATAAAACATGCTCAGGAATCCCTGTTCGAGTAAAAGTAACTGGATTGCCATCCAATCCAGTGATATTAAATCTAACTTCATCTCCATACAAATTTACCCCATCAAATGCTGAATTATTAGGAGCAAGATCACCGAAGGTCAATTTTGATCTTTGATTAGTATAATCATCTGCCTCCCAATCCTGTGCCCACAAAGTGGATGCATTAATTTTAAAGGCAAATTTATCATTGAATGCTTTAGCATATCTAATGGTTGCTCCATACATCGGATCAATTGTGTTTCCATCTGTAATTCCAGTTTTTATCTGAGCACTCAAGCCTTGATAATTGTATGGGTCTTTACTCGTCATTAATAATATTCCATTGAAAGCATTAGGTCCATACAGTGCTGATGAAGCCCCCGGAATAAGCTCGACATTTTTAATGTCTAAATCAGAAATACCAACAATACTTCCAGTCGGGAAATTCAGAAGCGGTGCTGCATTGTCCATTCCGTCTTGTAACTGAACAAACCTTGTATTACCATGACCGGCAAATCCTCTAGCATTGATAGAATTAAAGGTCAAACTAGCCTGTGTGTGAGCCACGCCCTTCAAACGAGTAATTTCATCATAGTAATCTGCTGATGCACTTTGCTTAATAGCAGTAAGATCCAGTTTTTCAACGGTTACGGGTGATTCTAAAATAGATTCTTCAACCCTAGAGGCGGAAACAACCACTTCATTAGCCATAAAGGCCTCTGTACTCATTTGAATATTTAAATTGTTATTACTCCCATCTATATTGATTCTTTGAGTTTCATATCCCACCAATGAAAAAACCAATATCGATGGTGTTTGGTCGACCTTAATTTGGTAATTTCCATCGAGGTCCGTAATCGTCCCTTTGACAGTTCCATCTATGTAAATATTGACACCAATGAGTGTTTCATCTGTGTCGATGTCCGTTACTGTTCCCGTTACATCCACTTGTGCATTTAGTATGGTTGTTATTGAAAAAATCAACAACAATAAGGGTGTTAATTTGCCTAATTTCATATTGAATAATTCAGTTTGATTAGTATTATAGCTATAAATATTGTCATTTTAGGACGAAATAAAAAATTAGTCTTGCAACAAATCAATCTCATTGAGCGATATATTAAACCTTTCAGTTTATTTATTGTTATCACAAGATGTTTACACCACAAATCATGCAATTGAAAAAATTAATATTCTTTACGCTTATTATTTTTACGGAGCTAGGTCTGTATTCCCAAACCTGTACAGTTAAGGGATTTGTTAAGGATGCAAGTAATAATGAAGCCATCATATTTGCCAATATTTTTATTCAAAACTCAAATATTGGAACAAATTCAGATGAAAATGGATATTACGAGATTTCTGGGATTGATCCTGGTATATATGGTGTAGAAGTAAGTTATATCGGATATGATAGTGCTGTTCAATTAGAAATTGAACTCAGTCCGAACAGGCCAACAGAAATTAACTTTTTATTAGAAGAAAGCGCTAATGAATTGAAAGAGGTAGTGGTAAAAGCATCCGCATTTCGAAAGACAGAGGAATCGCCAGTAAGCCTTAGGAATATTGGTGTCACTGAAATTAAAAGAAGGCCAGGTGGAAATAGAGATATATCGCAAGTGGTTAAATCCTTGCCAGGTGTAACTTCTTCAGCATCTTTTCGAAATGATTTAATAATAAGGGGTGGAGCCCCTAACGAAAATAGATTTTACTTGGATGACATTGAGATTCCGAATATCAATCATTTTGCTACGCAAGGTTCAAGTGGAGGACCAAATGGAATTATCAATGTAGATTTTATTAGAGAGGTTGATTTTTATTCTGGTGCCTTTCCGGCAAATAGAGGGAATGCTTTAAGCAGCGTTTTTCAGTTTAAGCAAAAAGATGGCAGAAACGATAGACTTGGATTTAACGCTACCGTAGGAGCTAGTGATTTAGGGATCACTTTAGAAGGTCCAATTAGTGATAAAACAACATTTCTGTTTTCAGCAAGATATTCCTATTTGCAATTTTTGTTTACAATTCTTGAATTGCCATTTTTACCTATCTACACAGACTTTCAAACAAAAATAAAATTCAAGCCAAACAACAAAGAAGAAATCTATTTTGTAGGAATTGGTGCTATCGATGATTTTGAATTAAATCTAGATGCTAATCAAACGGAAACACAACAGTTTTTACTTTCTAATCTTCCTGTAAACACTCAATGGAATTATACCAATGGTTTGGTTTACAAAAGATACGGTGATGCTGGTTCGACTAGTTTTATATTGAGTCGTAACATGCTCAATAATAAATCCATTAAATACAAAGAAAATGATGATACAAGACAAGAGAATTTAATACTTGATTATTTGTCACAAGAAATTGAAAATAAATTTCGAGTAGAAACTAGTCAACGAGTAGGGAGTTTTAAATACTTAGCTGGTATTGGGACAGAGCTTGTTAAGTATAATAATCGAACCTTTAATAGAATATTTACTAATTCAGGTCCTCAAGACATCAATTTTGAAAGTGATTTATCTTTTTGGAAATATTATGGTTTTGCACAACTTAGTCGCAAATGGGTAGATAATCGTTTGGTTATTTCTCTAGGAGTTAGAGCAGATGCAAATTCTTATTCTGGGATAATGTCTAATCCTTTGGATCAAATTTCGCCACGAGCCTCAATTTCATTTGCCTTGAATGAAAAACTTTCCTTCAATGCAAGTGCAGGTTCGTTTTATCAACTTCCTGCTTATACTATTTTAGGTTACAAGGAAAATAATGTACTTGTGAATAAGGAAAAAGAAGTAAGTTTTATTAAAGCCAACCACTTGGTTGGAGGTATTGAATGGAATACATCTTCTAGCGCAAGAATTACACTTGAAGGATATTATAAAAAGTATTCTAACTATCCATTCCTTTTAAGAGATTCTATATCAATTGCAAACTTAGGAAGTGATTTTGGAATTATTGGAAACGAACCTGTAGTTAGTGAAGGGCAGGGTAGGTCATATGGAATGGAGTTACTATTGCAGCAAAGATTATTTAAAGGCTATTATGGTATTGTAGCCTACACTTTAGGTTGGAGTGAATTTCTTGATAAAACTGATCAATATATTCCTACTTCATGGGATGCTAGACATATTATCAATCTTACTTTGGGAAAACGTTTTAAGAATAATTGGGAAGCTGGACTTAATTGGCGATTTCAAACAGGTCTTCCGTTTACTCCATACAGTGAAGCTTCTTCTTTAGTGTTAAATTGGGATAGAAATAATATGGGAATTAGGGATTTTAATCATATTAATACAGAAAGAAGATCTGCTTTTTCTCAAGTTGATGTTCGTGTTGACAAAAAAATATTTTTTGAAAAATGGACCCTTAACTTGTATTTGGATATCGTCAATGTAACAGCTAGTGCGGTGGATGCTGAAACTTTAATTCTAGACAGACCATTGGATGAAAACAACATGCCCATTGGAGAAGGAATTATCGAAAATCCATTGGATCCGTTACCCTTGCAACGTTACAAATTGAAAAGCATAAGTGACAATGTTGGAATACCTATTCCTACCTTAGGTCTTGTGATTAGTATTTAAATTGACAAGTTATTGATCTTTGCTTTGTGTTTACGATTTAATATTAAAGCCTTTTATGCATACTAGTTTATAACCATTTTTAAATAGAAATTTTCCTAATTTATCGAGGTTGGTGGACATGGGAAAGTTAAAGGCATCAGCCAATCGATTCATGGTGCACATAATGCCACAGATATGGATCGCTTCTTCGACAGCTTGTTTGGAAAGTCCTGAATCAAAGAGAGGCTTTAAATCATTTTCATTTACTTCTGAAGGCAGTTTGCATAATTTTTCTAAAAATTTTATGGTGACATTTAATTTGTTATCAATGTCTGAATTTTCAGGCTTATCCATAAAAGTCTCAACCAATTCAGAATTATATCCATATATTGCTATCGCTTTATGATCTGAAATACAATATTTGCATTCGTTACATTTTGAAATATAAGCAGCCAATAACTCCACTTCGGGAACAGTCCAAAATTTTGTTTCACGCATTGCTTTTTGTAAATAGACGCTATATTTTCTTCCGAAAAAGGCATTTCTGTATGAAATGATTTTCATCGGTGATGGAACTTGTCCTGAGAATGTTTTGATAATTTTAAATTGGAGCTTTTGCAATAAGTTGTGTCCCGTTTCGTGTATTGTTAATCTCATGATGCTTGGTTGTCTAATAGCTTTAAGCCGATTTGAATTCTTGTTTCTCCAGAACTGAAAGCTGCAACAATTGTAATTTCATGAAGCTCATCCTCTGTAAAGCCTGTTTTTTTTAGATTAACAAAGTCATCATCAGTTATTTTATATGGGTTTCTTTCAATTTTTTCAATGTAACTGTTTAAACTTGAAGGTTCGATCCCTTGTGAAATATCTGTTTTGACTATATTTTTAATTTTGTTGAATACCAAGCTTCTTAATGATATCTCAGAATAGCCTGCACCTAAAACATTTTCTTTCAGGTCAGATAATAATTTTACCATAGTTTCTATTTTGATTTGTTAAGCTAATCATTGTATTCAAAATTAGGTTATAAAATATTAACCAACCAAGCCATATCTATTGATTTGATTCAATTATGTCCAGAATTAATAACTCTTTGAAAATATTTTTCTTTGCAATAGGGGTAGGTCCCATTTTACCTGTCTATATAACAAAGGGTGTTGAAAATTATTCAAAAAATAACCTACTCAGAAGTGAGTAGGTTTTTTTTTGTCAAAAAATTAAAATTTTGGCATTGAGACATTTATGGAAATGTCAAAAAGATGACAAAAGGTACTACAAATGTTTTATTCATAGCTTGGGAAGTCATCAGTCTAATTTTGGCCTAGTCAGTAGAGCGTGTAAAGTTTTTACCCCATTAAAATAATTCCCCAACCTTAGATTTTCATTTGGGCTATGTTGGTTATTGTCACTATTCACCAGAGGTACAATGGCTGCAGGTATATTCAATGTTTTGATAAACGGAGTAACAGGTAGACTACCTCCAGATGTTCTTATCATAATTGGTTCTTCTCCATAAACTTCACGTAAAGAATCTCTTAACCAAATTGCAAGAGGAGAATCTAATTCTGTTCGAAATGCGGCGTAAGCTCTATCATTGGTAAATTGACAAATGTGCTTGTAGAGAAACCTCTCTTGACTGGTTGGTTTTCTATCGAGGATATAATAACCTTGATTTTCAATATGCTTGCGCACCAGATCTACTTGTCTTTTTGGAGGAGATTCTACGACCAATCTAATATCTATTTCAGCTGTGGCGGTAGCTGGTACTATGGTTCTAGCTTCGGCCCCCACCCACGCAGAAGACAAGCCTCTGATGTTTAGGGAAGGATATTGGAGGGCTGTTTGATAGTTGTATCCTACAGAATCAATGGTTCCAATCCCTAATTTGACTTTTAATCTATTTTCATCATCAGGAACGGCGTTTAAGATCTTTTTGGTCTGATCATCTAATTCAATTCCTTGGTAAAAGCCAGGGATTGTCACTCGTCCATGATCGTCTTTCATGCTACTTAATAATTGGGAAAGTCGTAAAGCTGGATTTGGTGCATAATTGCCGTAATGTCCGCTATGAAGGGGAAATGTGGGGCCAAATACTTTCAGCGTCACAACTGTGATTCCTCTGGCTCCAAAACTAAGTGTTGGCTTATTGCTTCCATGCATAGGCCCATCAAAAATGAGAAGATTATCTGCAGCTAATTTGTCCTTATTTGCTTCAACGCATTGTGCCAATCTTGGAGAACCTTTTTCTTCTTCAAAATCTAAAATAACTTTGAGCTTATATGGTAGGTTCTTTTCTTCTTGCTTTAATTGTTCCAAAACAGCCATAAACATAACAAATGGCGATTTGTCATCTGATGCAGATCTTGCGAAAATTCTCCATTCAGGATCGAGATATTCTTCTGTTAATGAACTCCAAGGAATATCAATCCAGCCTTCTGCTTCAACTTCTTTTTTTAATGTAGCCTCATACGGACTTTTCTGAAACCAGAATTGAGGATCTACAGGTTGGCCATCAATATGGAAATAGAATAAAAAAGTTTTTAAGTCAGGGCGATTATCTGGCTTTTCAAGGAGTAGCAGCGGTACTGTTGATGTTTCTAAGCGGGAAGGCTCGAATCCATATCTTGCCATTTCATTCTCAACCCACAAAATATTGTCTTCGATATCTTCTGGGAAGTTTGCATCATTTGGTATAGATAATAAATCTTTAAATTTGTCCAGAGACTTTTTTGCATAATGATAGGAGCTATGGTTTATGTCAATATTTTGACTATGCAAGCAGCTCGTAAAAAACAGGAATGTGCATAATAGAAAGTGTGGTCTCATAGTTTCTAGCTAATTGGTTTATTATATTTAGTCACTTGATGTAGGTATGTTATAAGTCATCAAGATCTTCAATTCCTAATTGCATCATATTTGCATATAATCCTTCTTTCAAGATTTCACAGACATGAGCGGCACCATTTTCACCTAAGGCGGCTATCCCTGTAAGAAAGCCCCTGCCCAAAAAAACAAATTTCGCACCTAGATGAAGAGCTTTAATAATATCCAAACCTGAGCGAATACCACTATCAAACATCACGGTGGTTTTATGTCCAACTTCATTTACAATCAAAGGAAGAAGGTCAATTGCCGCTGGAACAGCATCAAATTGTCTTCCGCCATGATTGGAGACAATAAGTCCATCAATACCCATAGATGTAGCCTGGATTGCATCTTGTGGATGAGTGATTCCTTTAAGTATCAATTTGCCATCCCACATATCTCTCAATTCTTCCAAGTAATCCCAAGAAAGTGTACCACCAAAACCTGCTCTTAATTCTTCAAAAACTTTGGTGGCTTTATTAGATTCTGCATATTCCAAAACCGTTCTCAATTTGGGTAACCCATGATTAAAAACCTGCCTACTCCAGGCTGGACTTGTAATACCATCCCATAAAAATTTTAAAGTAAGTTTTGGAGGAGTTTTCAGCCCGGCTCGTTTGGTTCTTTCGCGTCTACTTGGATATGGTACATCAGCTGTTACCACCAAGGTTTGAAACCCTGATTGCTTGACTCGTTGTAATAAATGTGATCTGATATCTGGTTTTCGAGGGCAATACAATTGAAACCAACTATTTTGTTGACTGATAGGACCAATGGTTTCTGGTGTTTGTGTTGCAACGGTACTTAGGCAATATGGGATATTGTAATTTTTTGCTGTCCTAGCAAGAATCATTTCTGCTCCTGGCCACATTAATCCAGAAAGCCCCACGGGCGCTATACCAAAAGGATAATCAAATCTTTTATCCAAAATAATGGTTGCCATTTTTGGAAAAAGTTCACCTTTCATGAACCTTGGGTTCAATAATATTTTATTAAAAGCTTTTCTATTTCTTTGAACAGCTATTTCATCACCTGTTCCAGATTGTAAATAAGCCCAAGCTACACCAGGGATTCTTTTTTTTGCCCTTTTTTCAAGGTCAAAGAGAGAAGGGTATTTTTCTAAAAGGAATTTAGGATATTGGTCCATATTGATTATGCATCCTTTCTTTTAAGAAAATTGGGATTCAAAATTAAGACGCCAAATAAGATAGCCAAAAATACAGCTCCTCCAACATCATAAGTATCATTGATTATATGATAAAAAGTAAAGAATATCATAAACCCCAAAAAGAAGCCAATAATGTATTTTCTATAATTTTTGAACCATATAAAAATACCACCTAAAATTTGCAGAACACCTAAACCTCTCCAAAGCATTGTAGGGATGCTCTCCTGTAAAGAGCAGGGAGGTTCAAGGAAAAATAAGAATTTGTCTATACCAACGATAATAAGGAGGAGACTACAGGTTCCAATGATTATATTTCTCAAATTCATTAAATGGCTTTTTCTAAAGATACTAAGTATTTGAGAAAATCAGAACTATAGAGAATTAAGATTCTTTATTAGGAAATTCCCAACCCCTTAATTTGTAATATTTTTCTTTTGGTTCACCAGTCCATCCATTAATCCCTTTCTTAGGCAGATCAATTAAGTGAATATATAGTGCTGGTAAAAGAAATAGTGAAAGGACAACAAAAGCAGTTGGTCTTCCGAAGTAATAAGAAAGGCAACAGATAGTGCCAAGAGTGCCAAAGAACTTTGCAAGTCTCTTTGGTTTTGGGGTTTTCTCTTCAAAATGTCCAAGAAGTATATTTCCGATTGCAAAAATCCCACTTACAATTGCTATCTCAAACCAAAGTGAATCAGGAACCATTATTTGACTTTTTCTTTATGCTAAAATTAAATAAACGAATGATAAATTATCATTACTTCAACATGCTATCATTTTGAAGTTTAAAAACATCTTGCTCAAAAATTTCATCTTCAAGCACATGATATTTATTGTTCATTTTTTGGTTCTGCTTTATTTTTTCTTTCGCTTTTTTTATGGAAATGTGAAAATTTGAAAGTTCCTTGAGGTGAAGATAGGATTTCGCTATATAAAACCTGTTTTCAGCAATATCATTTACTTCTTGTTGTTTTAAAAAGTACTTTATTGCCATATTGTGATTTCCTGTTTCTTGATATGCGACACCCAAGTGTAGAAAATCATAAAAACCGATATCAGAAGGATGGGAGTTAATAAATCTTTCAATAATCTCTATAGACTTTTGAAAATCCCCTTTCGCTTTGTAACACAATCCTTTGTACATTTCTAAATGATATGTCCCATCATGCGTGTAACCAATATCTCCATTTATTATCAATGAAAGAGAATCAATGTCTCGAATTGCTCCATCATAATCTGCAAAGAATTTTCCTCTGCAAGATGCTCTTGTGCCAAGGTATGTAATAGGGTCGTATTTTACTGCCAAATTGATGTTTTTGTCCCATTCAATTGGATTTCCTGCTTTTAGAAAGGGTACAGCCTTTTCGTAATAAGCAAATGCATAGTAAGGGCAAATAGATATACAACTATCTAACAGCGCAATCGCTCTTGTTTCAAATTGATAGATGTACTTAAAATTATGAGAGAGCTTGCAGGCTTCATATTGAATCGTATCACCTTCCCAAAGATACACATTACAATTAGGCTGCGATGAAAGATGACAGACTGAATATCCGAATAATAACAAACAAAAAATGGTTTTCATGGAAGTATTTTTACGATTTTACCATCTACGATTTTAAACAAAACATACAAGTAGAAGTCGGTCTTTGTCATGTTGTTTCCTGTGTGCCATTTATCAATCGCCTTTATCACTTTGAGGAGCTTTTCGCTGGTTTGTTTTGAAAAAGACTTGGGTTTATTATCCAAACTGCTTTCTAAGATTCTAAAACGATCTGCCTCTCCTTTGCAGTTTACAATAAATCTAACCCTAATGTACCCAGATTCATTTTTAAACTTTATTGATTTTGTTTGTTCTTCAATGAAAGAAACGAATTTTGGTTTATTGTGTTTAGAGCCAGTATTGTTTGAGACTCTATAATATTGAATGGCATGGTCTTCACCAAAGCATAATTCAAAATTGGGGTTATCAACGGCAGGGTCAAATGGGATATCTTCAACCCAACGAAGAGCTGGTGATTGGCTC
The DNA here is from genome assembly GCA_020630955.1 of Saprospiraceae bacterium. Taxonomy (GTDB): domain Bacteria; phylum Bacteroidota; class Bacteroidia; order Chitinophagales; family Saprospiraceae; genus JAHDBF01. The sequence goes on from JAHDIE010000003.1 coordinate 151,382, forward strand.
GTCGTGCAGGAAATATTTGCTAAAATTAAAACAGTAATTGAAAGAAGTCCGTATTTCAAAATAATTGTTTCACAATTAATAATAATCTAAATTATTACTTCAATAATTTTAAGATTATAAAATTTAATCCATTAACATTTTGTTGGCAAAAAGAATTTATTGATCTCTTATCAAACTTAAAACATATTCTTTTGCATCTCCTTCAACATAGATATCAGGATTGACAGTTTTAATACTATTTTCGTCTCCATCTGCCCCAATATCAAAAGCTATCGTATAATCAAAAGGAAGATTGGAGTTAGGAAGAAATTCAGTTTTTTGTTCGCCAAAGTCATTGGTTCTTTCGCCTGTAGACTGACCGACTATGGTGCAAATGTTGTAGTTTGAGATCGCATCAGCTAGCATATTCGCACTAGAATAAGTTTTAGGACCGATTAATAAATAACAATTACCATTAAAGAAATGCTCAACAGCCATTGGTGGAATAGGGGCCTCTTCAGATCCAATTGAAAGTAGGGTACTGTCGCTTTGTAAGGTGAATTTTTTGAGATAATCTGCGCCATATTCTTTTTTGATTTCTCGGGATTCTAATTCTTCTATAGAGACATCACTAATTTTCCAAATTCTTTTAGATGATTGTCTATACGCTTTTCTTGTTATATAAGATAATAAGATGTCATTTAATGAAGAATCTCCTCCTGAGTTTTGCCTGATATCAATGATCAAATTGTTAATGTGCTTTTCATTTAATTCTTTGAAGGTATTTGATAAAAAGATTTCAAATGAATCATAATCTGTGCAACTATAATAGTTGAGGATACCTACTTGCTGATCGGCTATGATGTCAAAATCGTAGTTAACTTGTTTTGGATGAAGGCGAGCATACAGGTCAAAAAAGGACAAGGTGGAATTTTTGTCAATGTTGATAATTGCTCCATCCGATAAATTAATTTGGTAAGGAGGAAAAAGGCCTTTTAGATAAAGGTAAGTAGGAAAGAATAAAGTTGAATTGATTTCATTTTTATATTCGTAATTGCCAGCAAGACATTCCATTGCTTCTTGATAAAGTTTAATTGCTGAGTGACCATTAATGCTGTGAACCTCTTTTGAGAAAAATGTGTCTTGGACTGTGAGTTTTTTATTGTTTAACTTTAGTTCTAAAGGAAAATATCGAATTGAATCTCTGAACGGTAATACTTCGGTAGAGTACCACACTAGTTTTGAATGTCCATCATCTATTTTGGAAATAAACTTCATGAATTCAATTATAAATTCAGATTTTGTAATCGAATCTTGAGTGGTCCAGTCTTTTTTTATACTAAAAAAATAATCATTTAATTGCTCTTTTGAAATATGCAGATAGGGGTTATAATGAACTTCTTCTAATCGATTGATTAGATGCTGCACATCATCAATGGCTTGTAGTGTAGAAATATTTCCTAATGCTTGGTTGTGTATTGATTTTATTGAATTTTGATTATAACCAGATTGGGCAATAATCAATAATAAAAAACCAAGATAAAAGCACCTCATCGCGTAATGTTTTTTGAAATACGATTGAAAAACCAAATAGTTACAAGCTGTTGATGATTTTATCAAACTATGATATCTGATAAAACTACATTCATCTTCTTAGAATTGTCAAAATATCAAAGGGAAAAAATTAATTTGAAATGATTTTTAAAACAAACGCTTTGGTCAATTTTTTTCCGGCAGCTTTTTTGATAATTTCAGCAAAAGGATATTGAAAATTGCATCCAGATTTCCATCGTGAGCAACCATAGGCTTTATTGCCTTTAATAAGTTTTCCTTTTTTGCATTTTGGGCAAGGTGGCACTTCTTCCTTCTCTTGTTTATTTGTGGATTTTGCATCAAACTGAAGTTGATTGTTTTTATCCAATATAAGCTTTCCTTCAATTTTACCATTTGGACTTTGAAAGCCTTTTAGATTAACTGTTGATCTTTTTTCAACCAATCGTTTGATTTGGTTATCGCTAATTTTCTTTTGCATGAAAGTGAATGGAATTCCAAATTTACATCCCTCATTGAATTGATTACAACCAAACCTAGTTTTGCCTTTGATGACGGTGCCTTTTTTACAGGAGGGGCAAAGCATTTTTTGACTTGTTTTATTGTTTTTTGATCTGACTGTATTTTTAGTTTTTCTTTTAGGTTTTTTTGATGTCTTATTGATATTTTGAGAAACTGTTAATCTTTGAACATTTTTCTCTAATCGAACTTCAGTTACCAACTCGTCGACCATGTGTTTCATTTCCTTAATAAAAACTGAGGCGCTATATGATCCAAGTTCAATTTCTTTTAAACGTTTCTCCCACTGTCCAGTCAATTCTGCCGAAGTTAGTAATTGATTTTTTATAGTTTGGATTAATTGAATTCCCATTTTGGTGGGTAGAACTTGTTTCTTTCGACGAATGGTATAGTTTCTTTTGTATAAAGTTTCAATGATGCTTGCCCTTGTTGATGGCCTACCAATCCCGTTTGCCTTCATGAGTTCTCTCAGCTCTTCATCTTCCACTTGTTTTCCTGCGGTTTCCATGGCTCGAAGCAGTGAGGCCTCCGTATAAAAGGGGGGTGCTTTTGTCATTTTTTCTATTAATTCTGGCCTATGCGGTCCAAACTCTCCGACATCGAATTTTGGTAATACCTTCTCTTCTTCTTTCTCTTCTTCTTCTTTGTTATCAGTAGCAGCTTTTTTTGGATATAAGATTCTCCAGCCTAAGTCTAGTATTTCTTTTCCATTGGCATAGAACTCAATGTTTTCAACTTTTGCAAGAACTTTGGTTTTTGCTACTAAACAATCGGGAAGAAAGACCGCTATGAATCTTCTTGCAATCAAGTCATACACCTGTTGTTGTTCGCCATATAATTTTTGCTGCTCACCGGTTGGTATGATTGCATGATGGTCTGTAACTTTTTTATTGTCGAAGACCTTCTTTGATTTTTTAATTTTACTATTTAGAATTGGGTTTGTAAATTCCTTGTAATCTGATATTCCTTTTAGAATATTGGGAACTTTTGGATACAAGTCATCTGGAAGATAGGTAGTATCTACTCTTGGGTAAGAAACCAATTTCATTTCATATAATTTCTGCACAATCTTCAGGGTCCGATCGGCTGAAAATCCAAATTTATTATTGCAGTGAACTTGTAGGCTGGTTAGGTCATAAAGTTTGGGTGCATATTCTTTTCCATTTTTCTTTTCCACCTTTTTGATAACCAAGTCCTTTCCTATAACGTAGTCTAAAATATTTTTTCCTTCTTCTTGATTATTGAACTTTCCCTTTATGTTTTTAAAAGTGACCTCACGATATTGAGTGTGTAATTCCCAATAAGGTTCAGCTTTGAATTGATCAATTTCTAATTGCCTTTTGACCAACATTGCTAAAGTAGGAGTCTGCACTCTGCCAACAGAAAGTACTTGTTTGTATCCACCATATTTTAAGGTGTACAATCTGGTTGCATTCATGCCCAATAACCAGTCTCCTATTGCTCTTGAGCTACCCGCAAAAAATAGTTTATCATACTTACTGGCAGGTTCAAGATTGGCGAAACCTTTTTTTATTGCATCTGCAGTCAATGAAGAAATCCATAGTCTCTCAACCTGGCCCTCATAACCTGCTTCTTTTATAACCCATCGTTGTATCAATTCTCCTTCTGTTCCGGCATCTCCGCAATTTATTACCACCTTGGCTTTTTTAAATAAAGCTTCAATGATTCTAAATTGTTTTTTGACCCCACGATCATCCATCAATTTGGTCTTAAATTGTTCAGGTAGCATAGGTAGGCTATCTAAATCCCAGCGTTTCCATTGTGGTTTGTAATCTTGAGGAGGGAGTAGAGTACAGAAATGTCCAAAAGTCCAGGTAACTTGATATCCATTGCCTTCATAAAAGCCATCCTTTCTAGTCTTAGCTCCTATGACATAGGCAATTTCTTTTGCAACGCTTGGTTTTTCGGCAATACAGACCTTCACAAATGGTTTTTAAATTAGAAAAATAATAATTTGATATATATAAAATTTAGTAGAGTCATAGTTCAAATTTCTTTATTCTTTTTTCACTTATGTAAATGTCTAAAGAAATGCAATATTTGCTTTATGTTGATTTTGTGGATTTTCGAAGAGTCAAGAATAAACTTATTGATAAAAGAATTAATCCGGTTATTCCTCCATAGAGTTGAAAGCTTTGTTGAAATTGAACACCAACGAATATTACTCCAAGTATATATACTAACATTGCAAAAATAGCAGGTAGAGGAGGGAAATCTGTTTTTGATAGGCTACGATAAATGTAAATGTTGAGCAGTCCAATGACAAGAAAAGAAATACCCATCATAAAATTAGCAATGCCCCAAGCATCCCATAAAGGTTGCTCTTTGCCGGAATAATAAAAATCTTTTTCTAAGTAGTCTTGGATTTGCGGTGATAATAGATCACTAAAGTGTACATAAGTGTGAATTATTCCAACCGTAATCGGCATAATGGAACCGTAAATTAAAAATAGAATTTTGGAAGTTTTACTCATTGTTCGGTTTGTTGATTTGATGTCTTTCAAGTTTACACTAAGGTAACTTGAATAAGAATACAGTCAAACAACATTTATAAATATTTTGGTCGATAAATGGCTCAAATTTTACAAGTTGTTGAAAATGAAGGAATGCTTCTTTGATTACATTGGGTTAAACATGGCTGAATAAGGAAGTATTATCTGAATCAATAATTATTGGTTTCGACTTGGATAATTGCCTGGCCGATTTTGCCAAGGAAGTTAATAATTACTTCTTCATACAATGATGTTCCTAAGTCAGAATTGGTAAAAATGACCAATGCTTGTTTTGTTTTAGGAATCATAATCGCTAGGGTGTGAACACCGATATCATCCCCTCCATGTACCATAGCCATGCCTCCTTCAATATCAATATGTTTGTCAAACCACCAACCTAAGCCAAAATGTTTGTTTTCTGAAATGACTGATTCTGGATAGATGACTGCATCTTGTAATACTTTTGAAAGTCCAGCACCTTCAAGCATATGCAAAATGAATTTATTATAATCTTCTACAGTAGTTAATAAATTGTCAGCTGCGTTTGCTTTTGTATTTTTTTCAGTTAGGTATTGATTCCCTTCATTGTCATGCCATTTTGCAAATCTTTTACTTATTTCTTGGTCATCCCTAGTGAAAAAAGTGTTCTGCATGTTAAGTGGTCTAAAGATTAGTTCTTCTGCTAAAGTTTCAATTGATTTGTTGAATTTTGACTCCAAGACTTTCCTTAGATATTCATAACCTTCACCAGAATATTGATACGAGGTCCCAGGATCAAAGTAGAATTTTAATTTGCCATCCTCGGAATTTACCCTCCAATTCTCAAAGCCTGTTCTGTGACTTAATATTAGTCTAGGGGTTAATTGTTTTGCTCTTGGGTCAGTGATTAGATCAAGGTCGATATAATAATTGTCTAAAGCCTTATCTAAATCTAATTTTCCAGCTTCGGATAGGTTTAATGTAATAAGAGTAGTAACAGGTTTTGTAAGTGACACTACATTCCAGATGGTATTATCTATAGCTTTTGAAATCACTAATAGGGTATGGCCTTTTGGGGTGGCTCCAGCCTCTATCTCTGGATGGTTCTTATTGATATGCCAGCTCTTTGAGCAAGACTTTCTTGTATTAAATTTTGGCTTTCTCTTGTTGAAGTTAATTTTTACATAGTACAAAATAGAAACCTAAAATTTTGGTTCTAAATTGAAAATACAAATGGCAGGAATTATCAGACCAAAGCATATAAAGATTATATAAATTCAATGCTTTGTGTAAACTTTCATTTTACCATATATATACTGTTTTAGAAAGTGATGTATTTTTGGAACCATTAGTAACTATGAAATTAACACCTTCCAATTTCTAAGCAATGAGTAGATTTCCACTAGTGGTATAATATGAAATCCTTTTATTGAATATAGATAGTTGATTGTTTTTGTTTTAATTATGGTATTTTTATTTACATTCAGTAGTGCCTTAGCTCCTCACAGTATTAGGAATAACGAGACTTTAAATTATTGAAGCAAATTTCGATAAATGGGTTTGGTTGGAATTGCTTTTAATAAAACTTTTTTCGGATTGAATATTCTACTAATTGAGTAAAAGATTAAACAAGAACCAATTTCGGTTCTTCTGCATTATTAATTTTTTATTAAAATTTCAATCATGAAAAAAATTCTTTCATTAATTCTACTTTTTCCCTTTTTATTATATGGTCAAAGTTCGCAAGAATTAGGCTTATTTGAAGTGGTCAATCTGAAAATAAAAATGGGTCAAGAGAAAGCCTTCGAGGCTGCAGTAAAAAGTCATAATATGGAATACCACAAAGATGGGACGCCATACAAAGCTGTCTTATTTTACATCGTCAATGGACCAAATGGTGGAGGTTATAGCTGGGTGATGGGACCTACAAATTTTGCAGCCATGGATACACGACCAACCGAAGGTGCTCATGATGAGGATTGGGCAAAGGTTGCATCGTATATTGAATCAGCCGATTCTCCGAAGTATTGGTCTCGAGACTTTGATCTTTCTTTTACTGGTACCAATACATCTGGTAATAAGAGTTTGGTTTGGATATATGATATAACAACCGGTAAATATAAAAGATGGTCAGAACTTGTTTCGCAGGTGAGAGAAGTTTATGAACAAAAGAGGCCTGATGAGTCATTTTTAGTTTTTTGGAATGAATTTTCTGATACAAAGGCAGGTCAAGATGTAGCTATTGTTTTTCCATTTGAAAAGTGGGCTTGGCTTGATCGAGATGCTAATTTTGGTAAAGACTTTGAGGCGGTACATGGTGAGAATACCTGGGATAATTTCTTAGATGAAATGCGAGAATGTTTTGACGGTCGAACTGATTTTTTAAGAGAAAGAATCGATTGAAAATAATTTTGTAGCAGGCATAAATCATGTCTGCTACTTTCTAATCAACTTGGATGCTAATTGATGGTCTCGAAATTTTCATCATTAATTCTGGGAATCTCACCTTAGGCAATTGAAGGATTGCTATATACTCAGTTTTCGATTTCTTGCAAGTACCTATGTAATTTTAGCAGTTGGAATTTAAGTAGGCTGGGATTCGGACCTTCAAGATTGAGTGTAAATGAATCTTTTCTTTTATTGATAAATTTAAGCACCAATTTATCTAAATGCCAGTCTTTTAGAATAAAGGCATATTGTTCAAGTCTGGTATCCAAATGGTAGCCCTGATTTTGTAGTTTAACAAGGTTGCTCACGGCTTCAAGGTTTTTTTGTAGGAATGACTTATTTTTTTCTAGTCCTAAATGGATAACTGGATTATCTATATGTTTTACATCAATTTCGTGATCTATTAAGTTCTGTGCAATCAATAAATCTTCATAGCCATAACCATTTATATTTTCTTCAAATGGGAAATTGATCAAAACATTTCTATCTGCGGCGAAGTTATTGGAATGAAAATATAGGTGTGCGTTTTTGTTTCTGGTGGATGCGTTTTTACTTTCTTTTTTTGAACCATAAAGCCAATGAAGATATTTTGATTTAGCTTTCGGTTTTTTATTGCTGTAACATCTTCCCCCGTTAATAACTCGATTGGGTGCCAATTGGTTAAGATATTTAGCGATGAACTCTTTGTCAATGACCTTTGAGTCGCAATCTAAAAAAAGTACATAGTCGTAAAGTGCAGATTTGACCAGCCAGTTCCTAATTTTAGAGCGACCTAGGTTTTTACTCATTTCCATATAATTGATGCCAAACATGCCATTTAAAATTCTATTGTAAACTTTGTATCTTTCTTTTGATCCATCATCAAAAACCAAGATTTCAAATTCTATTTTTTCTTTCTGGCATTGTTTATACAGTTTCTTGACAAGTTCAACCACCTTGAAATTGAATACTGGAATCAATATTGATAATTTTTGCTTTGGCTTTAACTGCTTTATCACTTTATTTAAACTAATAGACGCTTTGTATGTTTAATTATTGGACGGTAGTTGGGTTTTTTGGATATTTGATCTACCAAAAGTACAACATTTACGGAAGTGTAAGACAATACCAATATCAATGCAAGATAGCAACAAAATAGGGCATATCATCAATAATAGTGAATCTGGAAAACTGAAGGAGGTCGCTAGGAAGGTCTATGATCAGGAACGGATTTCGGACGATGATGCCCTTTTCTTATTTCAGGATGCATCACTTTCTGAAGTCGGAATTTTGGCTAACCACATTAGGGAGCAAAAACATGGAGACAAAACTTATTTCAATCGAAATTTCCATATGGAGCCCACTAATGTTTGTTTGTATACCTGTACATTTTGCTCATATAGTCGCTTAATTAAGAAGAGAGAAGAAGGTTGGGAATATTCGCTTGAAGATATGATGGAGATTGTGAAAGGGTATGATGATCAAGCAGTTACCGAGGTGCATATCGTTGGTGGGGTTTTGCCTCAATATGATGTTGAATTTTATACAAACCTTTTTAAAGCCATAAAAGCTCATAGGCCAGCATTGCATATCAAAGCATTAACGCCAGTAGAATATCATTATATTTTCAAAAAAGCCAAAATGTCTTATCAAGAAGGTATGGAAACAATGAAAGCTGCTGGCTTGGATTCTATGCCAGGGGGAGGTGCAGAGATTTTTCATCCAGAAATAAGAGATCAGATTGCCGGAGGTAAATGCAGTGGAGATCAGTGGCTAGAGATTCATAGAATTTGGCACAAATTGGGACATCGGTCAAATGCAACCATGCTTTATGGTCATATCGAAAATTATGAACACAGGGTAGATCACATGCGACAATTGAGGATGCTTCAGGATGAAACAAAAGGATTTCAAACATTTATCCCGCTTAAGTTTAGAAATAAAGGAAACCAACTTTCACATCTTGAAGAATCAGTCATAGTTGAGGATCTAAAGAATTATGCGATTTCTAGAATATATTTAGACAATTTTGATCATGTTAAGGCATACTGGCCAATGATTGGAAGAGAAACCGCACAGTTGTCACTTTCCTTTGGTGTTGATGATCTGGATGGTACGATTGATGACACAACAAAAATCTACACCATGGCTGGTTCGGAAGAGCAAAATCCTTCTTTGACTACAGAGCAACTGGTGCAAATGATTAAAAGAGTAAATCGATATCCAATAGAGAGAGATACTTTGTATAATGTCATCACGGACTATAAGGATGTAGTGTTTGAGAGTGACAAAGAATTTAGAGGTTATTTAGAATTGCCAGTCATTAATAATTAATGGACTTTAATAAAACTCTACAAAAACAGATCGGTGATCAGATCCTGTTCCACCTGAAGATTTCCAATTTACAAAACCAATTTTCTGAGTTCCTAAGATATGATCAATTGGAATTCCTATTAGACCTAAATCATTAGGCCATGTAGCACCTATCCCTAATGAGCAGTTTCTTGAATCAATTAAACTCAAGTCCTCAACCAAATTGATAAAATGATATGAATAAGGGGTTGTATTGAGGTCTCCCGAAATTAAATAATTAAAAGTTTTGGATTTTAGGAACTGCGCCATTTTTTGAAAATGTTTCACTCGGAGTTGATGAGCTTGTAGTCCAATAGGCGGTTCTATGTGGGTATTTAAAATGCCGATAGGATTTTTGGTTTTGCTTTCGATTTCAATCCATAGAGATGGAAACATGTCATTTGCAAAATTCACAATTTCTGATTTTGCCCATTCAATTTTTGAATAGGTTGCTATACCAAAATGACCCTCCTGAATTTTTTCTTTTTTGTACGGATAATCTGTTAATTCCTCTGAGAGCTTTTTATGCCAAAAAGAATTGTACTCTTGAAAACAAATAATATCTGGATTTTCAGATCTTATCATTTCTATGGTCTTTTCAAAGTCTTTGTTTAAAGAGTAAAGATTGATATTTCCTAATTTTATACTTGTCTGACCTTTGTAAATATCAAAGAGTTGGACGTGTGCAAAATTGGACCAAAAAAGTATGCATATACCTAATGCAGTACTGATATATTTGATGAGACCTTTTTGCTTGAAAATTATAAGGATAATTCCAAGAATTATAAAAGTCAATCCGAAATGCATTCGTAAATGCGATAATAATTCTAGAACCCAATGATGCTTTCCAAAGAAGGACAAACCGAATAATAAGCTATTGATTGCAAGAAGGACTTGAAGTATGAAAATTACTGATTTTTTCATCTTGACCAGTATTCAACTTTTTCATTCATGACTTTAAACCACAGTGGGGGTATTAATGAAAGCAATAAAGATCCAGGATAACCAAAAGGTAGTTCAGGACTTCCAGCATGACTGTTTAATGTTTGGTATTTTTTTGTGGATTTGTAATGATGATCTGAGTGTCGGGTCAGTTCGTAAAGTATAATTCTTCCCAATTGATGATCTGAATTCCAAGAATGTTTATGAGTTACCATTTCATATTTTCCATTTTCTTTCTTTCGGCGCATTAGACCGTAATGTTCTATGTAGTTGATGGTTTCAAGGATAAGAAATGATATGGTAGCTAGAATTATTGCCGTAATTAAGCCAATTAAATCAAATATGGAATAAACGATGATAAGGTACATTGTCTGGATAAAGGAAAACTGTATCATTCTATTTCCTAGATTGAATACCTTTTTGTGCTTCTTTCTTTGAATCTTGTTTTCAATTTTCCAAGCACTTAAATAGCTAAAGTAAGTTGATCGAATCCAAAAGGAATATATGTTTTCTCCAAATCTGGCGGTAGCAGGATCTTCAGGAGTAGAAACTCGGAGGTGATGACCAAGATTATGTTCGATGATAAAATGCATGTAAAGACTAGGAAGTAAGAGTGCCTTTGCTGTAGTCCTTGCAATTGCACTGTTTTTGTGTCCTAGTTCGTGGGCTACATTGATTCCACAAGCAGACATTATAAGAGCCAAAGATCCAGTATTGCCAATCCAATCTAAAGGGCCTGTAAATTGATCAATTTTTGAAAAATACAAAACCATTAATCCTAGAACTACGGGTAGATTTAAATATAATAATAGATCAAAGAACAATTGGTTTTTTCTTAGAATAGCTTCTTCTTTGCTTATGTTTTCTGCTTGTTTGGGCAATATTATTTCTAATATTGGAATAATAATGAAGGCAACAAGCAATGGTAAGAAAGAAATAAGTCCTGAGTTATTAATAGAAAAAAAAGCACCGATTGGTAATATAAATGCGGCGAGATATTTTAAATCTTTTAATGCCATTGTGCCAATCCGTTAAATTGTAGTATTTTAATTTTATCAGTTGTCAAACTCTTCAAGTTCTTCTTCAAATTCTAAAAGTTTGTATTCTTCAATTTCTCGTCTTTCTTTTTTGGTAGGTCGACCTGCTCCTTTTTCTCTAAATTCAGAATTGGTTTTACCGACAAACCAATCTTTAAATTTATTCATTTCAGCCTCGGGTGTTATATTGTCGTAACATGCTTGGGCGAGGGTAGCAGAAACTCTTTTATCAATTATTTTGAGCACCACAAATTGCAGTGAAAAACCATTTTTTTTAACTTGAACCTTGTCTCCTTCTTCAACACTTGATGCCGCTTTAGCTGTTTTATCATTTATCCTAACTTTTCCGGTTTTGCACATTGAGCTAGAAAGGGATCTTGTTTTGTAGATCCTGATAGCCCACAACCATTTGTCGACTCTCGTTTTTTTCACGCTTTAAAATCTGGTTTAACCTTTAAAATGGGATATTTGGGTCTCATTTTTTTCAAAGCTTTGTGGACTTCATTGGCAACGAAATAGTCTCTATACCATCTTTGGTCTGCAGGAACATTGATCCAAGGAATTTCACTTCTATTTAAAACATCTTCATATGCTTTCATATATTGATTCCAATATTTTCGTTGTTCCCAATCGCCATCCTTATGCTTCCAGTTTCTTTCTGGGTCGTCAATTCGTTCTTGAAGTTTAATGCCTTGCTTTTCGTGAGAAAGATTTAAGAAAAACTTTAGAACAATCGTGTTGTTGTCTTCCGCCAATAGCTTCTCCCATGCATTGATTGCGTTGAATCTAGCTGTTACTCGTTTTGGAGTAATCCATTTATGGACTCTTTGAATTAAAACATCTTCATAATGGGACCTTATAAAAATAGAAATGTTTCCTTTCGCTGGTGCATGTGGATGGACGCGCCAAAGAAAGTCATGTGCAAATTCCAAATCAGTGGGTTTCCCAAAAGCATGGGCATTGGTCCAACTAGGAGCGCAATATCTGAATACTTTTCTAGAAACTCCATCTTTTCCACTGGAGTCCATTCCTTGTAGAACGACTAATAGAGATTTATTTTTTTCAGCTTGCATTTTCATACCAAGTTCTCCGATTTCGAATGCAAGTTTTTCACGTTTGTCCTTGATTTCTTCTTTGTTTAAACCCTCAGGTGCTCTGGTTGGTAAATCTTTGATTTTTATTTTGGTCATCAAACACTCATTTTTTTTCTTTTTACCAAATATGATTCTAATATTGGTTTGAATCCAACATTGATGTCTGCTTCTACAAAATCAATTTTGTATTGTAAGCATTTCATTTTTAAGTTGTTATTGAAAGCCGCAAGTTTTTCAGTATAATAAGATTTTACTTCGTTGGATTGAAGCTTGACACTTTCTCCTGACTCCATATCGATAAACTCATATGGTCTATTTTCAAATTCGAATTCAACTTCTTTTTTCTTGTCTACCACATGAAACAAAACAACTTCATGTTTTGCATATTTTAGATGCTGGAGAGCAGAAAACATTTCATCTTGCTTTTCTGTGTTGTCAAACATGTCACTAAAAATAATGACCAATGATCTTCTATGGGTGTTGTCCGCTATCTGATGTAAAGCATCAGCGGTAGAAGTGGTTTTGTCTAAAACATCGTCTTTAATTAGTTTGTCAAGATAAGTTAAGAGAAGTCTATAATGAGTAGTACTGCTTTTTGCTTTGGTGTGAATATCTACTTTGTTATCAAATAATGATAACCCAAAAGCATCACGCTGTCTTTTAAGTAAATTCATCAAAGAGGCTGCAGCCAACGAAGAAAATTGGAGTTTGTTAAGCTGATCATTTTTCCGTTCTTTTGGAAAATACATCGAGGAAGAGGTATCGATTACAATCTGGCAACGAAGATTGGTTTCTTCTTCAAAACGTTTAACAAACATTTTGTCGGTTCTTGCATATACCTTCCAATCAATGTTTTTGGTAGATTCTCCTGGATTGTATATTCGATGTTCTGCAAATTCAACCGAAAATCCATGAAAAGGACTCTTGTGCAAGCCAATAATAAACCCTTCTACGACCTGTTGAGCTAAGAGTTCTAAGTTAGAAAGTTGCTTTAGGTCAAATGTTTTAAAAAAACTCATATGGTAAATATAATAACAAAAAAGTCCTTACTCAACGATGTGAATAAGGACTTTTGATATGTTTTGTTAAGCTTTATTACAAGTGAGCAGTTATTTTGGACTCTAAAGCTGCTTTTGTGGTTGCACCTACCTGTTTATCAACAATTTCTCCATTTTTGAGAAACAAAATAGTAGGTATACTTCTTACATTATATTTTGACGCCACTTGAGCATTATGATCAACATTGACTTTTCCAATAACGGCTCTTCCTTCATAATCTTTGGAGAGCTCGTCAATAATTGGAGTAACAAGCCTACATGGTCCACACCATTCGGCCCAAAAATCAACAACGACCAACTTGTCACTGTCTAAAGCAGATTCCTGAAAATTCGTATCAGTAAATTCAAATGCCATAATATCTAATTAATTTGTTAAGTATTTGTATCCTAGGAACGCCGAAGTTAATAAAAAGGTTTCGTCAGAGTTATATATTTATTCTAAATACTAAATACTTGAAATTAAAGATTAGAAAATATTGGAAAATCATATTACCTGGATTCACATTATTGCTATATGCATTAACAAAAATATTTAGTCCGATTGCCGACAGTATTTATCTGGGTGGAATGTTTCAATGCTTAAGGATTCTCTATGATTATACCCTTGGGTTTTTGCCGATTCCTTTTATTTATATATTACTTCCCGTTGTTTTTCTTTTGGCCTTTCGGCAAATATTTTCCAGTCAGAAATGGAAGAGCAAACTGGTGCATCTCGGTAAAATTATTCTTGTCTTGGTTTGCGGTTTTTATTTAAGTTGGGCCTTGAATTATAACACGACCCCGGTTGAACAAAAAATAGGTTTAATTGTACAAAATCCAAGTATTGCGGAGCTAGAAAAATCATTTACGGAAGTGACGCAAAAATTGAACGAATTATCACCTTACATTCCTATAAAAGATGAAATTGATTTTAAAAGATTAGAAGATAGAATTAGACCTGTTTTAAAAGATATACTTAAGGATTTTGGGTACCCAACCTATGGACGAGTAAGAGTGAGAAAAATATTTTCTGGTTCCATTCTGCGGATAAGAACATCTGGGATTTATATTCCACATGTATTTGAAGGTCATGTTGATGGTGGACTATATCAGGTACAGTGGCCGTTTACCATAGCTCATGAAATGTCTCATGGTTACGGGATAACACATGAGAGTGATTGTAATTTTTTTGCATATTTAGCTTGTTTGGAAATAGATGAACCTTTATATCAATACAGTGCCAGCTTAGCATATTGGAGATACTTGGCATATCAATTGCGGTCGATGGATAATGAGCTTTATGAATTAATTAGATCAAGGTTAGATGATTCAGTAGAAGCTGATTTATCCCAAATTAGGAAACACATAGTGCGTTATCCTGATTTAATGCCCAAATATCGGAATATTATTTATGATAATTATTTGAAAACTCATGGGGTAGCTTCGGGGATTAAAAGTTATAATAGAATGATATTACTTCTCGAGGCATGGAATAAAAAACAACAATAATGAAAGTATTAGAGACAGAAAGATTGTTGATTCGACACATTCATTTGGGTGATGCTCAATTTGTTATTGATTTGCTTAACTCAAGGGGATGGTTGGATAATATTGGAGACAGAAATGTGAAGACTATCGCAGATGCGGAGCGGTATATGCGTAAGAAAATGATTCCTGATTATGAAAAATCCGGATTTGGAATGTATGGTGTAGAATCAAAAAGTGAAGAAAAACTTATTGGCTTTTCGGGCTTAGTAGACAGGCCTGGGCTTGAAGGAATTGATTTAGGTTTTGCTTTTTTGGAAGAATATCAAGGAATGGGATTTGCCTTTGAGGCGAATAAAGCCATTGTGGCTCATGCGAAAGATTTGGGAGTCAAGCTTTTGAAAGCCATCACATTGCCTAGTAACATATCAAGTAGAAATTTACTTGAAAAATTAGGCTTTCAATTAATAAAAGAATTTTATATGGAAAAAGACCCTGAACTTTTGTGCCTGTACCAGTATAGTCTTTAAATGAAAAAGCCTCTCGTGCGCAGCAAGAGGCTTTGTATATTTTGTTAATGATTAAGAATCAGCAGGGCATGGTTTTGTAAACATGTGATTCCCACATGTTTTCATAAAATGAAGATGGCATCCATTTTTCGCAGTAATCTTAAAGGCTTCTAAATCTTTAGGATCTTTTGGAACCAACTTTGAATAATAAGTTTTGTGAGGGGGACCCCCGCCTAAATTTCCAATGACACCACTCTTTAAGGTTACTTCGCTAAAGTTATCAGCTGTTGCTTCATTAAATCCATCAAAACCCATCTCATTAAATACTTCGTCTAAGAATTTTCTGTCAACAGCATTTTCTGCATACTGCTTTTTTAATTTTCTATAAAACCCAGGAGCATCTAAGTGATGTGAATTGCCAAACTCTGGCCAGGTTCCTAATCTGGTAATTATTTTCTTCGGATCTTCTTTTGGTAATTTGAAAACTCGATGATCATGGGCATCACAATCACATACTGGTGCCACAGCGACTGGAGGTGGGGGAGGAGCAGCAATAGCTAATGCCGCTGGTGCTGCCACACCTGCCGGAGGTGGCCATAAGAATAACAAAAGTGGTAATAAAAACAATAATAATAAAGGCCACCAAGCTCCACCTTCATCTTGAATTGGATCTGGTGTAAAGTTAGCTCTTGCAGGAATAGGTTTAGCTTTGAATTCTGCTTTATTTGTTAATTTGAACATTGCCGGGCCAGCTAGTGCTGCTGCTGCAACGGCAATACCTTTTTTTGAAACAACTCGATTTTCACTTATCTGATTTCGGGTTTCACTAATAACATTTCTTGTTTCATTGATTACTTTTCTTGATTTTTCTCCAAGATCTCTTCTGTTTTCTTTGACAACTTTTCTTTCCCCCTTAGTTCTACTAACCTCACCTTTTTCAACTCTGTTTACACTTATGATCTTACCTGTAATTGCTGTAGCCCCTCCTTTTAATGTAGAGGAAATTGATTGGGTTCCACCGTCAATAAATGACTGCGCTGCAGCCATGGTATTATATGCTCCAGATCTTCCAATTTCTTGATGGTTTCCTGCTTTTAGTATTACGAAAAACTTGTTCATAAATTCTTCTATGGAATACCGACCATCAATAATTCTATTTTTAATGACAGATTCAATGCCATTGTCCCTTCCGTTAGATGAGCTATAACCTTCCGACCTTAAAACTACTTCATCATTGTCGCTTAGCATAGCAAAATAAAACTCTCCTTCATGTTCAAAGGTCGAAAAATCAGGATTGGTGCTTGATCGGTCGTGTCCTTCGTAGGATTTTAAGGATAAGTAATCATCTTGTCTTTTGTCCATCTTTAAAAATTTTAGAATTATTCTTCTCTAAATTATCAGGATTAAGCCTGTAATATATTTCAAGTTAAGGATAGGAATAAATGTCAGGAGCAAGGGAGCATTCAATTAGAATAACCTGTTGCTAATATAACATTTTACTACATATTCGCTCTATGTATAGGTATAAAATTCTACCATAGAAGCAGCTTACAACTTTTGGACTCTGTTTAGCTTATGTTGTCACCCTTCTGGCTGAATTTACTATTCTTCTTCTAGCTGCAAATTCTGATTGATACCTTCATGCAATGAAATGAAAGTTTCAGTACGAGATATCCCATCTATATTTTGAATACGGGTGCTCAGAATATTCATTAAGTCATCGTTGTCTTTTGCTGTGATTTTAGCAAAGATGGAATAATTGCCAGTTGTAAAGTGGGCCTGACTAATTTGAGGAACTTCTTTTAATTGATTAATGACATCCTTATAATTTTTGGCTTTTTCTAAAAAAATACCAACAAAAGCAACTGTTTTCATCCCAATCAGAGAATAGTCAATAAGCGCACTATAACCTTTAATGATACCTGCTTTTTCAAGCTTAGTAATCCTTTGCTGGGTTGCAACATTAGATATTTTAAGCGACTG
Source organism: Saprospiraceae bacterium (assembly GCA_020630955.1). Taxonomy (GTDB): domain Bacteria; phylum Bacteroidota; class Bacteroidia; order Chitinophagales; family Saprospiraceae; genus JAHDBF01. Next base: position 168,789 of record JAHDIE010000003.1, read on the forward strand.
AGAAATTTTAGTGGTGCTTGTTCGGCTATTTTCTAATAATGCGTTAATAATCTTAATATCTACGTTGTCGATCATTTAAAAAATTAAGTATTATTGATTAATTAATTAAAAATATGTAGTTTTGATTCAAATTTACTTAAAATATTACAGTTATGTGTGGGATTTTTGCAGCATTTAAAACTAATTTGACCAAAAAAGAGCTTTTTCCTCATTTTGAAACCATCAAACATCGTGGCCCAGACCATAGTGAATTTACTACCATAAAAGATGGGTTACATTTTGGATTTCACCGTTTGATGATTAATGGTCAAGATTCAGAAAGTAATCAACCCTTTTATATAGATGGTATTTGGCTGATTGCCAATGCCGAAATTTTTAATTACAAAGGCTTAGCGCAAAAGCATGAAATCAACCTATTGACCAATAGTGATTGTGAAATATTGATTCACCTTTACAAGAAGTTGGGAATGCCAGCTATGTTAAATGAATTGGTGGCAGAATATGCCTTCATTTTGTATGATGAAACAAAAGATAAATTGTTTGTTTGTCGAGATCATTTGGGTGTACGGGGATTATATTATGGTCAAGACGATCATGGAGGAATGTATTTTGCTAGTGAAGCTAAAGCACTTACATTTTGTACCAAAGTAAAGCAGTTTCTTCCAAGACATTTTTGGGATAGTGATACCTATGGCTTTACAAATTATTACAAATTTAAATTTAAACCTACCATTGATCAATCCGAAGAAACTCATACAAAAAGGATTAATACTCTGCTTACTAAAGCAGTAAAAGAAAGAATGCTTTCAGAACGAAAAATTGGTTGCCTTTTGTCTGGAGGTTTGGACTCAAGTTTGGTATCCGCAATTGTTGCTAAAAATTTCAAAGACCCTAAGGAATTGGAAACCTTTTCAATTGGACTGGAAGGGTCTCCAGATATTGAAGCCGCCCAAGCTGTAGCAGAGCATATAGGAACTACCCATCATTCGATTGTTATGACGGAGGAGGAGTTTTTAGAAGGATTGGAAGAGACTGTTTACATTACAGGTTCATACGATGTTACAACCATAAGAGCGTCAGTTGGCCACCAATTGGTAAGCAATTGGGTGAAGGAAAACTCTGATGTTAAGGTTTTATTTACTGGAGAAACCATCGATGAGATGGGGAGTTATCTTTATTTTCAACAGGCACCAAATCCTGAGGCATTTCAAGAAGAGGGCATTAGGCTTCTTCGGGATATTCATTTTTTTGATATGCTAAGGGGAGATCGCTCGATTTCTTCGGCGGGGATTGAGGCAAGAGTCCCATTTGCCGACAAGGCATTTGTCGAGTATTATATGAGTATTGATCCAAAATTAAGAATGTTCGACGGCGAAGAAAGAATTGAAAAATACTTGCTTCGAAAGGCATTTGAAAAGGATCATTTGTTGCCTGCAGAAGTTCTTTGGCGAAGGAAAAATGGATTTTCTGACTCTGTTAGTAAAAAGAACCGTTCTTGGTCAGAAATTATTCGAGACTATATCGATAAGAAAATAAGTGATGGCGAGTACTTAGAAGCCAAGGAAAAAGAATTATTGGATGGTCCTCCAACGAAAGAAGCTTATTTTTATAAAAAGCTTTTTATTGAACATTATGGAGTAAATAATTTGCATTTAACTCCATATCAATGGCTACCTAAATGGTGTGGTGAGGTGATAGATCCTTCTGCACGTGTTCTAAAAATTTACCAGGCGGATTGATATTGATTCTGAAGAGTGAACAGAGATTATCGTTTAATAATAATTATCTTGTTGTAAAATATAATTTATGGCAAAGGTTAGTATTCCTTTTAGTGTTGAAACTTACTCTGAGAGACGGAAGACTTTAATGAGTAAAATAGGTAAAGGTAAAATTTTGTTACTTGGGAATCAGGATTCAAGTATCAACTTCAAGGATAATGTATATCACTTTAGGCAGGATAGTACCTTTCTCTATTATATTGGAATAAATTTGATGGACCTAAATGCCATCTTAGATTGCGATACCGGTGAGGTGAGTCTCTTTGGTGATGATGCATCTATAGACCTCATTGTTTGGATGGGAAATCAACCTAAATTATCTGAATTAGCTGAGAAAGTGGGAATCAAAACCCTACATCCAGCAAGTAAAATTAGAGAAATGTTGGGTGGAGATGTGAAATACCTTCCTCCTTACCGATCAAGACATGAAATAGCACTAAAAAGCTTGCTTGATATCAGCCAAGTAGAACCTTCTTTGGATCTAATTCATGCTGTCATTGCGCAAAGAAATATCAAGACTGAGGAAGAAATTCAATTACTTGATCAAGCTTGTAGTTTGACCGCAAAAATGCATGAGTATGTACTGAGGAATGCCAAACCTGGTATGATGGAATATCAATTGGTTGGTCTTGCCAGCGCATTTGCATGGAATTCTAATGCGCAATGGTCGTTTCCTCCTATTTTAACCAAAAATGGACAAACATTGCATAATCACTATCATGGTCATCAAATTAATGAAGGTGATATGGTTCTATTTGATGGAGGGATTGAACTTGAAAGTGGATATTGCGGAGATATGACCAGAAGTTTTCCTGTAGGAGCAAAATTTACTGAAAAGCAATCCAATCTTTATAGAATAGTTTATAAGTCATATCAAACGGCATTAGAGCATACCAAGCCAGAAAGGTATTATAAAGATGTTCATCTTGCTGTAGCTAAAACCATGGTAGAAGGACTCAAGGAAATTGGATTGATGAAAGGTGATCCTGATGAAGCTGTTGCTGCAGGAGCACATGCATTGTTTTTTCCTCATGGCTTGGGTCATATGTTGGGTCTGGATGTACACGATATGGAAAACCTAGGAGAAGTTCATGTTGGCTATGACAACACCATTGAGAAAAGTATGCAATTTGGATTACGTTCTCTTCGACTTGGTAGAAAACTTAAAGAGGGCTTTGTGATTACCATTGAGCCAGGTATCTATTTGATTCCTGAATTGATAGATAAGTTTAAATCTGAAGGTCAGCATTTGAATTTTGTTGATTACAAAGCACTGGAAGATTACCGAACGGTTGGTGGTATCCGTATTGAAGATGATTATATCATTACAAGTGATGGCCATCGAAGATTGGGTGAAGCTTTGGCAAATGACCTTGATTCTATTGAATCCATGCGTGCTGAAGCTATTGGGTGAATGTTCATCCTTAAAAGAATCTCAATAACAAAAGTAATTCTAATGCTCTAAATATTCTTTTAGCTGTTCTAATGTAGTTGCAACTTGTTTTTTAAACTGTCCAGGAAAAAGTTTCATGAATATTTTGGGCAGAAAGCTTTTTACTTGAAAGTAGTCGACCTGCAAAGTTAATTTAGTTTGGGTATTATCAATTTTATTAAATGTGGTAAGTAGGGTGTTGTCCATATGCCTATGTTCGTATAATCCCTTTAAAGAATGAGGGAGATTGTTTTCAAGAATAGTCTCTAATAGCTGTTGAGGTCCATTTGGGGTTTTAAAATGGATAATATTTTGAGAGCCTTCAGTGAGTTGCTCTCCAATCTTGGATTCCTTATCGATGATCATTTTATCCCAAATCAATCTGTGTTTGTCCAAAGTATAAGCATCTATAACATCTTTTATATTTGATTTGATAGTAATGGAAAGGTTAAATTTCATTCTTCTTCAAAATTTTCAGCAACCTGATCTTCTATCGTTCTTAGTTTTTCTCTACAGAACTTTAATAATTCTTTTGCTCTTTTTGACTTTTTGGCAATATCATCAATACCAATGTCTTCTGATTGGATATCTTCTAAAATTCTATTAAGTTCTTCGAATGCTTTGTCGTAGGTGATTTTAGGCATTTTTATTATTTACTTTTAGGTTTCCGTCTTTAAATTGAATGATTAATTCTTTTTCTGTCTCCGCCTTTTTTTTACTCGTTATATATTCTTTCTTCGAGTTGGTAATATAAGAAAATCCACGTTTAAGAATATTGTTTGGTTCAACAGCCTTTAGGATTCCCTCTACTAATTCAAATTTAGCTTTGTGCATTCTAAATTTTTGCTTTGCTGCATTTTCTAGCATATTATTTATGGATTTCAAAGATATTTTTTCAGAAGAAAATCTATCACGAACGCTATAATAAAGCCTCTCATGAATAGATTCTAATATTTGACTATCACGGTTAAAAATATCTTGGATGTAAGCATTGATATTTTGTGTTAGTTCGATTACTGTTGTTTCAAAGTGTAGATTTTGTTCAATCAAATATCCAGCTACAGCTGTTGGTGTCTTTAGTGACAAATTGGCTGTAAGGTCTGAAACAGTTTGATCTATTTCGTGACCAATTCCTGTTATAACTGGAAGTTGGCATTTAGCGATATGGGCTGCTATATTAAAATTATCAAATCCTGAAAGATCAAGTTTTGAGCCTCCTCCTCTTATGACCACTACGCAATCATATTCGTTATAGGTTTCATTGATTTCTCTGATTGAGTTGGTAATTTCAGGTTCCATTTTTGTCCCCTGCATGGAAGAATCAAAAAGAGCAATTTCGAATGCATAACCGTAAGAATTATTGTTTAATTGTTCCATGAAATCGGCAAATCCAGCCGCTTTTTCTGAAGAGACCACAGCAATTCTTTGTAATACAGAAGGCAATGATTTTTGATGATTAAGGTAGAGGAGTTTTTCTTCTTTTAGTCGCTCAATAACCTTTTGTCTCTGAATTTCCATCTGTCCCATTGTGAAATTGACGTCGATGTCTTCAATGACATAGTTTAGGCCATAGCGTTCACTAAATCCAATATTGCATTTTATTTTTACATAGACCCCTGATTGAAGGATGCTATCAAACAATTTGCCTAGTTTTTTCTTGATAAATAGTGCGCTCCTGTACCAAATAGCAGCCGAAGCTTGCGCTTTAATTTCTTCTTTACCTTCTTCTTTTTCAATGAGTTGCAAGTAGTAATTACCTCTTTTTTCATTGATTTGATTTATCTCGCATTCTATCCAAATCGAATCTTCAAAATTTAAAGCAATAACTCTTTTGATATATTCATTTACTTCATAAAGGCTATATGATTCCAAGTTGGTGTTTTTATAATTAAAAGCATTAAGATAATAAATATATGTATCTACTTAGATATGTTAGTTTTGACTGCAAAATGCCAGAAATGGCAAATAATTCCTAAGATTTTCCCGAAAATGTGAAATATAATTCTTAGAATTGCGGAATCAAAAAAAATAAAAAGTAAAATAATGGTCGATAAGCTAGACAAGATTGATCTGAAGATATTGAAGCTTCTACAGGAGAATAGTAAAATAACAAATCTTGATCTGTCCAAAAAAATTGGACTATCTCCCGCGCCAACCTTAGAGCGTGTAAAGAAACTAGAAAATATTAATATTATCCAAAGTTATCATGCTAAAGTTTCGGCAGAGAAAATTGGTCTTAATGTCCGTACCTTTGCTTTGGTGTCAATTGCATGGCACAAAGAGAATGCTCTAGATAATTTTTTGGCTAAAGTTAATTCTATTGATGAAATAACGGAATGTTATATCATTACCGGTGACGCTGATTTTTTGTTAAAAATAGTATGTAAAGACATGCAAGCTTACGAACAACTTTTATTTAAGCAATTGTCTCAAATAGAGGAGGTTGAACGGCTTAAAACTCTAATGACTTTATCGCAGGCTAAAAAGTCCAAAGTATTACCTTTTGACTATCAAACTGAAGCTTAATATTTGAATAAAAAGAAATTAACTCCACTGTGGAGTTTGCATCTACACGACAATCCAATTTCATTTCTATTTGGGACCATGCATGTTCAGGATAATCGTGCTTTTTCTTACGCAGAAAAAGCCAAGTCTTGCATAAGCTTGTGTGAAGAATTTTATACGGAAATTCATTTTGATTCATTGAGTAATTCGCTAATGTTTGATGCTCAAAAATTACCTGAAGGAACCAGTCTTTTGTCATTGCTTGGAGAAAAAAAATTTGCAAAAGCGGATAAGATCATCAGAAAATGTTTTGGGATACCATTGATTCATATGAATGAGATACTCCCTATGATTGTTGTTAATCAGCTGGTAATGAAATTTCTGTTAGAGGATCAAGCCGAGCATTTAGATATGACCTTATTTAAATTTGCACAAGAATTGGGTAAGACCACAAAAGGAATTGAAACCATCGAAGGACATATTGCTGTTTTGAAAAGCATCCCCCTTAATCTTCAAAGAAAACAGTTTTTGGAATTTGTTCGAAATCCTAATAAATACAAAAAGAAAACAGCTGCTCTCGCTGATCTTTATGCCAAAGGAGATATATATTCACTTTACAAAATATCTAAAAAATCCATGGGAGATATCAAAGGTATAATGATCTACCAACGGAATCAAGATATGGCTGATTATATATTTAAAAATCAAAAAAAGTCAGCTTTTTATGCTGTTGGTGCAGGCCATCTAGCTGGAAAAAAAGGGATCTTGAAAATATTAAAAAATAAAGGATATAAGACTAAACCTATTAAGTCTTGAGGCGTTAATTAATTACATGGTAGTATTTTGTTGAACACTTTCTTACGTCACTAAAAAGTAGTTTCTAAATTTTATGTATTCAAAAATTACAGGTTTTTTCTTTCTTATAATTTTACCTTTTCTTGGGAACAGTCAGACTTTTACCTTGAGTGGTTATATCAAAGATGCCGATACAGGAGAAACGCTTATTGGAGCAAATATCTTTAATGTAGTCAATCAATCAGTAGGCACCTCGACCAATGCATATGGCTTTTACAGTTTGAGCCTTACTCAAGGTAAATATCAATTGTTGATCAGTTATCTTGGATATAATGATCAATACATTGATTTGGATCTAAATGCAGATCAAACTTTAGATATTGAACTATCTCAAGGCGTTGTTATTGAAGAAATTACGATAAGCGCAAAAGAGGCTGAGAAGGATCAAAATGTGCAATCAACTCAAATGGGGAAAGTTGAATTGCCAATGGAAAATATAAAAAAACTACCAGCATTGTTGGGAGAGGTTGATATCCTAAAGACCTTACAATTATTGCCTGGTGTTTTATCATCTGGAGAAGGAGGATCTGGTTTTTATGTCAGGGGTGGGGGTCCGGATCAAAATTTGGTTTTGCTTGATGAAGCTGTTGTGTATAACACTGGACACTTACTTGGGTTCTTTTCGGTTTTTAATGCTGATGCGATTAAAAACACAACCTTAATAAAAGGTGGAATGCCTGCTCGATATGGAGGCAGATTGTCTTCTGTAGTAGATGTCCAAATGAGAGATGGAAATAATCGTTATTATCAAGCAGAAGGAGGAATTGGAATTATCTCATCTAGATTAACAGTTCAAGGTCCAATCCAAAAAGAAAAATCATCATTCTTGGTTTCTGGACGTAGAACTTATGCACTTGATCTTGCTCAGCCATTTTTAGAAGGAGGTACTTTTGAAGGAACTAATTATTATTTCTATGATTTCAATACCAAAATAAACTTCAAATTATCCAAGAAAGATAAAATATTTTTAAGTGGTTATTTTGGTAGGGATGTATTAAACTTTAGGCAACCTGAAAGGGATTTTTCATTTGATCTTCCTTACGGAAATACGACTGCCACAGCAAGATGGAATCATTTGTTTACTGATAAACTGTTTATGAATCTCTCATTAATATACAATGATTATCAGTTTGCTTTTAAGGGAGGTCAAGAGGATTTCGTTTTTCAAGTTAAAAGTGCTGTGGAAGATATCAATTTGAAGTTAGATTTTGATTATTATCCGAATCCAGTACACAGTGTGAAATATGGTGTTAATACTACATATCATAAATTAACTCCCAATACAGCAAGTGCTATGACCTCTGAGGTAGAATTTAGTTCTGACTTCGAACCAAAATATGCTCAAGAAACTGGTATTTATATTCAAGATGATATTAAAGTTAATCAGCAACTAAGTATCAATGGCGGTTTGAGGTTTTCGATCTTTAATCAATTGGGTCCTTATACTTCAAAGGTAGATGGACAAAAATATGGGCGATTTGAAACGGCTCAAATTTACACAGGTTTGGAGCCTAGATTGAGTGGAAAATATACCTTGACACAAGATATGTCTGTGAAAGCTGCGGTTACATTTACCAATCAATATGTTCATTTGGTAACCAATTCGTCAAGTACTCTTCCCACCGACATTTGGGTGCCAAGTAGTGAAGTGATTAGGCCACAATCAGGAATACAATATGCTTTAGGTTGGTTTAAAAATTTTGACGATGCCATGTGGGAAACATCTCTTGAATTTTATTACAAAGATTTGAAGAATCAAATCGATTATGCGGACAATTATGTCAACGATTTTGGAGTGGAAGTTGAAGATGCTTTTGTCTTTGGGAAAGGAAGGGCATATGGAACAGAGTTTTTTTTGAGAAAGAATCGAGGAAAATTGTCAGGTTGGGTAGGTTATACCTTGGCTCGAACAGAACGATCTTTTGAAGATATAGAAGGCGGTAGATGGTATCCAGCTGTTTATGATAGAATGCACGATCTTTCCATTGTTGCCAACTATGAAATCAATAAGAAGTGGGAACTTGGTGCTGCTTTTATCTATGGTTCTGGTAGGTGGTTTACGCCTTATAAAAGTTTTTATTTTTTAGAGGGTAACATTGCTCCAGAGTTTGGTCCTAGAAATTCGGCACAATTAGAAGATTATCATCGTTTGGATTTGTCTTTGACTTATACACCAAAAGCAAAGGATGAGAAAAGGTACAAGTCATCTTGGAATCTTTCCTTTTATAATATCTATAATCGTAAGAATCCTTATTTCATTTATTATGATGCTGTTAGTAATCGTGAAACAGGGACAACTAAACTTGAAGCTTTCAAAGTGACAATATTTCCGGTAATTCCTTCGATCAGTTACAATTTTAAATGGAACCAAAACAATAAAAAATGAAGAGAGTTATAATTTTTTTGAGTTTGAGTATGATTTTGTTTCAAGGGTGTCAAGAGAGTTATATTCCTGAAAGCTATTCGGATGAACCAGATTATGTAGTTGAAGGATTTGTCGAGGCAGGGGAAGGGAGTATGCCAGCCTATGTGTTGATAAGTGAATCAATTCCTTTTCTTAATGAGATCAGTGCTGATGCTTTGTCAAATTTGTATGTCAAGAATGCAGAAGTTGATATTTCAGATGGAGATCAAACTGTTCGATTGACAGAACTTTGTCTTAGTGATTTGCCTGAACAATTTCAAGAAGAAATAGGTGCACAATTAGGTTTAAATACTGATAGTCTGAATTTTGATTATTGCCTATATCTCGATGTATTTGATCAACTGCAAAGGGAGATTGGTAGAACATATGATCTCCGAATAAGGGTTGGGGATGATGAAATTACTGCAAATACCAGTATTCCTTCATTGGTTCCAATTGATTCCATTTGGTTTACTGAAGTCCCTGGAACTCCAATAGATAGCTTAGCTCAACTTTGGTTGAATATACAGGACCCTATTGGTCCTAATTATTATCGTTACTTTACCGATGATGGTATGGGACGACTAACAACTTCACCATTTGGGTCAATCACAGATGATGTGTTCTTCGATGGTCAAGATTTTGATTTTCCCTTAAGCAAGGGAGCAATTAGAGGAACTGAGGCTGATCCTTCTACCTTTGGTTTTTTTAAAGTTGGAGATAGTACTACGGTCAAGTTCTGTACTATTGATGCTGCACATTACGAATTTTGGTACACCTACGAATTTAATTTAAACAATCAAGGTCCATTTGCATCCTATACCAGAGTGAGCCACAATCTTGAAGGAGCGTTAGGAATTTTTGGTGGCCTTGCTGTCGATGTTAAAAAATTAGTGGTGGAGAAGTAAGCCATTTGGTGTCAGATTATGGATGTCAGAGGAGTAATGTTAGATTTTGGAGGAGATGTCATCTTTAAAAGGTTTATCCTTACCGTAATAGGTTGACCAAATATAGGCTTGGTAATAGTGAGGAAATAAACCAGAACTGAATCGTTTAAATCGTTGAATCATATTTGCGGAAGTAAGAAAAGTCCATAATCTGGATTCTCTCATCTTAAAATCCTATTTCAATTATTTCAATTATCGCTTTTAACTCTAAGTTTTGGGCCACCCTCGATTATATTTTTCCAAAGGCTTGGGTCGTTTAGTTGTGACAGTTTGTGGATGTTATAAAGTTCGTGATTAACAGATTCGAAATCTTCGATTGTTTCTATAGTGTAAGCCAATTGTGTATTTTGTTCAATGTTTTTATTCGAATAAAAAAAGAAGGTGGCAACAGCGGATATAAGGATCAATGCAGCTGTTCCGCTAGTCCATCGAATCCATTTTTTATAGGATTTGTTTTCCTTTGATAAGTTTTGGTTATCCAGCATAGTTTCAAGTCTATTCCAACTTGATTTGTTTGGTTTAGCTCTTAGATTTTCTGCCTCATATCTGAAGCGATTATTCTTTTGTGTCATGATCTATATTGGATACATTGTTTTTTTTTAATAATAATTTCAGCCAATCTCTTTCTCGCCAATATCAGCTGAGATTTGCTGGTGTTTATGCTGATTTCTAGTTTTTCTGCAATTTCTCTATGTTTGTATCCTTCTATGACATATAGATTAAATACCGTTCGATATCCAATTGGCAATTCATCAAGAACTTCCAGAAGTTCTTGATATTCAAGAACTTGTTCGATTGAGAGATCATTGTACTCTAGTTGTTTGGCATTGTCAATGTCTATCAACAGCATTTTTTTCTTCCTAATTGCCATGAGGCATTCATTAATCGCAATTCTTCTCATCCATCCTTCAAAACTACCTTTACCGGAATAGCTATTAATATTGTTCATGATTCTGAAAAAACTCTGTATCATAGCATCTTCTGCTTCATCCCTTTTTTTTAAGTATCGCATGCAAATCCCAAGAATATATGAACAGTAATTGTCATATAATTCTTTTTGCGCTTGGCGTTCGTTATTTTTACATGCTGATATGAGGGTAATTTTTTCCAATAATCAGTGTTTTGTAATTAGATGCAGGCTATTCTAGATTTGGTGTGTGTCTACTTTGATTTATTAATAACATTATCAATTTAAGATATTTTTATGGAATTGTCCACAACCTATAATCCCAAAGAAGTAGAAGAAAAGTGGTATAGCTACTGGGAAGACAAAGGGTATTTTCATTCTGAACCGGATGAAAGAGAATCTTACAGCATAGTAATTCCACCTCCTAATGTTACTGGAGTCCTTCACATGGGCCATATGCTAAACAATACCATTCAAGATATATTGATTCGGAAGGCTAGACTTGATGGCAAAAATGCATGTTGGGTTCCGGGAACTGACCATGCTTCCATTGCCACTGAGGCGAAAGTAGTAAAAATGCTCCGAGAGCAAGGAATTAAGAAATCAGACCTAAGTAGAGAGGAATTCCTCAAGCATGCTTGGGATTGGACAGATAAGTATGGAGGAATTATACTCAAGCAGTTAAGGAAACTGGGAGCAAGTGCTGACTGGGAGCGTACAGCTTTTACGATGGATGAGGTGCGTTCTAAAGGAGTATATAAGGTATTTGTAGACCTTTACAATAAAGGAACTTTGTATCGCGATTACCGAATGGTTAATTGGGATTGCGAAGCCAAAACGGTTTTATCCAATGAGGAGGTTCTGTATAGCGATGAAAATTCAAAGCTTTATCATGTAAGATATCAGATTGAAGGTAGCAATGATTATTTGACTGTGGCCACCAAGCGACCTGAAACAATCATGGGTGACACCGCAATAGCTGTTAATCCCAAAGACGAAAGGTATACTCATCTCAAGGGTAAAAGAGCTATTGTTCCATTAATTAACAGATCGGTTCCAATCATTTTTGATGATTATGTAGATGTTGAATTTGGGACGGGGGCTTTGAAGGTAACTCCAGCTCATGATCCTAATGATTATGAAATAGGAAAGAGACATGATCTGCAAGTAATTGCAACAATTAATGAGGATGGAACATTAAATGAGAAAGCTCAGATTCATATTGGCCTTGATAGATTTAAAGCTAGAAAATTGGTAACAAAGGATTTGGAAGAATCTGGTAATTTGGTCGGCATCGAAGATTACACGTCTAGTATTGGACGTTCTGAGAGGACGAATACAGTTGTCGAACCTATGCTTTCACTACAGTGGTATGTCAATATGGAAAAATTGGCAAAACCTGCACTTGCTATGGTGATGGAAGACGATGTTGAATTTTTTCCAAAGAAATTTAAGAATACCTATCGACACTGGATGGAAAATATTCGTGATTGGTGTATTTCTAGACAACTTTGGTGGGGACACCGCATCCCTGTATGGTATTATGCTGAAAATATGTTTGTTGCTGAAACTGCTGAGGAAGCCCTTGCCAAAGCTCAAAAACAATTTAATAATCCTGCTTTAACCATTGAAGACTTAAGCCAAGAAGAAGATGTTTTGGATACCTGGTTTTCATCTTGGTTGTGGCCAATTACTGTTTTTAATGGATTTGATGATCCTAAAGAATTAGCATATTATTACCCAACAAATGTATTGGTGACCGGTTGGGACATTATCTTTCTTTGGGTTGCTAGAATGGTGATGGCTGGAAGCGAATGGAAGAGTGAAAGACCTTTTGATCATGTCTACTTTACTGGTATGGTTAGGGATCAGAAGAGGAGAAAAATGAGCAAATCTCTAGGGAATTCACCTGACGCATTAAAGCTTATCGAAGATTTTGGCGCCGATGGTGTTAGGTTTGGAATGTTAAGTTCTAGTCCAGCAGGAGGAGATCTTTTATTTGATGAAAAATTGTGCCTTCAAGGGAAAAACTTTTGTAACAAAATGTGGAATGCATTAAAACTTATCAAAGGCTTTGAGATTGATGATACCCTTAATATGCCTGCTAGCAATAAAAAGGCTATTGAATGGTTTACTTCATTGCAAAAGAAAGTTCAGCAAGAGGTGGAGAGAGATTTTTCTCAATACAGACTAAGCGAGGCGTTGATTAGTTTGTACCAATTTATTTGGACGGATTTCTGTTCTTGGTACCTTGAAATGATTAAACCAGAATATCAGAAACCGATTGATAAAGAAACATACGATCAAACAGTAGAATTCTTTAGTACTCTATGTTCAATGCTGCATCCATTTATGCCATTTATAACAGAGGAGATTTGGCATTTGTTAAAAGAAAGAGAAGAGGGTGCAGATTGTATTGTTACCGAATTGACCAGTTCTGGGGAAATTGATAATGATCTTCTAACACAGATTGAACTACTAAAGGATGTAGCGTCTAATGTTAGGGATGTGAGGAATAAACAAAAAATGAAAAAAAGAGATGTGTTAAATATAGCAGCTATTTCATCAGATGAAACACAAACAATAGCAAGTTCAGAAGGGATGGTGGAAATATTGCAAAAAATCGCTTTTGTAGGTACTTATGATTTGGTAGATGCTGCTCCAGAATCTTCTGTAGGTTTTATTTCAGGAGCGAGTGCCTTTCATATTCCAGTAGAACAAAATATCGATGTTGAAAAGGAGCTGGAAAAATTGCAAGGCGACTTAAAACATCAAATTGGATTTGTGACCGGGGTTGAAAAGAAACTAAGCAATGAAAGGTTCGTAAACAATGCTCCTGAATCTGTAGTCGCTTTAGAGAGGAAAAAACTAGCTGATGGAAAAGATCGGATAGCACAAATAAAACAACAAATTGAAAAACTCCAATCTTAGAAAATAGAAATACCCAAACATGAAAAACATTTCATTTAAATCCATTTTAGTCCACGTTGTAGCCCTTTTTATTTTTCTTGGGATTTCTGCACTATATTTCTCTCCGCAATTTTCTGGTAAGAAAATTAATCAAGGTGATACTGTTTTCTTTCTTGGAATGGCACAGGAAATTAATGAACATCATGAAAAAACAGGGGAGTGGAGTCAATGGACAAATAGTGGATTTGGAGGCATGCCCGCTTATCAAATTAAGTCTGTGCAAACGAACAATCTTACCAGTAAGATTAGAAAAGCAATGTCCTTATGGATTCCTCGACCCGCAGGAATGTTCATATTTGGATCTGTTTGTTTTTATTTGATGGCTCTAGTGCTTGGTGTCAATCCATGGTTAGGAATTTTTGGAGCCTTGGCATTTGCATTTACTACCAATAATGTAGTGCTCTTTGAAGCAGGACATAATACAAAAGTTTTGACAGTAATGTCAAGTCCACTGGTCATTGCTGGAGTATTGTTGGCATACAAAGAAAAGTGGATTTCTGGTTTAGCAGTTTTCACATTGGGAATGGCCTTTAGTTTTGGCACAAATCATCCACAGATGACCTATTATCTAGGTATTATGCTTGGTATTTATGTTTTAATTAAGCTTTTTGAAGCCATTAAGAATAAAACGTTTCCATCATTTGTAAAAGCGAGTGGATTATTGATAGTAGGTCTTTTTATAGCATTTGGTACCTCGGCGGGTAAATTACTACCTACCTATGAATATTCTAAGGATACTATGAGAGGTAAGCCAATATTGGAAACTGAAGGAACTCCTAAATCAAGTAGTGAAGTGGATGGTCTTGAGTGGGGGTATGCTACTGCTTGGAGTAATGGTTGGGCTGATCTTTGGCCTAGTTACATACCGATGGCTGTAGGTGGAAGTAGTTGGGAGCATGTGAGTGTCAAATCTCCTCTAGGAAAAGAACTAAAAAAAAGAGGAGTTAATGTTGATAAAATGACCGTTCCTATTTATTTTGGAAACTTAAGTATTACCAGTGGGCCTATTTATTTTGGTGCAGTGATTTGTTTTCTATTTCTTCTGAGTTTTAGTTATCTCGAGCCGAAACTTAGATGGTGGGGTTTTGCTAGTGTGATATTAACAATGTTATTATCATTAGGGCATAATTTGGAATTCCTGTATCGAATATTCTTCGATTACTTTCCATTTTTCAATAAGTTTCGAACACCTAATAGCATCTTGTCAGTTACAGCGGTTGTCATTCCTATGATTGGAATTTTGGCATTGGATCAATTCTTTAAAACTGATAAGTCAGCTATTAATTTAAAAAGTTTTTTAGTTCCTGCAGGAGTGTTAGGAATCGGTGCTTTGTTGCTTGCATTTGTAGGTCCTTCTATCATGACTTTTGAAAGTGCAAATGATGCCCAATTTATTCAGGCAGGGATTAAAGCTAGTGCCATTGAAGATACTCGAATTTCTATGATGCAAGGAAGTGCTTATAGGACCTTTGCATTGATTGCTTTGGCTGCCCTAGGTTGTTTTGCTTATGTGAGAGGATTTATCAAGGCCCCAATTGCTATGATAATTATTGCGGTTCTCGGTTTGGGAGACTTATTCTTAGTTGATAAAAATTATGTCAACAATGATGACTTTATTACTGATAGATCGTTCAATAAAAACTTTGAACTTCGAAAGGTCGATGAGACCATCTTGAAAGATCCTGACCTTCATTATCGTGTTTTTGATGTTTCGACACCAAATCCATGGAGTTCATCGCGAGCGAGTTATCATCACAATTCTATAGGAGGAATGCATGCAGCAAAACTTCAGCGGTATGATGATATGATCACTAGGCATCTTGGAGCAAGTACCCAAGAAGCATTTGATATGCTGAATACAAAATACATCATTGGTAAGAACCAAGAAGGGCAATTGGGAGTGCAGCCAAATCCTGGGGCGGCAGGTAATGCTTGGTTCGTTGATAAAATTGAAATGGTTAATAGTGCCAATGAGGAAATAGATGCAATAGAAGGATTAAATGTTCAAGGCATCGCTATTGTTCATCAAGAATTTGCAGATTATGTCTCTGCCTTTGATCCAGACAAAAATGGAAGCATTAAGTTGACAAGTTATGCACCAAATAAATTAGTTTATACATCAAATTCTAGCTCTGATCAATTTGCAGTTTTCTCTGAAGTATGGTATGGTCCAAATAAAGGCTGGAATGCGTATATCGATGGAAATCCAGTAGATCATATAAGAGCAAATTACATTTTGAGGGCAATGAAGATACCTTCAGGTCAGCATGAAATTGTGTTTGAATTTGCACCGAAGTCTTATAAAACTGGAGGGGTAATTGCCTTGATTTGTTCCTTGTTGATTATTGCGATATTAGGGTATTGGGGGTATGTTGTAGTGAATAAACCATAAATATGAAATGTATTTCGGTTTTGTTTGTGTTTTTTTCGCTTTGTACATTTTCTCAGGAGAATTCTGCAATCTTATGTTCTGATGGAATAGACAATGATAATGATGGAAAGGTTGATTGTCTTGATTTCGACTGTATAAATCTACCAAATGACGGATGTAGTATTTGAGGTTCAGGTTTAGGATTCGTCGATAAAGTCATTGAATATAATTCTGGTTGCGACTTTTCAGACAGCTATCCTGAAGGAGCTATTGGTTTAAGTGATTTTTGCGGGTTTGATGGCGATGAACCAGAGTTTGTATTTCTGGGTGATGGTGGATATATCAAACTTGGTTTTACCAACAATGTTTTAACAAATTCTGGTGATAGTCAAAAAGATCTTTTTGTTTTTGAAGTTGGTCCATCCGTCGAACCACTGAGCGTTTACCTTAAGCCAATGGATATTAATACAGAAAATATTTTAGCTAACTCTGGGCTTTTAGATCTTGATCAAGATGGATATTATTTTATTTCAGATTTAGGGGGAGCTTTAAGTTCATTAGATATTGATGCTTTCATTCCCGGATTTGATCCTATGCAATTATTTTTTGAAGCAGTAATGTTGGTTGACATCGAGGATAATGGCTGTGGAAGTAATTTGCCTGGTGCTGACATAGATGCTGTTTGTGCAATTTTTAGTATAGATT
>JAHDIE010000003.1:185762-189748 GCA_020630955.1 Saprospiraceae bacterium
AAGTTGCATTTTTGATAGGTGGGGTAATAAAGTATTTAGATTGAATAATTACTATATCAATAGTAAAGAGAATATTGGGTGGAATGGAACACAAGATGGAATAGAGATACTTTCTGGAGTTTATACCTATTTTTTTAAAGTGTTGAAACAGGATAATACTATTGAGTTTTTGACAGGTTCAATTTTGTTAATAAGATAAAAAGAAATCATATTTTTTGGACAAATAATATTTAGTGATGGCAATGTGCCATCATTCTTTATCACCAAACTCTATATTTTTCATCTGTACTTTTGAAAGTTACACCTTTTTAAATGTTCTCAACAATAATGAATCCATTTGCGATTAATACCTTTAATTTAGAAATTTAAGTTTAAGTTTTGAATTTCTAAGAAGTATTAAAATAAATCAAGAAAATATAAAATTTTTAACCCTATTAAAGAAACTTGGCTGGGAGTCAGAAGAGGTATTTGTTGGCTTTTTAAAAGTATCAAGCGCATTTTCTAGACTTCCTTTGGCTCCGATCGCGTTATAAAAAATGCTGAAATCATTTGAAATGTTTTCTAAATTAATTGTAAGTCTCTTGTCTTTATCTTTTAGAAATGCCTTGATATTATCATTAACTGTATCATAGTAAGATTCAAATATTGTATTGCGTTGGTCATGATTCAAGGATTTATGTCCTTGCATTAAAATCCCTTCTGCGAATGATTTTATAATACTTCCTTGGTTATTCCATCTTTTTGTAAAACTATTAACAGTACTTTCTTTATCACGAATTAAATGAACATAGAAAGCATGGTTTGAAAATTTTTTGTCAAGCGTTCCTAAAAACCAAGAAAGTCTATTGTCAGCTTCGATGTGATTGTCTGGATATTCGAACCTGGAATCTCCTAATGTTTTTGATAAACTTTCATGTGCTGAAGTAAAATTACTTATATGAGAACAAGCTTTGATGAAGGACTTAGATCCAGATCTTCCGGTGCAAAGTATAAAAACTCTCATTTTCTAACGGCAGCTATGGCATAGTATCTTGGAGTGCGATTTCTTAAAAAAGGGCGAAGGCCAATTTTTTTATTTTTAATTATCCATTTTTCTCTATCAATTATTTTCCATCCTGATTTATCTAATAGCCAATCAAGTTGCCAGTCTTCAAATTCATGATAATGTCTATCCCATTCGTCTGTTGAACTTCGATATGCTGGAGCAAACCATAATCTCAGGGGTACAGTTATAAATATTTTATTGGTTGGTAGCGATTTTAATAAAGGAAAAGGAGATAATAAGTGTTCTAAGATTTCGAACCCCGTTATAGCATCAATACTTTCCATGTTTTTTAAAAATTGATAATCTACATCCAAGTCTTCTCCGTTTGTGTTTATAATATTATAACCACATTGTTGCATAAGCTTGGACAAAGGGTTTTCAACACCTAAGTCCAAAACAGTAGAATTTGTATTTAGATGTTTTTTTAGAAATTTAATTGTTAAATCAAACCTCTGTTTCGGGTAAGAGTTTTCATACATATTTTTTAAATATTGAGCTTAACCTATAGCGTCTAATAAATTTTATTACTTGAGGGTCAAGTTTTTTATCAACCATATTTCCGTATTGTAAAATGAAAAAAAACCAAGTTACTAGACCACTAATAATATATGGTGAGTAAACAAGGCCTCTTTTAATAGATGATATACTACCAATCAGTAAACCATAGCCTAAGTTGTGGAACACCTTGGCGTTTAATTTAGATGTTTTTACCCAGCCGTTTAGATGATTGGTATGTCTAAAATGTTTCACCTGTAATGAATCAATTCTTTTAATCTTCCACCCATAATATCTTAACAAAAATTCATCTGCTGAATCCCAGCCCATAAATTCCCTTAATCCATTCATTTGTAAAAATGCTTTAACCTTATATGACTTTAAAGCACCTCGAATATGATCATTTTTTGAGATAACTTCTTCTTTCCAATCATTATTGTTCATTATAATACAAGTTCCCCCTGATAAACCAAGTGCAGAATCAGCAGAAAAAACAGAAATAATTTTTTGAAAATAATTTTTTGGGAATTCAAGATCTGCATCAAATTTACTAATAATATCATAGTTCTCAATATTCTCTGAATCTACTCCCAAATTAAAGGCTTGAACAATTTTTGCCCCAGTCGATCTAGGGTCTTTGTTTTTATTGTGGACAATTTTTATCCAACTATATTTTTTAGCATAATTTTCTAACAATTGACCTGTGTTATCGGTAGAACCATCATTGACAATTATTAAACGAGTTAGAGGCTGAGTTTGAGAAGCAATGGATTCTATTGTCTTGCCTATATTTTTTTCCTCATTAAATGCAGGTATTATGGCTAAATGTCTCATACTTTAAAGCGACCAATATGTCATTCCTTCAAACCCTAAATAAATAGACTTAATATCAATTAAAATAGCTTTGGGGTTTGAAATGGTTAAGAAGTATTCATTTGTAAAACTTAAAAACTCATCATGCTTAACAGCTGCAATGATAGCATCATAATTTTTGTTAATCGAATTGATGGTAGATAAGTTGTATGTATCGGAAAGTTGTGTTACATCCACTAATGGATCATATATTTCTACTTGAATATTATAATTTTTTAATTCATGAATAACCTCAATGACTTTTGAGTTTCTTATATCAGAAACATTCTCTTTAAATGTTACACCTAGAATAAGTATTTTTGTTTTTCCTATTGTTTTATTTTCATTCTTGAAGTGATTGAGAATTCTTTTTACAATATGTTTGGATAAATTGTCATTTACTTTTCTGCCTGCAAGAATTATCTCTGGTTTGTAGCCTAAAGTCTCCGCTTTGTAAGTTAAATAGTAGGGGTCGACACCAATACAATGTCCACCAACAAGTCCAGGGTAAAATTTTAAAAAATTCCATTTTGTACTTGCTGCTTCAATAACGTCATTTGTGTTTATATTCAATAAATCGAAAATAATCGAGAGTTCATTCATTAAAGCAATATTGAGGTCTCTTTGAGTGTTTTCAATAATCTTAGAGGCTTCTGCGACTTTTATATTCGCAGCCTCATGTACACCAGCTTTAATAATATGTTTGTATAGATCTGAAACTTTTTTCAAACAAGAAGGAGTATCCGCTGATACAACTTTAATGGTGTTTGTTAACGTGTGAATTTTGTCTCCTGGATTTATTCTCTCGGGTGAATAAGCAATATTGAAATCTTGCAAATATTCTAATTCAGTATTTTCCATTAAGATTGGAAGGCAATCTTCTTCAGTACATCCAGGGTAAACAGTTGACTCATAAATAATGATTGAATTCTTTTCGAGTCTTTCCCCAATGGTCTTAGAAGCAAGTTTTAATGGTCTTAAATCAGGTGATTTTAAATTTGTCACTGGGGTAGGAACAGTAACTATAAAAACACCGATATTTTTTAGATCTGTCTCCTCATTTGTAAATTGGATTTTTTTATTAATAAAGTCAGTTTTGCTAGATTCATTTTTTGTGTCAACACCTAGTCGCAGATTATTAATCAACGTTTCATTGATGTCAAAGCCTACTACATTTATATCTTTTGCAAATTCTAGAGCTATAGGTAGCCCTACATACCCCATACCGATAACTGCTAATTTTTTTTCTCCAGAAAGTAATTTCTCAAGCATTTTTGCTGATTATTTATCGTACTAAGTTAAAACATTATGATACAGTTTATTAAAATGCCAAATAGTTGCATTTACAAAGCTATGGCATAAGTGATAACAAAGTTGTAAAAGTTTTAATATATTACCTGAATTAATCAGTGAAATATTTCATTAATAAATATTAGAGTTTAGCTACTTGTTTTTGTTTACCAAATCCTGCATTAAATTCAAAAGTTCTTTAGCTAAGTGTTTACGATGGTATTTTTCAATTTTTTGTTGATTGTAAGTATGGTATGCAGGATTCGCTTGTATATCAAGAATGAAATTGGTCAATTCTTCCGAA
>JAHDIE010000024.1:0-48039 GCA_020630955.1 Saprospiraceae bacterium
TGTCTAGCACATAGTTGTCACCATTGTTATCAGGTGTTTCATTTACTTCTCTGACAACCATAAGGTAATAAGTACCATTGTTTTCAGCGATAAAATGATCACCAACTTCAACGATCCAGCTAACAAATTCATTATCACTATTTACTTCGGTAAACTGAATACCATTTGTAAATATTTCTGGCAATTGTTCTTTTACTTCAACTGACTCAAAAGTGAAGTTTTCTGAAAGCCCATTATTCCCAGCTGATAAAAACCTTAAGTCAGTTCCATTGGCACCAGATATTCTCTTAATCCAATTTACATTGTTAGCTTGACTTAAATCAATACCTTCATCTTTGATTTCAGCAGCTGAATCAGCAGATCCAGTACTATTTCCAGTGTCAAGATCTAATCCACCAGTTCCCGCTGGTCCCGCTGCGTTGAACAATACTCCTTGAAGCATTGTAGTAGCTGTCCCTGAAATTCCAGTGGTTACTTCCATACTACCTTCTTGAACATTTCCTGCATCATCAGCAATTTGTACAGTATAAGTACTTGTTCCTGCCTCGCTTCCAGCTCTTACGTAGATATCTCTAACAAAACCTACCTGATCTTCTGCTGGAATTGGATATGGGTTACTTGAGAAAGGATTAGATAGGTCATCATAGAATAATCTAGTGTCATATTCTGCTATTAAAACACCATTTTCAAAAACTGAAATTGAAGCCAATGGAAAAGTTCCTTGTCCTACCGTAACAGGAATAATAAACAACCCTCCTGGGTCTACATCAAGCATTCCTGATCCTCCAATCTCAACAAGTGGTGGCGTTCCTCCATCTGTTGAAATATTTAGACTCTGGCTGTGTGTTTCTCCCGCCTCATCTTCTATGATAAATCTGTAATTTCTTGTTCCAGTATCATGACTTCTAATTGTCAACTCCCAAGTAAAACCCTCTTTGTCTCCTCCAACAACCAACTTAGGGTTTGCACCAGAGATATCTCCGTTTACCAAGAATCTTTCTGATGGAACATCAAGACCATCTTCTTGTAGATAGAAAGCATTAAGAGGTGAATCGCCTCTTGTAGCTGTTATTTTTACATTAAAATCACTATTTGGAGATACTGTTTCGTCAAATGCGATAAAACCTGCTTCATCCACAATAGCTAGGTCAGGTGGAGTTGTAAGAAGTCCACCACCCCCAGTTCCGCCTCCTGTTCCTGGGTCTTCGATACATGCATTGAATGTCAGCGCTAAAAATGCTAATCCCAAAACATGAAAAATGGATAATTTCTTCATAATAAATATATGTTTGTTTAATTGTTTAGATGCCTAAAGGCGCGCAAAGTTACTGATATTAGTAATAAAGTAATGTTAAAGCTTTTAAAGTGTCCATTTTTGTTGAATAAGTGATAAATATTCACATAATATTGATAAAGTGAATAGTCATTTATACCGATTGCCTATTATCTTGGACTATTGGATAGGAAATATTATTCTCATTATAGAATACTTATAATAACGATATGAATTATAGAATTTATTGGATGATTTCGCTTTTTATTTTCGGATTCTCCCAATATGGGAATTCTCAGTTGGATTCCACACAATACATAACCACCCATTTTCTTAAGGAATATATTCCACCCAATTTCATTTACCAATCATTAGCGATCTATCCAAGTTTTAGAGAATCCATAGTTCGATCTGATAACCTTGATAGAGACAGAATTATTGGCTCAGTCTATAGTTCTTTCAATAGATTTACTCAAAAGGATAGATCGGATGGTTCAGTTACTTTCTGGTTTAGTTCAGATTTTGTTTCCGATAAAAAAAATGAAGTAAAAAATCCAAATGATAATTACTTCGATTTGGATCTAAATGCATCGGGATTTGAGAAGTTCTATTTTAGCGGTCAGGCATACTTAAAAGCTGGATTTGATCTTCTTTCGGATAATAGATTTTATAGATTAGAAGAGAATGAAAATGATTATAATCAGGATTTCACTTTGCCTATTTCTATTGGTTTTGGCAGATACTACAGGGTTGATGATGCTTGGTTGGCCATGTCAATGTTTAATGATTTGGAGTGTCATGGGGTTTATTCAGATCGATCAAAACTCAAAGAGGTATCAGATTTAACGAGTACATTAAGAAATACCAGAGGCTTAGACAACAGACTTAGATTAATTGAAAATAGAACGAAACTACTTGATTATCTTAATAATAACCATATTGTTCCATTGACTCCTCTAACTGCGTCAGTTGTTCATGATAGTTATCGTTATGAAAGATTTATTCAGAGACTTTCTGGATTTTCAATAGGCGCTGGGGTGGCTCCTTCAATCAACCGAATGATCATAGGAAATAGTGGCCAAGATCCTTTTATTACCAATACATTTTCTTTAGAGCCCTTCATTGAGTTTGAGTATTACCACCCAATATCTGAGGATTGGCAATTAGATTTTAGTTCTGAGACAAAATATTCCTCCAAAATTAATTCTGAGTTACCCAATAATTTTGAAAGTGTGAGCCAAATGACAGTGAGTTGGTTACCTAATCTAAGAACAAAAGCATCTGGAACTATCCTCTATTCTAATTTTAGCGATGAATTAATTTTTAAAAGAAGCAATATTGCTTTAGATCTTGGCATTAATTATTATATCAGTCCTCAGATTAGGTGGTCTGGTGGAATTTATATATCGAATACTTGGCAAGAAGTAAATTTGGAAAAGAGTACAACATTTAATCAGGTGCTGTCTGGATCCTTGACCTATTTTATTTTTTAGCCTTAAATTTGTTCATTAATAAATTATCTAGTTATGAAAAATATTCAAAAAATAGCCTTCCTTTCTTTGGTCGCTGCATTTTTCCTTAGTTCCAATATATTTGCTCAAGCGGAAAAGGAAAC
This sequence comes from Saprospiraceae bacterium, assembly GCA_020630955.1. Classification (GTDB taxonomy): domain Bacteria; phylum Bacteroidota; class Bacteroidia; order Chitinophagales; family Saprospiraceae; genus JAHDBF01. The sequence continues at coordinate 2,889 of JAHDIE010000024.1, forward strand.
AGAAGTTGTAATTATTAAGAAAATTGTTGACGAGAATGGAGTCGAAAGCGAAGAAAAAGTGATCATCAAAGGAGAAGATGCAGAGAAATATATAAAAGAACAAAATATAAAAATCACAGAGTCAAAGAATGCAAAAGGGGAACATGAAATGACTGTTGAGGTAAAAGCCGAAAACAACGATCATAATCAAGTAAATGTTTGGATTAGTGATGATGGAGAAAAAACGGAAATAAAGGAAGGTCAAAAAATGATTTTTATTGATTCCGATGGTAAAGAACTTCCAGCTGACATTAGAAAAATGTTAGAAGAAAAAGGAGTAGATATTGATGAATTAATTAATGACTCCAGTGAAGAAACCAAGAGTAAATACAAGGTAATCGAAATAGACGATGATGGAAACAAAAAGATCATAGAAGGAGAAGGTGAAATGCCAACTGAAGTAAAAGAAATGTTGGAAGAAAATAATATTGAACTAGAAGAGGGAAGTACTAATAAAGTAATGATGATCGAAGAAGATATTGATGTCCAAGTAACAGAAGGCAAGAAAGTGATTAAGATTAAGAAAGTGAAGAATGGAGAGGAATCCGAAACGGTTTATGAACTGGATGATTCTGAACAAATTCCAGCTGAACTTAGAGATCTTTTAATAGAACATGATATTGATTTGAATTCTATGCCTGACAAGGGAAAGGTCAGAATTGAAATGAAAGATGAAAAGCAGAAAGAAATTAAAATTGAAAAAAAGAAAGTTCATACAGGCAATCCCAATAAGGCTCAACTCGGAGTAATGATAGATGATGATGACAATGGTGCTAAAGTTATCGACCTTGTCGATGGTAGTTCTGCAAAATCTGCAGGGGTAAAAGAAAATGATATTATTACTAAAGTTAACAAGACCAAAGTTCAATCTGCTGATGAATTAATTGAAGCATTGTCGAGTATGAATCCTGGTGATAAAGTGAAATTGACCTTAATTAGAAATGGAGAATTGAAAAAAGTAAAGGTTACTTTAAAAGCTGCTAGCTACAATGATCAAAGCAATAACTTTCGAACAGAACATAAAATTCTTGAGATTAAAGGCGGTGACCTTGTCACTTGTAAACCAATCGAAAAAAGAGGTTGTTAAAAAATAAACTCAGAGTAAAAAGATAAGGAGGGCTTAAAGATTAAGTCCTCCTTTTTCATTGGTTTTTTGTTGAACGAAGTATTCTAAGAGGAAAGGAGTACAGGTTGTCCTGAGCCCCCTTCCATTTTGGAATTGATCTACACCATTGTTTCAAACAATGTAGAATCATCATTCAAGTGCCGAAAATTAATACTTTCCTTCGTCATCTTTTGCACAAGTAGATCAAAATCTTTCACATTTGTCAATTCAATCCCTACAAGTGCGGGTCCATTTTCTCTATTATTCTTCTTGGTGTATTGAAAATGAGTGATATCATCGTTTGGTCCCAGGAGTTTCAAAAAATCCCTAAGAGCACCAGCTCGTTGAGGAAATTTTATAATAAAGTAATGTTTTAGCCCTTCAAAAAGCATGGATCTTTCTTGAATTTCCTGTGTTCGATTGATATCATTATTTCCACCACAAATGATTAGTCCGACCCGCTTGCCGACAATTTGTTTTTTAATAGAATCCAAGGCTGCTACAGAAACAGCACCGGCTGGCTCCACAACAATGGCCTCCTCATTGTATAATTCTAATATAGCTGAGGCAATCTTTCCTTCAGGAACTTGAATAGTTTTATCCACTACTTCCTGACATATTTGAAAATTTCTATTTCCCATTTGTTTTACAGCAATGCCATCTGCAAAGTTGTCGATCTCTGGCAAGCAAATATTCTTATTTTCCTGTAGTGACTGATGTAACTTTGCAGCGCCCTTTGCTTCGATAGCAATAATTTTGGTTTTTGGACTTAGTTCGTGAAAACATGAAGCAACACCTGCGATAAGTCCTCCTCCTCCAACTGCTACCAATAAATAATCAAGAGGTTTGTCAAGTTGATCCAACATTTCCAATGCCACTGTTCCTTGTCCAGCAGCTACTTCTTCATCGTCAAAAGGGTGAATAAATTCTTTTCCTGATTTTTTAGCTTCCGCAAAAGCCATTTCTTGTGCATCATCAAAGGTGTCACCATGTAAGATGATATTTATCCAATCCTCCCCAAATTGTTTGACCTTCCTAATCTTTTGGCTTGGGGTTGGGTTTGGCATAATGATTGTCCCCTTGACTTTTAATTTATTGCATGCAAAAGCAACACCTTGTGCGTGATTGCCAGCGCTTGCGCAAATGATACCTTTACTTAAAATTGAACCATCCAATCCCACCATCTTATTATATGCACCGCGAATCTTAAAGGATCTTACTTGTTGCAAATCTTCACGTTTGATGTAAATTTGGCAATCATACTTTGCAGAGAGGCCTTTGTTAAGTTGCAATGAAGTTTCAGAAACAATACCCTTAACTCTCTCTGCAGCAGCTTGGATTTTATGCAATGGTATCAGTGTTGAACCTGTAGCAGAACTAATCATTTTTTGGCCTAAGCTTTCGCACCATCGCACCTGCCTTCCACATTTCCGAATCTTTTAACTCTTGAAGTTCAGCTTCTAGTTTGACTCGATAGTCTTTTTGACTATTGCTATCAATACTAAGTTTAGCTTCATGACCTGATTCAACACTGTCATATAATTCTTCAAAAACTGGTTTGACTGCATCCCTAAACTTCTTCCACCAATCCAAAGCTCCTCTTTGTGCAGTTGTAGAACAATTGGCATACATCCAATCCATTCCATTTTCTGCAACAAGTGGATATAATGACTCAGTTGCTTCTTCTACAGTTTCATTAAATGCTTCAGATGGAGAATGCCCTCTGGATCTAAGCAGGTCATATTGAGCTGCAAATAGACCTTGGATAGCACCCATCAAGGTGCCTCTTTCTCCAGTTAGATCAGAATATACTTCCCTTTTAAAAGTTGTTTCGAAGAGATATCCAGACCCAATTCCAATACCCATAGCAATGACCCTGTCTCTTGCTCTGCCTGTTGCATCCTGATGAACAGCAAAGCTAGAATTTAAACCTTTTCCAGCAAGGAAAAGCCTTCTTAAGCTAGTTCCACTACCTTTAGGTGCGGCAAGTATCACATCCACATCTTCTGGTGGGATTATTCCAGTTTGATCTTTGTAAGTAATACCAAAGCCATGAGAAAAATATAAAGCCTTTCCAGGCGATAGTTTAGACTTTATTTGTGGCCAAACTGCGATTTGGGCTGCATCGGATAAAAGGTACTGAATGATTGTTGCCTTTTCTGCAGCCTCATCAATGGAAAACAAAGTTTCTCCAGGAACAAATCCATCTGAAATAGCTTTATCATAAGACTTAGAAGGACTCCTTTGGCCAACTATTACATTAAACCCATTGTCTTTTAGGTTCAACGCTTGTCCTGGTCCCTGAACACCATAACCAATAATGGCTATGGTTTCATCTTTTAGAATTTCTCTTGCTTTTTCTAAAGGAAACTCTTCTCTAGTAACGACGGTTTCTAATTGACCGCCAAAATCTAATTGTGCCATATTGTTTATTTAAATTTTTTTGAATTTAAGTATGAGTTTAATTGCTCCAATGGTTTGGCAATGGCTATTCTGCCAGATCTTACAAACTCATAGATGCCGTATTCTCGTAGTTCTTCTAAGAGGGCTTCAGTCTCATCATGTAATCCTGTTTTTTCAATGACTATAAACTCCTCTTCAACTTCAAGGATTCTAGCATTGTGCTTTCTGGTTAATTTTTCAACAATATTGCCATTGATAAATGCTTTTGTTGGTACTTTGTACATGGCAATTTCTTGGAAAACCAATTCTTCATTGCGATAATAAAAAGCTTTTATAACATCGATTTGTTTGTCAAGTTGTGCGACTAGTTTTTTTACCGATTCTTCTTCCAGGTGGACAACAATGATAAATCGGTAAATACCAGGCATAGATGATTTTGATGCATTAATGCTTTCGATATTAATATGTCGTTTTGTAAAATTTGAAACGACTCTTGCAAGCAATCCTGTTGCACTTTCTGTAAATATGGATAGTGTAAATTCTTGCTTCATTTTTAAGATAATTGTATTTGTGATACAGATTTTCCTGTAGCGATCATAGGAAAAACATTTTCTTCTTTCTTTACTTTAACATGCAATAAGTAAGGCCCTTTATGTTTAAGCATTCGTCTAATACCTTCTTCGAGTTCTTCTGGTTTTTCAATTTTACTAGCTTCCACTCCAAACCCTTTTGATATCATAACAAAATTTGGATTTTGTAGTTCGACACTTGAATATCTGCTTTCAAAAAACAACTCTTGCCATTGTCTTACCATACCTAAGTATTCGTTGTCAAGAATTAATATTTTCACAGGAATATTCCATTGTGCACATACGCCAAGTTCTTGCAAGGTCATTTGAAATCCACCATCACCTATGATGGCTAGGGTAGTGGATTTAGGCCTTCCCATTTGTGCTCCAATTGCGGCAGGTAATCCAAATCCCATCGTACCAGCACCTCCAGAAGAAACCCATTGATCCTTACCCAAATAATCATAGTATCGGGCTGCTAACATTTGGTGTTGCCCAACATCCGTACAGACAATAGCTTTACCTTTGGTTTGTCGTGATGCTTCTTTGATGACGCGACCCATCGATAATACTTTGTTTTTTTGACTCAAGTCATTCTTGATCACCTTGTTAAATTCCTTTTTGTATAGTTTTTCAAAACTATCTGTCCAAGCTTTATGCTTTCTATTTTTGACCAAAGGCAACAAAGCAGAAATTGCTTCTTTTGCATCAGCCAATATTGGATAATCCACTTGAACATTTTTGTTGATTTCTGCAGGATCTATTTCTATATGAATTTTTTTTGCTTGAGGTGCGTAAGCCTCCAATTTGCCTGTGACTCTATCGTCAAATCTCATTCCAATGGCAATCAAAAGATCACATTCGTTTGTTTTGATGTTCGGTGCATAATTTCCATGCATTCCAAGCATACCCATGTGCAAAGGATGTTCGTCACTTAATGAAGATAAGCCGTGTATGGTGCAACCTACAGGAATGCCTGTTTTATCAACTAATTTCTGAAATAGTTTTTGTGCTTTTGCAATATGAATTCCATGACCTGCCAGAATGAATGGTTTCTTCGCTTTATTAATAGCATCTGCAGCTTCTTTTATTTGTTGTTTGTTGATTTTTGTTTTAGGTATATAACTTCTTATTTTGGGTTTTGGCTGATAATTAAATTCACACATTTCCAATTGGGCATTTTTAGTAATATCAATCAGCACAGGACCAGGTCTCCCCGTATTGGCGATGTAAAATGCTTTAGCAAAAATTTTAGGAATTTCATCAGCAGAGGTGATTTGGTAATTCCATTTTGTTACTGGAGTAGAACAGCCAATAACATCTACTTCTTGAAATGCATCGGAACCCAGAAGATGGGCATAAACTTGCCCTGTTATGCATACCAAAGGTGTTGAGTCTAACATGGCGTCTCCTAAACCGGTGATCAAGTTTGTAGCTCCAGGTCCTGAAGTGGCAAACACAACACCAGTTTTTCTAGTAACCCTTGCGTACCCTTCTGCTGCATGAATTGCTCCTTGTTCGTGTCGGGTCAAGATGTGCTTTATCTTGTCTTCGTAGTGATAAAGAGCATCATAGATTGGCATAATAGCACCACCTGGATATCCGTAGATTAAGTTTACATTTTCGTGCAACAAGCATTTCATTACTGCATCTGCTCCTGAAATTTTTGTTGATTTTAATTTCTTTCTTTTTGTTTTCGCTGAAGCTTCCATTTACAATGTCGTTATACAACCCAGACTGGCTGAGGATACAGTCTTTCGGTATTTTTTTAAAAAATAATTTTCTTCCTTTACGGGTATTAAGAAATCCTTTTTTCTTTTTTCAATTTCTTCATTACTTAGATCTACGTCGATGGTGTTTTTTACCGCATCGATGGTGATCATGTCTCCATCTTGCAGTAATCCTATTAAACCACCATCATATGCTTCTGGAGTTATATGACCCACTACAAATCCGTGAGTTCCGCCACTAAATCTTCCATCTGTAATTAAGGCTACAGATCCGCCTAGACCAGCACCCATGATTGCAGAAGTTGGTTTGAGCATTTCTGGCATTCCTGGTCCCCCTTTTGGGCCACAGTACCTAATCACTATTACTTCACCTTCTTTAATTTTTTGTTCAGCAATGGCAGTATTTGCCTCTTCTTCAGAATTAAATACTTTAGCAGCACCGAAGAATATTTCTCCTTCCTTGCCAGTAATTTTTGCCACGCTACCTTCAGCAGCAAGATTGCCGTAAAGTATCTGAATATGACCTGATTTCTTTATTGGGTTTGAGACTGGGTAGAGGATAGGATGATCGATTGCTCTAACTTTCTCCAAGTTCTCTTCAATGGTTTTACCAGTTACTGTCATGCAACTTCCGTTAAATAGCTTTTCTTGCATCATCATCTTCATTACTGCTGGTACTCCTCCGTGATGAAATAAATCTTCCATAACATATTTGCCGGAAGGCTTAAGGTCTGCTAAAAAAGGAGTATCGTTGCTAATATTTTGAAAATCATCAAGTGTAAAGTCAATTCGAGCTTCTTGAGCTATAGCCAATAAATGTAGAACAGCATTGGTTGATCCTCCTAATACAGTGATTATTCTTACGGCATTTTCAAATGATGCTTTGGTGAGAATGTCCAATGGTTTGAGGTCATTATCAATGCAATTTTTAATTGCGATAGCAATTTTTGAAAACTCTGCATTTTTATCTTGGTGTTCAGCAGGAATAGAAGAATTGAAAGGTAGACTAAGCCCCAATGCTTCTATAGATGAGGCCATTGTGTTGGCCGTATACATTCCCCCACATGCTCCTGCACCGGGCACAGCATTTTTAATAATATTCTTGTAGGTTTCGTCGTCAATCTTACCGGCTATTTTTTCTCCTAAAGCCTCAAAAGCAGAAACGATGTCCAATTTTTTCCCTGCATAATTTCCTGCCTTAATTGTACCTCCAAAAACGACAATACTTGGCCGATTCAGTCTACAAATTCCCATCATGGCTCCGGGCATATTTTTATCGCAACCCACAATCGGTACAAGACCATCATACCACTGTGCAGAAGCTACTGTTTCAATGGAGTCGGCAATGATTTCTCTAGAAGGAAGCGAGTATCTCATTCCGGATGTACCCATTGAAATTCCATCACTGACTCCAATGGTATGAAATATTAATCCAACCAAATCCTTTTGATTGATTTCTTGTTTAATGTCTTTTGCAAGATCATTGAGATGCATGTTGCATGTGTTACCTTCCCAGCCAGTACTTACAATTCCTACCTGAGGCTTTTTCATGTCTTCTTCAGATAAGCCAACCCCATACAGCATTGCTTGGGCTGCAGGTTGAGTTGGATTCTGTGTAACGTTTTTACTGTATTTGTTTTTACTCATTTTTAAATATAAAAGAAGAGCCATTCTCTAGGAGAGAATGGCTCAGTATATCATTTAATAAAATACGATCTCTCCAGCTTTTAACTTGGAATGACAATAATTATAGAAATAATAATGCTCGAAATCGTAATCATTGATTTATCTAAAGTTTTCTTTATTGGTTTGGTTTTAAATCCTTTTACAAAGGTAAAGGTATCTTTTAAATTTCATTTAGGTTATTCTAATATTTCTTTATTTACAACCTTTAAACCTAAATTAATTGATCATAACTACTTGTAAATCAATATTTAAGCTTTAATAAATTTACAAGTTCCAAGAACTATTGTTTTTGAAAAATGCTCCTCAATTGAAATTTTCTGCAAAGTGCTTATCATATATTCTTTGATTCTAAAATAAAAAAGACCTACCTTTGAGTCAGACGATGAGAAATACTTTTACATATTCATTTTTTTATTTCTGGTTTTACTATTCTAGTGAAAACAGGATCTAATGAATTTGTATATATTATAGATAAAATTTAGAAGGTCCTGTTTACAGGGCCTTTTTTTATGTGATAAACTAAGAAAGTGAGAAGGAAATGTTTAATACAAGGTCATGAAGGCTCGTTTCACGAGCAAGCAATGCATAATTATTTTGGAAGAAATACATTAACATCGGTTCCCTGTGACAGCTTTGATATTTTAGCGAGAGGTCTAGATGATGGAATCGCAAACATTGCTATAATGGCCATCGAAAATTCTATTGCTGGAAGTATTCTACAAAATTATCGGATTCTACGTGAGCATCAACTTCAAATAATTGGTGAACTATACCTACAAATAAATCATCAATTAATGGCGCTCCCAGGACAGAGTCTAGATGATATTAAAGTCATTATGTCTCACCCAATGGCCATAAATCAATGCTTGAAATTTTTAAATAACTTTCCCAATATTGAAAGAAAGGAATTTTCTGATACAGCATTAGCTGCAAAAGAAATTTCCTCCAAAAGAAAGACTGAATATGGAGCTATTGCTAGTAAGCTGGCTGCAGATATTTACAATCTTGAAATTTTAAATGAAAATATTGAAACAGTAAATTCAAATTATACTCGATTTTTTATTGTTCAAAAATATAACGATCATCACATTGGTGATGCGAATAAAGCAAGTATTTATATCAAACTAAAACACGAAAAAGGAAGCTTGCTGAATGTTTTAAACATTGTCAATAATCATGGTATTAATCTAAGTAAGCTTCAATCATTTCCTGTCTTAGGTACTTTGAATGAATATTACTTTTATTTAGACCTAGAATTTGAAACAACCGATATGTTTTCTTCTTGTTTTGCGGGTTTGAAAGATATTTGTATTGCATGTGAATGTATGGGATTGTATAAAAAAGCAAATATTTCTGTGATCGAACCATTAAAAGTAGCAATGCAATGAAAGTTGGAATCATAGGACTAGGTCTAATAGGAGGAAGTATTGCAAAGGAAATCAAAACTCGATCATTAGGAACGATTGAGGTGCTTGGTTCAGAAATGAATCCCAACCACAGAATGAAAGTTGAAGAATTAGGGCTAGTCGATCTTCTTATTTCAACAACTGAACTGCTGGAACTTTCAGATGTAATTATTTTAGCCACTCCCGTAAATGTGATAAAGGAACAGATAGTTTCTATACTTGATCAAATGTCAGGTGATCAAGTGTTGATCGATGTTGGCTCCACCAAAAGATTTATTTGCAAGGAAGTTGAACATCATGTAAACAGGAAGCAATATGTAGCAGCACATCCACTTGCGGGCACAGAATTTTCAGGTCCAGCGGCATCAATCATAGGATTGTTTGATGGAAAGAAAAATATTATTTGTCAAAAAGAAAAAAGTAGTAAAGTAGCTTTAAATACTGCTTTAAAGATTTTTGAATTTTTGGGAATGAGTACATATTATTTAGGTTCTGAAGAACATGATAGGCATTTGGCCTACGTTTCTCATCTCTCACATATAAGCTCATTTACCTTGAGTCTAACAGTACAGGAAATAGAGAATGATCAAAAACAAATTTTTAATCTGGCAAGTACAGGATTTGCGAGCACTGCCAGACTAGCCAAAAGTAATGCTGATACATGGGGTCCGATTTTTGATGCCAATAGTAAGTATTTGGTAGAAGCAATTGACTTATATATTCAATACTTAAATCAGTTTCGAGAAAGTATCCAATTAAAAAATATTGAAGAATCTAAAAAACTAATGAACAAAGCAAACAATATCTCTTCTGTTTTGGAAGGAATAGCGTTGAATTGATTTAAACTCAGAATAATGAATGCAATAAAAACACAGAGAGCTGTCACATGGCTTACCAAGGAAAAGAGACCGATAGTAATTGCAGGTCCTTGTAGTGCTGAAACAGAGGAACAAGTTTTAGAAACAGCAAAAAGATTAAAAGCTACCAAAAAGATGGACATTTATCGTGCTGGAATTTGGAAGCCAAGAACAAGACCTAATAGTTTTGAAGGTGTAGGTGTTACAGGCCTACCTTGGCTAAAAAGAGTAAAAGAAGAAGTTGGTCTTCCTACTACAGTTGAGGTAGCAAATGCCAAGCATGTAGAATTGTGTCTTGCATTTGATGTTGATATTTTATGGGTTGGTGCTAGAACTACTGTGAATCCATTTGCAATGCAGGAAATTGCTGAAGCTTTAAGAGGAGTGGATATTCCTGTCTTGGTAAAAAATCCGATCAATCCAGATCTTGCATTGTGGATTGGTGGAATGGAAAGGTTGAGCGCAGTAGGGGTGAAAGAAATAGGTGGGATACACAGAGGCTTTTCAAATCTGGGTGAAAAGTTTTACAGAAATAGACCACAATGGCAAATTGCTTTAGAATTTATTAGAAGAATGCCAGAGGTACCCATTCTCTGTGATCCAAGCCATATTTGCGGAAGGAGAGATATTCTTCAGGAGGTAGGGCAGAAAGCGATGGATCTTGATTTTGATGGTTTAATGATTGAATCACATATTAATCCAGATAATGCGTGGAGTGATGCAAAACAACAGATTACTCCAGAGGTTTTTGGAGCGATGATTACGGATATGGTTTTGAGAGAAGATTATGAAGATAATCCTGTTTTACAAAGTAAATTAGATTATTTGCGTCAAGAAATAGATCATATTGATGATGAAATTATGAACTTATTATCTAATCGAATGAAAGTTGCTAGAGATATTGGTGATTATAAAAAAGTCAATAATATGACTATTCTTCAGCAGAAAAGATGGAATGAAATATTAGAAAAAGCAAAGAAAGTGTCGTTGGAAAGAGGTTTGAGCACAGATTTTGTTACTAAATTTATCAATGCTGTTCATGAAGAAAGCATCAATCAACAAGAAGAGATTTTTAAACAAAAAAAATAAAAAATGGAATTACCTAAAGTTTATGCCAAACAACCAATACCTGTTGATATTAAAGAAGGTGAAAAATATGCTTGGTGCACTTGTGGATTGTCTGACAATCAACCATGGTGCAATGGATCACATAAGGGAACAGAATTTACTCCAAAGGTTTTTGTTGCAGAGGAAACCAAAACAGCGTATATGTGTCAATGTAAGGCAACAAACAATCCCGGGTTTTGCGACGGAGCGCATAAATCTTTAGACTAAATTCCTAAAAAAAAGGCAGACTAAGCTCTGCCAACAATGCGTCTTATCATCTTTTGTTTGATAAGACGCATTTATTATATAAAATGAGAGATAATTCTGACAATTAATTGACAAAGAAACAATTAGAAAGGAATTTGTTTTTAAGTCATATTACTTTTGGAAACGTACTTAATAAGTAAGGTACAGTAAAACACAAATTCGAATCAACACCCTTTTGTACATAAAGGAACCGGAATTGAAGAATCTCGGTTCCTTCTTTTTATCCTACTAAGTAATCTCTTAGAATAAAACTTTTCTCGATTAGTTCTGCTTCTCTTAATAAGATCACATTAATTTTTTTGCCTTCTTTTTTACTCAAAATATTATCCAATGTTGGTAGGGTATATCGTTTTGCTTTGAAGGGACCAAGTTTTTTTAGGATATCTCCTTTTTGAATTCCTGCTTCGAAAGCTGGCGAGTTAGGAAGCACCTCAAATACTATATAATTATTTAGGTTTGGACCAAAGGCCATTAATTCCATTCCGCTAAGGTTGTATTTAAACTTTTTCTGTATGTTGGCAGATGGCTTGAGGTACATTTCCTGATTCATATAATCAATAACAATATAGAATCTTTCAAGAAGCAAGTTGCCAATTAAACCATTTCGTTCATTGTAAGATTCAGGATTAACATCATGGTCGATTTCCTGAAAATGAGTAAGTATATAATCAAATTTGTAATCACCAATTTCAAGACTTTTCATTTTACCTTTATAACCATTTATGTTTCCTCCAATTCCTTTGCCAAGACTTCCTGGGGTTACGATTTTTGGCGGAGTAAGGTCGGTGCTAGAGTTAGTGTTGACTAAATAAGCCAATGAGGCTCCTGTGTCAACAAGAAGTTTTAGTTGAAATTCTTGATTGTTTGGTTTTTGTGTAGTACAAATTATATATGGTTTGTTATTGATTACTTCAATTTTGTGTTTGCTGAAGTTTTTTAATTTTTTGTCAAATTTATCAGGATGCCAAAGAATTAGCTTTTGCTTGTTATAGTCAATTTTTACTGTCAAATTTCTGAAAAAACTTCCTCCCACAATTCCATCAATTTGGACACCAGTCATCTCTTTTAAATTCAAGAAATTTTCGTTGAGCACTACGATGTCTCTAGATACCTTAGGTAATTTTTTCAATTGTAAACCAATCCCCCTTGAAATAAATGCTTCGATTGTAGAATTGATATCGGAACCTCTTATTAAGACAGAACTATCGTAAGTGAATCCAAGTAAATCCGTAATATGTTTTTCGAAAATGATGGTATGTTCTGCACCTGTATCATAAATAAAAGTCAGTGGCAGTATCCCTTGAATTTTAATATCTAATAAAATATAACCACTGTGATAGCGGAAAGGTATTTCAATTCGATTATTACCTTCCATGAGGTCCAGGCCTGGAAGTTCTTGTTGACCAAATGCACCAATATTGCAAATAAGACAAAAAAGTAAGGTCAAAAATAATAATTTCACTTTCCAAATGATCATCTATGCCTAAGATAGCCAAAAAGGATTAAAGCGTAAACACTAACAAAAAAAAGCTGGCTCCAATATTGAAGCCAGCTTTAAAACTTAATATAAATGTTGTAGTCGTGACTACTTCATGATTTTCATTTCAATCCTTCTGTTTTGTTTTCTACCTTCTGGAGTTGAGTTATCTCCAACAGGATTAGCTGAACCTAAGCCAGCAACTGTAATTCTATTGGCAGCAATTCCTCCATTGTTAACCAATCTAGTTTTTACAGCCTGCGCTCTAGCTTTTGAAAGTTCAACATTTTTGGCAGCGTCTCCAGTATTATCTGTATAACCTGTAACAGCTACTTTTACATCTGGATAAGCTTTTAAGATGGCAGCTACATTATCAATCTCAACAGCTGTTGCACCTGTAATATTTGCTGATCCCGTATCAAAAGTTAGGCCGTTGAAAGTAAAGTTAGCATCACCTTTGAATCCTCCTTTGATAAAATCCATCATTTGATTTCCAGCCGAACCTGCAGCAAAGGTGATTTTGTCCAATGCTGATTTTGCAGCTTCATTGATATTACCAAATACACCACCAATTGCATCTCCAACTGCGCCAGCAGCATCACCTACAGCACCTGCAGCATCTTTAGCCATGTCTCCAGCTTTACTAGCAACATCACCAACAGCGCCGGCAGCGTCTTTAGCTACATCACCTGCTTTGTCCACTACATCACCCGCAGCACCAACTACTGTTTCTCCAGCATTGTCAATTGCATTGCATCCTGTTTTTGCAATTCCAAAGTATGATAGAACTGCAGCAATAAGAAGTAGAGGCAATAACCATCTCAGGAGTCCACCTCCAGCTTTTACAGCAGTATCAGCAGCATCACCTGCAGCATCAGCAACATTGCCAGCTACATTTGCAGCTCCACTTACTACTTTCTTTCCTGCATCTGCAGCTCCTTTTGCAGCGTCTCCTACCATGTCAGCAGCATCATCCAAAAAGCTAATTCCTGATAAACCAGAAGGCATTGCAGATTTGATCGAACTTTTTTGACCTCCTAAAAAGTCCATAAGGCCGCTTGCACCCAATTTGTTTTTCATGACATGGCTACCTATCATTTTCATTAAGAAAGGTGCAGCCATTTTGATCAATGAAGATGCTGAACTTCCTCTTAAACCAGCAAATTTTGCAATTGTATCAATCATTCCACCTGACTTGTTGCCAAGTAGAAGATTAAGAACTCCAGAGCCTTGGTTCATCAATTTTGATACTCCACTTGCTCCTCCTCCGAAGATTCCAGCAATATTATCCATCCCTCCTGTATCCATACCTTTTAGAAGATCCAATACTTTTCCAGCTCCAGCTTCGTCTTTTGCAGCTCCAATCGTTGAGCTAAGAAGTGAAGGGAAAATTCCATCTAGTGCTTTGCCAACACTACTTTCGGATTCTCCTAAAAATTTACTTGCTTGTCCTGCCAATGTACCAGATACTTGGTCTTTAAGCATTCCTAATAAATCCATAGTTTCAATTAGTTATTTGTTAATTAATTTAGTTAAAAGTCAGTTTTAAGTCAGAAGGAATCTAATAGGATCACATTATGAAATCCCATATTTTTCAAAAGAAGTTTCTTCTTAAGAAAATATTAACAAAAATAAGGATTTATAATATATAAGTGCTATAATTTCAATCTATTATGATAGACTATATTCACAAGCATAAAACCATCCTTATTTGTCCTGATAGTTTTAAAGAATCGATAAATTCTCTTGAGCTTACACAAAAGCTTGCAAGTTTTCTCGAGAACTATAAGACCATTTGCATTCCGTATGCCGATGGTGGTGAAGGCAGTCTGTTGGTTTTGGAAAAATTAATGCCTCTTCACAAACGTACTATCACAATTTCGAATGCCTTTACTAAACCACAAGAATCATATTATTTACATTCAAAAGACAACAAAGAAGCCTTTATCGAATTGGCTATGTGTTCTGGCTTAGGACTCATACCATACACCTTACGTGATCCTTCAGTTATGTATACGGGGGGTGTGGCTGAGTTAATTTTAGATGCCTTAAATATTGGTTGTGAAAAAATTAATCTCTTTGTAGGAGGATCTTCTTCTAATGATGCTGGTATAGGAATAGCTGATTTATTAGGTGTAGGGTTTTATACTGAAGGGACTAAAATCCATTTGCCGAAAGGCATAGATATGAATGCCATCGATGAGATTAAATTAACCAACAAAATTCATAATAGGAAATTTGATCTTGTTATCATTCATGATGTAGACAATCCATTTGTTGGTCCTAAAGGTGCAGTGCATTGCTTTGCAAAACAAAAAGGAGCTAACAAAGAAATTTTGGATATTTTAGAATCAGGGATGTTTAATATGATGCGCTTATTTGAATCAACCTACGGTGTAAAAATAGATAATTTATCAGGGGCAGGCGCTGCAGGAGGGATCGCTGGTGGACTAGTAGCGATGTTGGATGCTAAATTGATTAATGGTTTTGATTACTTTGCAAGGTTAACGGGACTTGAAGAGAAAATAAAAAATGTTGATCTAATCATCACTGGAGAAGGAAGAATTGATAATCAAAGTATTCAATCAAAGATGGTTTCAAGGATTTGTAAATTAGCAAAAAATAATAATAAAAAAGTATTTACCATTGCTGGAGAAATCTCACTAACTGATAGTGAGCTTACGCAAATGGGTGTTGTAAATACAATTGAGTTAAAATCTTTTGGCAACGATCTTGAAATAAATAGGAAGAATACTCTTTTCCAAATTGAAAAAGCAAAAAATTCCTTCTTGAAAAAAATTGAAGCAATTATATGAGTGGTCCTCAGCAGGAAACAGGGATTTTCTTTATTAGAAAATTGGAGTCATTGTATCTATCTAAAGTCGAAAAGCTTCAGAAAGCTAAGATAATGTTTCGCCTCTTTACTTTGTTTTGGGAAGAAATAACTGATAATGAAAATATCCAATTTACGAGTTTGTTTTCAAGGATGGCTTTCTCTGTTTCTAATTTTAAAATTTCAGGAAATGCTATTTTTCTATCTCATCGTTTTCGAAGACTGATAGAATCCAAGCAATTGTCTGTTGAAAATGCAGAAGAAATTTTTAACCTTGGAGCAGTCGCCTTAAAAGAAGTGATTGTTGAGCTTTTTTCAATAGTCTCTGAGAATCAAGCGTTAAGTAGATTGTTGCCGCCTAAAAATTTAGTAGAAAAAGAATATAAGGTTGAAAAGTTCTATACTATATTAAGAGTGGCTATCATGAAGGTTGATGTAGAAAATTTTAAGATAGATTTTGTCTCTAATGATGAAGCTCATATAGTTAAGACCGCGTTTTTTGATATTCAAGATAAAAATGAAATGTTCAATTCGACGGTCCAACGAATTGAGAAGTTTTTCACTTTACCCTTAACAGCAAATTTGATTGATGTTGAGTTGGATGATGATGGAAGATATATTCCAGCTGCAATTGTACTTTTGCCTGACTTTTTGATAGATGCTACTTCAGTTGCAAAGATGTGGCAAAAGCACGGTCCTCTGCCCATCGGGTATTTAATCTCAAAATTTATTCCGATAGAGTCCAACCAATCTATTTTGATGGGGAATATTGCCAATTCCTTTTTAGATATTTTGGTGTACCAACCAGACATAAGTTACCGAGATATTCAAAGGAAAATATTTGCAATTAGTCCTTTGCAGATTGCCCAATATGACAATAAAGAAGTTACAGATCTCCTTAGAGATGCTCATACCCACTACAAAAATATTAGAGAGGCAATTAAAAGAGAGATGGTCGACCAAAACATTGAAAAGGACGATGCTTATGTAGAACCAAGTTTTCTTTCTAGTGATTATGGTTTTCAAGGTCGTCTCGATTTACTTCATCTCCCAAAGTCCGGTGATGCTGTCGATATTATAGAATTGAAAAGTGGTAAACCTTTCATGGCTAATAGCAATGGTATTAGCGAAGCTCATTATCGACAATTGTTGATCTATGATATGATGATCAAAGGGACTTTGCAAAAGAAAATTCAACCAAAGAATTTTATACTTTACTCTAAACTTAAAGAACAGAGATTGCGATATGCTGGTTATAGTCGAAACCACCAGTACCAAATTATGCATATAAGAAATGGTTGTATGATTTCAGAACAGCTAATGCTTAATGCAACTAATTCTAGTGGCGATCTTTTTGAAAAATTTAACCCTAAAAATATTGGAGATCAATTTAGGTTTGAAAGAAGAGATGCTGAGAAACTTTATATCGCCTATAAGAAACTTGATCTAGTTGAAAAGAAGTACATCAAACATTTCACGTCTTTCATCACACGAGAATATCACCTTAGTAAAACTGGAGAACATGGAATCGATCGATCTAATGGGATGGCAGGATTATGGTTAGATCCCGAAGATGAAAAAGTAGAACAATTCCGAATGTTAAGCAAATTGGCCATTGAGGAAAATCGATCTGCGGAGGTCAATCCTATAATCAATCTAAAATTTACTGAAAAATCCAATAGGCTCTCAAGGTTTCGAATAGGTGATATAGTCATTTTATACCCCAATGAAGAAAATGGAAAAACCGCCAATAATTATCAATTGTTTAAAGGCAGTATCATTGAAATAGAAGAAGAATATATCTCGATCAGATTACGCGCCCAACAATTAAATGATTCAATTTTTAAACAATACGCTTTTTGGAACATTGAACCAGATTTTTTAGATGGAGGGAACCGTAGGATGTTTCAGAGCTTGTATCGTTTTATGCATGTA
Organism: Saprospiraceae bacterium; assembly: GCA_020630955.1. Taxonomy (GTDB): domain Bacteria; phylum Bacteroidota; class Bacteroidia; order Chitinophagales; family Saprospiraceae; genus JAHDBF01. The sequence continues at coordinate 20,303 of JAHDIE010000024.1, forward strand.
GAAAGAGAGAAAAGAGAGATGTGGATGTCGAGAAAGCCACCCACTAAAAACTTAATTGATAGAAAATTTTCATTTGAAGGAACCACGGACCAGCAAGCAAAAATTCTAAATGAGATTATTGCCTCTAAAGATTATTACTTATTGTGGGGCCCACCTGGTACTGGTAAAACAAGTGTCATGTTGCGACATTTGGTCGATCATAGTTTTCATAAAACAGAACAGAATATATTATTACTCGCATATACCAATCGAGCAGTTGATGAAATTTGTGATGCTGTAGAAAGCATTGGTGCACAAATGAAAAATAAGTATTTAAGAATAGGCTCAAGATATTCGACAAAAGAAAAATATTTGAGCAATATGCTTAGCTCAAAATTAGAAGAAATAGTAAGTCGACAGGAATTGCTTGGATTATTACAAGAGACGAGAATATTTACATCTACTGTTTCATCTATGTTAGGTAAAATGGATTTATTTGGACTGAAAAAATTTGATTTAGTTGTAATTGATGAAGCTTCTCAATTGTTGGAACCGATGCTATTGGGTTTGGTAAGCCAATTTTCTAAAGTTGTTTTGATTGGGGATCACAAGCAATTACCTGCTGTGGTTACACAGTCCCAAAAATATTCAAAAGTTGAAGACGAAGATTTGAATAATATAGGGCTAGAAGATATGTCGGAGTCTCTTTTCCAAAGAATGTACAATGAGGCTACAAAAAATGAATGGGATTGGTCGATTGGAATTCTGACTCAACAAGGAAGAATGCATCAGGATATTATGAGCTTTGCTGCAAAGAATTTTTATGAAAACCAACTGCAGATTTTAGAAAAGGTTAATCGATTATCTATTCCTTTAGAATTAAAAGGAGCAAATGAATCTTATAAATTTTTGGAAACAGAAAGAATGATATTTATTGATGCTCCTATCGATGATGTTCTTACTCAAAAAATAAATCAGTATGAATCAAAATTGACGGTGGCTATTGTTGAACAGCTCATCCAAATTTACGGAAGTGAGAAAAATGAAATCGAAACGGATAGTATAGGTGTAATTACCCCTTTCCGTGCACAGATCGCAAAAATATCTGAAGATTTTCAACTTCGGAATCTTGATCAAAAGTTGATTACGATTGATACGGTTGAAAGATATCAAGGTGGCGCAAGAGATCATATTATTATTAGTTTGGTGACCAACAATAGAAACGTTCTCAATATGCTGAGCAATAAGTCTACGGAGGGAATCGATCGAAAGTTAAATGTTGCAATTACTCGTGCTCGTGAGCAATTAATTATAATTGGGAATAGAGAAATATTAGAACGAGAAGAAAGTTATAAGGATTTAATTGCCCATTGCTTCATCATAGAGGCGTCACAACTTTCGTATATTTTATAGGTTTCGAATTACCGTTTTGTAAGTTTTACCTATGGGTAGATTGGTATTTGATAATTCAACATTTTCTTTTGAAAAGGATTTTATCATAAGTTTATTGATGATAAATGATTTATGAATCCTAACAAAGTTTGCGTTTAATTCATTTATTACTTCAGTCATTGTTTTGTATACGATATGTTTTTCTTTGATCGTATGGATTATTATATAATTGTTCATTCCTTCAATATGGCTAATTTTTGATTGATTTAATTTGATCGTTTTTCTATCGCTTTTAAAATATAATATATCAGAGGTTGGATCAATTGAGCTTGATGTGACATGAACATTCAGCTTTGAAATTTTTTTGAATTTGTTGATGGCTTTGATGAATCTTTCAAAAGAAATTGGCTTTAATAAATAATCGATAACTTCTAATTCAAATCCTTCTAAAGCATACTCCCTATGAGCTGTAGTGAAGATAACAGGAGGAGGGTTTTTTAAAGTTTTCAGAAAGGAAGTTCCTTTTAATCTAGGCATTTCGATATCAAGGAAAATAAGATCAATTTTTTCCTTTTCTAAGATTTTTATAGCTTCAATAGCATTTAAGCAGGTATCAACGATTTCAAAATTTTCAAAATCTTTCAGATAGCTAACGATAATTCTTTGGGCTATTGCCTCGTCATCAATTATAAGACATCTTACTTTATGCATTTAGTTTAATTGAAAGGTAAACATAGAAAGTATTGTTCTTGTTTTTTATTTCTAATTTATGGTGATTTGGATAGTGAAGTTCGAGTCTTCTTCTTAGATTTTTTAATCCCAAACCTCCATTTAAAGGAAGCTCATTCGTTGTGCTTTGTATTGTTCTATTTTTAATTTCAAAAGTAAAAAAATCATTGGATTCATAAAGTTGAATATCAATATTTTCCTTTTCAGTTGAATTAGAAATTCCATGTTTAAATGCATTTTCAACTAATGGTATTAATAATAAGGGAGCTATAGGCGTATTCAGGTTTAATTTTTCATCAATTTCTACATTGACAGAAACACGTTGATCATATCTTTCCGATTCAAGATTTATTAGGTTTTGAACCAGGTTCATTTCTTTTTCAATGGAAACTTCTTCAACCTTTGATTCATACAATGAATAACTTAATAATTCAGAAAGTTGAAGTATCATTTTGGGTACCTTTTTTGAGGATTCCAGTGATAGTCCATAAAGACTATTAAGTGTATTAAATAAAAAATGAGGATTGATTTGTGCCTTTAAATAATTAAGTTCTGCTTCTTGTTGCTTTGCGATCAATTGTTTGGCCTTGTAACTATCTTGATACCATCTCCATGCGAAAAAAGCGCAGGTAGATAGTACTACGGGCAATGATATAAATGCTGCAAATTGAATAAAGGGGCCAATCCAAAATGGATTTAGCTCGTCAAGATTTGGTTCTCTTACCCAAAAGTATTTAGGATAAATATATTTGATGCATACAATTCTTTGTATTGTCGTTAACGCTAGAATAAATGTTGATAAGGTAAAAACATACATCCCTTTTTTCCCTCTGTCCCAGAATTTTTTTAGCAAGACTTCTAAATTGACATAGCTTGCTATTAACCATACAGGAATAAAAACCACGCGATGTAAAGTTGCTTTGAAGATGTTTACATAATATGGAGACAGTGCAGCAGTTCCAACAATGATTAGTCCAAACCAAAATATAAGATGCCACTTAAGCGCTATACGTTGTTGCATGCTGTTAAGGTAATTATTTATCAGACTTTGATATTGATTTTTATGTCAACAATGAAATAAACAGGGTAAACGGACTATTGGCTTTACACCATGATAATGGATTATTTCGAATAAAAGAAATCAATATTCTTTTTCGGAGAAAGATATTGTGTTCAATTAAAAGTTATATCATGAAAAAATATTATGTTATTCTTTCTCTTACAATTATATGCATTTGGAGTTGCAAATCCATTCCTAATTCTAAAATTATAAATTCTGACATTGACCGATTCTGGAATGCATACGATCAGATTGTTTTGACTAATGATACTTTGGAGCAATATAGAATATTGGAAAGAGAATATATAGAACAAGGAACCAAAGGATTAGGGTTATTGATGGAAAAGCGAGGATACACTGCAAAGACTTTTATTGATGCGATCAATAAATATCCTAAGTTTTGGGAATCTGTTCGCCAAAATACTTTACAGCATAAATGTTATTCTGAGGAAATTGGAAATAATATTGAAGCATTGAAAGAGTTGTATTCAGACCTAAAACCAGCGCAGGTATTTTTCACAATTGGTGCTTTGATGACTGCGGGTCAAGAACATAAAGGACATGTCTTGATTGGAGCTGAATTGGCAATGGCCGATAGCAATACTGTTGTTGATGAAATTGAACCCTTTTGGTTAAGAGAAAATCTTGCTCTATTTTTTGAATCAAATCCAATCGATGATTTGGTTTTATTAAATGTTCACGAATATGTGCATACACAGCAAGGTGATTATGGTTATGATTTGCTTTCAATGTGTGTATTTGAAGGAGTAGCAGAGTTTATTTCAACACTTGCAGCAAAGAGACCTTCTGCTTGTCCAGCCATTGCATATGGTCAAAAATATTCTTTTGAAGTTAAAAGTAGATTCGAAAAGGAAATGTTTAGTCCACATTGGAATGATTGGCTTTATAATGATACCAATAATGAATTTGAGATAAGAGATTTAGGATATTATGTTGGGTATGCCATTTGTGAAAATTATTACAATCAGGCTATTGACAAAAAGAAGGCAATAAAAGAAATGATTGAACTTAGGTGTGACAGAAAATCCGAATTAGAAGTATTTGTTGACAAAAGTGGGTACTTTGATAGAACACTCAAAGCTTTAGAACTTGAATTTTATAAGGAGGCACCTGTTGTTAATAAAATCATTGAATTTGATAATAATGGTATTGATATTAATCCTACTCTTGATAAGATAAGTATAAGATTTTCTGAGGTAATGAATCAAAGGTTTCGAAATTTTAGATTTGGTCCTAAAGGCAAAAAATTTGTTCTACCATACTCCAAGGTATATTGGTTGGAAGATGGACAAACATTGATTTTGGAAGTGGAGTTAAAACCCGATCAGCAATACCAGTTAGAAATTTCAAATGAGTTCCGAAATACAAATGGTAAGCCAATAAGCCCATATCTAATCAATTTTAAAACTTCTAAATAAAGCTTCGAAACTGTTTACCACTTTCAATTTCTCCTCACTAAGAGTAGAAACAAATTATTATGCTTGTTAAAACATTTTCTGGTGCAGTACAAGGTGTTGAAGCCCAAACGATAACAGTTGAGGTAAATGCAGGAGGCAATGTGCTTGCTGGAAAGAAAATGTATTGGATGGTAGGGTTACCTGATAAAGCAGTTAATGAAGGGTTTCAAAGAATCGAGGCTGCAGTTAAGAATGAGGGTTTCCGACTTCCAAGGGTTAAACTAATTATAAATTTAGCGCCAGCCAATCTTAGAAAAGAAGGATCAGCATATGATCTTCCGATTTCCTTAGCTGTTCTCGGTTCTACTTCTCAAATCGACTCCAAACCACTCCAAGATTATCTGATTATGGGAGAATTAAGCCTTGATGGAGAGGTTAAACCTGTGAAAGGAATTCTTCCTATTGCCATGCAAGCAAAGAAACAAAAATACAAAGGAATAATTGTTCCTTTTTTAAACGCTAAGGAAGCTGCTATCGTGGAAGGATTGAATGTGTATGGAGTAAAAACTTTAAAGGAAGCAATTCAAGTAATTGAAAATAAATCTGAAATTGAGCCTTTTCAATATAACGCCTCTGATGCTTTTACAAAAACAAAGAATATTTATTCAGTTGATTTTGCTGATGTAAAAGGACAAGAAAATATAAAACGAGCCTTGGAAATATCTGCAGCAGGTGGTCATAATGCCATTTTAATTGGTCCGCCCGGTGCTGGGAAAACAATGCTTGCAAGGCGGCTCTCAACAATTCTTCCCCCTTTAAGTTTGGACGAAGCTTTGGAGACCACAAAAATTCATTCTGTGGCAGGAGTATTGGGTGCAGATACATCGTTGGTAACAACGAGACCATTTAGAGCACCACATCATACGATAAGTGATGTTGCCCTGGTTGGAGGTGGTTCGAATCCAAATCCAGGAGAGATTTCATTGGCACATAATGGGGTTCTTTTTTTGGATGAATTACCAGAGTTTAAAAGATCGGTTTTAGAAGTCTTGCGTCAACCAATGGAAGAAAGAAAGGTAACGATTTCTAGAGCAAAGGTATCTGTAGATTTTCCAGCTAGTCTAATGCTTATCGCATCCATGAATCCATGTCCTTGTGGTTTTTATAATCATCCAACCAAAGATTGTGTCTGTGGACCAGGAATTGTAAAAAAATATTTGGCAAAAATTTCGGGACCATTACTTGATAGAATTGATCTTCATGTTGAAGTGACTCCGGTAAGCTATGATGAATTATCAAAATTTAAAGCAACTGGGGAGCCAAGCGAACATATTGCTGAGCGGGTAGTACAAGCTAGGTTACTGCAAGCAAAAAGATTTTCTAATTTTGACGGACTACATTCTAATGCACAGATGTCAAGTCCAATGGCAAGAGAAATTTGTCAGATTAATAAGGAAGGTAAAGAGCTCTTGAAAACTGCTATGGAAAAGTTGAAATTATCAGCAAGGGCATATGATAGAATTCTCAAAGTAGCAAGAACATGTGCAGATCTTTCTCGCTCAGAAAAAATTCAAGTTAATCATTTGGCCGAAGCAATCCAATACAGAAGTCTTGATCGTGAAGGTTGGGCAGGGTAGTGTATTGCAACATCAATTTTCTTGGGACTACATTAAATTCTCTCTAAATGTTAAGAAAACCTAATGGTAATTCTCCAGATCCAGTATTATAAAAGTTGCCAATATTTGGGAAAATATCCACTAAACTACTTGGGCTTACACCAAGCCAAAGCGCTAATTCCGCAAAGTACTCATCGCAGGATGTTGTGGGTATATATACACCTCCACCTATTTCCAAATCGCTAGCCAAAGCAATGTTTGGATAATTGCCAAATATTCTTCCGCCATTAACAGGACCACCCATTACAAAAACATTTCCACCCCAACCATGGTCTGAGCCATTTCCATTTGAAGTCAATGTTCTACCAAATTCTGAAAGGCTAAATGTGGTTACACAATCATTTAAATTTAATTCTTGTAAAGCAGTATTGAATTCTAATATGGCATTTCCTAATACACCATACATTTCATATTGAGCATTGATGACTTCATCATGATGGTCCCAACCACCGTATGAGACGAAAAATATTTGTCTTTTTACATCAAGTGTTTCTCTCGCAGCCATCATTTTTGCCACCATGTTTAGGCTAGTAGACAAATCATTATCAGAAAATACTGTATTTATTTCTGGTAGGTTTTCTAATGCTGTGGTAATTTCTTCTCCTGCTTGCTTGGCAATTTTGATGACATCGACATATGATTTTTTAAATAGATCTTGATAATGTTGATCCAACATATTGTCAATTCCTTTTGACTTAAGTTCATTGAAAAGCCAATCATTATTATAACCGTTGATTCCTATGGCTCCGTTATTTCTATCAAGTGTATAAGGAACGGTAGTGGTGCCTGTTTGAAAGACATTTCCTCCATCCAGTGATAGATTCATTGAGACATTTTGATTTGTGTTTTGATCACCTAAAAGGTCAGCTATTCTTCCTCCCCAACCAATCGAGCTTCTTTCATGAGGTAGACCGGTTTGCCATTGCCTTGTTTGATCTGAATGAGAAAATAGTCCCAGTGGCAATTTAGAGTCATTGTTCCAAACATCATCCTTAGTAACAGGTTCGATTAATGTTCCCACATTGGATATAAAACTCAATTCCCCATTATTAAATAGTGATTGCATACCTCCTAAAGAAGGGTGTAATCCATACTCTGTACCATTTAATTGTAATAAATCTGATTGTGGAATTGCTAAATTTGATCGTACTTCTGCATAGGTGTTGTATGCTGTATTATTGGTTGGAACCAACATATTAAAAGAGTCATTACCTCCTTCTAGCATAATACAAACCATCGCTTTGTAATCGCCACTACTTACAACAAAACTATTGTCAATTGCCATTGCATTCATGGATTTCAAATTAACCAATGTCGACAATAGGCTTGTATATCCTATTGTAGCACAACTAGCTTGCCCAATAAATTTTCTTCTTGATATATGGTGATGGTGTTTTTTTCCCATGATTATTATTTTTGAATTACAAAGTCAGGTGAAATGAGTGTTAGATATTGCGCAAGCATAATTCTGTATATCCAGTCTTCGTCTCCTTGGCCCCAATATAAAGAAGATACCTGTTCTCGAATATTGCTTCTGGTTTCATCTGTCATCTGTGCACTCGTGTACAAAATATCCAAATAATGAATAAGAGTTTCTGGATCTGAAAATTCTTCAGGATAGGCATCATAATTTATTTCTATTGTCTCTATCCCTATTTCATTTTCCCAAGACCACCATGGTGCGCCCCAAATTGTCCATTGGTTAACTTCATTGATGTATCCAATCGATGTTCTCGTATTATGCAAACTAAACTCAGGTGCTACCAAATTAGCTTCTGTTAATTCTCCTACTGGTTGATGATCAGGTAGATAAAAATTAAACACAGTGGGTGCAGCTAAAATTATTTGCTCTGTTGCATCTTGAAAATTAAATCCAGGATTCCAATATTTGTCTAAAGGATTAATAAACGGTGTGGTTCTGACAAAATGTGTATATCGCATTAAAGGTTCTTTCATTTTTCCTTCATTGTCCTGTTCTAATCCCAAACAAGAGCGTGCTTCTTCGTCTAAAAGGATTGCTTTAATTACCGTTTTTAAGTCGCCTCTAACGCCATCTCCATTGTTATTGAATATCGAAGCTACTCTAGAAACATAGGCAGGACTAGGATTAGATTTAACCAATCTTTGTATTAATTGTTTTCCTATAAATGGACCTACATTGGGATGATTAAATAGATGATCGATAGCGTCATTGATATCCTTCATTGGGTCTTGATTTGCAGGAATCACATAACCGTTAAGTAGTTCCTTTGTTCCTGGTTCATGAAATTCATCGTACATCTTCATAGGGTAGGTCATATCGCCTCCATAGATATTTAACCCAAAATATGCTTCGTCTGTCCAATCAACAATATCCTTAATTTCACTCATTCCTAAACCTGTAAAAACTCTTGCAAATTGTTTGATGTCATTGTTGTTGTAAGTTGGAATAAAATTACCATTGCCATCTAATTTTCTAGAGCCATCTAGATTTAATTCATAAAGTCCTATTGTAAATAATTGCATGATCTCTCTGGCATAGTTTTCATCAGGATGAATATTTTCTTCTGGAATTTCTCTTGGGTTATTAAGATGACTTAGGTAATATCCCATATTTGCATTCATTGTAACATCAAACAGTAGGTCTCTGAAATTTCCGAAAGCATGCTTTGCTAAGACATCGTAATATGAAGCAATTTCAATGCCATGATCAATGAGATCTGAATTGATTGAAATCACAAAAATTTGACTTAAAGCGTAAGCAATTTTTTGCCGTAGTTGATCCTCTTCTTGTACTACATTAGTCCACCATGCATAACTGAAATGCTTATACCAAGGCCCATAAATATCATCTTCAGTATAACCCATGTCAAGGTAGGCAGTTAGGTATTCATCCCATATATCTTCAGCCAAGGATTGATATTCTGACCTTGGCAATAGAAATTGATCTTCAATCCAATTCTCAATGCCAATTGATACGCATTGATCAATTTCCTCTAAGCTTGGGCCAAAAGTAGCTTGATTTAAAAACCGACCTGCTTCAGCTCTTTTGGCAAATAGACCTTTCCCATTTAAACTGTTGTTTGCATCTGTATTTTCAGATTGGCTTGATGCACTGACTATTATTCCATCAGAATGTCCAGCACCTATATAATCATTGTATTGACCAATCAATAAGAAAGCCGGTAATACAAAAACAGCTGTCAATATACTTTGAAATTTGTTTGTCATACTTCCTTATTTGTGTTCTTTTACAATTATTAGTTTTCTTGTTGTTATTCCTTCGGCTGAACTTATTTTGATTAGATAATTGCCTGATTGAAAATTTGCAGTCGAAATATTTAAGGTCGAGTTTCCTTTGAGAATTGTGTGTTCGAAGTTTGAAATAATTCTGCCAGATTGATCCAAAATCGAAATTTCTGAATCGAGCATTTTTAAAGATTCATTAAATCGCAACTCCACAAAATTTGTAGCAGGATTTGGTGCTAATGTTAAGTCCAATTTCAAATTATTTAATTCAATATTTGAAACACTTATTCCGCTTGTTTCAAATCTTATTTCTGAAAGACATGCGCAACTTGATCCATATGTATTTAATGCAGTTATAAGGATATATTGAGTATCTAAACCCTCAAAATCTGGTCCCGCTTCACCTTCATAAAAAGTAGAGGCCAAACTCTGACCTAAAGTGTATTCACCTAATTCGTTCCAGTCCAATCCGTTGGACGAATAATCAATAACGTAATTTTGAATTCCCGCATCTTCTTGTCTGAAAGCGTTACAATTCCATATAGTGCTTTTATTCAATGTATAACTTTGACCAAAGTTGTACATAATCCAATGGGACAATCCTCTTTCAGAATTTGGATTTTCAGACATTTCGCAACTCATCCAATTATCAACCAACAAAGCAGAATGTCGATCGGCATTGCATTGTGATAGAAGAAGGTTGGAGATGTGTAGAAATAAAAAATAGAAAATAGTAATTTTCTTCATTTCAATTTGTTTAATGGCCAATTGATGCTTTTAATTTAAGCATCAATTATGAAAAACTGTACTTCAACTGAAGTGTTATTTTAAAATTTCGGGGTAAACCCGCATATAAATAGCGTGGCAGTGATGTGCCAAAGCTTCTTGGATTCACAGAAATCATCGATGCATAATGTATATCGAAGATATTATTAAGATTAAATCCAGTGAAAATTTCCCACCCATTCTTTTTTAATAGATTGTATGACAAAGAAACATTTGTTATATTATAAGATTCAACTTCTATACTGTTATTGTCATCAGCAAACATTTTACTAACGAACAAATTCGAAACTTTAATGTGTGCTGAGTTATAGCTGTATTCCAAGAAAGTATTCAGCTTATGATCAGGATTGCCAGGTAGTCTTTTTCCAGCAAAATCAATATCACGATTTACAAATTCTGTGAAATGATGTGGTTGATATTGATAACTACTTTGAATTTTAAAATTCTTATTACCTTTTTGTCTTTGATATCCTATTTCTGCTTCAAGTCCAGGGTGCATAGATTTGCCTGCATTGACTCCAATGAATTGATCTTCTGTAACTCTTTCTGCTACCAAAAGATTTTCAACCCACATATTGTACAAGGTAAAATCATAATAAAAATTTCTAATAGCTTCTTTGTACCCAAACTCTAAATTCCACCCAGTTTCAGGTTGAATATCTAAATTGATCAACCCTGAAGGAGTTAGAGTTTCTTCCAAGGTAGGAGCTGAGAATCCATGAGAAAAAGTAGTATAAATTAATTTACTCAGTTTTTGATAGCTAAAAGAAACAAAAGGACTGAAAGTAGGATCAAAATTATAATTTCCACTTTGATCTTCTCCATCGGCTATAAATCGATCTAAAAGTTCGAACCGGGTGGAATTAAAGTTTAGGCCAAAATCCAAATTGAAGCGATTCCACATATATCTCCATTCCGTAAATAGATTAAAATAATTTCTTTTTTCAAAATTGTCAGAAAGAATATTGCCTTGTCCGATTTCTAATGTTTCATATGTTGACCATTCTTCGAATTCTGAAAACAACTCACCGCCAAATCTCATTTTACTATTGATATCCCAAAAATCTTTAAGAACTTCAAATCTAGTTCCTATAGCTTTAGCATTTTGCGTAAGCACATTAAAAGGGCGACGTTCATAATTTTGTAAGGTATTAATAAACCCAGTTACAGAGCTTGACCAATCATTCTTGAATGTTCTCTGATGAGTGATTCCCACTTGTGTCTTATTGTAATCTTCATATCCTTGTGCACTTTTCCAATTTGCGGCAGCCAGAGAGGGATTTAATTCAAAATCCTGAATATTCAACCCGCTTGGTATTTGGGCTTCTAATAAAGTATGATTGACAAAAATGCTTAATACATCATTGTCAAAGTCTGCCTGTGCAAAACCAGAGATGTTTTGTCTTTGATAATTGTTGTTTTCCCTATACCCTTCACTTTTTAGAAAATCGTTATTTAGCGAAAAAAGAATTCCTTCTTGGGCATAATTATAATTGATATTATTATGTATTGAGTTAAATGAAGCAAAACTTGTGGTGTTGGTGATAGAGTTTTTGAATCTCTTGTGACTATAGGTTCTATAGTGGACAACACCACCTAGTCCAGCACCAAATCTTGGCATGGTTGGTCCTTTGTAAATGTTTATTTCATCAACAATAGCCAGGTTAATATCTTCAAGGTTAGTTTCTCCCACTCCATTGGTCAATGGAATATTATTAAGGTATGCCTTAATTTTTTTTGTTGAAAATGGAGACCTGCTCCCAATCCCTCTAATGGTCAAACGATTGGTATTCAAAGCTCCGGAATGCATAAACAAACCAGGAGACATATTGTACAAATTTGCTGGATTTTGGATGTCAATTTTTTCTATGCCTAGAGATTTTAAATTACTGAACCCGTAGGCTGCATAATATTTGTCTTCAATAAATATTGGGCACGACAAAATAATATTTGATTCCGATAGGACTATTTCATGTTGGTAGTTCGGAGAAAGTATTAAAGTAGTGTCATGATATCCCAAATAAGAAATGGTCACATTTAATCGTTCGTTATGATTAAATTCAAATTCTCCATCAACATTGCTTACTGTACCTTCCTCTGTTTCTAAAATTTGGATGTTGGCTCCAATAATTGGTTCATTACTTTTACTTGTTATTCTTCCACTTATTTGCGCTTCTGCAAATGGGTATGAAAATATGATTAATAGAAGTGTATAAAGGATCCGATTCATGTTATAAATATCATCCTTTTCTTTTGAAATCAATTGGAAAATGGTCCATTCTATGGATACCAGTGAATAATAGGTTAAAATTCAGATTTTTATGTTTCTAAAATGTCGGCTATTGTATAGAGTTTGCCTCATATTTTAAATTTATGTAGTTGAAATGTAGTCTACTTGTAATATTATTGTCAGGTATTTTCCATTAAGGTGAATATGGATATACTTGGAGTATATTATCCTTAATTTTACGGTAATGTTTGAACGCAAACGTCACTCTGGAAACTTAGGTTATGTATATCCTTTAGGTTCTTGTTTTGATTTTATAACTATTTAAAAGCATTACTATGAAACCTATTTTCCTTAAAACCAGAATACCGGTTATTGTGCCGATATTCATTTTATTTCTTTGTACGAACCAGGTGTTCGCCCACGCTAATGAGCCAGCAATGGCGGGCGATGAGAATATAACCATCACCTTGGCAGAAGAATCTAAAGCAATGATTAAGATGTTTTCTGTTAATGATGAAACCAACCAGGTTGACATTGTGACTAATAAAGAGATTGTTTCAATTCAAGTTGTAGATGATGAAGGTGAAGTAATTTACTTTTTACCAGTTGTAGGCTCGGATGAGCTAAATGTTGGAACTTCACTTTTCGAAGAAGGAACCTATTATATTAGGCTAATTTTTGAAGGTGAAAATTCACATTTACAAGCTAGAGTTGATAAAAAATAGCTTTTTTTAATTTGCGTAAGAAACATAAAGGGCTTTCGATATTCGAAAGCCCTTTTTTTTGGCTTAATTTTGGTATTAAATATTCTGATTATATGTTTATTTAGTAAATCAGAAGTTATGTACCCAATTAAATTCAAGCTAAGAAACATTTTGCCTTTGTTGTTAATGTCTTTATTTCTTGGTGGTTCTACCTATCCTGATTTTGATAATAACGATGCGGGCGGGATTGAATTCAAGATGGAAACTACAGATTCCAGAATGACAGCTTTGGTTAGATCTATGCGCTTTAATAAAGAAAGCAAACAAATTGATGTAGAAACAGTTAAGTCTATAATGAATGTTGAATTCCTTGATGAAAATAGGGAAATGATATTTACGGTTCCTGTAGGAACTTCATCTTTAAACATCAGTGTAAATTCATACCCAAAAGGAGTATACTTTCTAAAGTTGCTGCTAGAAGATGAAAATGACTTTATTTCTACTAGAGTTATTAAGGATTTCTAAGCCAATTTTACTTTTTTAGGTTATAATTTTAAGATATTTAAGGAGGTTGATGGTATCAACTCCAAATTCTTGAAGTTTGGATCTTTTTTTTTAAAATGTTTTATTTCAAACTGATTAGCTTCTTTGCAGAAAATCCAATATTATATAGCGCTGAACCATTGAATGGGTTTGGGTCTAAATTGTAAAAATGAGAGTATCCCAAAGCCAACTTCCAATTATTATTTAAGGAATACTCATAACCCAGAGTGGTCCCAATAAAGTGAGTCCTTTCATCACTAAAATTTTGAAATACATATTTAGGTTCAAGAAATAAAGCCCATCGATTTTGATGCAAAGACATGATCAATGAAGCATGTGGTCTCATTAATATCTTACCTCTTCCCAAATCAGGATTTATAAACTGGAAATCAACTCCTGGAAGAATTGAGAGCGCGAAAGAACTTTCTTGATCTCCAACCAATTGTATTTTGGGATTTAAATACAAATTTCCTCCAGTATTTAAGGAAGCATTTATATCTACCTTGTTGGCAATTCCATAATTAGTTTGGATTCCTGCAAATGGCACGGCAACTGCTCCAAGGTCTGGACTTCCCGCCTCGTTAACACCATATGCAGCAATAAAGCCACCAACTTCTACATTTCCTTTTCCGATAGTTCTACCGGTATCAAGCCTTGTAAGTTGGGCACAGCCACCTAGGAAGAATATTAATAAAAAGACAATAAAAACTCTCATTCCAATTTTGATAATTTGTGCTTAGCTAATGTAGTTTTTTTAATTCGATCCACCTCAATAAATAAAAGTTCAATCCTGTTAAAAGATAATTAATTATTAATCTGTTCTAGAAAAGTTCTAGACCATATCCTCAACCTTAGAATGAATATTATGTTACATTTATAAGCTAATTTAGAACTTTGTCAAGCTCAATACTCAATAAAATAAAAGACCCCATTGCTGAAGAGTTGCAAAAATTCGAAAGCCACTTTCGAAATGCAATGAAGTCTAATGTCCCACTCCTTGACAAAATAATGCATTATATTGTACAAAAGAAAGGCAAACAGGTCAGGCCTATGTTGGTTTTCCTTTCGGCAAAAACTTGTGGAGATATTAATGACTCTACCTATACAGCCGCATCACTTATCGAGCTGGTGCATACTGCCTCCCTTGTTCACGATGATGTAGTAGACGATTCGTCAATGAGAAGAGGTGCTTTTTCAATCAACGCCTTGTGGAAAAATAAAATTGCAGTAATTGTAGGTGACTACCTATTGACAAAAGGTCTATTTATTGCCTTGGATAATGATGAATTTGATCAGTTAAAAATTCTAAGCAAAGCTGTCCAAGAAATCACTGAAGGTGAAATGTTGCAACTTGAAAAAGCTAGAAGACTTGATATTAAAGAAGAAATTTACTTTGATATCATAAAACAAAAAACAGCCTCACTCATGGCCGCATCTTGCAAAGCTGGAGCCTTGTCATCTAGCAATGATAAGTCCGTAATTGACGCCATGCACAAATTCGGAGAAGAAATAGGAATCGCATTTCAAATCAAAGATGATATTTTTGATTATGGAACCAACTTTATAGGTAAACCAAGAGGTATTGATATCAAAGAAAAAAAGATGACCTTACCTTTGATTTATGCTTTGTCGAAAGCAGAAAATGGGGAAAAGAAAAAGTATATCAAATACATCAAAAGAGACTCTAAAAATTCAAAAAAGATAAAAGAAATCATTGACTTTGTTGTCCATTCGGGAGGCATTGAATACGCTCAACAAAAAATGTTGGAATACAAAACTTCTGCTATCAATCGGATTAACTTCATCCCAGATTCACCTGCCAAGCAATCATTATTGGCTCTCGTTGATTATATTGTTGAGCGAAAAAAATAAAATCCCTGTATGCAAAGCATGAAGGTGTTTCAAAGTATCACACAGCTTTTGTCTAATCATGAAGTTGTTTTCGAACATAAAGTTCATGAAATAACCTTAACCTCTGAGCAGTCTGCAATAGCAAGAGGTGACCTTTTGACTGAGGGTGCAAAAGCAATACTTTATAAAGTTCAGGATAATTTTTATCTGTTTGTCTTTGCAGCAGATAGAAAATTAGATACAAAAAAAATTAAACTTTACTTTAAAAATAAAAATCTTAAAGCAAAGAAAACAAGATTCGCATCAGTGGATGAATTAATGGAACTAACCGGTCTTGTGCCTGGTTCTGTTCCTCCATTTGGTAGACCAATACTAGATTTTGATCTATTTGTAGATCCGAGCTTAACAAAAAATATTAATATATCATTCAATGCTGGTTCGTTAACCAACTCTGTTACAATGAAACTTAAGGATTATTTAGCTATCTCAAATCCTACAATATTCAACTTTACAAAAGATGAACAATGATTTTAGTACACTGTAGTCGAAAAGAAATTGGTAGAAGATGGGCAGAAATTCTCTCTTCAGAATTTGGTGCTGAAATGGTATCATTATCTGAGCAAGTTCAAGAATATGAGAAAGTCGAAATAGCTGTCTGCTGGAAGGCCCCCAAAAGAATGTTCTATGATTATCCTAATTTAAAATTCATTCAATCTGTAGGAGCTGGGGTCGATCATATTTTTGATAGTGAGAATGCTATTCCTGGAGCAAAAATTGCTAGAATCATAGATCCACAATTATCTGCAGATATGTTTGAGTTCATCCTTACAATTGTATTAGCTAATATGAAACAACTAAATCTGTACTATGATCAGCAAAGACGAAAATTATGGAAAGAAAATTCTTATAATTCAATTAAAGACATAACAATTTCTATCTTAGGATTGGGTGTTATTGGTAGCCATGTTGCTTCAAATCTTTCTGCGATCGGATTTAATACCCTTGGTTGGTCTCAATCAGAGAAAAACATCAGTGGAGTACAATCATTTCAAGGTATTGATGGATTAAATGATATGTTGGCGCAGACAGATTATCTTGTAAATATTCTTCCTTTGACAGAAAGTACACGAAATATTATTGATGCTAATTTTTTGTCTAAGCTGAAAAAATCTTCTTACTTTATCAACGTAGGAAGAGGTCCACAAGTTGTTGACCAAGCATTAATTTCTGCAATTGATCAAGGTATTCTCTCGGGTGCAACATTAGATGTTTTTCATCACGAACCGTTACATGTAGATCATGAATTTTGGACACATCCTAAAATCATCGTGACACCACATGTTGCTAGCATTACAAATCTCGACACTGCAAGTGAGCAAGTTTTTGAAAATATAAGAAGGTATAAAAAAGGATTGAACCCGATCAATCAAGTCTCACTTGACAAAAAGTATTAATCAATCTGAATGATGAAAATAATTAAATACTTTTTTCCCGTTAGAATTACCTATCAACTGTGTCAAGGATTCCAGTGATTGATCCCTAACTTTAGTTACAGAGCCAAATTCAGTCAACAGTTTATTCGCTATTTTTTCTCCAATTCCTGGAATATCTGTAAGCGTTGATTGAATCATATTCTTAGATCTTTGGTCCCTATGAAAACTAATGGCAAACCTATGTGCCTCATTTCTAAGATGTTGGATCACTTTGAGTGACTCTGATTTTTTATTTATATAAATAGGAATTGGATCTCCATAAAAATATATTTCCTCTAACCTTTTGGCAATGCCAATAAGCAATATTTTTTCCTCCAACCCCAATAATTTAATGCTCTTCATGGCAGAATTTAGTTGTCCCTTACCTCCATCAATGACAATCAACTGAGGTAAACTTTCTCCCTCCTCAACAAGTCTTCTATATCTTCTATGTACCACTTCCTCCATGGATGCAAAATCATCAGGTCCAACAACAGTCTTGATATTAAATTTTCGGTAGTCTTTTTTTGATGGCTTTGCATTTTTGAAAACAACACAACTAGCCACTGGATTTGTACCTTGAATATTTGAATTATCAAAACACTCAATGTGATATGGAAGCACATCCATCTGAAGATCTTTCTTCATGGTATTAAGAATTCGCTCAGCAGATGTTTGTTTTGTAATTCGGGAGGCCTTGTCCTTTTTCATCTGAAGGACATAATATTTGAGATTTTTTTCTGCCAAGTCAAGTAATTTCTTTTTCTCTCCTCTTTGAGGAACCAAAGCTTTTACTTTTTCTTCAATCACATCAATTTCAAACGGAACAACGATTTCTGGAGCCACACTATTAAACTTTGTTCTTAAATTATCAACAGCAAATTGCAATAGGTCTTTTTGAAGTAATGTAAGATTTTTTTCAAGTTCAATAGTGTCGGTATTAATCAATGCACCATTAACAATTTTCAAATAAGTAACGTAGGCTTTTTCATCTTCATCCATTATAGCAAAAACATCAAGATCTTCAATTGTGTTACTCATAACCATCGATTTTGCTTGATAGTTTTTCAGTTCCTCTAATTTTAATTGTAATTCTTGAGCCTTTTCAAATTCCATCCTGTCTGCATATAACAACATCATAGACTCCAAATATTCTTTAACAGGTTTGAAGTTTCCTTTAAGGACATTTTTAATCTGTGATATTTTGTTGTCGTAATCAGATTGTGATTCTAAACCGACACACGGACCCTTGCAATTTTTAATGTGGTACTCAAGACAAACTTTAAATTTTTCATTTTGAATATTTTCTTCACTTAATTTATAGTTGCATGTTCTTAGGGTAAAAAGTTTTTTTACGATATCTAGTAATATCCTTGCCCTAAATTTGGAAGTATAAGGACCAAGATATAGAGATCCATCCCTAATAACTTTTCGAGTAAAAAACACCCTTGGAAACCGTTCTTTTTTTATACATATATATGTATAAGATTTTGCATCTTTTAGATTTACATTGTACCGTGGAAGATATTTTTTAATCAAGGTATTTTCAAGAAGCAATGCATCTTGCTCACTATCTACAATTGTAAATTCTAGGTGGTGAGCATTTCTTACCAAGGATCGGGTTTTAAAATGCTGATTTTTCTTGACGCCAAAGTAACTACTAATTCGTTTCTTAATATTCTTTGCCTTTCCGACATATAGAATTGTTCCTTCCTCATCCACATACTTGTATATGCCTGGCTCAGTAGGGATCTTATCCAAGATTTCTTTATAATCTTTTGTCGTCATTAATTATCTGTAACTGCTGTTATTTTCAATTGTGAAATTAACAGACCACACCTTAAAAAAAAATATATTTAAAATAAAACCCGTATTAGCTGATTTAGTTTCTTATTTGTAAGGTTCACTTTGTTATCTTGTTTTGGATTTATTTGTATGACTAAAAACACTATTATGAGATATTTAATTTTTTTTATATTGATTTTGCTTACCGCAAATGTGTTGAATGCTCAAAAAAAAATGGACTATACAACCTTTGATATTTGGAAGAGTATAAGCGAAAAAAAAATCAGCTCAAATGGTGATTGGATAAGTTATGTAATAAAGCCTGGTAAAGGAGACCCTAACTTATCTTTTTATAATACTAGAGATACAAAAACCTATACTTTCCACAGAGCAAGTGATGTAAAACTTGACTACAATTCAAATTTCGCTGTTTTCAGAATACACCCCCCCTTAGATTCTATTGAAAATTTAAAAAGGAAAAAAACAAAAAACAAAGATCTTCCTAAAGATACTTTGGGGATTTTTAATTTCAAGACTCGACAATTAGAAAAAATAGCTGATTTTAAATCATTCAAGATGGCAGAAAAGTTTGGAGGGTATATAGTTGTTAAAATGGATGAAAAAAAAGAAAAATTACCTGATTCTTCATCTGAAAAGGATACTAGTTCAGTAACAGTGAAAGATTCGACGGAAGTCAAAAAAAGAAAAGAAAATGGAAGCAACGGAACAACGCTTCGGATTATAAATGTTGTTCATAATAGTTCTAAAGAATTTAATTATATCAAAGAATTTCATATCGCAAAAAAATCTCCTAATATTCTTATGCGGTGCTCTGGAACGGATACCCTAGAAGAAGATAGAATACAATTTTTTGATGTATCAAATGAGGAACTTACAACCATTTCCAATATCAAAGGGGATTATAAAAATTTAGTAATCTCAGATCATGGTGATCAAGTGAGCTATATGGTTAATGTAGATACAACGGATTTAGAAATTGAACCTTTTGATTTGTATTATTGGTCTAAGGGAAGTGCTGTACCAAAATTAGTATCAAAAAGTCATGCAAGTTTTATGGAAAGTGATTGGATTATAAGTGAAAATGGAGCAGCAAGATTTTCGGATGATGGATCGAGAATGCTATTTGGAATTGCTCCAAAACCTTTGATTCAAGATAGTACACTGCTTGAAGATGAAATCGTAAATGTAGAGGTTTGGTCTTATAATGATCAAGTTCTTTATACTCAACAAGAAATTAGAGCTGAACGCGAAAAGAAGAGGAGCTATGATTGTATCTACAATACTAAAACCAATAAAATCATTCAAATTGAAAACCTAGAACTACCAGAAGTAGATTTTGATCGACATCTAGAAAATAAACTAAGCATTGGAACCAATGATAGAAATTACCAGTTGGCAAGCAATTGGGAAGGCCATGATTACAGCGATATTTATATCGTAAATCTTGAAACTGGATCGAGTGAAAAAGTCCTAGAAAAACTCAATGCATTTGTAAACTTATCTCCTTATAGTAATTATGGCTATTGGTATAGCCCTCCTGATTCTATTTGGTACTCCTTGAATCTAAAAACAAAAAAGATTCAACAACTTACCTTTGCTGATGAAATTCATTGTTTTGACGAACTAAACGACCGACCAATGGATGCTCGATCATATGGAATAGCAACTTGGGTTGCAAAGGATGAATCTTTAATTATCTATGATCGATTTGACCTCTGGCAGATAGACCCAGAAGGAAGCTCAAACCCAATTAGACTCACTCATGGAAGAGAAAAAAGTCTTACTTTCAGATATGTTAATTTAAATAGAGACCTATGGACAATACCTTCTGATACCACTATAATGCTACATTTTCATGATCACATGGATAAGTCAGAAGGATACGCCATGCTAAATTTGAACTCAAAAGAAATTAAAATAATAGAAAATGGTGAATTTGATTACACCTCAAGGCCTTTAAAAGCAAAATCTTCTCTTGATCTAATCTATACCAAGCAAAATTTCAGAATATTTCCTGACTTGATTCATACTCAAATTGATAATTTTAAGAATGGCCTAAAGATTACCAATGCCAATCCTCAACAAAAAGAATATGCCTGGGGAAACACTTCATTGATGAAGTGGAAAAGTCCAACTGGAGAAGAAATATCTGGAATGTTGGTTCTCCCAGACAATTTTGATGAAAATAAAAAATACCCATTAATTGTAAATTTCTATGAGAGAAGTAGTCATGGATTACACAGGCATCGAGCACCATATCCTCATAGATCTACAATCAACTATAGCTATTATGTTAATAAAGGATACGTCATTTTTAATCCCGATATTCATTATAGAATAGGGGAGCCCGGAGAGAGTTGTTATGATGCAGTAATCTCTGGTGTCAATGCCCTTTTGGAGAAAGGCTTTATCGACAAAGATCGAATGGGTGTCCAAGGACATAGCTGGGGAGGATACCAAATCGCACATCTATTGACCAGAACGAATATGTTTAAGTGTGCAGAATCAGGTGCGCCAGTAGTAAATATGATTAGTGCTTATGGTGGAATAAGATGGGGCAGTGGGATGAGTAGAATGTTTCAATACGAACATACACAAAGTCGTTTAGGGGCTAACTTATGGGATAATCCCGATGTGTACATTGCAAATTCTCCAATATTTAATATTGATAAAATTGAAACTCCTACATTGATCCTCCATAATGATAAAGATGGTGCAGTCCCTTGGTACCAAGGCATTGAATTTTTTATGGCAATGCGTCGATTGAATAAAAAAGCATGGTTACTTAATTATAATGATGAGCCACATTGGCCTTTAAAGCGACAAAATCGAATTGATTTCAATAGGAGGATGGAACAATTTTTTGATCATTATTTAATGAACAAACCAATGCCTGAATGGATGGAAAAAGGGATTCCCGTCTTAGAAAAGGGAATTAATAATGGTTATTAATGCAGGTTTTATTTGAATCAGAAAGACTATACTATCGCAATTTTATTTCTGAAGATTGCGAGGAAATGTTTTTACTTAATGCTGATTGGGATGTTTTGAAATATACAGGAGATATAGAGTTTCCATCAATTCAAGATGCTAGAGTGTTTTTAGAAGCATACCAGATTAATACATACCAAAAGTTTGGGTATGGTAGAGTAGTGTGTGTTGTTAAGAAAACCGGGGAAATTCTTGGATGGAGTGGACTAAAATATCATCCTGATATCGATGAAGTAGATTTAGGGTATCGACTTCATAAAAGATTTTGGAATATGGGATACGCCACCGAATCTTCAATTGCAAGTCTCAAATATGCTTATAATCACTTAAATATTAACCAAGTTGCTGCTTATGCACTCGCAGAAAATATTGCCTCCAATAGAGTATTAGAGAAATCTGGCTTTAAATTTTTTGGGATGGCTGATCGATATGATAAAACTTGGAGACGCTACCAGATAAATTTACCTTTCGATTTCAACTCTTTGCTTCAAAAGGAATGACTTTGTCATCGCCACCGCAGCTCGCGTCGCCTCCAAACCATCTTCTAAAAATACATTTGGACTACCTGAGTTTTGTATACAGGATACAAAATCGTTTGCTTGTGCAAGTAGAGCAAGTTCGTAACGTTCAAAATAACTTTGAGGTACTTGAGTCTTAATACCGTCAGTGTCATATATCCTAATTGCCTCAGTTGGGCTTGAGTCCAATATTTCTAAAGACCCTTCAGTGCCTAAAACAAAAGTTTTGGTGTTAAAACCATCTTGAGATAATCTTGAGGCTGAAATATTTGCTACTCCTCCACCTTCCAATTCAATGAGTGACATGACATTGTCCGCATCATTAAGATTTTTGAATATGTCGTACTTGTATGCACCTCCTGCAGCGGTAACGCTTTGTATTTCTTTCCCACTTAGCCATCTAACTATATCGATATTTTTAATGTTTAATTCCAAAAATATTCCGCCTGCTTTAGGTCCATACAATTGGTAATAACTGTCATTTTTCTCTTTATCAAATGTGCTTGATTGTATTAATACAGGTTCACCAATTTGACCTTTTTTAATCATAGCATGAGCTTTAATATATGCAGGATCATAGCGATGTTCAAAACCGATCATTACAACTTGTGAAGGTCTACTTCTTACAGTTTTCATTACAGCTTTGCAGTCCTCAACATTTGTTCCTAATGGAGTAGTTGTAAAAACATGTTTACCTGCGTTCACTGCATCAATAATATGCATAGCATGTTGTTGAGGAGGACTCAGCAAAAAAATAGCATCAAGATCATGGTTATTGACTATTTGGTGGTAATCAGTATATGCATACTGTACATTCAATTTGGTTTTTGCAAAAGCCAACTCTTCTTGACTAAGACTACATGCAGCCAATAAATCTACATGCTTAACTTGTTGTTGTATAAGTTGTGCATATGATCTACCTAATCGACCCAAGCCAATAATTCCAGCTTTTACCTTATCTATCATCCATAATACATTACAAGAAGTAAGCCAATGTATTGTACATTTTAACTTAAAAAATTAAAAAAGTTGGAAGAAAAATAATTTTTGTCAACTGATAAAAGTCAAAGACTAGACATCAATATTTGCATACTTAGCATTGGTTTCGATAAATCTTCTTCTAGGCGGTACTTCGTCACCCATAAGCATTGAGAAAATTCGATCTGATTCATTTGCATCTTCAATTGTGACTTGTCGTAGAATTCTTTCCTCGGGGTCCATTGTAGTTTCCCAAAGCTGATCAGCATTCATTTCGCCAAGGCCCTTATACCGTTGTGTTTTTATTCCAGAAGTTTCTGGACCACCCATGTTGGTAATGATTTCTTTTCTTTCTTCTTCATTCCATGCATATACCTTTGTATTTCCTTTTTTAACAAGATACAGTGGTGGCGCAGCAATGTAGATAAAGCCTTGTTCGATCAAAGGTTTCATATATCTGAAGAAGAAAGTAAGAATTAGGGTCACAATGTGACTTCCATCTACATCGGCATCACACATAATTACAATCTTATGATATCTGAGCTTTTCAATATTAAGCACTCTTTCTCCATCTTTATCTTCAATTGAAACGCCTAATGCAGTAAATAGATTTTTTATCTCTTCATTTTCATAAATCTTATGCTCTAATGCTTTTTCAACATTTAGAATTTTACCCCTTAATGGAAGTATCGCTTGGAATGTCCTGTCTCTTCCTTGTTTTGCAGTTCCTCCCGCCGAATCTCCCTCAACAAGAAATATTTCGCTTTCTCCTGGATCTTTAGAACTACAATCTGATAGTTTTCCAGGCAATCCGCTACCGGTCAATACATTTTTTCGCTGAACCATTTCACGAGCTTTCCTAGCAGCATGTCTTGCAGTTGCAGCAAGGATTACTTTTTCAACAATCCTTTTTGAGTCCTTAGGGTTTTCTTCTAAGTAATGAGCTAACACTTCACCTACAGCCCTAGAAACGATTCCAGTTACTTCTTGATTTCCTAATTCTCCTTTTGTTTGTCCCTTAAATTGAGGTTCTGGAACCTTTACAGAAACAACAGAAGTTAGACCTTCACGAAAATCTTCTCCTGAAACTTTAAATTTTAATTTACTAAACAGACCATTGTCCTCAGCATATTTAGAAAAAACCCTATTTACTGCTCTTCTAAATCCACTAACGTGAGTACCACCTTCTCTTGTGTTAATGTTGTTTACAAATGAATATATGTTTTCAGAATAACTGGTATTGTATTGCATAGCAACCTCAACCTCAACATTATCTTCTTTACCGGTAACATAAATAGGTGTAGAAATCAATGGAGTTCTACTTTCATCAACAAAAGCAACAAATTCCTTTAATCCACCCTCTGAATAAAATTTTGCTGATTTATAACCTCCTTCTTCGTTTTCTTCTCTTTCGTCAGTAAGTTTTAAGTGCAAACCTTTATTTAAGTATGAAAGCTCACGCATTCTAGCTGCCAAAGTGTCGAAATTATAAACCAGGGATTCAAAAATTTCTCCGTCTGGTTTAAAGGTAATGGTAGTTCCATTTTTATCACTTTCTCCTATTTCTTTAACCTCCCCAGTTGGCTTACCTTGGGCATATTCTTGTTCAAAAATTTTCCCTTCTCTATGAACTTCAGCACGCAGATACGAGGAAAGAGCATTTACACAAGAAACACCAACACCATGTAATCCACCAGAAACTTTATAAGTGTCCTTATCAAATTTACCACCAGCATGTAAGACCGTCATAACTACCTCTAAAGCAGACTTTTTAAGTTTTTCATGCATACCAGTAGGTATCCCTCTTCCATTATCAACAACAGTAATAGAATTATCCTTATGGATAATCATGTCAATGTGAGAAGCATGTCCTGCCAAATGTTCATCAATAGAGTTGTCGACTACCTCCCATACCAAATGATGTAGACCCTTTGTATCTGTACTTCCAATGTACATACCAGGCCTTTTTCTTACTGCTTCTAATCCTTCTAGCGCTTGTATATTATTTGCACTATAATTGCTTTTATTTTCTGACATGAAATAAGCTTATTTTCTTTCTTGAAATGAATGGGCAAATATAACTTTAATCCCCGAAAAAAGACCTTTTTAATGATCCAAATTGACTTATGGGAGATAGGATTGCCTTATTATAACTATTTAATAGACAATAAGTTGTGTATATAATCTAATTGCTATTTTTGTATCTGTATCAATGACACTTATTTTATTTTTCATTTCCATAAATGTGTTGACAATTTGATTAAAAAATTTACCATAAAAAAGGAGTCAGAGTTAACTGATGTTGCCAAATATGTATCTGACAATTTGAAGTACAAAATCATACTTTTATTAGGTGATATGGGGAGCGGAAAAACAACTTTTGTAAAGTATTTGATGAAAGAAATAATTAACTACGATGCTGTAAATTCTCCGACCTTTTCATTGGTCAATGAATATTCGACAGACCAACCTGAATTAGTTTATCATATGGACTTGTATAGACTTGAAACCATAGAAGAAGCATTGAATATTGGTATTGAAGAATATCTGGAATCTGGACATATTAACCTTATTGAATGGCCACAGTTAATTGAACCCATAATCCCTAAGGAAAGCCACAAAATTGAAATTGCTTTACTGGAAACTGGAGAAAGAACCATCAGCTTTTCCTAAGATTTGACCAATCATTAATTTTATTTAAAATTTAATTGCTAATTTAAAGTTATGGCAGGCGATGGACATAGATCTGGTTTCTCTTCATTCTTTTCAGAAGGACAATATCAAACACAAGCTGAGACTTTATATGTTGAGCAAAAGAAAAGAAATATTTCTATAGGTATCCCAAAGGAAACCACCTTGCAAGAAAACAGAATTGCCTTAGTTCCTAATAGTGTAAGGAATCTAATAAGTTATGGTCATAAAGTGGTTGTTGAATCTGGAGCTGGAGCCAAATCGAATTTTTCTGATCATGACTATTCAGAAGCAGGTGCAGAAATTACAAACGTTAAGGAAGAAGTATTCAAATGCCAAGTGCTTGTCAAAGCAGCACCACCTACTTTACAAGAAATTGATCTCTGTCATAAAGATCAAATGATTCTGTCGCCACTGCATCTGCCAGCACTTAGTCAGGAATTTATTCAAGCGCTCCAAAAAAAGCATATTACAACCATTGCCATGGAGTACTTCAAATCTGAAGATGGTTCGTTTCCGGTAGTAAGAATAATGTCTGAGATTGCAGGAATGAGTGCTATGCTGACTGCCGCTGAACTTTTAAGCTCTGTGAATGGTGGAAGAGGGGTTTTGTTAGGAGGGGTTTCAGGAGTTCCGCCTGCAAAAGTTGTAATTCTTGGGGCAGGAGTTGTGGGTGAATTCGCTACAAAAACAGCTCTAGGCTTAGGTGCATCCGTTAGAATATTTGATAATGAAGTAAGTAAATTAATGAGAATTCAATCATTAGTTGGTAGACAACTTCATACCTCTACATATAATCCTGTTTATCTTGGATATCAATTGATGTCTGCAGATGTGGTAATAGGAGCTGTACATTCACGCAGTGGTAGAGCCCCTATTTTAGTTACGGAGGAAATGATCTCAAAAATGAAAAATGGCTCAGTTGCAATCGATGTCAGTATTGATCAAGGAGGATGTTTCGAAACTTCAAGAATAACCAATCACAAAAAACCAACATTTGAAGAGCATGGTGTTATTCATTATTGTGTTCCAAATATTGCTTCAAAAGTACCAAGAACAGCCTCAGTAGCAATCAGCAATATCATAACTCCAATTTTAATTAAATCAGGAAATACAGGGAATTTCGACAACCTTCTATTCGAAAATAGAGGAATTAGAAATGGTGTTTATACATACAAAGGTTGCGTGACAAATGCATATATAGCAAAGTCATTTAATTTGAAATATACAGATATAGATCTTCTACTTACCTCTAAGTTTTAGATCTATTATTCCTTGCATCTATAAAGCTTTTAATAAAAACAATTAAGGCAAGAACAGCTGTGAAAAGCATTATGCTTACCCTAATTATTTGCCCATTATTTTCTCTTCCTATAGCTCCTTTTAAGGCCATACTTAATCCTACTACTGCCAATAATGTAAGTAAAACTGCAACATGTGAAACAGTTTTGCTTTCATACCTAATACCATTATTCAAGGGCAACAATAACGCGCCCAATACTACAGGAATAAGTGCAGTATTAGAATTGCCAGTTTTCCATCCCCAAAATCCTATGGCAAGCATAACAAATGCATTTATTGCGCTAATAATGTGTGGTTTCATCAAATTTATTTTTGTTTAATTAATTCAAAATTCTTCTTCAAATTCTTCTTCAAACTCATCAAATTTTTGCTTTTTCTCTAAC
>JAHDIE010000024.1:48139-51331 GCA_020630955.1 Saprospiraceae bacterium
AAATTCTTCTTCAAATTCTTCTTCAAACTCATCAAATTTTTGCTTTTTCTCTAACAATAAGTTTTGTTCTTCTTCGGGTTTGATTTGTTTGTATTTATCGCAATCCCGTAGACTAAAAAAACCTGAAGGGGGTTCTGGAAATCGCACATCACTATTAAATTCAGCCAAGCTGTCAGATTCTAATTTTGTGACAAATTTTTGGACTATTGGTCTTGCCATCTGAAAGCCTTGACCATTTTCTAATGTTAAAAATCGAATCCATTTGTCATCTCCACCAACCCATGTTCCCATTACCAAATCTGGGGTCACAGACATAAACCAACCATCTGAATAGTCATTTGTAGTTCCAGTTTTTCCTCCAACAGGAACTTTTACTCCAAGTCCAAAATTACTGCCCACATTATTCTGTAACATATCTAAAATGATAGCATTGTAAAGGGGATTTATCGCTTGTTTGCGCTCAGGTACTCCAACATATAATACCTTACCATTTTTATCTTCAATTTTTGAAATAAATATTGGTTCTGTATAACTCCCTCCATTTGGAAAAGTTGTATAGGCACCTGCCATTTCCAATACAGTAAGATCCATAGCACCTAAGCAGATTGATGGTACTCTTGGAATAACCAATCTTCCGTCTGGATAGCGCTCTTCTTTGTCAATTCCCACATTATTTAGAACCTCTCTTATTACTTCAACACTTCCCATTTCCTTGACCAATCTTACCGTAATCGAATTTTTTGAATACAAAAGTCCTTGATATAAATTGTAATAATTTCCAGTAAATTTTCCATTGGCATTTGCTGGAGACCAAACAGTATCAACTTGCAGATTCGCATCTCCGGGGACAATTGTATACTGAATATCTTCGTATTCTTGACATGGACTTATCCCTTGAAGTGAAATCGCAGTAGCATAAACAAAAGGTTTGATTGTACTCCCAACTTGTCTACGACTATTAATGTGATCAAATTTGAAATATTTGTACCCAACACCACCAACCCAAGCTTTTATTGCTCCAGTAGACGGTTCAATAGCTAAAAACCCTGCTTGAAGATGTTGGTTGTGATATTTGACCGAATCAAAAGGAGACATTTCAACTTCTTTTTCTCCTTCTTCTGAATAATCAAAAACTTTCATTTTGATTTTAGTGGAAAATACTTTTTCAAACTCAATTTGAAGAGCTAAATAGGCAGACCTTAATTCTTCCCATTCCTCCATGTCAAGTAATTTTTGATATTTCGATTCTTGGCTTCTTCTGATTATGTCATCAGCAATTAATTTTGATAATCTCGAATTTTTTTGCTCAACGGAGAGCAGGCCTTTGATCACATTCTCATTTAGCGGAAGCTTGCCTAATTTTTGGTTTATCCTCTCTTTTATTTCTGCTAAGAACTTATTATGTAGAGAGACATATCTTTCAGTTTCTTTTACTTTTCGGTTCAGAACATTTTGTCTTATATCTTTTTGCTCCCTTGTTGCATCATAGGTCCATGGATTTCTATTTTTCCATACTTTATCAAATTTTTCTTGGTTTACTTTCATGTGCTCAACAACAGCTTCTTCTGCAAGACGTTGATAGTCGAGATCTATTGTTGTATAAATTTTTAAACCATCTCTATAAATATCATAAGCTGACCCATCAGGTTTTGTAATGGCTTCCTCTTCTAACTTATTTTTAAGCCATTTCGTAAGTTCCGATCTAAAGTATGGAGCAGGCCCAATATCATGTGCATCTCTTTTAAAGTTTGACATATCTATTGGTTTTAATATCAAACTATCAAATTCAACCTGACTCAATAGTCCTTTCGATAGCATCTGAGAAAGGACTACATTTCTTCTTGTTTTGGTTTTGTCTGGAAACCTCTTAGGGTTATACAAGCTAGGATTTTTAAGCATCCCTACTAAAACGGAAGCCTCATCTGTTTTTAATTCCGATTGATCTTTACTAAAATAAGTTTGAGCCGCCGCTTGCAATCCATGAGCTCCATTGATAAATTCAAACTTATTGAGATACATAACCATTATCTCTTCCTTGGTGTATTGTTTTTCAAGGCGAATTGCAACAATCCACTCTTTTAGCTTTATTTTTATAAGAGCCAGTGCTTTTTGAAATGTACTTTTATCAGCAAGACTCTCTCGCTTAAAAAGCAATTTTGCCAGCTGTTGAGTAATTGTACTTCCGCCTCCTGAGCTTTCTTGCCCTAATAAAATTGTTTTAACAGCAACTCTCACTAGCGCTTTTATATCAATTCCAGTATGGTTATAAAATCTCTCATCCTCAGTGGAAATCAAGGCGTCATGAACAAGTGAAGACAGCTCTTTCCTGCTTATTTGTTCCCTATTTTCAATAAAATATTTACCGAAAGGTCGGCCCTTTGTATCATAGATAACAGACGCTAAATCATATTCTGGGTTTTCCAATTGACTGAAAGATGGCATCTCTCCATTAATAACATTTCTAAATGTCATGAAAATAACAATGAAGCATATAAAGAATAATGCCCAAATCAACCATACTATCCAACGAAGACTTTTAATATTTTTATATAGTATACTCAGGGTAAATATTTTTATCAAATTTAGTCATAAGCTGTGAGTATCTATCAAAAAAGCAAACAATCATATAAATAGGCAGCATATATTCAAATTATCACGTTCATGTAATATTATGGGCATTTTATGGCTACTTGTCTAGATGCACAAGATGTTACATAATATATTTTCTAGTATATGTTAAATTTTTTGGCGTTTACATATCGCGACAAAGATAATCTGACCAAAAATTATAATATTTGCTAGGTAATCGACCACTCCTAGATTTTTTCCTATTACGCTTCTTATCGAAAACTTACTCTCCTGTAGCTATGGGCATTGTTCGCTATGGCTACTTGACTATTTATGTATTGCACAATTTTTAAATTTTAACCGATCTTAAATTATGAAGCTAATTACCAACATTTTTGGTTTTGAGAAGCCCTCTCAAAATGTAATCATGGTAAGGCTTTCGTTAATGATGATAGCGGTTTTCCTCATTTCGCAAATTGGTACAGCCCAAGTGAAAATAGGAGATAACCCAAACTCGATTGACGATGGTTCTTTACTGGAGTTGGAAAGCACTACAAAGGCTTTCGTTCCTCCAAGGATGACTACAGCTCAGCGGGATGCAATCCCCACCCCTTTAAAAGGAGC
>JAHDIE010000025.1 GCA_020630955.1 Saprospiraceae bacterium
TTCTACCTCTGTCATCTTTCTCGATGCCTACGTTTTCCAATCCTAGATTATCTGTGTAAGGTCTCCTACCTATTGCAATAAGGCAATAATCCGCTTCTAATTCAAAAGTATCTTCTGTATCTCTTTTTTGGACAGTTACTTTAGCCGAAGTTTTAGTCGCATTTACATCTGTAACCATATGACTAAGGTGGAATTTCATTCCTAGCTTTTTCAAAGATCTTTTAAGCTCTTTGACCACATCCTTATCCATACCAGGAAGTAAGCTATTCTGAAATTCAACCACCTCTATCTCTGCACCTAGTCTTGCAAACACAGAACCCAATTCTAAACCTATCACACCTGCACCAACAATGACCATTCGCTTTGGAACTTTGTCAATGTTTAATGCTTCGGTACTTGTGATTACTCTATTCTTATCATACTTAAATGCTGCGGGTGTCACAGGTTTAGAACCTGTTGCAATTATTACTTTTTTGGTATTAAGTGTTTCTTTTGTACCATCTTCTTTAGTAACAATAATCTCATTTGCGGAAGCGAAAGAACCAAAACCATGATGAACATCAATTTTGTTTTTCTTCATCAAAAATGATACACCATCGCAGGTTTGTGATACTACATCATTTTTACGCTTGATCATTTGTTTCATATCCACCTTTGCCGAACCACTTTTAATTCCATGAGTTTCAAAATTGTGAATAAGATTATGGTAATGCTCCGAAGAATCAAGTAAAGCTTTGGAAGGAATACATCCAACATTCAGGCAAGTGCCTCCAAGTGTTTTGTATTTTTCTATGATGGCAGTTTTCATTCCTAACTGAGCACATCTAATGGCTGCTACATATCCTCCAGGTCCAGAACCTATAATTGTTACATCGTATGACATATATCTGCGTTAATTTTATTTGTCGTTATTTGAATTTTTTGGTCCGTCTTTTTTTGGTCCTTTATTTTTTGCTGCGTTGTTTTTAGAACCCTCTTTTTTTGGTCCTCTATTATTCTTTTTTCCTTTTGGAGGTCTTTGCTTTTTGATTAGATTATCAGCTTTTTTGCCTCCTTCTTTTTTTCCCTTTTGGGTTCCAACAGACTTAGCTTTTGCATCTTGTCCTTTGGAATTAAAGTTTTTCTTTCCTTTCTTTCTGTTCTTACTGGACTTTTTTCTCTTCTCTTCTGGCAGTTCAATCTGACCCGTTACATCTGCAAAATTTGTATCATCTTTTTCCTTGTTGTCCGCTTGAGCAATGTCTGCACCTTCTAGCTTCTCTGGTTTGATCCCCTTGTCATTCATTGCCTTATACTCCAAAACCTGCTCTTTTGTCAAAGGTATAACAAGATTTCTCCCGAGTTCTGTAGATTGTGTGTAATACATCAATTGGGAAAAGATATCAACCTTCATCAAATATGCATTTCCATTTTTTGTTCTGAGCATATCAATTTTTCTCGGATACTCAGATAAGGCCTCAATGTACATATCCAATTCATAATTAAGGCAGCACTTTAATCTACCACATTGACCTGAGAGTTTGGTTTGGTTGATGGCAATATTTTGGTATCGCGCTGCTGAAGTTGTCACAGTAGAAAAGTCTGAAAGCCAGGTGGAACAACATAGCTCTCTTCCACAAGCGCCTACCCCTCCTACTAAACCTGATTCTTGTCTGGAACCTATCTGTCTCATTTCAATCTTCACTTTAAATTCTTTGGCATAGACACGGACTAGTTCTCTAAAGTCAACTCTTCCATCAGCAATATAATAGAAGGTTGCTTTTCTTAGATCTCCCTGGTACTCTACCTCTCCAATTTTCATTTCTAAGCCCAATGATCTTGCTAATTCTCTTGCTTTAATCATGACAGGTTTTTCCTTTGCTCTAGCATCATTTAATTTTGCTAGGTCTCTCTCATTTGCTTTTCTAACAACACTATGGATTACTCTTTCTTCAGGAGTTTTCTTCTTTTTCATTTGAGCTCTAACCAAATCACCAGAAAGTGTTATTCGCCCTACATCATATCCAGTTGATGCTTCCAGGACTACCATATCTCCTGTCAATGCTCTTGTATGAGGAGCATTCATATAGAATGCTTTTCTTGTTCCTTTCTTAAAACTTACTTCAACGATATGATAATCACTTGGATCATTGAGCTCCAATGTTGTCAACCAATCGTAGGTGTTCATTTTGTTACACGAACCACTATTACAATGTCCTTTATTTCCACATCCTGTCGGTGTTCCATCTTTTGATACTGCACATGTACTACATCCCATAATTTCTATATTTATATGAAGCGATTAACTCGCAATTTTATTCTTTGCAAAAATTTCCTCAATGCCAAACATGGTAGAAGTCCATAAGATCTTCTTGTTGGCGTTTCGGTTTATATTTTTTATATTTTCTTCCATTAGATTAGCAATACTTATTGCCATCCTAACGGAAATAGATCTGGTCATTTTTAGCGCCGTCGATTTTTCTTTTCCTGAAAGTCTAACGGCATCTGTTGCCTTAAGGTGCACAACTCGCATGTATTCTTTTAGAAAGTGCAGTGTGTAAACACAAAATCCCTCCATTTCCTTCTTATTCAAACTACTGATTCGGTCGGCCAAATTTAACATACCCGAAATATTGCTTGTGTAGGCTGCTCTAAATATATCTAAGAGAAGTTCATCATATGCAGTTTCTTCATTTTGATGTATTTCAAGGGCGGTCTTAAGATTTCCGGCTGCTAATCTGACAACTTCAGCTCTTTGTTTATCATCCAAAATTTCACTTTTCAAAATTTTATCAATTTCACCATCAAGGAATGGTGGAATTTTAAAAATTTGACATCTAGATTTTATGGTGTTTAAAATTTGTTCTTGATAATCCGAAACCAATATGATGATTGTATCAGGTGTAGGTTCTTCAATTAATTTCAGAAGTCTATTGCCTTCTTTTGATAAATGCTCTGCACCAAAAATGATTTGAATTTTGTAGCGGCCTTCATATTTTCTTAAACCTAGAGACTTAATGATTTGATTACATTCAGTCACATTGATATTAATAGGCTTATTTTCTGCATTAATAAATTTGGCCCAAGCACCAATGCCCCCATAGATTTGTTCAGAAAGAAAGTTCCTAAACTGTACAAGGAAATCATTGGATGTTGTTGATTCTCTTTTTTTACCTTCAATCGAAGAAACTGGAAAACTGAGATGAAGATCAGGGTGGACATATTTTAATGACTTAATACAATGGTTGCATTTGCCACAAACATTGATACCTTCAGGATTTTCACAAAGCAAAGTTGCTGCAAAAGCCATTGCAAAGGCTAATTTTCCATTGCCTTCGGGGCCAGTAAAAAGAATAGCATGCGGTATCCGATCATCTGAAATCAGACCTTCTAAGTATTTTTTACTTGCTTCTTGTCCAGGTATATCCCTAAATAACACTTTATTCTAAGTTTCGTTACGAAGTACAGGGATAGCTAAGGAGAGTAGAGATTCTGTGCTAAATATTGTTTTTAATGATCTCTAATTTATATTGATATATGTATGATTCAGCTTTCCAGCTTATTTCTTCAATGTTTTCTCTCTTCGCAATTCACCTTCAAAATGGCCAATTTCACCCTTTATGATCCATTTTGACTTCACTTTATACAAAAATACACTTAAATAATCATAAAGGCAGGTTTGATATTCAAACATTAGTCATTTCCTTTGTTTAAAGTTAAATAATAAACAGTTATGAGAATTGCAGTCTTTAGAAAGGCCCATTTTAATGCAGCCCACAAATTATACAATGAAGAATGGAGTCTAGAAAAGAATAAGGAAGTCTTTGGACTTTGTTCAAACCCTAACTATCATGGCCATAATTATGATCTTGAAGTAAAAGTTGTAGGAGAGGTAGACCCGGAAACTGGCTTTTTAATAGATCTTAAGGTGTTAAAAAATATCATTAAAACAGAAATTGAAGATCGTTTTGATCACAAAAACTTCAATTTGGATACACCCTATTTTAAGGATAAAAACCCTACAACCGAAAATATATGTTTCCTAATACACGAACTTTTAACAGCCGCAATGGATCCAAAATTTGAAATAACGGTCAGATTATGGGAGACCGAAAGAAATTATGTAGAATATCCTGCCTAATTGTATAGTACGGAACAACTTTTGTTATTTAACGATTAGAAACACCTTTTCTAGGTGCTTCCTTGGTATATTCGCATAACAACTAAATCGATTTGCCTTTGAATGTAAATGTTTATCAGTGGGTCGTCCCTTTAATTGCCTTATTCTATGTAGTTAGGCTGGTAAACCAATATAAGGTAAAGAAGAGGTTAATCAAAGGCACCATATTTTGGTTTGTCTTTTGGGTCTCAATTAGTATTCTTGCTATTATTCCAGATAAAATTACGATCGGATTGGCTAATGTTCTAGGTTTTAAAGACAATGTCAATGCCATCATCTTTGTAGGAGTTTTCTTTCAATTCTTATTCTTGTATTATTTGTCCAACACAGTGGAAAGGCTTGAACGTAAAGTAACGGAGCTTGTTCGTAAAATTGCCATTGAACAAACCTTGGCAGACGAAGAAAAGAAAGAGTTGGTAGAAACCGATTTTGACTAATGAAAATCTTGTTTATCCTTGAAAACCACTACCCAAAAATTGGTGGTGTTGAAACCTTATTCAAGGATCTAACAGAATCTTTGGCACAAAAAGGACATAGCATTACCGTCTTAACCAATCGATCTTTAGGTGATAGTCTTTCTAAGCATGAAAATTATATGCCTAATCTTACAATCATTCGTAAAACTTTTCTCAATAGGTACATTTTCACATTTTTTGCTTGGATTCCAGCATTTCTCCTTGCACGCAAGCATGACATTATCCACACCACATCTTATAATGCGGGATTACCCTCTTATATCGCTGGTCTATTAACTGGTAAAAAAGTAATCATCACCTTCCACGAAGTTTGGGGAAAGATGTGGTTTTCACTTCCTCATTTTGGAAAGCTTAGTTTATATTTTCATTATCTTTTTGAACAATTCTTATTAAAATTAAACTTTCATAAATTCATTGCTGTATCACAATTTACCGCTGACAGCCTTTCGGCAAATGGGATCCGTCAAGAAAAAATAGAAATGATTCACAATGGATTAAATTATCGAGAGTTTGAAAACATAAAAAAAGAAACAAAGGTTAATAAGCAGCATACTTTCTTATATTATGGTCGTTTAGGAATATCAAAAGGTCTGGATATTTTAGTTGAAGGAGCATCTTTGGTAAATAAAGACTTTAAACTAAACATAGTTGTTCCACGCCAACCAAGCAAACTGCTGAGAAATTTAAAGAATAACATTTCTACAAAAGGTATTGAACAAAAAGTTGAATTTTTTCATGAACTTCCATTCGAAGAATTAAAATCTAGAGTTTCCTCAGCCGATACGGTAATAGTCCCATCATATAGTGAAGGGTTTTGCTTTACAGCAGCAGAAAGTATTGCAATGGGTGTAGCCATCATATCATCTGGAAATGGGGCATTGGCAGAAGTCGTTTCAGGCACTCACTTAACCATGAAAACTTTTGATGCTTCAGGCCTCGCTGAATGTATGGAATTAGCTTTAAAAGGCAAATATCAATACTCAAAACCAAAGCATTTTCATCTGTCTGACTCAGTAGATAAGTATTTAGAACTATATGGCAAATTAAGTGTAGAGTAATATGAAAATTGTCATTCTTGCAGATAGTATTACCACCCAAAGTTCAGGCATTCATTATTATGGTATCCAATTTATCGAAAGATTAATATCTACCTTTCCAGAAAACGAATATCATATTATTGCTACAAAAGAAATTACCAATTTTAAGATAAAACATACCATTGTTCCGTTAAATAAATTTCCTTTTCATCTAAGATTTAGACAATTGTTCTTGTTTCCAAAATTGATAAAAAAAATCAAACCTGATCATGTAATAGAGCTGGCTCATTTTGGTCCATTTCGCTTGGATAAAAGAATTAAACGGAGTACAGTAATCCATGATTTAACCCCCATCAACTTTCCCCAATTTCATACTAGATTAAGCAATTGGATGCACAGATTATTATTACCAGGCTTAATAAAAAAAGCAGATACGTTAATTGTAAACTCAACGCTAACAAAATCTGATGTGCATAACTATAAAGCCATTTCAAAAGGCAAAACAAGTATCATTTTTCCAACCATCAATATTCCAAAAGAAACAAAAAAGGGGAAATATGTTAATGAAGATTACATACTGACAGTTGGTACGATTGAACCAAGAAAAAATTACGAATTGATATTAGAAGGATTCAAAAATATCGGCAAACAAAATGACAAAATCAAGCTAATTATCGTAGGAAGTATGGGTTGGAAAATGGAACATTTTGAAAAACTCATTGACGAACATCCTTATAAAGAAAGGATCATAATAACTGGATTTGTTTCAAGAGAAGAACTTTGGTCTTATTATCAAAATGCAAAATTATTTATTTTTGCTACACATTATGAAGGATTTGGAATTCCAATTTTAGAAGCTTGTTATCATGGCTTGCCATTGGTTCTTTCTAAACTAAGCACTTCAGAAGAGATAGCAGAAAATGCCGCAGAATATTTCGAAAAGAATAATGCTGAAGATCTGTCTAAGCGGGTAGTAACCATTCTGTCGCAAAGTAAAAAAAGAGAAATAATGTCAGTGGAGTCGAAAAAACAATTTGCAAAAATAGAGGAGAAAGCAGCAATACAACTGAAACAATGGTATTCTAATATTAGCTAAAAGGATTAAACAATTTCAAAAGCATACCCAATCCTGTTTGGAAATTTTGACCCTTACTCATTGTGTCAGCAGTATACTTCACATCGATAGGAATTTCTCCAACCTTAGCTCCGTGGATCTTCGCTTGTTTTATGATTTCAATACAAAACTCAAAACCATCAAAGCTAATCTCCAATTGTTTGGCAAATTTTTGATTCATTGCCTTCATTCCTGACTGGCTATCTGATAAAAATAGACCAGTAATCAAGAAACTAATAAGGTTTCCGAAAAAATTATAGATCAAACGAACAAATGGAATATCATTATACTGAAGAAATCGGCTACCAATTACGAGGTCTAATTGATTCTCTTTTAGGTGTTTAATCAGGCTTAATATATTTTCTGGATTGTGTTGACTATCTGCATCTAAGGTTACTATATATTCAGCCCCTTGTTTTTCGGCAAATCGAATTCCTGTATAGGTTGCTGCACCTGGCCCTAGATTGATGACATGCTCTAATACCGTAACGCCTCTGTATCTGCTTACCACTTCTTTGGTATTATCATCACTACCATCATTAACAACAATAATATTTTTAATCCCTTGCATTTGAAGAGATACAAGTACAGGCTCTATCCTTGTGCTTTCATTTTTTGCTGGTAAGACGGCAAATATATTATCTAATGATATGTCTAAGTCGTTGTCTATCAATTTAATTCGAGTATTGCATATGATCCTGCAAATAACTGCTTGCCAAAAATACCATAATATCTTGTGGTTTCGCCAGTATTTTGGTTTTTTGACTCAATAATTCTATTTGTGTTTATCAATTTAGTCCTTGGATTATCCTTGATAAAATTCATAAAAGAGGAATATTTTTTTGACAAAGATCTACTATCTGTTTTGTCAATTGTCACTGTATTAAAATCAATGATCATATACTTGAATCCAGATGCTTTAAATACATCTACCAATTCATTTTTATCTGGATAAACCTCTGTCAGAGCATTATAAAGTCCAAGCTGATTATCAATTTGTACCCTTCTGTGATTATTTTTAAAGAAGTAAGTAAAACTCGTACCAACCTGATAAATTTTAGAGTCCTCGTTTCTATTGATCTTATCTATTGTATCATAAAAACCGGGATATAGTCGATCTAAAACTTCCTTTTCTGTTTTGGCTCCACTTGAATAATCATACAAAATTGGGTGAAAAGGCCCAACTCCCATTAGTGATGGGTGAGTTCCACCATTGATATTTCCTACTCTCAATACAAAGCTCATTACAATCCAAATAATAGACATTGTGATAAAGGATGTATTGATCCATTTGTAATGAAAGGGTTCATGCTCTTTTAATTTGTTCAAAAGTAAGACTAAGATGACCAAACCTAAACTTAACATTAAAAAACCATACCAGATTATTCCTGAAGAAAGAACGAGCCAGAAGAAAGAATAGTTAAAAAATAAAAACCCAACTGTCATCAAGGTGTTCGACTTTCTATCTTTCAAGAATTTGTACATAAAAAATCCAGTCAATACAAAAAGAAGCAGTAAAAATGGATAAGTAAAATGATCAGATTGGCCAGTAATCTGATCTCCAATTTTTTTAAATGGATAAAACAACGTGTTGGTTGCACTATATAGTTTACTTACCATTGTTGCCAAAGGCATGGTACTCCAATCTTCAGGAAAAGCTTGTAAAATTTCACCACCTTCAGTTTTAGAACCACTTCCTGTGATTGGATTGTAGATATAAGAATTTGCTGTTGCAATGATCAACATAGAAATAGAAAGGATGGTGGTAATTAGTGCCAATCCTTTGCTTCTATGTCGAATAAGAATTACAAACATCAAAGGCAAAAACATTAGATATAAAAATCCAATATCTACAAAGTTAGCTGTTAGATTTATATTGACAGAACTATCATAAGGCAAGCTTAGATAACGAAACAACAAATCTTCGTAACCAATATACCTTTGAATTTCTTCTTTCTTTGCATCGCCTTCCTCGACATGATTCACTTCCGTGATTTGGGAGAAACCTGAATCAACTCCACCAGTTATGAAGCAAACAATCAAGGTTAGGATTGTTATCCATTTAAAGGTGTTTCTATGTTTTAAATTTTGCATGATCACCTCTCTTATTGTTTCTGGCTTTTTTTATAATTATTAATCATCTTTTGACTATTGATGTTTGGGCCTGGATTCTCGCCCATAATTATCTTGTTAATACTAACGCCCGAAGGATTATCTGAATAGTTTTTTATCATCCATGGCATAAAAACCAGTAGCGCAATCGCAGCTAAAATTGTACTCATTTTAAACGAGCTTAAAAAGGCTATTCGATTTTTATATACTGATAAACCAAAGAAAACCAACCCTAAAACAAGGACGATATATTTCAGATAAGATATCCCTAAGTGATAATCTCGTAAACCGCTTATATCATCCAATTTTCCTACAAAGACAACAAATAAAGTAATGAAAAAGGCAGCCAAGAATCCATTGTATCCACAATATATGGTCCACAATAAAATTACAAGTGAAAACAACATATACAGATGAGTTGCTTTAATTCCCAACGCAAAACCTGAGAAAATTCCAAGTAATATGAAGAGGCGTATTAAATCCTTATCAGTTCTAAATTTTTTAGCAGCTTTAATCTTATCTACAATGTCAATAAATAAAAGTACCGAACATAGTTGAACAAATAAAAGTCCAAAGTCAATCTTTTGCTCTACATAAAGTTGATTAAAAATTGCGGGGATTGTACACAGTAGGAGTAGTACAAGTAAAGAATAATTCAAA
Source organism: Saprospiraceae bacterium (assembly GCA_020630955.1). GTDB lineage: Bacteria > Bacteroidota > Bacteroidia > Chitinophagales > Saprospiraceae > JAHDBF01. Next base: position 9,559 of record JAHDIE010000025.1, read on the forward strand.
CTTAATCTACAATAGTTTCTGCACAACTCCCATATCGCCCAAAGCGTCAAAAGAAAACCAGAAAAGGATAATAATAGGGTAAGTGATATATTCTTAAAAGCAATATTACCTATCGACATAAATAATGACCATGTATAGGGTTGAAACCCCTCAACCAAACCGTTATATTCTCCTAGTAATTTTGATATATTGACGTAATAATTTCTTGAGTCAAAACCTGATGGGAATGGACCCATACAAGAGAGGTAATTGATTGTGATCAAAGCTATGATCATGGCAATCAATATTCCAGTCAAGTAATTGATCTTTGAATCCTTTTCGAAAAGATTTGATATACTCAATTCTTTTAAAATGCTTAGATTTTTTCTCCAATTAATGATAATTGGTATAATCAATAATGGAATAATAATGAAGTTATAAAGTAGACCAAATATTGCTAACAAAAATAAAACAAAGCTGAGCAACATAATTCCAATTACCGTCGAATAAATTGTTCTACTTGATTCTCTAATATCAAAATCAATAATCTTAAGGGAAAGATAACCTATTGAAAACACAGAAAAGAAAATGAGCAATAGTTCAAAAAAACAAACTAAACCATTGCCCGTGTATGTTAATGCATGTCCAAATACCGATTCACCTGAATTTGTTTTCAAAACAGAACCTTCTGCAAAAGCTGTGAAAGCATAAGTAACACCAATCGAAATTATTATCGCAAATAAAAACAAAGAAATTCCCGAGAATAATATCCTCATTTTCTTGGCTTTCAAAAAATGATACATCAAACCATAGCTCCCTATTAGGAATAATAAGAAATAGCTAAAGTTGCCCAATTTAAAATTTTCAAAAGAAAGGCTATAAAAAGGGTGTTTATTCCAATAATCTAAAAAAATAAAGAAGATCCACGCAAGACCAAGTAGTACTACTGGAGTTTCTTTTAGGGTTAATGATTTCATTTTTCGAATTTGCTGTACAGTTGTTCAATCTAAACACATAAGGATTGACAGCATTCTCAGGTACAACAAATTTATTATTTTTGAGGAGTTTAAGCCAATAAATACAGATAATTAAATCAAATAATGGTGTCTTCAACCCAACAATTAAGTGCACATAAAATCAGAACCACAGAAATAAGAATAGCCGTATTGAACCTATTTTTAGAAAATAAGCAAGCACTTTCTAAGCAAGATATCGAACAATTTCTACCTAATCAAGATCGAATCACCTTATACAGAACCCTGAAAACCTTTGAGGATAAAGGTTTAATACACAGAGTCATTAATTCAAGTAATATCCTCAAATATGCGCTGTGTTCTGATTCCTGCAGTCATGATTACCACAATGATCAACACATTCACTTCGAATGTACCAATTGTCGTCAAACAACTTGTATTGAGAACGTTCCGTTACCAAAACTCACCCTTCCCAAAGAATACCTAGTTCAAAACCTGGAATTAACCGTTTCAGGGCTTTGCAAAGACTGTAAATAGCCTTTTTATTAGAAATGTTGTATATTGCAACGATGTTGCAAAAACAAATTATGAGAACAGAAAAGATTGGAATAGTTATTTCCATCATTTGTGCTATTCACTGCTTAGTAATGCCTGCTGCACTGATTTATTTAGGTCAACAATCCATCAATGAACATGCCCATGGAATTTTTGACATTTCAATTCTGATTCTTGCTGCTGTTTTCATGGCCATTACTTTCTATCAAAGTCTCAATAAAGGACACTATATACAGGTATTATTACTCACTTTAATGGGCATATTTTCATTTGCTTCAAGTTTCTTTGTTTCGACACCCCTAAATCATTATCTTTTCGTTATTGGAAGTATGTTTTGGTTGTTTGCACACTTCATTAATTTTAAAAACCATAGTTCTTAAATTTCAGAATGTTTAAAACCTATTTCGATTTTGGCTTTGAACACATTTTAGATATCAATGCATACGATCATGTGTTATTTATCGTTTCGATTTGCCTTCTGGCAAATTTTAATTCGTGGAAAAAATTACTTATCCTAGTCACTGCATTCACTATTGGTCATTCAATAACTCTTGCTCTTTCCGCTTTAGAAATACTAAAAATACCATCAATATTTATTGAGACTGCTATTCCTATTACCATAATTCTTTCAGCCATAGACAATATCTATCAATCCGGAAAAGAAGAACAATTTAGTCCGAAATATATTCTTATTCTTTTTTTCGGATTTATTCATGGAATGGGTTTTTCAAATTATTTCAAAGCATTATTGGGAAAAGAAGAAAGTATCTTAAGCCCTTTAGTCCCATTCAATATCGGTGTAGAAATTGCTCAATTATTGATTGTTGGTCTTTCTTTAATCATTCTATATCTTTTAAACAGGATGGGAATAAAACAAAAGTACCTGACGATTGGTGGTTCAGTTTTAATCATCATAATATCGACTTTCCTTTTAATAAAGGTCTTAACAGAGGGATAAGCCAATAGATATATTAATAAAAGAAAATATATATTGTTTTTTTAATGTGTTGTTCTAAATTTCAGTACATTCGTTGCTATAATAATCGTCCTAAAGATTATTTGTCCTAAAGTAACCTACTGATTATCAGTAGGTTTTTTTATTTTGTATTGCTTAGATTAACAATGGCAAAAATACTTTCCATCATATTCTTTTCTTTATTGCCTTTCTCCCTAATAGCTTCAGGAGGACAACAGCGGCTTGCAAAAAAGAATGTTCATTGCTTATTTCCAAATAAAAACAAAACACTTCTCTTAAATGATCAGTCTGGAAACTTGTTTATCTATGATGGTAAAAAACTGGAAAAACTGGAATTAAAGGGTATTTCGGATAAGTCCATCACCTTACTCGAATCAAAAGAAGATTTTAAAATCATTGCTTTCGACAACACTGTGTACAATGTTGATAATCAAAATCAGATATCGGAAATATTAAGTCTTAGGCCCGAAGAAACCATCTTATCCGCAAGTTCAATGGGTCCATTTACATTTGTACAAACAATAAAAGATGTTTATAGAATAAATAGAAATACCAATCGTAATGTAAATTTATTTCCGGGAAACATATCTCCAACAACTCAAGTCATTTGCGGAAGCGAAAATTGCTTTTTAGCTCAAAATAATCTCATATTAAACCCTCTAAAAGAGGGCCAAGTAATCGCAGAGTTGCCTGATGAAATACTTGCCATCAAATTGTTTAAGGACCTTGATTTAATAGTCCTCACTAGAACGGGGTTGTTTATTGTTCAGGAGGGAATCTCAAAACGATTGCACCCAGTGATTGGTAGATTTCCCGATGATATTATTAATATCCAAAATAGTTCCAGATGGCTCTATTTGATTTTAGAACAAAGTTGTTTTGTTTTTGATTGGCAAAATTCAGAAATAAATTATTTGGGTGATTACCATGGAAGATATCTCAACTCAAGCATCGATAATTGGTCAACTCTCTGGATTTCAACTACCCAAGGAGTTTGGAATATGTGCGCCATAGACAATTTTAAAGGACCAAATATTTCAACCATTAACATTACTGATGCTAAAGGGAAGTCATTAGAAGTAAAAGGACTTCAGTTGTCTGAAAGTATGCAACGTGTCAATGTAGAAGCAATATTAAGCTATCTACCAAATCACGAATCATTGATTACTGAATGGAAAACCGACAAAGGTTCTTGGCGTCCTTTTGAAAAAGACTTTATGCTTTCATCTGATGTGTTAGATATAGGTGATAACAAAATATCAATTCGAGCTAAAGCCTCCAATTCAGACTATACACTACCCTATCACTTTACGATTCAGAACGACCTAAAGGATAATACAACTTCAAATTTTGTGTACTTATTATTTGCTGTCTTAGCTAGCTTTTTGCTTTTCAGTGTTTTCTCTCTTTTTAGATTAAGTAGTAAACAAAAGCACACAAACCTCCAAATTAAAAAACTGAAAGCAGAAAACGAACTACTTCAAAGTCAACAACAAATCAATCAGTTAAAGATGAATCCTCATTTTATCTTTAACGCATTAACATCCATTAACGGTTTGATAGCAAGTGGTGAGGTAAAAAAAGGAAGAAAAGCAATAACATCTTTTTCAAAATTTCTTAGACAATTTTTAGAACAATCTCAGTCAGAAAGCATAACTATAGAGACAGAACTTGAGCTTCTTCAAAACTATGTCAATATTGAACTCTTATGCAGAGATAATTCATTTGAATTTGAAATTATTGAACCCAAGGATGAGCTTTTGGGAGAAAAAATACCCAATATGATCATTCAACCTCTTATCGAAAATGCAATTATTCATGCCTTTAAGAGTAATCAAGAAAATGCAAGAATTGAATTAAGTTTTGAAGAAGAAAACTCATACCTTATTGCCAAAGTTGCGGACAATGGAATAGGTATTACTGTTGAAAGCAATAAAAATAATGGCCACAAAAGCATTGCCATCGAATTGATTAGAAAAAGATTAGCCCAAAGAGATAAAAATACAAGAAAAAACTACTTAGAATATTCAGACAATAATCCTGGCACTATTGCAAAAGTCTATCTTAAAAAACTTCAATGATAGATATCTAATAGATGCTTAAGTTCATAATCCTTCCATTCATTTTTTTCCTTAACAAAAATAGAAATGCAATCAAAACGAATCTCCCAATCGTGATCTGTTTGTTCCATATATGATTGGGAAGCAGCAAATATTAATGATTGTTGATGCTCAGAAATAAATTCTTCAGGTTGGCCAAAACTTAAATTGGTCCTTGTCTTTACCTCAAAGAAGACCAATGTCTTTCCATCCATTGCAATAATATCAATTTCAGCCTTTTTATACCTCCAATTCCTTTCCTTGATCTCATATCCTAAAGAAAGTAGATATTCAGTGGCTAAATCTTCACCTTTCTTGCCTATATCTGAATTGATAGTCATTAGAAATCCCTATTAATTAATACTTTTGCAGCTAAAGTTAAAAAATATGATGGATCAATTGATTGAAAAATTTCCAGCGCAACTGATTGAAGCTTTGGAAATTGGAGAAGCTGCTAATATTAACCCTCATACTGAGGAAATCAATAAGGTATATGTAGCTGGTTTAGGAGGTTCTGGTATCGGAGCTAATTTCGTTGCATCTTTTATTAGAAATGAATGTAGCATACCTTATACAGTTGGCAAAGGATATACCATACCTAAATACGTAGACAAGAACACGCTTGCTATTGCTTCTTCTTATTCTGGTAATACAGAAGAAACCTTATTTTCGTTTGAAGAAATGATGAAGACTGGAGCAAAGATGATCGTGATTAGCTCAGGAGGAAAACTAATTGAACTTGCGAAGGAACATGGTTACGACTATATTAAAATTCCAGACAATTGGCCCTCACCAAGAGCATGCCTAGGATACTCCCTTGTACAACAACTTTTTGTTCTAAAAAAACTAGGTTTTATTACGAATGAAAGTATTCTTTCGATAAAGTCTAGTATAGATTTGATAAAATATAATCAAGAAGAAATAAAAGAAGAAGCGCAAAAGGTTGCAGACTTCCTGCATGGGAAATTACCTATTATCTATTCTGAAGATAGAATTGAACCTGTAGCCGTTAGATTTAGACAACAGATCAATGAAAATGCAAAGCAGTTGTGCTGGCATCACGTTATTCCCGAAATGAATCATAATGAATTGGTTGGATGGAAAGAAGAAGATGCACAATTTGCTGTGGTGTACTTGAGAAATGCTGATGATTTTAGCAGAAACCAAGTTAGGATGGATATTAATAAGAAAATTATTTCCAAACTGACTCCCAATATCATTGAGATTACGTCAAAAGGAAAGAACTTAGTAGAAAGATCAATATACTTGGTACATCTGGTAGATTGGGTTTCATGGTATTTATCTGTACACAGAAAAATGGATTCCATTGAAGTCGATGTTATTGATTATCTAAAAAGTGAGTTAAGTAAAATATAGCTTTTGTGGCAAAATTAACCTACAAGAAAAATAGAAGAAAGCCAAAGGTAAGAACACTTATTTCTTATGTGTTATTTGCTTTGATATCCATATGGTTACTTGCTTCTATTTATCTTGGGGTTAGTCCCATTGATATAATTAAAAAAGGATTTGTCTCAATTGGTTCAGTAGGAGGTGGAGATACCATAGAATCACTGAAAGCAGAAATCACTGAAAAAGATTCGATCATACAATCATTGACAGAACAAAAGAATTCAGCAAAGAATTATGCTTATACCAAAGCCATCGTAAAAGTTTCGAGCAACACCCTAAATATGAGAGACCAAGCTTCCCTAAGCTCTGATATTATTTTGCAGATCCCTACGGAAAGTGAAGTCAATATTTTATTCTATGATACTGAAACATATTATCTCCAAGGCAAACCAGGTAAATGGTGCAAGATTAGTTATGCAGGAGTCGAAGGTTGGGTATGGGGTAACTTTCTTTTGGAGATAGAGTGAAATTATGTAGTGTTTGAAAATAATCCGCTACAAATAATGTCAAAAGATATGAATAAAGTAACAAAAAATGGGTTTCAGTTTTCACTGAAACCCTTGGCTTTATTAGCGCTCCCTCAAGGACTTGAACCTTGGACCCTCTGATTAACAGTCAGATGCTCTAACCAGCTGAGCTAAGGAAGCATTTTAAGCGATGGCAAATGTAATACTTCCTAGCAATTTGTACAACTAAGAATTAATATTTTCTGTCGACTTAATCCAATAAAATAGAACCAAGTGCTAAGTATATTACTTTCTCTATGTATTGTAGGGAATTCTTAATTATGCAATCCTCTTAAATTGCATCAAATTATGCAAAGAGGTCATGAGCCCTTATGCATATTCAACAATCAGAAAAGGCATAAAAAAACCAAAGGGCTCCTACCTCTAGGTTCCCCTCACCAAGTTCAGTTGAAAGTCCAAATAGCAATCAAAACATTACCCCAGTCCTTAATGTAAGTCTTCGATATAATATCCTTTGTTCTGATCTAGTATCCCACCATTCGTAATGCCAATTGGCTCTTTGAAACTTATAACCAATATCAAAAGTCCATTTCAAATGCTTTTTACCCCATCGCAAACCAATCGATGGATATGCCATCCATCCCCCTTGTGCTTCCATCAAATTGCTATCCTCATTTTTGAACGCAAAACCATATCCTGCAGCCAATCCATAGGACAAGGAAAGATTGTGGGGATTGAAGTATCCAGAAACTTCAGCAAAACTTGAAAGTATATTTTCTGAACTACCGATCACATAATCATCATAACTTATACCAACTCCTAGAGATAGCAATCGGTTGATTCTTTTTCCTGACGAAAAAGAAATTCCTATGCCTGGGATGAGCTCGGAACGTCTACCCGGATTTCCTGTAATTTTGTTGATTCGAAGGTGATAATAATTTCCTTTCTCTTTAAAGTTGTAAGGTTCTATTTCACCAATACTTTTCTGAACAATACTCTTGATATCTTCATTCGAAAATTCAACAATAGAACCAAATGCCTCTAATTTAATCATGTTAGTCTCTTGGTTCCATTCCAAGAGATTTGCTTCAAATTGACTTCCGTTTTCTAAATTTACAATAACTCGATTTCTTGTCTCATCTTGTCCCAAAAGCAGGGACAAATTTGCGGAAGCGATAAAAAAGAGAAATAGCGCTATATAATTTTTGACTTTCATATTAATTTCTTGAAACAGGAATTGTAGACATTAATTGTAAATCATCCTCCGTGGCATCGTATTGGAACAAACCATTTTTTCCAATGACCAAAACATGATCCAAGCTTAAAGCAATGACATCATATGCATGAATGTCTTCGATATGATTTAATATGTTTGATCTAATCTCCATATCATTACTTGCATCAAAAGTTTTCAAACCATATTTTCCTTCACAGATTAATAGCTTGTTTTCTATTTTAGAAAGTCCATGCGGATTTTCCATTTGATGAGTGGCTATCAGTTTTGGAGAAAAAATATCTGTTACATCCAATACTTCCAATTGGTTTGTAAAATTTTGACAATTGTTACCATTGCGCAAAGTAACATAAGCCTTGTTTCCATCCACAAAAACAGGATCACAAGCATTGGCATGAATAAATTGTGATCTAAACATTGGTGAAGATGGCTCTAGAATTGAATAAATAAACATTCCTGTTGTACTTCCAATAAACAAGTTATCACCGTATGGAAAGATTGTTTCAACGCCCCATCCTACATTAAAATCACTGACCAATGATGGAGTGCCTGATTCTACATTGAATGTATACAATGTACTTTGATCTACAACATACAAATGATCTTTAGCCAAAGTAAATCTTGCAAAAGATCCGCCGGTTCCGACAGTTGCAGGAAAACCTCCCCCAGCTCCGCTGGTATCAAAAGCTTCATTGGCAAACAAAATATCACCTTGTAAAAACCATCCATTGCCCCAATTTGGATCCGTACATTCTAATTCTGTAGTAATTTCTGTCTCATTGTATCCAATATGAAATCCACGACCTTCTTGAAAATAATAACCATTATAAACATCTTCTTGACGATCAATCAAAATAGGATTTAAAGGATCTGAGATATCTATACTAACTATGTCCATATAATTATCTGCAAAAAGAATGTTATCTCTAACGGCCATGTCCACATTGCCTGGTATAGGAATAAATGCTTCGATAACAGGGTTTTCAGGATCTTCGTTGTTGATTACATGTAGTCCTTCTGATATTTCATTGATCAGCAAATAGCCTTCATAATAATATAACTTACCAGGATTTTTAAGTTCTCGAGGTGATTCTGCCTGAATATCAATCCGAATCTGGTCATAGCCAGCATACAAAGGATCATACTGAATAAATGTACGCGTCTCATCGCAGACATCTTTCAAACAAGAACTTAGTGAAAGGGAAAGTGCTAAAACACCTATTAATATTGGCAAAAACTTCATTCTATAATTCATTTCTTTATCTTTTTATTGATATATCGGGTGTAGAATAAAATAGGTTGGATTTTTTTAAAAAAATCATTGAATTCTTGCAGCGAATTTTGGATTAGCATCTTTATAGTATCAAAGGAACAAGTAAAATGAAAAAAGTACTTAACATCTTAATATTATTATTGTGCTTGCTTTTCGTAGGCGGTTGTTACAAAGATTATGATAACCCACAAGAGCTAACAAGCATAACTGCAAGTACAGATATAAAAATCAATACTTCACTTCACGGAGTTGTCACTGATGTAAATGGCTTAACCTTAGAAAATTTTGATATTAGTATAAATGATCATAATACTTATTTCAATAGAGATAAATATTATTTGGAAGTCGAAAAGGCGAATAAGAAAAACCAATTTATTTCCATTACAAAAGATGGGAAAGAAATAGCTTTCGCAAATGTTTCATTAATAGAAAACGATAACAATACAGTTAATTTCACCGCATTTCCTGAATGGCAAAAAAATAATGACTCTGAAAAAATCCTAATCAACGACCATATCGAATTACAAATTCAACAAAATGAAAATCTAGAAATGGAATATGGTAGCATTGAAAACTCAACTACTTTAAAACAATTGGGAAAATGGGGAATTGATCAAAATAACAATGACTACTTTTTAGATACACAATCGGCATTTTATTTTAACTCCGAATTATTTTCTGAAAATGGAAAAGTACATTTCAATCTTCTAGAAACATCCAATTTGTCAATCGATAACTTAGCCATCTTCCACTTTAATTCTAATATCCAACAATGGCTTTTACTAGAACAACATCTTCAAACAAATTCACTAATTGATCTTCCAACATCAGGTTATTATCTACTAGCCAACATTACAGAAGCTACCTTTATCGAAGGACAAGTTTCTTACAATCAACTTCCTTTAGCTTATCAATCTTTAGAACTTTCTCAACTCCATGGAACCAAAACTAATATTCTCGCTTCCGCAAATGGGAGATGGTCCTCTTTTGTGCCAAAAAATATCATTGCTAAGCTTTCCATTACCGATCCTTGTGACAAGGTTATTGTAGAACAAGAATTAGTGATTGACGAAAGCAATGTATTCGAAACCATTCTTACAGAAGACCAAGAAGAAAATATCGTAAGATTAAATTTTATGAATGTTGACTGTAATGGCTCAATACTCAATACAAGTGCTAGCATTATTGAGTTTGGGTCAGAAGATCGGTTAATGTTATTTTCTAAAGCCACTGCAGATATTGCGGTGATTTTATGCGGAGAATTTAGTATTGCTGGATTTGATGTCAATAATAACACATACGGTACTCCGGTTCCATGGAATAATGATATAGATGATGAATTAGAATATTTATCTGTTTGTAATGAATATTCAGAAGGATTTAGCTTCATTAAAATTAATAATGACAAGCGTTTTTATCCACCCTTTAAGTTAATTAAAGAAGACAACAGATCTATTTTCAAATCAGACGATAATAGAATCAGGTTGTCTGTAAAAGGAGAAAGCATAGGTTCCTACGCAGAAAATCAAGTCAATATTTATATAAATGATATTGATTTTGGAAATGATGGCTATGCTATGAATTGTGAAACATCACCACAAGGATGTGGAATTGACGATTGCTACATAAGTCATTTTGAACACATGAGTAATGGTCTTACTAGGATTAGTTTTTCCGGACTATTATGGATGAACACCATAAATAATCCAGTGGCTGGATATTATCCATTTGAAGGACAAATTGTTACAAGTCTATAATCCATAGTGAAGGAACATGACATCATATTAGGCTGTAAAAAAGGCAATAGATTAGCACAAAAATATTTTGTAGAAAACTATTCTTCCTACATATACACCATTTGTAGGAGATATATTTCTAGAGAAGACATTGCAAAAGATTGTCTTCAAGATACCTTGATTCATATTCTCAAAAAAATCAATAAATATAATGAGCAAGGCAAATTCAAAGGATGGATATCTACAGTAACGGTAAACAAATGTATCGAATGTATTAGAAGAGAAAAGAGAAACTTGTTTTCTTCTATGGATCTAATGCCAGAAAAATCTCAAAATGAGAATATCTCTTTAAAGTTAGAACATGATGATGTGATGAAGTTTATTGATACTATTCCAGAACAATACAGAATAGTTATCAACATGTATCTGGTAGAAGGATATTCTCACAAAGAAATAAGTGAGCAATTAAAAATTAGTGAAAGTAGTTCGAGGTCAATTTTATCAAGAGCAAAAAAGATGATCAATCAATCTTTTAAAAATGAGAACATCATTGTTATACACAATGGTACAAAAGAAAAAAAAATAGGTTCATAGAATAAATATTCCCAATTATGGAATTAAACAATAAAGAAAAAAAAGTAAAACAAGTGCTATCGGAAGTTCATTTTGACGTGGACACAGACTTCTTATGGAAAGAAGTTAGCAAAGAACTTGATAAAAAGAAAAAAAGGAGAATTTTGTGGTTTCTCCCTTTTGGAATGGCAATAACATTAGGACTGGTTTATCTTTTCTCTAACTATAATCTTAGTCCCAAGCATTTCGAAAATGATAACTTGAGTAATGTGAATCATTCAACTCAAAATATTGCAAAAAATAATAATCACACAACATTCCAAACCACTACTCAAACAAACAGTCCCAGCAACAGTTTGGAAGAAGGTACAGTAGAAGCCGTATTAAATGAAAATGCGCCTGAGAATTTTATCAAAAATCAAACAACCACTCAATCTAAAACAAAAGCAATAAAACATTCTGCAAAAACAAATGCTATTAATTTTTCAATCATTAATTCTGCAAAGCCTAGTAATATTGAATTACAAAAGATGCTTCGCAAGCAAAACACTTCAGCTCAAACTTTGTCCTCACAAAACCAAATAAACAAACCATCAAATACAACATATGCTTTTGATAAACTGAAGCTGCAGAACATTGACAAGCTATTCTTAAATACTTTAACCTTTCAAAGAACTGCTCCATCTATCACATTAGACCATTTAGCAGAGATAGATATAGCCAATGAATATCAAAGAAGGTATTACCTTGGAATTGGCATAGGTACCATTCAAAATATTAATACAAGTCACAAGATTGAAAACGATTTTTCTAATGAATATTTTGGTCGAGAGGTAGAACTACCAGGTATCAACTCTAGTCTGCAAGTAGGATTTTATATTAACAATAATTTACGAATTTTTGGTGGTGTAGATTATGCACAATTAATAACCAGATACAAGAATCAAGATGTAGAAAAACTTGTTGAACCGATTCAAATAGATCAACCATTTATCAATGCACTTAATGTATATGAAAACTCCATCGGAAGTATTAACGAAGAAACTACAGTAAAAAATGATTTGACTTGGCATCAAAGACACAACATGGTTGATCTTCAATTAGGTATTTCTAAAAATATATTAAAGTCTGGACGACTATCCATTGCACCAGAATTTAGTTTATTACAAAATATATATTCAACCCATTCTGGTTACTACTTTAATGAGACAGCTCCTCATTTTACCAAATTCGAAAACAATGATGAAAATCCTTACAGAAAAAATACTGGATTAAAAACACAATTAGGATTACAAATTGCTTATCAAGCAGGAGGATTCGATATGTCTATAAATACTGCTTGGAGAAATCCAATTTCAAACATTACAGAAGCAACAAACTTTTATCAAATAAAAAATTCCCAATTAAGTATTCAAGCTCGTGTAAACTATCTACTCAACTGGGAAAATAAATGATTTAAATCTTTATAAAACTATGAAAAATTTATTTACAAAATTGATCTTTTCTACACTCCTGTGTAGCTTTTCGCTCTTAGTGTCGGCACAATGCCCAGTAGTCAGCGATGCCAATAATCCATCAGATATTACTTTATCCATTGATACCATAAACATTAATAATGCAGCCGAAGAGTTATCCCCAGAATCTTTGATGGAGAATTATGGATATAGTGAACAAGAAACTTTTGTAACTTGGGAGGATCCAGAAGATTGCGGAAATCTTGCTTATACCTACGAAGACAATTTATTCGACTATGGAGACGGATCGGTTAAAATTCTAAGATCTTGGACCGTCATTGATTGGCTTACAGGAGATGTAATCATCCATAATCAGATTATCAGAAATATTATAGACTTGGGTTCTTACTGTTTACCAAATATTGTTGTTGCAGTTAGTCCATGGACTTGTACTGCTTCTATATCAGTTTACAATTTATTAGCTGGTGGTTTTGAATATGATGATATCGTGACGATTCCATCAAATTTAACAGATTTAGAATTGGGAGAAACCAATGTTAATATCACGGGTACGGTTGCAGGTGAGACTTTTGAGTGTTCAACAATTGTAACTGTAATTGATAATACACCACCAGTTCCTGTAGTATTAGAATCATTAGAATTAAATCTTGACCCAAATACATGTACGGCTACTCTTTATCCAGAAGATATTGATAATGGTACATTTGATAGTTGTAGTGGGGTTTCTCTTTCCATTTCACCCAGTACATTCAGTCAGGAAGATGCAGGGACAGAGGTTATAGTAGTACTTACAGCGGTTGATGAATTTGGAAACACTAATTCTTCTTGGACTACGGTAACAATTAATGATTGCGGAACTGCAGGTTCAATTACTTGTATAGGTCTAACAACAGCTTCTCCTCTTCAAGACGATGATCTACAATTATATCCTGAAGATTTCTTAAGCTCTAATCCAAATCAAAGTGATGACCTTAGCTTAACCATTACGGATAGTAATGGTAATATAATTCCAAATGCATTAATTCCTCAAGGTAGCTTTGGCAGCTTTTCCTATATTGTAACAGATAATGTAACAGGAGATAGTTGTTCAGGTACACTTAACATTCCTATGCCTTCTGACCCTTGTCAATATATTGCATGTAATCTTGATGTAGACTTAATCCTTGCTGAAAATGGCACAGTAGATGCAACATTGTCTGACCTTGGCCATGAGCTTGAACAATGTTCTGATATCGTAATAGTAATAAGTGACCTAGATGGAAATGTTATTAGTTCTGGGTCAAACTCGGTTAGCCTGAATTCTACAGGTACTTATTATTTCTCTTTGGAAACCACAGAAGGAAACAGTTGTTGGGGAACATTAAATGTTTTAGCATATGTTCCTTGTCCAAATGTTATGTCTTGTAATGATGATATTTTTGTTTCCATGGCTGGATTTGGTGGTTCTCAATCGGCTACAATAAACGGTGATATGCTTCTTGAAGGTAATTATACTGGTTGCGATTTAAGTACCTTCAGCATAGAAATAGAAGATGCGGAAACCGGTGACAATACCTACTCCGGAGTTGGATCTGTTTTGGTTGATCAACCGGGTATTTATAATTATACAATTACAAATCCATCAAACAATAATAGCTGTTGGGGGACATTAAATATACAAGGCACCACTTGTTTTGGAATTAATGATGTTACCTTCCCTGAAGATATTAATATTGCAATTAACAATATGAATGAGGACAACATCTATGATTATCTAACTCCAGATAATTTAATATCCGTTCTTGGTTTCTCATACAATGATGTATATCCGAATTGGCCAAACAGCTTTAATTGTGAAAATCTATTCTCACACTATACTGATCAAGTTATTGAAATAGGTGATGGTTCTTTTAAGGTTATCAGAGAGTGGACTGTTCTTGATTGGCTCACAGCAGAAATAAGATCTGAGGTCCAAATTATTAAAAACATAGTTTTCCCTGGACTAATATGTGACTTCTTACCCAACACTGCACCTCTTGGAGATTGTGAATCTGGCCACACTGATGAAGATGATGTCGAATGGCCAGCTGATTTGTTGAACATAGCAGATTACAGAATCAAACCTTCAGAACTAGAATTATACTCCAATGTTGACCCATCGAATTCTAAGCCCATTTTTGTAAATAATGAAAGCTTATACTCTGTAGATTACATTGATATTTTAAATCAATTTGAAATCAATCAACTTACGATCGGAAGAGTTTGGACGGTAAGTTCAAATGAAAATGTTGTAGGTACCTATTCTCAAAAATTGCTTGTTGATATCTCAGATCTTTCGTCTTTGGTGTCTGTTAACACCATGTTCGATAGACCTATTCCTGAAGTTGATTTGAACAATATCACCATGACAAACAATCAAGGTGTTGCCTTTATAGAAGGAGAAGATAGTTTATCCCCTATCAAATTTGACGATGCCTATAATGGAGTGACCATCAAAGATTTAATTTTAATTCAGCAATACCTACTTTCACTTAGAGAATTAGATGATTACCAACTTTTGGCTGCAGACATTAACAATGATAATAGTATCAGTGCTGCTGATATTATAGAATTGCGAAAAGTTTTATTAAACATGGATAGCAACGCTGACATGGATTGGTTTTTTATTGAAAACACAGAAAATATTGAAGCTAACATAGAACCAAAAGCAAACTATATCGGCATCAAACCAGGAGACGTTGATGACGATGCTGTTTTAAGAGATCCGATATTAACAGAAACTGGCATTATGTTATTGAGTGATGTCCTAGTAAACAATGGAGAAAAATATGAAACGACTTTAGAATATGAAGGAGATGATCTATCACTTGGAGTCGAAATACATCTTTATTATGATGAGTCACTAATACAAATTGATGAACTATATGTAAACAATCCAGACTTAAACCTTGATTACAACATATCTGTTCCTGGAGAGATTCATTTGACATTAACCAAATTTAATGGTTCGGCTGGTTTCCTTTTTGCCGATGAAAATCTAATCAATATTAAATTCACAGCTACAGCAAATGGTGTTTTGAGCCAAGCAATAAGTTCTACCTCTGTAAGAAACTCCTATCTGATGGGACTCGATTACAATTTAGTAGTATTGCTTATTGAAATGGAAAATATTATCAGTACAGGAATTCATAATACGGACAATACAGAAAACTTATTTGATGTGTATCCAAACCCTGCAAGCGATATAGTCACTTTTGATTTTATTGAAGAAATTCCAAATAATTATAGCATTCAGTTATTTGATCCAACAGGTAAATTAATTACTGATACAACGAACGAGAACAAATTAAATGTTGCTGCTTGTAATCCAGGAATGTACATATATCGACTAATACATGATGGAAAAGCATATTCCGGACATATTAGTATTGTGAAGTAAAATCCTCACAGGGATTGGTTTCAGAATTGAAACATTTGAAAACCCTCCTCTTCTCTCTCACTGGAAGATGGAGGGTTTTCTTATCTTCAATGAAATTATGAAAACCATTATCTATATACTTTTTATTTTCACTTCCGTAAATATCTATTCGCAGAAAACTGTTGGGGTAATCAATACCACTGAAGATGTACTTCCAGGATATATTTTTTTCTCTCCATTTTCAAGCACGGATGCTTATATGATTGACCATTGTGGTCAGCTAATTAATAAATGGGAAAGAGGAACCAACCCAGGACTTGCAGCATATTTTTTAGAAAATGGGTTGATGTTAAGAACTTACAAAGCAAATCCATCAGGACCATTTACTTCAGCAAGTAATGCTGGAGGATTAGAATTAGTAGATTGGAATAATAATACCGTTTGGTCTTATGAATTCAATAATGCCGAATGGTTATCTCATCATGATGCTGTTATCATGCCAAATGGAAATATTCTGGTTTTAACATGGGATCTCGTCTATACGGAAGAGCTCATAGATATGGGACGTAATCCAAGCGAAATTTCAAGCCAAGGTTTTATGTGGTCTGAACGCATTATAGAGGTACAACCTATCGGCAATAATGATATGCAAATTGTCTGGCAATGGGAAATAAAGGATCATTACATTCAAGATTATGATCCCACAAAATTAAATTATGGAGTTGTTTCAGAACACCCAGAATTATTTGATCTAAACCTCCCTGAATTAGACAGTCCGAATTCTAATTCAAGTCGGGATTGGAATCATATGAACGCCATTGATTATAATTCCGAATTGGACCAAATCCTAATTAGTGTCCGTAACTCTGACGAAATTTGGATTATTGACCACTCCACAACAACAGAAGAAGCAAAAACAAGTGTAGGTGGAATCTATGGCAAAGGAGGAGATATCTTATATAGATATGGGAACGCGAGCGCTTATGGAAGAGGAGATTCAAGTCCACAAAAACTATTTGGTCAACATGGTGTCCATTGGATTAAAGAAGGATTGGAAGATGAAGGAAAAATAATGATATTTAATAATGGTAATGGAAGACCTGGTCCAGACTATTCAACTGCAGAAATCTTAGTACCAGATCAGTCCTCTCCTGGCTTTTATATCCAATCAGAATCAGATGCCTTCGGTCCAGAATCTACAGAATGGGAATTCGGAGGATCGGGCAATATTTTCTATTCCCCATATCTATCCAATGCACAAAGGTTAACCGGTGGGCATACATTGATCAATGCAGGATCCCCAGGATACATTTTTGAAATTGATGAAAATGATGAAATAGTTTGGGAATACATCATACCCTTACAAGGGAATACACCAGTCCCACAAGGTTCAAACCCAAATGGAAACTCCACTTTTAGGGCTTATAAATTCGATTCAAATTATGAAGGCTTTAATGGCATCGATCTCATTCCAGGTGAGCTGATAGAAGCTGATCCCAATCCTCTTCCTTGCCTTATTTCTTCCAATAAAAATATTTTTGTTGACCTTCCAAAGTTTTCATTCACTTATAGTAATGATGTGAAAGAAATAAAGGTCAATAATCCAGAAATGTATGAGCTTCAACTTAACCTGTTCAATCTATTAGGAAACGAGCTCTTAAATATGAAAATAAGTGCTCAGGAAGAAACTATCCCAATCAGAGTAAATTCCGGTTCTTATTTTTTATTGATCACAGATCGAAATAAGAATAAAATATCTGGGAAACTAATGGTTTTACATTAAAATAAAATTGAATGAAAATAATTCTAGAATATGCTGAAGCTTTAATAGAATTATTTTTTCCAAGGCTGTGCATTGCATGTCTAGTGAAGAACCCTTTACGAGATCAGATGTATTGTCTTCAATGCAAACTCGAATTACCTTATACTGATCAAATTGATATTCCCGACAATGAACTAGAATTCAGAATCTTTGGTCGCTTCAAGTTTGAAAGAGCTGCTGCCTTATTTAGGTTTAGAAAAGGAAATAAAGTTCAAAACATCATCCACCAATTGAAATATAAAAACAGGCCACATATTGGTTTTGAATTAGGTAAAGAGTTTGGCAAAAAAATATTGAATTCAAAAGAGTTTCCTATACCAGATCTTATCATACCAATTCCCTTGCATAAAAAAAAACAAATACAAAGGGGTTACAACCAAAGTCATGAGTTTGGAAAAGGAATTTCTTCCGTACTGAATATACCTATTTATGAAAATATTATAAAAAAAGTCTCTGACAATAAATCTCAAACAAAAATGAATAGAATCTCAAGACTTGAAAACGTAATGAATTCTTACCAAATTAAAGATGACACTAAAATCAAGGGGAAACACGTCCTACTGGTAGATGACATCCTTACCACTGGTGCAACAATTGAAGCTGCTGCACAAAAATTATTGAAGTCACAAGATCTAAAGCTATCTTTGGCAATAATTGGAATGGCAGAGCTATGATAGAAAACCACCTTAAGGCTGAATTTACAAGAAGAATGCAAAATGAATCTTTGATGAGAATCGAAGCATGTCTTGATCATATGACAGAAGACAATATTTGGTACGCTCCTAATAAAAATGTCAACTCAGTTGGAAATATAGTACTTCATTTATGTGGAAATATTAGACAGTATATCATTTCTACCTTTACTTCCCAAGAAGATAACCGAAAGCGTAGCCTAGAGTTTTCTCAACATAAATCGCACAACAAAGAGGAGTTGAAACAAAAGATTTCTGAAACCATATTGGAGTCTGCTGAAATAGTTAGTGGATTAAATCTCCTTTCTTTTAAAAAAGAGTTTGAAGTTCAAGGATTTAAGGAATTAGGAGTAAATATTATTGTACATGTCATTGAGCATACAAGCTATCATACCGGTCAAATTACCACAATATGTAAGTGGTTAGAAGATGTGGATACAAAATATTATGCAGGTCTTGATTTAGATAAAACTTCATAGTGGCAATCAAAGTATTAAATATTACAGAAGAAGGTAGAGGAGGTGGGCCACTCAAAAGAATCAAAGACGTTGCACAAAAATTAATGGATCAAGATATTGAAACCACCGTATTGTTTCCCAATAAGGAATCTGATGTATTCAAAGCTTCTTTAGAAGAAGCATCAATTCCTGTCATAGAAATGAGCATGCATCGATTGACCAAAACAAAAGGTCTACTTTTGGTTTTTTTAGTCACATTTATTCCTGAAGTAATCCGTTTGATTCAACTTATTAGGAAAAACAAATACGATATTATTCTTTGTAATGGATCGTGGCAAATCAAAGGAGTATTGGCAGCAAAGTTTAGCAATGCAAAATCTATTTGGATTCAAAATGATTCATATCAACCAAAAATTGTAGCAAGGCTTTTCAAATTTGCGTCAAAAAGAGCTGATGCTTTCGTTTTTGTTTCCGAAAGAACTAAAGAATTCTACTCTTCAATCAATCCCCAAATTCTTAATAAACCAAATGTTATTATTCAATCACCTGTTGATATCGAACGCTTTTCACCAGACTTAAGAAAAGAAAACACTAAAACTTTGAGTGAGGATGGAATAAAAATATTATCTGTAGGATATATAAACAATAACAAAGGCTTTGATACTCTCATAAGAGCAATCCATGAAATAAATAACAATACAACAGAAAAAATTCACTTTTATATTGCAGGACCTGTGTTTGACAATCAACAAGATTATTACGATATGCTAAAGCATCTTCAAAAAGAGTTAGGTGTAGATAATCTAACTTTCTTGGGTATGCGTAAAGATATTGATATCCTATTGAATGAGGTTGATATATATGTCTGTTCTTCTGATTTTGAAGCCAGTCCTATATCTGTCTGGGAAGCACTTTCGTCAGCCCTTCCAGTAGTTTCTACAAATGTAGGAGATGTTGAAAAAATATTTACCGAAAACGATTGTGGAATAGTGGTTGCTTCAAAAAAGCCTAAACAATTATCCCTGGCAGTATTAAAGCTACTTCAAGATAATAACTTAAGAACAAGGTACTCTAAAAAGGCAAGAGAAACAGCTCTGAATCTTTTCTCTCTTGAAGCTGTTTCGAAAGAATATAAAAAGTTCTACGAACTAATTGCCAATCAATAAGCATTCTTGTTAAAGGTGGGATAATTAATTACACAATATTTTAACTCACGTAATTATATATTAATAAATTTGCAATAAGTACAGTATAGCAAAATTGAAATACTATTTTTTAATTTAAAAGGGACAATGGATCATAAAAATACATATGTAGCCATCATGGCAGGAGGAGTAGGTTCTAGGTTTTGGCCATCTAGTAGAGAGACACTTCCAAAACAATTTTTAGACATCCTTGGTATAGGAAAATCATTGATACAAATGACCTGTGAGCGGTTTCAAAATATTGTTCCACCTGAAAATATTTTAGTGTTAACCAATAAGACCTATGTTGGGTTGGTAAAAGATCATCTACCTCAGATTCCTGAAGGAAATATTCTTGCAGAACCGAGCCGGAATAACACTGCCCCTTGCAATGCTTTATTAGCATTAAAAATTATAGAAAAAAACAAAGAAGCAACACTTGTTGTCGTTCCTTCAGATCAGGTTATATTAAAAGAACAGAAATTTCTTGAAAATATTAGCAAGGCTGTAAGCTTTGCAGCTGATAGTGACAAATTGGTCACCTTATCCATACAACCAACAAGACCTGATACAGGATATGGATATATTGAAGTTGGTAAAAATTCTAATGAAGGTGAATTTAAAAAAGTTTTGAGCTTTAAAGAAAAGCCAAATTTAGAAACTGCCAATGAATACTTATCCAGCGGAAACTTTGCTTGGAATGCAGGAATATTTATTTGGAGTGCCAAAACTATCATAAATTCATTTAATAAAAATGCTAAAAAAATCATTGACGTATTGAGTGAAGATTTATCCCAATTAAACACTCCTAATGAACAAAAGTATATAGATGAAGTCTATCCCAATACTGAGCGCATCAGCATTGATTACGCAATATTAGAAAGAACAGATCAATTGTACACAATACCTTCAGATATTGGATGGTCGGATCTTGGAACTTGGAACTCACTGCATGCCTACATGGAAAAAGATGAAGGCAACAATGTGGTCATTGCAAGTTCCAAAAAACTTGATAATGTAAAAAACAATTTTATCAAAAGTTACAAGGATAAGTTGGTGGTAGTAAGAGATCTTGAAGATTACATTGTAATAGACGAAAAAGACGTTTTAATGATTTACCCAAAAGATAAAGAACAAGAAATAAAAGCAATGAGAGTTTCGATCGAGGAAGATCGTTATCTATAATGTCGAAAAGAAAAAAAATAATACTAGTTGCTAATTCAACCTGGAATATTTACAATTTCAGATTGAACATTATCAGAAAGTTGATTTCCGAAGGGCATCAATTAGTGGTAATTGCTCCTGTTGATGAGTATTTGGAATACAAAGAAAAGTTTCCAGACGTAAAACACATCCCCATGAAAACTATGGGAAGAGATAGCACCAATCCTTTCAGAGACTTCTTATTATTTGTAGAACTTTATCGCAAATACAAATGGCTAAAACCAGACCTAATTTTACACTATACCAATAAGCCCAATATTTATGGGGGATTGGCAGCTAAATTACTTGGTATTTCTTCCGTAGCCTTTGTTACAGGTCTAGGCTATTCGTTTATTCATAAAGGGTTCTTGAATTTTATTGTTAGGAAACTATACCGCCTATCAGGAAAAACGCACAAAAAATTCATTTTTGAAAACGAAGATGACCTAAGGCTTTTTATCGATGAAAAAATTGTAAAAAATCAAAAAGCTGTTTCTGTAAAAGGTTGTGGAGTAGATACTTCATATTACCTCCCCTACCCAAATGGCATTGCCAAAGATAAAATCACTTTTACCTTTATTGGTCGTTTGCTATATGATAAAGGGATTAGAGAATTTATGGACGCCGCTAAGATAACCAAGAAAAAGTACCCAATAAGTAGCTTTGAAGT
This sequence comes from Saprospiraceae bacterium, assembly GCA_020630955.1. Lineage (GTDB taxonomy): Bacteria > Bacteroidota > Bacteroidia > Chitinophagales > Saprospiraceae > JAHDBF01. Next base: position 31,736 of record JAHDIE010000025.1, read on the forward strand.
CATAGGAGAATTCGATACAAACAACCCTTCCAATATCGATAAAGAATACTTTGTCGACTGGGTTGATAGTGGCATCATTGATTACAAAGGATTTGTTAGAGATATAAGACCAGTACTTAGACAAACTGATTGTGTCGTGCTCCCATCCTACCGAGAAGGAATGCCTAGAACAATTTTAGAAGGCATGTCAATGGGTAAAGCTATTATAACTACTGATGTTCCAGGTTGTCGCGAAACTGTTGAAAATAATATAAACGGATATATCGTGCCTTCTAAAGATGTTCATGCTTTAGCAAATGCTTTCGAAAAGATGATCTTGCTACCTTATAAACAAAGAAAAAGAATGGGAGAAGCAGGAAGGAAAATGGCAGAAGAATTTTTCGACGACAAATTAATTGCAGAAAATATAGTTTCAATTCTAAATCCATTATTACATGGCTCTAAAGCCTGAAGCAGCATTGCTAATTCATTACTATTTCCCTCCTATACACTCAATAGGTGTATTAAGAAATTTCTATTTAGCCCAAGCTTTTCAAAAGAAAATAGAGCATATTCAGGTATTGACTACAAGCAATAGAAATATTTTACCACAAAATAATATGAAGGGTCTTGAATCCTTTACGATAACACCATTAGAAACCAAAGATTATAGAACACACCAAAAACAAACACACTTTCAAGAAAGTAAGAAAAATAAATGGACCATCAAATTTGTAAGAAAATTAATTGATAGCTTTCCATTTAATGTGTGGATTGGGGAAGGAGGCTCTAGTTATATTAATAATGGAATAAAGGAAGGGTCAAAGTTCTTAAGTAAAAACCATAATTCTCTAATCTATACTTCATTTAGACCTTATGCAGATCTATATATTGGATATAAATTAAAACAAGCTTTTCCTGATGCAAAATGGATCGTAGACTTTAGAGATTTACATGTAGATCCTATGTACAAAAATGTTTTCTTTCCTTCATTGCAAAAACGAAATAATAATAGAATTATTAAGAGTGCAGACTTAATCATAACAGTCTCCGAAGGATTGGCCAAAGAATTGAGAAAAACACATGCTCAAGTAAAAACAGTTTACAATGGGATCAATATCAACAAGAAGCAAACTGAAAAATTTGAAAAATTTACCATTTGCTATACTGGCTCGTTATTTGGTAACAAAAGAAACCCAAAACCATTTTTTTCTTGGCTCAACGAACAAATTGCAAAAGGCACAATAGAGAAAAACAATATAGAAATCAAATATGCTGGTAAAGATGGGCCTCAATTTTACAATTACATCAAGGAATTTAATCTAGAAACAAATTTTGAAAATCTAGGAATTATCTCGCATCACAAAGCAAAACTACTTCAAAAACAGTCTCACATCAATTTATTACTTACAAATGTTACCAAAAATCACAAAGGAGTACTCACAGGAAAATTATTTGAATATATTGGTTCCCTTACACCCATTGTAGCCGTCATAAATGGAGGACATGATGATGAATTGGAATTACTTTTAAAAAAAACCAATTCAGGAATAGTATTCAGTTTAAATAATGAAAATGAAGTTCATTCCTTGTATCAGAATTGGTTAAATGGGAATTTAATAATTAATAACGATTCGAATATAGAAAAATATTTCTCCTGGGATTCAGCAGCAAAAGAAATATTAGAAGCAATAAATGTATAAGATATTACATATCGTAGGTAATAGGCCTCACTTTATCAAACTTGCACCAGTAAGTCGTGCAATACACTTACATGATTCGTTTACGGAAGTAATCGTACACACAGGACAACATTACGATCAAATGATGTCAGCTCATTTTATTAACGAACTTTCTCTACCAAAACCAGATTACAATCTACAGGTCGGCTCTCTATCTCCTTTAAAACAGTTTTCCAAAATACTAACAGGCTTAGAGGAAATTATTGAACAAGAACTTCCAGATATTATTCTTGTTTACGGAGATACTAACTCTACAGCTGCAGGCGCCATTGCTGCTGCTAAATCAAATATAACGCTAGCCCATGTTGAATCAGGGTTAAGAGAACACAATAAAAGCATACCTGAAGAAGTCAACAAACTGCTAACTGACGCAGTCACAGATCTGTATTTTACTCCTACACAAACTGGACTAGAAAACCTTTTGGCAGAGGGTAAAATAAAAGGAGTACATTTAGTAGGTGATGTAGGCCTCGATCTAATTTATCAAAGTTCAGAAAAAATTAAAAATGCAGAATACATCCTAGACCAAAATGGTCTCCAATCAAAAGAATATATTTTCATGACCTGTCACCGGGCATCCAACACCTCCTCAAAAGAGGCAATGGTAGAAATTTTAACTGGAGCAAGTGAACTTGGAAAAAAAATATTCTTTCCAGCCCATCCAAGAACAATTAAAACAATAGAAGAATTTGAACTGCAGAACTTCCTTGCAGACAATTGGATCATCTCAAAACCCATTGGTTTTTTTGAAACTCAAGCACTTATTAAAAATGCAGAATTCTGTCTAACAGACTCTGGTGGAATAATCAAAGAAGCCTACTTTCATAGAACTCCTGCAATCATTGTTGACAAACAAACGGAATGGGTAGAGACGATAAATGAATCCTGGAACCATATTGCAGGGCCATCTAAATCAAAAATTGTACATTTAGCCGATAATTTATCAATTCCTAAAAAACACAACAACAGTCTAGGCGATGGAAAAGCCTCAAATAAAATTGTAGACATAATTTTTACATATCTGAAAGACAAATTGGCTTGATGGAATTTAATAACAAAAAAGTAATAGTATTGGCACCCCATACGGATGATGGAGAATTAGGTTGCGGCGCAAGTATTGCTAAAATATTACAAGAAGGAGCCATAGTATATTATGTAGCATTGTCAACAGCAGAACAGTCTGTGCCAGATGGGTTTCCAAAAAACAGATTAGAAGTTGAGGTAAAGAAAGCAACCCAAGCCTTAGGTATTGATGATGATAATTTATATATCCTTAAACATGAAGTACGTAAGCTTAATTATGTTAGACAAGAAATTTTACAAACACTGGTTGAGTTAAGAACAAAAATACAACCCGATATTGTTTTCTTGCCATCATCCAAAGACATTCACCAAGATCATATAACAGTTACCCAAGAAGGTATTAGGGCATTCAAATACAGTACAATTTTGGGTTATGAATTAATCTGGAATAACCTTTCTTTTGATACAGATTGCTTTATTAAAATTAATCAAGAACACCTCGAAAAAAAAATAGAAGCCTTGCAGTGTTATGAGACACAAAAAGGCAAAGCATATATGGACCCCAAATTTATTACATCACTAGCTACCGTTAGAGGTACTCAAATTGGTACTACTTACGCTGAAGCCTTTGAGCTAATAAGATGGATCATAGAGTAAAAAGTATAGCAATACATCAGCCAAATTATATCCCTTGGCTTGGATATTTTTTTAAAATATTTATGGCCGATCAATTTGTATTTCATGACGACGTAATCTTTAGTCCTAAAAGTTTTACTAAACGTAGTCTAATTAGAAAAGAATTTAATAGCCAAGAAACTCAATGGCTGGGGGTTTCAGTAAAGTCCACAAAAAATCAGAAAATAAGCACCATTAGAATCAATCATGAGTCAGTAAAAATTGGAAAACATATTAACAAAATGGAGTACCTCTATCACAATACTCCATATTTTGATTTCTATTTTCCTAAACTTAAAAATATCCTTTTAAGTATTGATAATTTTGAATATTTAGCTGATTACAATATTCATATTATAAAAGAAATAAGCGCTTTATTAAAAATAGGTCGTTCATTCGTTAAATCATCCTCATTAATGCTTGATAAAACTGGACATGACTACAATTTGTCCATCATAAAACTTCATAATGCAAACCTATATTACTCTGGTGTAGGAGCTAAAGAGTACCAAAACGAATGCGCTTTTAAAGAAAACAACATTACTCTTTTATATTTAGATACCATTTCTTATCTAGAAAAATATAATTATCCTCAAAGGCAAGGAAATTTTCTTCCTGGATTAAGTATTATTGATTCGATCATGAACGTTGGAGTAGAGGGTGTAAGAGAAATATTCTTCTCCATGAGACAAATATTTAATCCATCACAATCAATCTAATATGCCTAAATTATTTATCTCTTTCATTTTCTTATTAATGACAACTTCCTCTTGTCTTAGCAAGAAAAGCTTCAACCAAGAACTAGAAAATAAGAGAATTGAAAACATCAATTTTCCGGAAGACTGGACTGGCCGTTGGCAAGGAGACCTAATGATTTATTCAGGGCTTGGTTTACAAGACCAACTTAAAATGGAACTAATCATTGAACCTATTCAAAGTTCAAATAATTTTACTTTTACTATTGTATACGATGATGGATTGGAATTAAGTAAACGAGAATACGAATTGATTGTTGTTAATAAAAAACAAGGCTTGTTCCTAGTTGATGAAAAAAATTCCATAATGATCGAAAGTTATTTTATGGGCGGAAAGTGGTTTCAAAGATTTGAGGTTGCAGGATCGATGTTAATTTGCACTATTGAGCAACAAGGAAATAATCTAGTATGGGAAATTTCTTCTGGAAAGTCTGAAAAAATTAGCACTTCTGGAGACACCAATATTGATGGCATATTAGAAGTTAACACCTACCCATTTGGGGTATACCAAAGATCTGTGCTTACAAAGTTTTAAAGTTTGTAAAACTAACCTTGATCCAATAATCTTGAAGTTTTAAAAATGTTGCATCATTAGTCAGTTTATACAGTGCTGATAGTTGATGATAGTGAATTTGATCGTACCAAGGATTACTTAAATCCGGAATGCCTTGTCCATATTTTAAATATGGTCCTTGGTGATATTCAGCAATGCAAGACATTAATCCCTTCATTCCTTGATTAAATTCATTTTTAAAAAACCCAAAACTTGACAACTCGCCTAGCCCAATTAAAAAGAAAATAAAGCCGTTAAGAACCCCTGAACCTTTTTTTGATGGGTATTCCTCAATCCAAAAGCCATCATCTAGATTAGTTTTTAAACCATTTATTTCATTTAGGCAATAAGCAATTGAACCTTTGGCTATTTCTAAATATTTCTTGTCCAAACTATGATTATACATACGCAACATCACACTTGCTATTACTCCTTGACAAATTCCAGAAACCCAAGGAGCTGAAATTCCAAATCTTAAAACACCTGTATCATATTCCCAAGAACATTCATTCCCTTCTTCTGTCATCCTCTCTAGTAAATAATTCACATGATTTTCAAACTCCTCAATTTTTCCTTGATTATATAGATACAATGAGCATATAGCTGGAGTTAAAGGATTATTTTTTCCTCCTTTCTCAGCAACTGCAATGTCTTTAGAAAAAATTAAATCATTAAAATAATCTGGACCTAGATAATCAATTGAACTATAATGAGATTTAAATTTTACAAGGATTGGATAGGATAAATCTATAAAGGAATTGATTAATGCTTTCTGTTTTGTATTGTCAAGAAGTCCTTTTGAAAAAACAAAAGCTGCTAGTTTTCTACGTATTCCTTTGGTATAATATGAACTGGATTTTATCAATTTACTTAAGAAGATAAATTTGGATTAAGTAGAGCATATCTCACATCATTATATAATATATCATTCTTAAGTACGGCATTAATTCCTTTCCCTTCATAAAAAAATCCCGCCTTTTCTAAAACACGAGCAGAAGCAATATTATGCTCAAATACTGATGTATATAAACGTTTCAGCTTTGTGATGTTAAAGGCATGATCAATAATTTCATTGATTGCAATTGAAACAATTCCTTGCCCCCAAAAAGGCTCACCAATCCAATACCCAATTTCTCCAGAATGGCTATATATATCTGTTTGTAGATTATATCCAATAACACCTATCAATTCGTCATCATAGCAGATTGCAAAGGTCGTTATAGGTGTCATTTCACCAATGGTTTTTATAAATTTACAAGCATCTTCAAAACGATACGGATTAGGAAAATAATCTCTCATATTGTCCCAAATTTTTTTGTTATCACCATATTTGACCAAGTTCTCTGCATCGCTAATTCTAAGTTCTCGAATGGAAATTTTTGCCATAACTACCATTTGTAATTGATAGAAAAAATTAAATTTCTTCCTGGTGCACTTAATCCAGAAGCAAACGTTCTGTAATGTGTATCCAAAATATTTTCCAAACTAATCCTTAAGGTCCAGTTATTAAAAAGATAGGAAGAGTAAATATTATAAGTTTGCCAAGCAGGTGTTCCTTCTGGAAGTGCGTATTCAGGGTTATCCGCTGATCCACCATAATCTTCAATTTTCTTCGTCCCATTGTATCTTACAACTATACTATTCTCCCAATTTCCCTTCATTAATTTCAATTCAGCTTTGCCATATAAGGGTGGAATATGATCCAAGGGTGAATCTACTTCGGCTGCATCTTGTGAAATCCCCAGTGTATAATTTGCGGAAGCGGCAATAGATATGCTTTTGGTAAGCTTGTACTGAAACTGACCTGAAATACCACGAACCTTTCCTTTTTTTGCATTGACATTTCCAGTAACATTCAAAGTATCTAGACCACTGACATAAGTAGTAGAACCATCTGGGAATGCAAAATCTCTTCTCACAATAATATCATTTATAGAACTGTAAAAAGCACTAGCTCCCATTTTTAACTTTTGATCGCTATATCCAATATTTATTTCAGCATTGTTTGTTTTTTCTGGGCTCAGGTCTGGGTTGGGTATTGTAATTTCATCATTTTTCACTCTGATCTTTGCAAGATCATCAACATTAGGAGCACGATATGCGGAACCAGTTAAAAACTTTATTTGCCAATTTTCCTTTTGCAAACTTAGTCCATTCATCCAGACCAGTGAGCTGTTGGAGTTTTCAATTCCAGCATAATAATTTTCAGGCCAAAGAACTGAGTCCGCATTCAGATAACTAAAACTTGTATTCTGAAAAGACCAGCGAGCTCCAACATTCCAAAATAAAAGCTCCTTAATCAAAGGCATTCTATGATGTAAATACACTCCTCCTTGAAACATTTTACTTCCACCACTTGGGTACCTTGTAAGAAAACTTTGGTCCAGTTCATTAGTAACAATATCTTTCGCAAAACTTGAAGATTCTAAATCATTGAAATAAACTGAAGCACCATATTCAAAAAAATTATCTTCCAAATATTTTTTTCGTAAATCTAGATTCAAACCATAGATGTCTAATTTCTCTAATTGTTCTGTAAACAGATTATCATTGAAATTTCTAACCCTCCTTGATTCATTCACTTTTTGATAGGAAGCATTAACCATTAAAACATCAAACAACATTTTATCTGCAGTCCATTCAAGATTTGGAGAAATCATGAATCTCGCTTGAGGTCCATAACTCCATTCAGAAAATCTTAGCGTTCCATTTCTATATTCATTTAAAAAATCATACCTAGGAATATCTGAACTCAAACTGAATTGAATGTTCATACCTACCGTTAAATCATCATTAACATTGTAGATAATTTTTTCCAATAAATCCATTTGTTTGTAAGATGTTCCAACTTGCACATTTGGATCATCATTTTGAATGATAAGATCTTCACCATTTTCTCTAATCACATATTCATTTCTTTTACCCCAATCCGGATACATGTCAGACCTATTTTTACCTGAACGAAGATCTCCAAAATTAGAGGCAGAAATACTAGTCAAAGAAGCAAAATTATTGCGATTGGAAAGAGAGAAATTTACATGGGCAGACCTTTCTTTGTTTGCGGAAGCGAATCTAGTATATGCTTCACCTGTAAAGGTTTTTGCATCGATAAGTGGATTTTTTGTTCTGAAATGGATTACTCCACCTATGGCATCTGAACCATAAAGCAATGATCCGGGGCCATATATTAACTCCGCTCTATTAAGGATAGCAGGATCTATTGTAATCGCATTTTGTAAGTGCCCACTTCTGTAAATAGCATTATTCATCCTAACGCCATCTACAACCAATAGGATTTTGTTTGCCTCAAATCCTCTTAAGACTGGACTTCCGCCACCCATCTGGCTTTTCTGAACATATACAGATCCCGTTTTTTCAATTGCATCCGCACTTGTCTGGGATTGACTCAATCTAATTTCTTTCGAGTCAATTGTCTCAACTTGATAAGGTAGATCTCTACTGTTGGCATTTGTTCTTCCAATAATTAGCACTTCTTCAATCAACTGATCCGAAGGAAACATTTGAAGCACGAAGCCTTTTTCCTCTATTTCTTGTTGATCAAAATCAATATCATTATAACCAAGATAAGAAAGCTTTAAAGTATTGAATTTTTCAAACTCTATTTTAGTTTTGCCGTCTAAGTCTGTGCTGTGTTTTGCCATACCATCATAGTAAACCGTCACACCTGGCAGTCCTTCTTTGTTTTCATCTACAACTTGTATTTCTTGCTGTGCAAAACACACATTTACATAAAGTGATAAAACACTAAGCTTTAGGAAGTTTAATAGAAAACGTTGTCCCTTCATTTAATTTTGAATTCTTCACAAATATTTTACCCTTATGGTAATCTTCAATTATTCTTTTTGCTAAGGATAAGCCCAAACCCCATCCTCGTGTCTTTGTTGTAAATCCAGGCTCGAAAACCCGTTTCTGTTTATTGGCTGGAATTCCCTTTCCAGTATCAGAAAGATCAATACTTATAAAATTACCTTCTTCTTTTATTATTGCAGATATTTTCCCGGTAGCTCCCATCGCATCCAAGGAATTACGAATTAAATTTTCAATCACCCAATCAAATAAATGCTGGTTTATATTCACATTTAAAGCAGAACTAGTTGGATCCGGAAAATCAAAGCTTATTCTCTTTGATGCTCTCCTTTCCATATATTTTCGACAAGCTTCAAGCTCCTTATAAATATTAATTGGGGTCAACTTTGGTTTTGAACCAATCTTTGAAAATCGATCTGCAATTAAGCCCAATCGATCTACATCATTTGATAGTTCTCCAATAATTTCAAGCTCTTCTTCTCTCCCAACATTCATCTCTTTTAAGTGATCAATCCAAGCCAATATTGCGGTGATTGGTGTCCCAAGTTGATGTGCTGTCTCTTTTGCCATTCCTGCCCAAACTCTGTTTTGTTCTGCCTTTCTTGACGTAGAAAAGAAAAAATATCCCAAACCAATAAATGCACCCAACAACAACACTTGCACTATTGGGAAATAGGTTATCAAGGTGTATAAGCGTGAGTTTTCATAATAAATCTTTGCTGCATATCCAGTTCCTTCAATAGGTTCTTTACCAGCTTTTAAAAATGCCTCTTTCCTCTTTTTCAAAAACTCCTGATCTTCATTTTTTTCTTCTGGGAGAAAATTATTTCCAGAAAAAACTCCTGATTCATCTTCAAAAAATATTGGAATTGTATTGATCATTTCAAGAAAAGTCAATTCGAAAGCAAGATCTTCATCTAATGATGCTGAAGATTCGTCAGAAAAATTAATCTTTAGATACTCTACATATAGCTGTACATTATTCTTTTCATTCTCAGCCAACCTATCAGCCAAATAATTTGAATAAAACATCGTAATTAGAACAATGATCAAACCAATTACCGCCAACACAATTTTCCACCATTGTCTTTTGCTATATATGTCTGTACTTGCCATTTCAACAAATATACGACCATAGTAGGCGGTCTAGTATAATATTAGGGCTGTTTTCGATAGATAGGTCGCATCCCTTCTTGTTAAAAAATTTATAATTTTAATTCTGATGAAGCATTAAAGTGGTAAAGCCTATACTTTTGTTTAAAATTATAAACGTGAAGTATTCTTTAATCCTAGTCCTTAGTTTATTTTGTTTAAACATTTCTGCTCAAATCGAGACGCCAGTTAACTGGAAAGCAAAGGTAATCTCTAATGAGGATGGTACTTTCGATCTGGTTGTAGATGCCACTGTTGAAAAAGGTTGGTGTTTTTACTCTCAACATACAGGAGAGGATGGACCAATCCCTACTTCTTTCGAAATTACTACCGAAAACATTGAATTGATTGGAGATTTTAAGGAAATGACTGAACCTAAGAAAGGGATGGATGAAATGTTTGGAGTAGAAGTCATCAAATTCAATAAAAACGCCCAATTTGTACAAAACTTTAGAACAAAAGGCGACAAGAAGATTGAAGGCAATGTCACGTTTATGACATGTGATGACAAAAGATGTTTGCCTCCCGTCACTGTTGATTTTTCAGCAGAATTTTAGATCCTTCTTCCTCGCCTATTTGTTTGTACAAATTTTATCTTTACACAACTTAAAAAGTAAAATTAATGCGAACAATACTTTTATCTCTTGTTATTGTTTTTAGTTCTCTTGCATTAAATGCACAGATTAACCCTGTTAAATGGAAAATAGATATAATTCATATCGAAAACCAGGACTACGAACTTAGCTTCAGAGCTGATATCGATAAAGGTTGGAATGTCTATTCTCAATTTACGAGCCCCGATGGACCAGTTCCTACAGAAATCAATTATGAGTCAGATGGATTTGAAAAAATTGGTATAGCCACTGAATCTGGCCATAAAAAAGAAGGCTTCGATAAATTATTCAAAACAGATGTAATAAAGTTTTTGGATGATGAGCCTTTTGTCATCAAACAAAAAATCAAAGTTAATCCTGATACAGAATCAATTGTTGGTTGGTTGACATATATGACTTGCGATGCAAAAAAATGTTTGCCTCCAACTGATGTAGATTTTAATTTAACCATTCCTAATGCTGTAGCCAGTGGTTCTACTGAACCCAAACAAGCTACAATTTCAACCAATCCTCAAAAGGGAGAAGTAGTAAAAAACAAAGTGGCAGAAACAATTAACACTGCTAAAGAAAAAACTACTCAGCTTATTGACAACACAAAAGCAATAGCTGCTAAGACAAGTTCAAATATAAATGAAGCAAAAAGTAATCAGATTGCCAATGCAACAATCAAGAAAGATGAACCAACTGCGTCAATTAATGAATCAGTTCTAGACAAAAGTGGAAACGATAATCCTGTAAATTGGTCTTTCGATCTTGTAAAAATCAATGAAGAAGAGTTTGAACTAAAATATACCGCATCTATTGATGATGCCTGGAATGTATATTCTCAATATACTGATGATAACGGACCTGTTCCAACTTATATAGAATATGAAGTGAATGAGGGTGTTGAGTTATTAGGTAAAGCAACCGAAGAAGGTCACAGAAAAGAAGGAAAAGATCCTTTGTTTGATAATGTGGTTGTTATCAAATTTTTAGGAGATGAAGATTTTGTTATCACTCAGAAAGTTAAAGCCAATAAAAATGCAAAACTCAAAGGTTATTTGACCTATATGACCTGCGATGCTTCGCATTGTATGCCTCCTACAGATGTAGATTTTGAAGTAGATTTTAAGAATAATTATTTTGGAACTTTAAGACCAGAAGTGGAGCAAGCCAGCATGAATATAGATGGTGGATTAGTGGATCAAAGAATTGCAGCAATTACTGCCTCTGTGGCAAATCCAGTGAAAGATTGTGGTGGAGATGACAAATCAGATGGGAGTCTTTTGACATCATTTATACTTGGCTTCTTAGGTGGTTTATTGGCACTCTTAACACCTTGTGTCTTTCCAATGATTCCATTGACTGTAAGTTATTTTACGAAAGATACCAAGAGATCTGGCTTGACCAATGGACTTATTTATGGAGCATCCATTATGGTTATTTATGTTGCCATGGGACTTATAATCACTGCAATTTTTGGAGAAGAAGCACTGAACCAGTTATCGACCGATGCAATTGCAAACACCATTTTCTTTCTAATTTTTCTAGTTTTTGCATTTTCCTTTTTTGGCTACTATGAAATTACACTTCCAAGTTCATGGACTACTAAAACAGACTCAGTTGCCGATAAAGGAGGAGTTCTTGGAATATTTTTTATGGCATTTACTTTAGCCTTAGTTTCATTTTCATGTACCGGTCCTATCATTGGTTCTGCTTTGGTATCATCTGCAACCAGCAAGCTAGGACCAGCAGTTGTAATGACTGGGTTTTCATTAGCACTTGCTCTTCCTTTTGGTTTGTTTGCAGCATTTCCTGCTTGGTTAAACTCATTGCCAAGATCTGGAGGATGGATGAATTCAGTTAAGGTGATACTTGGATTTTTAGAATTAGCATTTGCCTTCAAGTTTTTATCTGTTGCAGACCTTACTAGCCATTGGAATTTCTTGAAATATGAATTATTCTTAGGTATTTGGGTATTATTAGCCTTTGGAATGACTCTCTACTTATTTGGTAAAATAAAATTCCCTCATGATAGCCCTGTGACAAAATTATCACCATTAAGAAAAGGTCTTGCTATTGCTTCACTCGCATTAACAATATATTTGGCTACTGGCTTTTTTATAAACAAAGAAAATCCAAGTAGTTATGTACCAAAAGCCATAACTAGTGGAATTGCTCCACCTGCCAACTATAATTTTTTCCTTCCTGATGCAGCACCGAAAAAAGAATCAGCTGAAGAATTTAATAAGATAAAAGCAAAATATCCGTCTTATACTTTTTGTGCTAATAATATTCCATGCTTCAAAGACTATTATGAAGGATTGTCACATGCTAAAGATGCCAATAAACCTATCTTTATTGATTTTACAGGACATGGTTGTGTAAATTGTAGAAAAACAGAAGAATTTATCTGGGTAGACCCCGAAGTAAAAAGAAAACTTGCAGAGGAATATGTGCTAATCTCTCTATATGTCGATGATAGAAAGAAGTTAGATAAAACATTAATCAGTAAAAGAGAAAAGGATGGCACCAATTATAAGTTGAGAACAGTTGGAAACATGTGGGCAGATTTTCAAATTGTAAATTTTAACGAAATTTCTCAGCCTTTATATGTTTTAATGACCAATGACCAACAAGTAGTTTCAAATACCAGAGGATATCAACCAGGCATTTCAGAATATAATGCTTACCTTGATTGCGGATTAGAAACTATTTCCTCATTGGAATAACTATGATTCATCTTACACATTCCTCCTAAAAGGAATAATAAGAAAAAAGAAATACTATAAGATCGTTCCAGTGTATTCTCTACCAGAAAGGAAACGACAAATATTAACCATATAGCTAAGAATTCGCTATCCTGTTTTTTACGAAAGTAAAAGACGGGGTAGCACATCCCAACTAAAAATAAAACCAATCCAAAAATTCCACATCCAGCAAGAATAAATAGAAATTGATTGTGCGGATATTTATTAAGTTCTCTATTAAAAATACTTTTATACCTCTTTCGACATTCTTCTTTCAGATCACCGATTCCTGATCCTAGAATTGGCGAAGACTTAAAAATATCCATCCCTACCTTATAAGAAAATAGTCTTTCTGCATCCGACAAATTAGAGCCCTCCCCTTTTTGATACATCTTAAAATCATAGACCATGTACTCTAATTTTTTATTCAAAGTAGGAAATGTTTTAAAAGCAATGATTGGAGAAGTAATTAATAATACCAACAATACTAAAACTACTGGGCTCCTACTTTGAATCCCATATCTTATCAAAATGAAAAACATCGATATATAAAAAACAACCAAACCACTTCTTACAGCAAGGAGGTGCAATATTATAAATAAATATAAGGAGCCAATAGCATAAAACCACTTTGACCATCTCACTTCTGAAAATCGGTTTTCAACAATAAATACAAAACCTAGAATGATAGAAAAAGCAATGTAAAGACTATATTTAATATGATCAACGGGAGTCGCAAAAGCTTGGCCTTTTTTGATAAGGGCGACCATTGAATCTACATCCATCACTTGATAGATTATTTGAAAAGAACTTACAATTGATAAAATAAAAAACGCCAAACTCAATTTATCCCTTTCTCTTACAATCAATGATCGGTATACATAAAAAGCCATTGGAATAAAAAGAAAAGGTGCTTTTAATCTTAAATGTCTCAACCAAGAACTTAGATCTTCGCTATTTATACCTGAAATAAAAATTATAATAAACAATAAAGTTAGAGCCAAAAAAGGAGATAACTTTCTAAAGGAATATTTGGGTGTTTCTTTAACAAATTTAAACAATGCAAGTGCTGAAAACCCTAACGAACTTATCGACAATAGAAATAAACTATAAAAAATCGAAAAAATCATTAAGTATAAAAATCCAATTGCTGCTTTATTTAAATTGTTCATTGATGCGAAAATAATAGCATGAATTATAATCAGCTATATTTCAAAAGATTTTGTTTCTTTAATTATGAGTGAATACCAAAATTTAATCAAACAACTAATGCCAATAGGTCGAAAAGTCGGCGATTATATGAAGAACGAAATAGATAAGGTTCTTCGTTCACAAGTGGTAGAAAAAGAAATTAATAGCTTGGTGAGCTATGTTGATAAAAATTCAGAAGAAATTATTGTTGAAGGTCTATCAAAACTTATTCCGGAAGCTGGATTTATAACAGAAGAAAAAACAATAAAAACAGAAGAAAAAGAAATCATGTGGATTGTTGACCCCTTAGATGGGACCACAAATTATTTATTTGGAATACCACATTATTCAACCAGTATAGCACTCAAGGTAAATGGCGAAATAGTCTTAGGAATGGTCAGAGACAATGCAAAGGGCGAAGATTTTCATGCTATCAAAGGCAAAGGGGCATATCTGGACGATAAAAGATTAAGACTATCAAATAACCTAACGCTTAATCAATCAATCTTTGCAACTGGATTCCCTTACTCAAACGACTATCAACCAGAACAGTTTTTAAAAGTCATGCAACATTGGTTGAAACTTAGCAGAGGAGTTAGAAGATTGGGTTCTGCCGCACTTGATCTTTCCTATGTAGCAACAGGAAGAGTAAGCTGCTACTATGAAAGCTATTTAAATATCTGGGACATTGCTGCTGGAGCTTTAATTGCAAAAGAAGCTGGTGCGATTGTTTCTGATTTCAAAGAAGAACAAAATCATTTGAAAAGCTGCCAAATTGTAGCTTGTAATCCTGGAATCTATCAAGAAGTGATAAGTATATTAAAATCTAATCTTTCTTAAAATGTTGCCAACCTTGGGCTACTAAATCCTTGATATTTCCACCACTGGTATGAATTTTTAGTCCCTCATTTTCTTCAACTATATCTCCAATGATATAAACATCAGGCATGTATTTTACCTTTTCCAAATCTTTTGGGTCTACGGTAAACAATAATTCATAATCTTCTCCGCCATGCAAAGCACAAGTTAAAGGGTCAATATTAAATGATATTGCCTTCAATTGAGTTTCCTGATGAATTGGTAGTTTTGTTTCTTCAATATAAAGGCCAACTCGAGATTGTTTTGCAATATGAAAAAGCTCAGAAGCTAGGCCATCAGATACATCAATCATAGATGTTGGCACCAAATTATGTTTATGGAAATACTCAATGGAGTCTTTAGCTGCTTCAGGTTTAAGGATACTTTCTATCAAATAACTTGCATTATCTAAATCAGGTTGAATTTCTGGATTTTCTAAATAGATTTGTTTTTCGCGTTCCAAGATTTGCAAACCAAGATATGCTGCACCTAAGTAACCGCTCACACAAATGATATCTCCGACTTTTGCTCCAGTACGATATACTACTTGATTAGGTTTTGCTCTTCCAATCGCTGTCACACTTATGGACATCCCTTTGGGGCTTGAAGTTGTATCTCCTCCTATTAGATCAACATTGTATTTTTCACACGCAAGTAATATTCCAGCATAAAATTCATCCAATGCTTCAACCGAATACCTATTAGATATAGCAATGGAAACCGTTACCTGTGTTGGCACTCCATTCATTGCATATATATCAGATACATTTACGACTATGGATTTATATCCTAAATGTTTAAGAGGTGTATAGGCCATATCAAAATGGATCCCTTCAACCAACATATCTGTTGATATAAGTATAACTTCTTCTCCTACTTTAAGAACAGCAGCATCATCACCGACTCCTTTAATCGAACTGACATTATTCAAAGCAAAATTTCTCGTGAGATGGTCAATCAGGCCAAACTCCCCAAGAGAATTTACATCCGTTCTTTGTTTATTTTGATTTGAGTTCATTTAATGTATCATTGGTTAGAGACCAAAGTTTGTCTTCAAGGTTTAACACTGCAAAGCTATGGATTTCTTTATTACTTGCCTTCACCTTGAATTTAATTGAATAACAAGTTAGATGTATGCTTCTATCTTTATTTGCTCTTCTGGCTCCATACTTTACATCTCCTTTTATCGGGAAGCCAATATGGGAGAGTTGAGCCCGAATTTGGTGAAATCTTCCAGTAATCAAATTTATTTTAAGGATAGAATAATTATCTGTTGCTTTAAGTAATTCATATTCTAAAATTGATTTTTTATATCCCACTTTCTCGATGTCATTCACTTCAGCTTTTTTCCTTCGGGCGTTATGATACAAAAAGTTTTCAATTTGGCCCTTCTTAGTTTCTACTTTCCCTTCGACTATAGCAATATACATTTTCTCAAATTTCCCTTCCTTCATCAGACCTTTGGCATATACAACATCATCAGGAATCTTACCAAAAAGATTTAACCCGGATACTGGTCTATCCAATCTAGTTATTGCATGTACACGCCTTTTGCAATAAATCTCTGCTAATTGGAGTAATGACATATCTTCAGTTCTATCTGGTTGTACAGGCATGCCCGCAGCCTTATCCATTATGATAAAATGATGGTCATTGTGCCTGACAATATTGGAGATTGGTGGATGTTTCTTAGTCAATTTCTTCGTAATCTGAAAACTCTTCAGTTTTATTTTGCAATGTATCCTTAGATTCTGGCGCATTCAATGAGGGCCTAAAGTAAAATCTATACATTAGGAATAAAATACCGCCTAGTATGAGGAATTTCATTGTTTAGTACTTGGTTGGTACAAAGATATATAAAAAAAGGCCGCACCATTTGA
Source organism: Saprospiraceae bacterium (assembly GCA_020630955.1). Classification (GTDB taxonomy): domain Bacteria; phylum Bacteroidota; class Bacteroidia; order Chitinophagales; family Saprospiraceae; genus JAHDBF01. The sequence goes on from JAHDIE010000025.1 coordinate 48,718, forward strand.
TGGTGCAGCCTGAAATAAAAAATTCACTCTTTATTTTACTTTTGTTATTCTTCTTGTAATAATCTTGCCATCAATATTCAGTTGTAAGAAGTACATTCCTGAATTAACTGTAGACATATCATATTCAAGTTGTGTTGTTCCAGCTTGGACTCCATAATCAACAGAGCTAATTACTTGGCCAATTTGATTGACCAAATTTGCTTGTACATTTTTAGCATCACTTAACCTTAAAGATATAGTTGTTTGACTTTCTACCAAATTTGGATACACATCAACAAAGTGGTTTTCAATAAATTCTTCTATACTTGTTGACAAGCCGTTCGCCAATGCTTTATCAAATGAAACTGATGTCGCATTAATAACTTCACCAGAACTTGCATCAGTAATCAAACCAATAACATGAACATTCTCAGTGTTCATATCTCCAGGAATATTGTACTCGTCGAATATATAGCTATCCACATCTCCATTAGCATATTCACCAACCACAATGTTTTCAACACCTTCATATCCTCCAATAAGTGCTCTTCCTACATGGTCATATACCATAAGTGATGCTGGCACTGGAGAAGGGAGATCTTCAAAACCACCCATTGCTCCTTGACCGCCACCAGAATAGGCATTTATTTGGCCCCAATCCGCAGCGTCACCAGACATACCATCTTCAGTTAAAACAACAGATACATTGTAATCAGCATCTGTATCTTCAACAAATTGAATTTCAACAGAAGAAACAAAAGCTCCAGTTGCAGGATCGTATTGACCTCCAACGGTAATCCCTACAGGAGCAGGATCTTGCATATCATTCAAAGATGGAGAAACTATTTCTGAAGGATCAAGAATTCTTTCTCTATTGTAAATAACTGATGGGAATCCAGTGAATCCGTTAAATGATGTAATTGCGTTATCATATTCTGACAAAACCATAGGATCGCTATTATGAACAGCTATTCCAACAAAGTTTGAACCAAATCTTTTCGCCATCTCATCAAGATATACTGTACCTCTTGGGCACCAGGTACACCAGGTACCAGTGGCTTCTTCGACAACTACCGCTCTATTTGATGCTATCTCAATCCCATTCAAATTAAATGTTGCAGAATTATTAGATATATCTTCATCCTCTTCTGCTTCACCGTTTACATTTTGGATTGATACAGTATAATCATTAGAACCATTCAAAATATTAATAGCTTCTGAAAGCGTATATTTTCCAGCTCCAAAAATTTCTATATTGTACCCTGAAAACATTTCTGTTATTTCATTCGTACCATCACTTACAACAACTTCAAATGAATTAATTGGATCTAAACCTCTATTTGATATAAAACCAGATACTTTGTATTTTTCACCAGCTTTTGCATCAGTAAATGTAGAAGCTCCACCTGCATTAATAGAATAGTCTCTTCTTGGAATATTTAACTCATTTGATACTTCAACGCTTGCTAAAGCCCATCCAAAATTCCATTGGTCTCCATCTATGTATTCAAAAGTTAACATGACTGTTTGGCCTGCATAATCACTCATGTTCATCCATTCTGGACCTATCACACCTCCTCTTCCTACAAGTTCTGTAAGTTCCTCCCAAGTGGTACCCATATCTGTTGAAATATGAACGATTGCTCTTTCATCAGACCCTTGGTAATCTAAATTTGGAAAATAAGAATTCATTAAAAGATATACATCACCAGTCACCTCTGTAAGATCTATAGGTGCAGTAATCAATCTACCGCCACCAACTGCGCCTTGCCCTAATCCATCATCGTTAAAACAAGCAAAACCACTTCCATCATCTGGAACATTAAAAAATTGGCTGGATACTTCCGAAGCACTGCCAAATGTCCATTCTCCATCAACGGACCAACCATCAGGCATACCATCATCAAAAGAGGTACTCATGTATACTTCCTGACCATAAATGGAGTTTAGAAGAAAAAATGAGAATAATAAGAATAGTAAATTTTTCATCATATTTTATTATTAAATTTAAATAGTAATTTTTTCGGAAGATAAGAAAGGAACTACCTTTTTCT
>JAHDIE010000026.1 GCA_020630955.1 Saprospiraceae bacterium
AAGGGCTCCTGACCTCTTTGCATATTCGGAAGCAGTCTGATTTTTATAAGAAATGAAAATTCAACAGGGCTCCCGACCTCTTTGCATAATGTTGTGCTCATCTTCTTTGGTATAATCTAAAACCCAACATAAAATAAAAGAGGAATAAAAAAAGCACCTTACCACAAATCAATCCGTTGATATTCAGCAAATTATAATGTGGTAAGATGCCTTTTAGAAATAGTGGTGGAGCCGCCGAGAGTCGAACTCGGGTCCAGACAAAGGTCTTAGTGGCTTTCTACATGTTTAGCTTGTTCTTAATTTTTCGACTTCAAGCAGGTGTACAAGCAACCAACCATCGGCTTATCTTCTTAATTTTCGGAAATCTGTCAAAGATCCAAATCTCCTAGTTCGAGTGGCAGCGCGTAGCGTGCCGGGTTGATACACTTAAAAGCAGGCTATCAAACGTCCCCTACAAAGTGCAATTAACATTGCTAAGTCTAACTTAGGCAGCTAATGCGAAGTTTCTTTCGCCAATTATATGTGATCATCATTTGAATGGAGTGTATGATCAATTCTCCAACATGCTTACTAAAAAGAGGTCTTTCCTGTCGATTCCATTTCGGCCCCTTCTAATTGTCTAAGTTGTTAAAAAAACCAGCACAGACAACTTTTCTTTTTCAATACCTTACTACTTTTAGCAAAATAAGACAACGAAGATAAGGACTTATTCGTTCCCTTTGATCAATTTGTATATAAATTGATCTTTTGTTTTCCCTTGAACAATGTAGAATTTAAATTACCTGTCTGTATTTAGACCTCTGTCTTTTTATCATCTTTATCTCCTTCTTCTTCCTCAAAAAACAAATCCTTGAGGTCAAACCCATCATCTTTTGCATCAGCGTTGTCATTTTCTCTTGGGACTAAGTTATCAATCTCTTCTTTTGATCCTTCTTTCGTGTCAATCTCTTCGGATGAGATGGTTGAATCATAATCATTGTCCTCAACTATATCACCATCATCTTGAATTCCGTAATCCTGAATCACCTGAGGATCCAACATAATGTCCTCTTCTTTTAGACGAAAATTTTTCTCTTCTTCAGATAATTTAGGTTGAACAGGGGGAGGTGCTTGTTTAATTTGTTTTTGTCTTCGTGTTTGTTCTCTTCTACTAGGATAGGCACCATCTCTATTTTGTTGATATTGCTGTCTTTCCTTATTTCTTTGGTATCGTTGAACTTGTCTTAAAATCATAGGGCCGAACATAAAAAGCAAGCGCATTAATCCTCTCATAAATTTATTTGTTTCTCTTTTGACGATATTTAATGATTAAAGTAATCTAAATAGTCGAATTTTGCTGTCTTTAATCTGCTATATTCTTTAACTTACTTGCCAATTTAAGACAATAATGAGACATTATTTTCCAGTTCTCGATTGGATGGGCAATTACAGACGTGCTGATTTAGGTGGTGACGTATCAGCAGGGATAACGGTTGGTGTAATGTTGATTCCGCAAGGAATGGCCTATGCTATGTTGGCTGGTTTACCTCCAATTTATGGTCTTTATGCAGCTACCATTCCTTTGTTTATTTATGCCTTATTAGGTAGAACACCGCAACTTGCAATTGGTCCTGTCGCAGTAATTTCATTGCTTGTATCAAGGGGAGTTGGTTCTCTAGCGACACCAGGAACAGAGGAGTTCATCATGCTTGCCATATTACTTGCCCTGACTGCTGGAGTTATTCAATTGGCAATGGGAGTCTTTAGATTAGGATTCTTGGTTAATTTTTTATCTCATCCAGTGGTTGCTGGATTTATATCGGCTGCAGGAATTATCATTGGATTTAGTCAGGTTAAACATCTTCTTGGCTTGGATATTCAAAAGAAGCGGATATATCAAATAATTTTGGATGTCTTTCAAAATATTCGAGAGATCAATTTCGAAACTTTCCTAGTAGGACTAAGTTCAATCTTGGTTTTGGTGGGTATTAAGCGGATAAATAGAAGATATAAGTTAAGGATTCCTGGACCATTGATCGTGGTACTCTTTGGCTTAGCAGTTGTGTACTTTTTCAAATTATTTGATAAAGGTGTCTCCATTATCAGGGATATTCCTGAGGGTCTTCCAGTGTTTTCGCTTCCGCAAATGGAATTCTCAGATATTAGATCTTTGCTGCCCATTGCTTTTACCATTGCGTTCATAAGCTTTATTGAGTCTATGGCTATTGCTAAGGCTTTGCAAAGAAGACATAAACGGAATATTATCAGTCCAAATCAGGAATTAATGGCGATGGGATTGGCCAATATTTTTGGGTCATTTTTCAAATCCTTTCCTGTCACAGGAGGGTTTTCTAGAACTGCTGTCAATGATCAAGCAGGAGCAAGAACAGGTCTAGCAGCAATTATCAGTGGTGTTATTGTTGTACTTACGCTCATGTTCTTAACTCCTTATTTTTATTATTTGCCAAATGCTGTTCTTGCGGCAATAATTATGGTCGCAGTTGTAGGTCTTATCGACATTGATGAGGCAAAGCATTTGTGGCAAACTGATCGTGTAGATTTTGTACTATTTTGTGTAACTGCCGTCGGTACAATGGTTTTAGGTGTTGAGCCAGGAATAATAATCGGTGTTTTATTATCTATAGTAATGGTTATCTATAGAATTTCATATCCTGAGATCGAAGAGTTAGGGCAAATTCCTGGACGAAGAATATTTAGAAATATTGAACGATTTCCAGACTTAGAAATTCACGATGAAATTTTGATTTTGCGTATAGAGTCGCAGATTTATTTTGCAAATTCTAGTTATATTAAAGATGCGGTTTACACAAAAATAGCTGAAAAGCCAAAATTGAAACACTTGATTTTTGATGCAAGTGCAATTAATCAAATTGATTCATCTGGATTTCATTTTCTGAAAGATATAATTGAGGATTTGCACAAGAAAGGTATCTTAATTCATTTCGTTCAAGTAAGGGGAGGTATTCGAGATGTCATGAAAAAGAATCATATGTTCGCTGAGAATAAAAAGTGTCAGTACTGGTTGACCATAGAAGATGCCGTGATCTTTATCAAAAGGGCTCAGAAGGATATTACCAAACGACCATATATCTTTCAATCAAATTAATCCAACAAAGTAAGATCTTCTTCTGTATCAATGTCAATTTCTCCTTGTGGAAATTTACACAATATTAAATTTGTAGTATGCTTTTTTAGGATAGATTTAGCCCCTTGGTGACCAAAACACTTTTCTAATTCTGGAAAATATTTTGATGGAAAAAACGCTGGGGGACCAATGCTTTCTCCATATTTACATGCAATTAATGTATTTGGTTTCACTTGCTTGTAGGATTGCAGCATATGTAGGGTTTTCTCGCTAACTTTAATTTGGTCTGGGAGAAGAATATAAGCTCCCGTAGTTTTTTTGCTTATTCCCCTAATCCCGACTGAGATGGAGGATCCAATGCCTTCCTTCCAATTTTTATTTTCAATAAAATTGACATTTTCCTCATATAATTGTTCTTTTATTTGATTTGCCTGGAATCCAACTACGATATTGATTTTCCCGAAATCACAACTCATACAGATTCTAACCAATCTCTTAATCAAACTTTCTCCATTTATTGTTAAAAGTTGCTTGTTTTTACCCAATCTTGATGAATTGCCAGCAGCGAGAATTAGTATTTCATCGTTCATACAATAGTTTGTAATCCTTTCAATCTTTTGAGTTATTCGGTCTTTCATTGATTTGCAATGGATTACTGTGGTCGTAATTAAACTCAATTCGTAATCATTAACCAGAAAAGCTTATACTTCATGACGAATCTAACCAAAATCTTTGTTTTCTGCTCTCTCGTCTTTTCCTTTTTTACTAAGCTAAACGCTCAATGCCCAGGGCAATATGAAAGTACAGTCCTATTGTTTGATTTTAATGATTGTGCATCAAATATTGGTAATGGTACCAATCAAGATTATTCTGAATTTACTTCTGAAAGCAGTAATCCAAATAGCTGTTCTAATCCAGAACTTTTGGGAGGACATCTTTATCGATTTTTGCCACAAAAATTTACTCATTCATGCACCCCTGGTGTAGATGGCACACCTGCAATGTGTGTAAGTGCAGTGAGGGACTGTGATTTTATTCATAACAGTAATTATGAAGTAAGGTTTGATCTTAATGTCACTCCTGAACCAGGAGAGTTTATCACCATCAATTCTCTTAGTTTTTATGAAGCTTCCCCAGAAATTTTTTCTTGGTTGGGTGGAACCTCTGGGGAAAATGATTATCCAACATTATACAGTGTGAGAATTTATGCCAATAATGTTGAGGTGTTTCATTCTAAAGCAAATGAAACTAGTTCAGAATATAGTTTAGAAAATTTTGATTTTAGTGGATATTCTTCATTTATGGTCAATAGTCCAACAATTTTTAGTTTTGAACTCGTAGCTTATTGTCCTGTTGGGAATGGAGGCCCTGTTTCTCTTTGGGATCTAGATGATCTCTCTATATCTACAAGCTGTTCTTATCAAGGGAGTGTGGACGGTGGATCCCTAGAAGGAGGACCATTTGAGTTTTGTGTTGGCGACGATACTGAGGATTATATCTCAATAGGAGATCTCAGCCTTTCGGCAAATGTGGGGTCCAATTCAATGTATTTACTTACGGATATTCTAGGAACTATATTAGCTATTGCGAGCGACTATTCAACATTAAATTTTAATGAGTTCAATACTGGCAATTGTATGCTTTGGCATTTGGCTTATGAGGATAATTTCGGAGGAGCAACTGTTGGTTCAAACTTAAGTCAAATGATGGGATGCTTCTCTTTATCTAATTCGATTCAAATTACAAAGCTTAACTGCGGTAATGGCTGTGAAGCCAATGGTGGTATATTAAATAGTCAGGATTATTGGCTTTGTGTTGATGATGGGCTTGCAGACATCATTACAGAATCAGATTTAAATCTTGTGGGTAATATTGGATCAAGTAACCAATGGCTGATTACTGATCTCCAAGGATCCATAAGCGAGCTTCCTAATTCAATAAGTGATATTGATTTTGAAGGTTCTGAAATAGGGGAGTGTCTGGTTTGGAATATTAGTTATGAAGATTCATTAATTGGATTGATGATAGGAAATAATGTGAGCCAATTAATGGGGTGTTTTTCATTATCAAACCCTATTCAAGTATCAAAGGAAGAATGCGAAGAAGATTGTATGGCTGATGGTGGCATGTTGAGTGGTGGACCATTCGAATTTTGTGTTGATGATGGTATTAATGATTTTCTATTAGATAGTCAATTGGTACTTTCAGGAAATCAAGGAACAAACTCACAATGGATAGTAGCTGATGCATTAGGAAATATAATTGGATTGCCTTCCACATTTACGGAAGTGAACTTCGAAGGTGTCGAATTGGGGCTTTGTTTGATTTTACATTTATCCTATGAGAGTGGACTTGTCGGTTTATCGCCAGGTGCCAATATCAATCAGTTGGTAGGGTGTTATGATCTTTCAAATTCTATTGAAGTTATAAGAGTAAGTTGTGAAAACCCATGTTTTGTAGAAGGAGGTAACCTTGCTGGTGGTCCCTTCGAATATTGCATTGATGATGGTGATATTGACTTTATCAAAGATGGTCAAATAGTGCAATGGGGTGCTTCTGGTCAGCATAGTCAGTGGGTGCTTACTGATGCTAATGGAAATATTTTGGAATTACCAGGATATTATACAGAGTTCAATTTTGATATCTATCCTGAAGGTATTTGTTACATTTGGTTTATGACATTCGAATCCGGATTGGTTGGCCTTGATGTAGACTCAAATATAAATAGTTTGGATGGTTGTTTTGATTTTTCTCAAGCAGTTGAAGTCATTAAAACTGATTGTACTACGGAGTGTATGCCGGTAGGTGGGTTGTTGTTGGGTGGCCCTTTTACATTTTGTCAAAACGACAACGATCCAGACGACATCAATGCTTCTCAAATAATTCTTGAAAACAATGAAGGTCCATTGGATCAATGGGTAATCATAGATGAGAATGAAGTAATTGTAGCCATTCCAAATGATCTTTTTGCATTTGATTTTATGAGTTTAGGATTAGGGGATTTTCAATTGGTGAATGTTTCATACGAGGCCGGTCTTATTGGCTTGTTAATTGGTAATAGCATTAATAATTTAGAAGGCTGTTGGGGTGTTTCTAATCCTATTGCAATTTATAATAATGATTGTTTGGTGCCTTGTAACGTTGTTGGTTCTAATCTATCATCTCCATCTTTTGAATTCTGTGTAGGTGATGGAACACCAGATTTGATAGGTGAAAATCAAATTGTTAGTTCTGGTGGATCTGGTGCAATGTCTACTTGGATCATAACCGATACCAATGGTCAAATTCTATCCTTGCCTGCTAATTATTGGGATGTTGACTTTGATAATTCACCTGTAGGTACTTGTTTAATTTGGGAATTACTTTTTGATCCTGGTCTTCAAGGTGCTGTAATTGGTTCAAATATAAATAATCTAGTTGGTTGTTTTGCTCTTTCTAATTCAATTGAAGTGCTTCGAGTAGATTGCTCAAATCCAATAGATGATTGCCCATTACAAGTTGTTAATTCTTTGTTTGGAATTATTGATAATAATCTTGTTGTACTTGATTTAGAAGTTGCCACCATTAAGGAAATTATTCCTTTGACAGGTGGATTTTCTTCTGAATATGCAGGATTTACTTATCACCAAGCTGAAGGAATATATTACGCAATATCTGATCCCTTGAATGAACCTCAACTTGTCAGCATAGACGTGCATTCAGGTATGGTCACTTTGGTAGGGGTATTAACTCAGTCTAGTCAATTTATTAATACTATAACCATTGCAGAGGCTTTAGAGTATAATAGTGATGATGGTCAACTATATGTTTCATTGGGTGATAATTCCGATGATCCTGACAATAATTTTTTTACTCGACATTTATTTACACTCAATACTACAACTGCAGAGGCCAGCTATGTGGCAAGTTTAAATGGATCTTGTCAAAGTGAAACCGACGGAATGGTCTACTTAGATGGAACGATGTATTTTACGGATGGTTGTCCAAGTCCAATAAATTGGGGGAGCTTAGATGTTGAATCTGGACAGCAAACAATCATTACAAACTTATCTGCTGTAGAGGCTTCGAGTAGATTGGCAAGTGATGAAAGCACTGGCACCATATACTATTTTGATGCAGTCAATAGGACCTTGTATTCTATTGATGAAGCTGGTGAATTAACACCCATTGGTGAATCATACGCAGAAGGTGTTTTTAATGAATTATTGGATGAAATAGCATTTGGTCCAAGAATCAGTGAAAATTCCTTTGGTGGTATCATATTAGGAGGTCAGTTTGTTTTTTGCATTGCTGATGATCAAGCTGATTATTTCGAAGAAGGGGAATTACAGCTTTATTCTGAATATGGAAATAACTTCCAATGGATTGTTACAAATGATGAAAACGAAATTTTAATGTTGCCTGATCATTATACAAATGTTGATTTCGGAGGCTTAGTACCAGATATCTGTTATGTTTGGCATCTTAGTTATGATTCGGTGGTTGGTTTAGATGTAGGTGAAAATTTAAATAATTTGGAAGGATGTTTTGATTTATCAAATCCTATTATTGTTGAAAAAGTAATAGATGGACCAGCTTGTCTTGGAATTATTGAAGATGCTGAGATTTCAAATGATTTTAAAATAGCCACAAATCCAGTAAATGAGTTGTTAGAATTAAATTCAATAAACTTAAAAGATGGGGTAGGAGTGATTAGGCTTATAGATACACAAGGTAAAATACTGCATGAAGAAATAATATTGTCTGATGCCACAATAATCGATGTTGGCAATTTACCTATTGGTTTGTACTTTATCAATCTTTATAGCGGACAAGATTTAGTATCAAAACGCATGGTGAAAATCGAATAAATTTTGCATATTATTTTTGATGCCAATTAATATCTCAGTGCTAATGCATAAGTTTCAACTAAACCTAATGGTAATTTGTGACATAGGTGTCGCTTAGTTTTAGTGATAAAATCAACTATTGTAAAATGGGGATCGGAATTAAAATATATTAGATTATTTTATTAGAGAATACTTTGATAATATATCAGCATCAATCCATCCTCTATTCTTGTCGTTACCCTCTATATGAACACTACCTATAAAATGTTCTCTTTGTTTGCTGCTGTCGTTATCGCAGTATGCGATGGCAAAGCCAATTTGTTGATTTTCAGAAAGACCAATGTTTTTATTGGTTTCTAAATCTCTAAAGCTATCATCGAACATTAATATTTTGAACTCCCATAAATAATTATTGTCATGTATCTTGGTCATTTTTGAAAAGACATTATCATTATAAAAATGAGCTAAGCTGTCCTTGCCAATATCTACAACATCTTGATTAATCGAAATATGGTATGCAAATGCATTGTGATTGTATTGGTGAATTCCCCCTGAAGCGTCACCGTCAACAAAAATCTCCAAACAATCGTCATTCCAATATCCATCCAGTGGATTCTGGTTAATGTCGATTAATTGATCATCCATTATATGTGCCAATACATATAAGGCTTCTTCATTCCAAGCAATTTTGTACTTACCTTGAAAATCTTCTTTGCTTAAGGAAGAGCCAATCCAAAGTTGATCAATTGGGTGCCAATCAAATTGATCCCATTGTGATTCTGCAATTCCGTCAATTTTCATTTCTAAAGAACAGTAAGAAATATGATTTTGATTGGAAGATGAAGGCTTGTTAGGTTGACATGCGATTAAAAAAAGAAAAAGTACATACATGAACTTTAAGCAAGTTGAAGAACTTTGAAGATTTATTGGCATTATCTACTATATAAAAATAAAAAGAGTGACAGAAATGTGATAATATATTAAATAAAAAGGTTGCCCTAAATAAAATACAATCTTTCCAAAATGATATTTTAAAGATATCATTTTCCTAATCGAAATCCTAACGCCAATACACCTATCGAATCAAATCCATATCTTTCGATCGTTAATGGATTCGAGTCTGGATCGTTCACTTTTACCTTGCTTACTAAAGCATGGCCTCCACCGACCCCGACTTCAAAAACAAAAACATTTGCAAAAACCCATTTGTACCCAATCACAAAACCTAAAGAGATTGCTGATTTTTTATAACCAGGATCATAACCAAATGCATCTTCACTCCCTGAAAGTTTCAAGGATCTTGGAGCTAGATAAGCACCAGCATAAAACCTGTCTCCTCCCATTTGTGGCTTAAAATAATACTTTCCAGTCAACCTTAATCTGTAATCAGATCTCTCCACCTCATATTTACCTTCAAGTAAATTTTCTTTTGAGCAAAACACATTTTCAGCAGACAATTCTACTCCGATGTGTTTAGAAACAATATATTCTCCTTCAAGGTCAAGACTGCTTACTCCACTTCCTAAAGGATTGATTTTTATATCAAATTGCGCATACGATGTAGAAAGAAATAAAAGAAATGTGAAGAATAATAAAATCTTTTTAATAATGATTTAATCTATATTGATTAGCAGTATTAAATGTAAAAATACTATTTATCTATATAAAAAATGAAGTGATATATTGCTAGGAACCAGCTTAGACAACTAATGAGTTAGTTTCTAGTTGTCTTAAAATCAACTTTGGTCAATTAAAATTAGAAAAAATTATAATATTGATATTTTTATAATATGTAATTCGTTGAAAATGGAATGAATATTGCATTGTTGGTTTGAATAATTGATTGAAAGATCATACACCAATAAGAAAAGTACTAAAAATCTCAATTCTGGGATTTATGATATGCGCCTTCTTGGTGTGTTTACAATCGAAAATTCATCTTATTTAAATATTTTAAACAATAACACCTTTTGCTGGTGGTTAATTAAATATTATTCAGATGAGAATAGCAATGATAATTTTAAGCCTAATTTGGTTTTGGTTTGGCTGGTACATTTGTAATAAAAATCTTTGTGGGCAATCTGCACCAATGATTAAAGAAGAGGTGATTTCAGGCTCTTTAGGTGTTACTGGAGAAGATTGTGATCCGACTTTGGTCATAAATGATAAAGGGGGAGATTTTAATATATCCTCCACTGAGAATTTTCATTTTAAACATGGTTCGTTTGATCTTTTGCCTCCCACTTCTGATATGTTAGGGGTCATTAATCAATTGACAGATCACCTTTCCGATAATTCAGACAGATTTATGCAAATAGAAGGATTCTACCATCAAGACGAGCAAGGTGAAATGTCTGGAGAAGGGCTAGGCAAAGCCAGAGCAACTAGTGTTAGGTCATATCTTATGTCAAAAGGAATTGCTGCTGCGCAGTTGACCATAGCCTCCGAAATGAATAATGAAATTTGCAGGAATGATGAAAGAATTCTGAATGGGATAAGTGTGAGTTTCAATAAAATACCTTCCAATTAATAGAATTTCATAAAACATTGAAAAATGGATAATTGTACACTAATACCACTATTGTTGATGCTTGGTTCATGGTTTATTGGCTGGCTTCTAGGTAGAATGAGAAAAGTAGATACATCACAATTTGATAAAACAATCTCTGGGCAAAAACTACAAATTTCAAATTTGAAATCTGAGTTTGAGACTCAAAAATTTTCGTACAAAGAACTGGATGATAAGTATGGAAGATTAGAAAAGAAACACCATTCTGTGGTTGCGGAGCTTGCCACGGCTCAACTTTCTTCTACTCCGGAAACAATCGAAAAGGAAGTAATAAAAGAAGTGGAGGTAATTAAAGAAGTGGAGGTGATCAAAGAAGTGGAGGTAATAAAAGAAGTAGAAGTAATCAAAGAGGTAGAGGTAATCAAAGAAGTACCTACTGACTCGATAAAGGAGGTAGAAGTGATAAAAGAGGTAATCAAAGAAGTCCCAATAGAAATTATAAAAGAGGTTGAAGTATTAAAAAAAGTTGAAGTTATTAAAGAGGTAACCGTACCTCAAGAGGTTGAGGTAATCAAGGAAGTTCAAATAATAAAAGAGGTGCCCGTCGAGGTAATCAAAGAGGTTATAGTTGAAGTGATTAAAGAAGTAGAAGTTATCAAGGAAGTTCCTGTGGAAGTAATTAAAGAAGTAGAAGTAATTAAGGAAGTTCCTGTGGAAGTAATTAAAGAAGTAGAAGTAATTAAGGAAGTTGCCGTTTCTAGTAATATTGAAGTGATCAAAGAAGTAGAAGTGATCAAGGAGGTGATCAAGGAGGTGCCTGTAGAAGTTATCAAAGAAGTTGAAGTAGAAGTCATTAGAGAAGTGCCCGTGGAAATCGTAAAAGAGGTTGAGATTGTTAAATCTCTTGATATGGACAAGTTGAGAATGATGATGGAAGAGCTTGGCACCGTTGAAGTGTCTAAAACTTTAGTTAATGAAACCCGAACAGAAGGTGAAGGAGGAATAGTTGGTAGGAGATTTGTAGATTCAAAACTTTCTAATGAACCCAAAGAAGATGTGGTTGGGGACAAAGCGCTTAAAGAAATTAAGTCTGAAACTGAAAATAATGATTTAGAGGATGATTTGAAAATGATAGAAGGAATAGGCCCTAAAATTTCGCAAATTTTAAAATCAGCTGGAATTATTTCCTTTACTCAATTGGCTGCTTATAATCCCGAGGCAATTAAAGAAATTCTATTGACTGCAGGTCCTAGATATGCTGCCCATAACCCTGGAACATGGCCAGAGCAAGCAGCGTTAGCAGCTAAAGGCGATTGGAAAGCACTGAAAAAATTACAAGACTCCTTAAATGGAGGTAGATAACTTAAACCATTTTGACATAAACCAATGGTTGTTTAAAACCAGAATGGAGCCTGACTTGTCATCGGCTCCTTTTTTATTTTGAAACTTGATCTAATCGCTGGATAATCGGTTGTAGCTTGTTTTTTGCCTTAGAGCCTTCAGGTAGTTGATCAAAAAAATCTTTTGCTCTCTTGTGATCCTTTAAAGAAACCAAACAAAGGATTTGATATAATTTTGCTTGTTGGTAAATATTGTCTTCGGCTTTGCTATCCCTAATCACTTTTCCAAACCCAATCATGGCATCCATGTTTTGATTCGATCTTAACTGTGAATAAGCTTGATAAAAATTATCATAGACGGTTCTTTGATTTAGTTCTATTTGTGCAAATGTTTCTCCGGCTTTTTTAAAATCGTCATTTTTATAATGAGAAATCGCAACATTCCTGGCTTCCGATTGCCCATTGTTGTAACGATCAATATAAGGTGGTTTCTCATCATTGAAAATTGAGATAATTTTTTCTTCAGGAGTTGCATCAGACTTTTGAGGACCGCTTGGTTTTAAATACAAGAAAGTTATGAGTGCAGTAATTATTGCAACAATTGGAAGAATATATTTCATTTTTAAGCTTAGTGTTCTTTAAATAATAGAATCGTAGCAAAGGTACAAATCACAGTTTTGTATTGATTTATTATTTGATTGCTTTTGCAAAACTTTCTACATTTGTTGTTATGTGCAAAGATCAAAACTTTCTTCAAAAGCTTACAAAACGCCATTGGATGATGATTGCAGCAGTGATGTTGTTTTTAATATTTGTAATCTTTAATGAACAAATCATGGATACAAGGATTGCCAATGCAAAAATGGACGCTTTGGAAACCATACTCAATGACTCCCCGGAAGAAGCAAAGGAGAATATTAAAACTATTATTGATACTTTATTGCAGCCAAAGAAGTAATCCAATTAATTTTCTAGCAAAATTATGTTTACTTAAATTCAAAATCGCTCATTTACAAGTAGAAGCAATATATTTGAGCCCATGAATAAAAGCATTCAAGAGACACTTGAAAAGGTCTTTGGATATCAATCATTTCGATTAGAGCAGGAGCGTATCATCAATCATGTTTTAATCGGCAAAGATTGTTTAGTTATAATGCCAACTGGAGGCGGAAAGTCTTTATGTTATCAAATACCTGCAATAGTTTCTAATGGGTTGACCATTGTTGTGTCTCCATTGATCGCACTAATGAATGATCAAGTTGCTGCCTTACATGAATTAGGTGTTTCAGCTGCAACAATAAATAGCAGCATCAATCAAGGGGAGTTAAATGATATTTACGCAAAAATGAGGGATGGTAAACTTAAACTATTATATGTTTCCCCCGAAAAGTTGATGGCTGGCGATTTCGTTAATTATCTTTCTAATTTTACCATTTCATTATTTGCAGTCGATGAAGCACATTGTGTCTCTGTCTGGGGTAATGATTTTAGACCAGAGTATATACAATTAAAAGCACTAAAAGCTAATTTCCAAACAGTGCCTATAATTGCTCTAACCGCCACTGCAGATAGTACTACACAATATGATATTTTGAAACAACTAGGGTTGTCCGATGCAAAGCTATTTCTTAGTAGCTTCGAGCGGAAAAATATATCTGTCGAAGCAAGGTCTGGCCTTAAACGTATTGTGCAAATTGTTGACTTTGTTCGACAAGAAAATGGAAACGCGGGTATCATTTATTGTCTTAGTAAAAAAAGTTGTGAGACAGTAGCTTCAAAGTTGCAGGCAAAAGGTATAAAAGCAGCCTACTATCATGCAGGGATGAATACAGAAGACAGAAATAGAATTCAAAGAAATTTTCAGAATGATGAGGTTCAAATAGTCTGTGCAACCATAGCATTTGGGATGGGAATTGATAAACCCAATATTCGCTGGGTGATTCATTATAACATGCCAAAAAATATTGAAGGTTACTACCAGGAAATAGGAAGAGCGGGAAGAGATGGAGATTCAGCAAAGGCATTGTTGTTTTATAGTTGGGGTGATTACGTCCTTTTGAAAAGGTTTATCGACGAAGGAGAAGCCCATGTAACTTTTAAAAAAGTACAATCTGCGAAATTAGAAAGAATGTGGCAGTATGCCAATGCAGTCAATTGTAGAACCAATTTTGTACTAAATTATTTTGGTGAATATAGATCAGATGGCTGTGGCCATTGTGATAACTGCATCCATCCTCCAAAGATTTTTGATGGGAGAATTTATGCTAAAATGGCCCTTTCTGCAACCATTCGAGCGAAAGAATCAATTTCTAGTTCTATCTTGATAGACTTGCTCCGTGGTTCTTTCAAGGCTGAAATTACTACTCGTGGTCTTGAAAAGTTAAAGACCTTTGGAGTGGGTAGGGAGGTGCCAGTAGCTCATTGGAGTCATTATCTTACTCAGATGATTAATCAAGGTATTCTTCGAATTGATTTTGCTGATTATTCTAAAGTTAAAACTACACCCTTGAGTCAAAAGGTGCTCTATGAAGATCTTCAAGTTTCATTGACAGAATATGAAGGGTATAAAAAGGCAAAAGCTCCAAAAATTGAAAAGAAACCAATCGATTTTGAAAATATAGATCAAGATCTCTTGGTAAGATTAAAGACTTGGAGAAATAATCTAGCTAAAGAAAAAAATGTTCCGGCCTATGTCATCTTATCCAATAAGTCATTGCAACAGGTAGCTGCTGAAATGCCTACGAACGATCAAGAGTTACTTCAAATCAACGGTATAGGGCAAAAGAAATTAGATAGCTTTGGAGAAATAATTTTGGCTATAATTAGGGGTTAGCATAGTTGAATAAAATCTCCAATCCACCACCGTCATGAATTGGAAAGGTGTTTAATACGCTAGGATGGTACTTTAAGATACTTTCAATTTCTGCTTTTAAAACTCCAGTTCCTTTTCCATGAATGACTCTAATGCTTTGTTTTTTTGCTTTGATTGATTTCCTGAGAAAAGATTCGAATGCTTTCATTTGAAAATCAAAGATTCTCTCAGGACGATTACTATGAAGGGAAGGGTTTAAGGTTTCGATATGTAAGTCAATGCTTCTTTCTTCAGAATAATAATTGGGTGCAAATATTGATTTGTCTCTTTTGGTTCTTTCTTCAAAGGCATCTCGATGTTTGTTGAGATTAGATGCTAGTTCTTTCTCACTTACAATCTCCAAATCAGAAGCGGTCGCTATTAATATTGCTTCTCCTATTTTAACTCGTGCCTTTCCTTCTTCATTGGTGCCTTCGAATTTTCCTATTTTTCCTGAAGATTTAATTCTCAATAAATCTCCAATCCATAAATCACCTAAATTCACAATTCTTTATTTTATTATTAAACGATAACCCAGTGCTTTTAGTTCTTCTTGTTTTTCCTTACTGGGAATATATGGATAAACAGCAGCACAATCAGAATAGAACATTGCTTCAATGTACATTGCCTCATTAAAGATGATTGTTTTTTGGTCATTTTGAGCATATTCATCCTTGAAAAGAACTCCTTCTTGACTGTTGTTTTCAAAAGGCTTGATTCTGTTAAAACAATAATGGACCGGAAGAACAAGCAGTAATAAAGTGACAAGCTTAAGAAGCAATTTGGGTTTAAATTTACTTTGTATTTGTCGGGCATACACGATAAATAGTCCTGAAAGAATAAATATTGCAGGTGCGGTAAAAAGCAAGTAAGCTTGCATTTTGGTTTTGACAACACTAAAGAATAGTAATGGAATAAAAATCCATACTGATAAAATGGCCAGCTTTATATTTTTAGTTTTTATGGTTTTCCAAAATAACCAAGCCAAAGGTACAATGATCAGTGGGCTGAATATTATAGTGAGTCTAATGAGTTGGTAAAATATTCCACCTGTTTCAGAACCTAATGCTGTGAAGATGTGCAAGCTGTTGTAGTGTGATTCCCAGGCAGCTTCTTTTGGCCATTGTTGGAAAATATATACTTGCCAGGGCAAGACAAGTGCCAAAATAATTAAGGATAAACTTAATAGTTGAAATATAAGTTTCTGCTTTGAATAGCGATAAAGATTTGCCGAAAGGCACCATATTGGAAAGATGATAAGCGCTGGTAACCATTTACTCAAAATAGCCAGTGATGTGAAGAAAGCAGTCAGAACAAGAAAAATGGTTTTGTTGGATTTGTGATAAAGTAGGGTAGTGTAAACAGAAAACCCAATAAAGCATAAAAAATAAATGTCGATGTGATCTGTGGCTACTCGACCACCAGATTGTTCTATGATTAATCCATTGATGGCGCATAAAAATGCTGCAATAAAGGCAACTTTCTTATTGTATAAAATACTGGCAATTCCATGTGTCGCGGGGACTAAAATTGTTGATAGTATTAAACTTGGAATACGAATAGAAAATGCTGAAATGCCAAATAGTTTCATGGAAATTGCCATTGACCAAAGAGGGATTGGTTGTTTATGTAGCCAGATATGGTTAGCGGCCCATTCTTTATAGTCATAGGGAAGAATTGGGTTTTTGTAAAGCATTGGTGTTAAAAAGTCACTCATTAAATTTTTTGCGACCAAGGCATGATAGCGTTCGTCCCATTGATGAAGGAAACCATCCTTTGCTGTAAATATTCGCAACACCAATGCTGCTATACACAGGCATAGCATTGCTAATTTGTTGTTATTTCTATGATGGAAATAAACAGCTACTCCTAGAAAAGTTATTCCGGAAATAATCAATAACCAATGTACTATTGATTCTAATGGCATAGATGATTTATCTTGGTTGTGGCTTTCCTAATATTGGTTATTTTTTTATCTGAAGCAATCGAAGACCTCGTGGTTATATTTGCAAATACCTTTTTCTGTACCAAACCAAATATTCCTACTCGAATCTTCTATGATTCCAAAAATCTGTCCTTCTTCATTCAATATAATTTCTGATTGTGTTGTTCTATTTGGTAATTGTGTGGTTTGATGTTTGATCAATGACATATTATTTATATTTGAATCAGGGCTGCTTTGACTGACCCAAATATTTCCTCCTCTATCTTCATAAATATAACCGACAAATTTTTCAGAGTGGTGGTAAAATGTATTTCCAGTATAGGAGTGTAGCCCACTTTGACCTCCAATCCAGTTGGTTCCGTTCTTAGATTTTACAAGTGTTCTAGTATTGTAAAATCCTGTTCCATCTTTCTTATTTACTTCCGTAAATTTGATTCCATCAAAAGAAAACAATTTTCCTCTTGTTCCAATCCACAGGCTTCCATCACTGTTTTGAATTATAGAATTCATGTCATCGTCATTACCTCCATTTGGTGTGTAGTAGTTCGTAAATTTATTTTCATTGTAATTGCTTAAGCCTTTTAGGGTTCCAATCCAAATCGATCCATTTGCATCTTCTGTCAAACAACCTATAGTGTTGCTCGGTAATCCTTCCTTCATTGTAAATTGGGTAAAATCTTTGCCATCAAACCGAAATAATCCAGCTCCAACGGTTCCGATCCATATGTTTTTGTTCCTATCTTCTAGTAATGTAAAAGCCCGATAACGTGAAATATCATACTCATTGGTGAGATTAAGAAATTCTTTACCATTGTATTGAATTATACCTTCCCAAGTTGCTAGCCAAATGGTTCCTTCTGAAGCTTCGATGACATTTCTAGTAATGGTAGTGGGGCCTTTTTGACTTTTAATTTGATTGTGCCCATTAAAATAGGAATCTATTTTTTCAATTTTTGAATGAGAGCTTGCTATGTTTTTTTCATTAACAACTATGTGACTGGTGTTATCGTTGTTTGTTTTGCATTGGGTAAAAAGTAGCCAGAAACAAGTAAGAAGTAAACTCAGTGAAATGTTCATCATTATAATAATTATGTCTTTATGGTAAGTTAAGATTTCTTTTGAAATTTAATCATTTTCTTATCCATTGGATCCTCTAGTTCTTCCCATCCATTTTTATTGAAAAATTTTTGGGCTTTGATATTTTTTTTCTCTACAAAAGCTACCCAATGATCGGATAAAGTTATAGGATGCAATTGTAGTAATTTATTTAATGCAATGGTTCCTATTCCGGTCCTATGGTATTTTGGATTGACTGCAAAATTTTGAATAACGAAGAAAGGATTTAGATCGGTAGGAAATGAAATACCTATAACTGCAACAAGTTCTGAATGATGGAAAATAGCATATTCTATCCCAGTAGTGTCATTTAAAATATATTCTAACCATTCTTCATCAATGCCATATAAGCTTTGTTGTATGTTAATATCTTTAAACCAATTTTTATATTCATGAAAATCTGATTTTTTAAATAATTTGAACTCTAGCATGATGCTTCAATTGGCTCCGATTAATCTTTATGAAATTGATAATTATTTCTTTCAATGATTTTATTCAATATGTTCTTCATTGTTATAGAAGTGATGTTTTGAAAAGCAAAATGATTTTTAACAATTTGTTCTTCCATTCTCAAGACAAAGAACAACTTTCTTTTTTATCAAGGGTCTAACATATTTTAGTCTCTTATAAATCTGGTGATGGTTTTCTTAGTTTTTGAAAAAGACTGTTGGTTGTTCCTAAAATATGTTCTCTAAAAAAGAAAAGCCAAAACTGAGTCATGGCTTTTCTTTTTTTTGTTCTTTTTAATTTTTCACCAATCGCTGTACGGTGCTTAGCTTATTTTCGCTTTTAAGTTGTAAGAAATATATGCCTGGAGGAAGGGATTGTGTGTCTATTTTAAATGATGAGCTTGATATTTGTCTTGAGTTCATAAGTTGGCCATTTACATCAGTTAAAATATATTGATTGTAATCTTTTGTTTTTAAGCTAATATTAAATTCATCTGATGATGGGTTAGGGTAGATGAGCATTTCTGCAGATTCCAATTCATCGATTTGTGTTGGTTGACCTTCTTCCACTTCAAAAACATCAATGGCTAGCTCAGTAAATATCCCTTCAATGTCATTAAATACGGATATCGAAACTTGAACATTTTCTAAATTCCAGAAATAGTCTTTAGGATGGAAAACCCTTTGCTGCCAAAGTGTGTCGGCTTGATCAAAACCCATAACGATCCTTTCTTCATCTCCTCTTATCAATTTTACTACTGTTTCGTAGGGCCCAACATCTGTGTATCCATGATGTCTATACCATGCATCCATTTTAATGATAGGGTAGTCGTATTCATTTAGATTCATAGGGGGAGAAATAGCGGTGGTGGTTCCATTAAACACATAATCAAGATGAGCTGGTTGCAATATTCCAGCACCTGTTAATAATGCTTGTTCTCCAATATCTTCTTGATTGTCAGCGCCAACATTTAATAATTGGTTATTGAGAATCAATTCTTGGGGTACTCCTATTTCAAAATTTCCTCTTTCTGCATCATCAATTAAAATCCAATTGTGATCGAAGAAAAATTCATCTCTATACCCTGGAGTCAACCTAATTTCAATTGTAGGATCAGTGGCAGTATCAAATTGAAGGGTGCCTATATGATAACCCCATTTTGATGCATAAAAGGTATAATTGCCTTCAACAAATTCGAAGATGCCATTCCCATTTTCGTCGGCTTTTTGATCAAAAATGGTTCCTTCCGAATTGATCAATTTAATCATTGCATCAGGAATTGGGCTGCCATCCAAGTCATTTACGACAGTGGCATTATAAATACTTGCTCCTTCTTTCAACATTGCAAAATCTTGGATAGTAACTTCACCATGGTTCAGTTGAACGCTTACTATAGTCGTATCATATTCTGGGTGAGTTGCAATGGCATTATACATGCCAGCAGTAGCAAGCCCGGTTTTATAAGCTCCAGATGCATCAGAGTTTGCTCTTGTCATTTGGTCCGCTTCGATACTTATGGTTGCTCCATTAATCGCTAAGCCTGTTGCTGCAGAATAAACATTTCCTTCGAGATAGCAAGCTCTTTGATAGCTCGGGGAGAAAACATATAATCCAGTTGCTCTGTCTGATGCTAAGATTAGACCAGAGGGTAGATAAGGGTAGGCCCCCCAACAACCATTATACCCTCCGTGGTCCCCTTCGAATGTATCAAATGCAGCAACTTTCACTAAATTGTCTGGTTTGTTTGCATCAAGCACCACAACACCATCTGTGTACCATGAAGTTATCAGGTATCCATCAAGATAATGTGTGTTGTGAGGGATGGTACCATTGAATTCTGACTCCGGAGGTCTATAGGTATCTACCAGTTGTATGTTATTTAGATCGGAAATGTCGTATGCTTCAACATAAGCATCGGGTCTTTCATCTGTAGTAAAAATAAAATTTCCATCCTCAGAAGTCCATGCGTTATGGGTGAATAAGGTTCCTGTTTCTTGTGTGGCTAGTCTGACGGGAGAACTCCTGTCACTAATATCATAGACAGAAAACCAACCTTCAAAAATATCTGATGTATACATTTTATTACCAAGTGTGTATACATCATGGGAGTAAGCTTGATCAGCATAGCCTACCATGGTTGGATTTAATGGATCTGTAAAGAGATCTAATATAATGACACCTCCTTGAGAAATATTGCACCCAGCCAAATAGCCATAACCTTCATCGTCAATATAAATATTGTGACAAGTTTTTAATGAATCAATCGTATTGCCGATCCATAAAGGTTCGTTCCAAATCTTTGCTTCAATGTTTTCAACATCTGTCATGTCAATAATGGTTAAGCCATCTGAAATGCCATCTGTTGTTACATAAACATAATCATTAAAATTTTTAATGTCTCTCCAAGTTGTAACTGGGCCAGGGAAGACACCAACTTCGATTGGAAAAGCTGGGTTTTCTAACGAATAAATTTTAGTATTTGATCTTGTTCCAAGGATTGCATATTCAATACCATTACTGTGTTCAAATCCCCAAACATCATTTGATCCTTCAAAGGCATCTACTCTAGAAATCAATTCTAGATTGATATCTATTTGGGCCATCGATTGGAATCCAAGTAGCATTAATAATATTGTTAATATTCTCATTGTTTGTGTTTAATGTAATTTCTTAATTGTCAGGATAAAATTAATGGTAATTTTCTGTAATATGTAATACAAAATTGGCTTTTGTAAGACAAAAAAAGGGAGTTTGATTGCTCAAACTCCCTTTTTTAACCTTTGAAAGTGATTTAGAATTTTAATAATTTAATTCCTTCTCCTCTAATTTGCTTTCCACTCAGTTGTAAAAAGTATATTCCACTGTGCAAAGAGCTGGTTGGTATCTCAAGCAAATTTCCTGTTAGCTTACCGCGGACAACAATTTTCCCTAAAGCATCTGTAATGATATACTGATCCAGATTTGACTCATCAATTCTAACAGTGATAAAATCTGAAAATGGATTTGGTGTTACAATTACATTTAATTCATCAATATTTTGGTTAGATAAAACATCTTCTTCAACAAAAAATTCATCAATGCCGGCTTCAACCAAATGACCCGAATTTGGTAAATCTCCTACCTTAAATGAAATGGTAATATTGCTTAGATCAGTAAAACTTTCCAAAGGATATACAAAACTTTTGTTCCATGCAGGGATACTTGTGTCATAAACAGCAGCTTCAACCTCATTGACTCCATCACCTAGGATTACTGTAATTGCATCATTTGGTGGACCTCCTTGACCTCCTGCATTGGTAAACCAATAACTAAAATTAATTTTTGGATTTATTAGATTGCTCAAGTCCATTGGTTTTGATGTAAGAATGGTAATTCCATCATCAACATCATCTTCACCAGCTCCCCCTCCAGCATTACCTGTAATATAAGCTTGATCACCAAAAGTATCGGTTGGGCTATCCATGCCTGGCGCAAAAGGTAATCCTTGTGTAAAAGTTCCAATAGGAACTCCTCTTTCCCATATTCCTGTTGAAGCATCACCGGTAACAGACCACCCTTGATCGACAATAAAATCATCTTTGTATCCATCTACTAAACTAAACTCAATCTGTGTATCAACCAAAGGATCAAAAGATGGAATAGTGGTCTCATTATATCCCCAAGCACCAGCATAAAAGGTGTATTCTTCTTCAAACAGATTCAAAGTAAAAATTCCATCAGCATTTGAATTAGCCCTTATTTCTCTTTCTTCCGAAATTGCAACAACCTCGGCTCCTTCAATTGGTGACCCATCTGCATCTCTTACCACATTTCCAATAAATTGAATTTGATTGAATTTCTCTAATTCAACAACAATTTCAGTAACTATTCCATTTTCTAAAATCACTTCAACCTCATGAGGTTTATAATCAGGGTGACTTACTGTTAAAGTGTATGTTCCAGCTGTTGCCAATCCAGTTTTAAAATTCCCTCCAGCATTTGTATTGGCTCTTGCCAGTTGAGAAGCATCAATTTCAACTGCTGCCATTACAACAGCATTCCCTGTTTCTTTATCAATGACCTTCCCTTCAAGATAACATGCTCTTTGAATGGTTGAAGAAAAAACATAAAGTCCTGAATTTATATCTGAAGCAATGATTGTTCCTGATGGTAAGTATGGATATACTCCCCAACAACCACTAAAACCACCGTGTGGACCTTGGTAGGTGTCATATGCTCCAACTTTAATAAGATTGTCAGGCTTATTAGCATCTACTATTACCACACCGTCAGTATACCACGAGGTCACTAAATATCCTTCGTCAAAATGAGTGTTGTGAGGAATGACTCCACTGCCTGCTGTCTCAGAAGGTTGAAAAGCATCTAGTAATTGTACATCTTCCGGATCAGAAATATCATAGGCATCTACAAATGCATTAGGTCTTTCATCGGTAGTGAACAAATATTTTCCATCGTTTGAAGGCCATGCATTATGGGTGAAGTTAGATGTTGTGTTTTGTAGAATGGTCCTCGTCGGATTAGATTTATCACTAATATCATAAACAGAAAAATGTCCGTCGCTAATTTCAGAAGAATACATGGTGTTCCCTAAAGTAACCACATCGTGGCTGTAGAATTCATTGGTTGAGCCAACATATATAGGGTTTAATGGATCAGTGTGAATGTCTAAGATCAATACACCACCAACACCTATATTACATCCTGCAAGATAGCACCAACCCTCATCTGCATCCACATATAAATTATGACATCTTTGTAGAATGTCTGATCCACTCCCAGCATCAAGCTCTGGTGTCCAAAATTTATGTTCTATTGTGTCAGGTGCATTCGTCATGTCCACGATCAAAAGACCATCTGACCCTTGATCCGTAGTAACATAAAGATAATTATCATAGTGTTTAATATCTCTCCAAATGGATGATGCGCCTGAGATAACCGCTCGTTCGATGGGATTGCTTGGATCTTCTAATGAGAAGATTCTAGTAGCTGTTTGAGACCCCATAACAGCATATTCAATTCCATTAGCATCAACATATCCCCAAATGTCATTGCCAGCTTCTCCAACCGGAACATTGGATAATAATTCAAGATTTAAATTGGGTTGGGCAAATGCAAAACTGCCGAATAGCAAAAAGGCAAAGAGTAGGCGTATTTTCATAATTATTTAGTTGCTTATTGAATAGGACAACAAAAATAAAATTAAAGCCCATGAGAGCTAATTTTATATATAATTATGTTGAACAAAATTGAGCAATTGTCTTGATGAACTTATTATTAGCTAATAAATGCCTTTAAAAACAGTGTTTAAGCTTTTAGGGCCTTTTGAATATTCATTTATCATGAATCAAGTCATTCATGTTCTTCCAAATTGATTTGGATTTAAAAAAATCTTAGTTTATCAACTGGGCAGGTTCATTTCAGTTGTTTCCTTCTTTTTTCGTTGTTAGAGTTGTCAAACGTGAACTACAAACTAAATTTTCATTTTGATCTTTAATGTCAATTTGCCAAACCTGAAGTCTTTTGCCAATTTTAATAGCAGTGACTCTTCCAGTTACGATCCCGTTTTGTACAGACTTTAGATGATTAGCGTTTATTTCTACTCCTACGACTACAGATTGCATTGGGTCTTTCGCCGAAAGGTAGGCAGCCACACTTCCTAGACTTTCCGCCAAAGCAACTGAGGCACCACCATGAAGTAATCCCATCGGTTGCTTTGTTCTTTCATCTACAGGCATTGTTGCTTCCAAGTATTCGTCTCCTACTTCCGTAAATTTGATTCCTAAGGTGGACAGCAAGGTATTTGGAACCAATTGATTTAATACTTCGAGACTAGGTTTGGTGTGCCATATCATTTAATAACTGGGATTTTTAAACTGTGATATTTTCCATTAACTTCTAAAATTAGAACATAAATTCCATTGAGACTTAAATATATTTCTTGCTCAAAGTATGATTGTGAGTGTGCTATTGATTGGTCCAATAAACATTTACCGTCAAGGTTAAAGAGCATTAACTCAGATATTATAAATTGGTCAGGGTTGTTAATTCTGATCATACTATTATGATAGAAAGCTGTTATGTTTAGATCGGATGCTAGATCATAAATACCAGTGGTCCCACAATCGACTGTTCCAAATTCGATAAATGCATTACAATCATTATTTTCCAAGTCAGAAATAACAAACTCATATTCTGTCTCCCCATCGGCTAACAAAGGTCCCAAGGTATAATTTTCTTGACCATAACCAAAGGCTCCATACTCTTGACCATTTCCAGTGATGCTGAAAAATGGAGATAAATTATTTTGATAGTCAAAGCTGATGCTTAAGAAAAAGACTCCTTCCGTGCTATCACAGTTTATGATTTCTGCTTCTATATTATCTATTTGACATAAATCATTTTCTTCACAACAGATTGGCTCATCAAATTCAAAAACGCCAGCACATTCTGAATTTTGTAGATCTATAATTTCGATTTCATATATGGTTTCACAATCTCCTGTAAGAGGTCCAAAAGTGTAATAGTTTTCTCCATATTGATATTCACCAAATGACATTTCATTTGCAATGATTTGAAATCCTTCATCACTACCATTGAATACATCAAAGGCAATATCGATGTGGAAATTTCCATCTTCATCACATTCATGTGCTTCTGCAAATGTTTCAAAGATTGCACAAGTCTCTCCGTCATCACAGCATATTGGTTCCTCAAATTCAAAAATCCCAATACAGCTTTGATCTTCTAAATCAATAATTGCAATTTCATAGGTAGTTTGACAATCTCCTTCAAGAGGGCCAAAGGTGTAATAATTATCACCGTACTGAAATGTTCCATATGATTGACCATTAGCAATAATCTCAAAATTAGCAGCACTAGGATTTAGAACTTCAAATTCTATATCGACAAGAAAGTTTCCATTTTCATCACACCCATGTGCTTCTGCAAATGTTTCAAATATGACACAGGATTCTCCATCATCACAACAAATAGGTTCTTCAAAAACATATTCGCCAAAACAACTTGAATCAATGAGATCAATAACGATGAATTCATAGATCGTTTCACAGTCTCCATCGAGAGGGCCAATGGTATAGAAATCTTCTCCATAATGAAACTCTCCATAACCAATGCCATTGCCTCTGATTTCAAAACCTTCTTGGCTTCCGTTTTGAACATTAAATGCAATATCTACCAAAAAGTTACCATCCTCACTACATTCATATGCTTCCGCAAATACCTCAAAGATTGCGCACTCACCTGAATTCCCATTGCAATCCAGAGCTTCAAATTCAGCCATGCCACAACAGTCAGAATTATCATTGATGCAAATGCTTAAAAAATCAAATTCATTACCAGAAGCCGGGTAGTTTAGTACAACTGGTAAATCTTGTAATGCATAAAATCCGATGATTTCGTTCTCCACGATGACATCAAAAAAGTCATTCGTTGCACCTGAATGATGGAAGTCGATGCTTACAGAATAAAAATTGTCTTCAATACATTCAATTGGTGTTACTTGTAAATCATTGATTGAACATTCTTCTTGATCACAGCAAATTGGTCCTAAGAATAAATAATTTGAAGAACATTCTTGGTTTTCATTATCCACAACTATAAATTCATAAACCGATTGGCAATCTCCTTCGAAAGGTCCTACAGTATAATAGGTTTGTCCATACTCGAAACTGCCATAATTATTTCCGTCTCCAAAAACCGTAAAACCATTTGATGTGGGGTTTGAAACAATAAATTCTAAAGCAACATCGAAAAATCCATCATCATTACATTCATCCATTTCTATAAAAAACTCTGAAATATGACAACTGTCTTCGCAACTCGGTCCTTCAAAAGAATTTGAAATGCAGCAATGAGGATTGTCGTTTTCACAGATGGTTATTACATAGGTGTCTGATTCTGATACTGGGACTTCTACGTAAACTGCCCCTTCAGTAAATTCATAGTACCCAATAAATTGGTCATTAGAAAACAAGTCATAAAAGTCGTTGGTGGTATTCTGATAATCAAAACTATAGTAGAAACCCATGTGATTTCCTTCACAAGAAATCCCATCAAAATTTAAATTACTAAGCTCACAATTTTCAAAACTCTCACAGCATATTGCTTCATCGAAAAACGCTACGGTGCTACAATCTGGATCAGTAAGATCAATGGCAATAAATTCATATAGTGTCTCACAATCACCTGCTAAAGGTCCAAGTGTATAAAACCCATCATCATTATATTGAAAGGTGTCATATATGACCCCATTACCTCTAACCAAAAATCCTTCTTCGCTCCCATTGGATGCTTCAAAATGAAAACTAAGATTAAAGAGTCCATCTTCATTACATTCTTCTGCCTCTATAAGCATCTCTGAAAACTCACAGGAGTCATCACAATCTAATCCCATAAATTCTAATGTCTCGCAGCAGCTATTGTTTCCATTATCACAGATTGTAATGATATCATAATCAACCTCTCTTGCTGGGAAGTTATCGATAACAACGGGAAGATCTGCATACTGATAAGCACCTAAATAGATTCCTTGAGAATATACATCAAAAAAGATACTGGTCGCAGACTGAACTTGAAAATCTAAACCTAGAGAATAAGTGTTGTCTCCATCACAAGTAATAGGGCTGAAAATAAAATTTGAGAATTCACATGGAGGGGTGTCATTACAAGTGATGATTAACTCATCATAAAAACCACAGTTAGGTTTGGCCACATGACTAACCCCAAAGCCTTGTATTATTGTATCAGGAACTGAACCAATAAAACTATAAAAAATAGTATCAGGAAATTCATATACCCAAGAAGTATCTACTGGAATGGAATCCATTAAGATTTCGAATTGTTCGTTGGATGCGCCATTGTAATTAAAATCCACTATGATTCCCGCAATCTCATCTTCAACACAAAAGGTATTTATAATGATGTCATTAATTGAACATTCATCGGGACAACACCACGGACCTGGCTGCCAGTAAAAATCTGAACAACCCATGTGCATACTGTCAAAGATAGTAATACCAATTCCTTGTTCACAATCACCATCCAATGGCCCTATGGTGTAGAAGTCTTCCCCATAAAGAAAATTGCCTTGAGAAACCTGATTGACCAAGAGGGTAAATGCTTGTCCTACATTAGAATTATTTTCTATATAGATATTGGCATATCGATCTAAGCTGTCACACACTTGAAATTCAACATCAATGATTTCAATAGCACATTCAATCGGGCAAAAGTCATAGGGTAAGATTTCTGCTTCTCCAAAACATGTAAGGGTTGTATTGTCGATAGCAGAAAAATGATGTGTAGATCCATCATTGGTAAAAGGACCTATTTCAATTGGAGAAGAGTTATAAGAGAAACTACCAAATGTAATTCCATCACCGCCAAGCACAAATGTATTTCCTACTCCAGTCCCAGTAACAGAAACCAATGCATTAAATGTATTCAGAGCATCACTGCAATTCACTATTTCTGCCGATACCTCAATATTACATTGAGCTACAGATGTTTGTTTAATAAGACTAATTAACAAAGTGAATAGGATGAATTTGATAGTAATAAAGTTATTGGTTCTCATGAATTGAATAGTTTCCTATTAAGTTAATGTGCTTCGATCACTATATCCTGAAATACCATGATTTGTTGCAAATATTATGATGAATATGCAATAATCCTATCCCTAACAGTGAAAGTACAACGAGGTTCTTGAGTTTCCAAATGTAATGTTTGATACCAATTGATTTTGCTTAGCCCCAAATGCATTGAAATTAAAAAAAGGCATTTAATCCTCAAATAATAGCCGCGAAACAATTTTTTTATTCATATGTATCAAAAAAAATGGATCATTCTATAATACATAAAGTATAAGTTATCAATAAGTTATACATGAAATAATTATTAAATATAATACACATTATGATAATATTTAATATGAAAGCCCTTTTGGAATAGAACTTGGCTATAGTAGTGGAGCGAAGTAAAAGTATGCCTAATAGTGGGATATAATGCTATTGAGCAAATTCGAATTTTATCTAAAACCCAAAGTCGTGAAAAGACATTTAAAAAGATTAAAACAATTAATGACCTTAAGCCTACTGTTAGGGTTTAGTCAGTTGATTGTTAATGAGGTCCAAGCCCAAACAATAGATACTCCAGTAGGAGTGACTTGTGATTGTGATCCTACACTACCTCAAGGTTGGAAGATTATGGATATCAGTTTTACTGGTACTCCATCAACAAATTTTGTAGTTGGTGCAGGTGCCGATATTTATACCTTAGCACTTGGAGCAATTCCGCCTTCAGTTAGTTTTACTGAAGTTTCTTCAGGTTCATATGCTGCAAGTATTATTGTGAATGTGAATGGAAATCCAGAAGTCGGATTAGGATATGATGATGGTAGTGGATACACTCAATTAAATAATATCACAACCTTTCCAGCATCTTGTGCTATTTCGTCAGTTGCTTTAACACCAACCAACGAATCGGTTTGTATTTCTTCATTGAGTACTCTATTTACTGCAAGCATTCCAGGAGATGACCCTGCCGTTTCATACAATTATCAATATGAATTTTTTGTAGATGGAACATCAGTTCAAGCAGCTTCAGCTTCAGATACGTATAATTTTCCAAATACAATGGCAACTCCGCCGTCAGTTGGAGTATATACAGTATCTGTGGAAGCAGAACAATTTGAGATAGGAGGGATATCAACCGGATGCATATACCAAGCATCAACTCCGATAACAGTATATGATTTGTCAACATTTATTTCTATAATAGGAGATAATGAGGTGTGTAATACTGCTGTTCCTGGAAGTTATAATTTGGATATTGATGATTTTTCAGGAGGACAGACGATCATTTGGACCTTGAAAGATGATGGAGGATCAGTTTTGGGAACTTTTCCTTCTACAGGTAGTGGTACATCAATTGATTTTACGGGACAGCCTGCAGGGAACTATGCCCTTTGTGCGTCTGGTGTGACAGATGATTCATGTGTTTTCAACACAGAGTTTCCTGTCGATATTGTAACTCCAGGTGGAGGAATCGTTGGAGCAAGTACAGTGATGTGTGGTAGTGTAGAAACATACACCATCAATCCAGAAGGAGGAACTGCTGCTGGTACTACATGGGCGGCTGTCAATGGTACAATTTTGTCTTCTGATGATAACACTGCAACAGTGGAATGGGATATGGCAATAGGGGGAACTGTATCTGGATCAGGTACAACTGGAGATGGTTGTTTTTATCAGTTTGATTTAGCAGTAGGCTTTGAATCTTCAGCTTCATCATTTTCAATTGATGGTGATACATATGTTTGTGATGGCGCAGAAATGGGTGTTTATAATTTAGTAGGACCATCAGATTTGGCTGATGATTTTATTTATAATTGGACATTGTATGATGATAATGGGATTGACATTTCTGCTTCACCTTGTCCATTATTAGCAGTAACAAATTCGGGTCAGACCCAACCTATAGATTTTTCATGTCTTACACCCGGTGATTATACTTTAGAATTATCTGCCTCTTCTACAACAGGATGTCCTGATATGCTTTTATCTACTGTGATCACAGTTGCAGATCCAACAGATATTCAATCAATTGCCTGTGTGAGTGGAGGATTAAATGTAACCATAGGTAACAATTGTACTTTAGTAGTAACAGCAGATTTATTATTACAAGGTTCAGATCCAATAAACAACGATGGTTATGATATCGAATTGGTAGATACTTCTACAGGAGAAGCGATAGATGGAAATATATTAGATCATTCTTACATCAATAAAATAATAGAAGTTAAAGTAATAGATCAGTGTTCTGGTAACTCTTGTTGGGGTTATATTACTGTGGAAGATAAATCAGTTCCAGCACCTAGTTGTCCTATAGTAATTGGATCAGTAACATGTGAAGACGTTGCTGATAAATCAAATGAGGATTTTATGCCAATTTTTGATGCATCTGTTACGGTAACATCTACAGGAGATAATACATGGTTGTTAGAAGGCTTTGATAATTGTGGCGATGCTACAATGACTTGTGAAGATATCAACAATAGTAATGGAGAATGTACAAATCCAACATTTGTTACAAGGGTTTGGACAATAACTGATGAATACGGCGCTACATCAACATGTTCAGTTGATTTAACGATAGTTGTAGATCAAAATAATGTGGTAATTCCTCCGTCAAACTTTGATGACGTATTACCAGGGGCAGAACCTTCTATTGATGTATGTTCAGATTACCCATTAGATGATAATGGAAACCCACATCCTAGTTTTACGGGTGAACCAACTGGTGTGTCTTGTTCAGAAGTGGTTGTTTTAGGTTATACAGATGTTAATTTAGATTTATGCGGAGATGATTCTCCAGCAAGAAAAGTAATAAGAGAATGGGCTATATGGAATCCTTGTGGAAATAATGGTTTGGGTGAAGATATCATCTTAACTCAATACATTACTTTAATGGATTCAGCACCACCAATCTGTGCTGCATTTGATGAATTTGCAGTTACAACGGAAAGCCATGATTGTGGTGCTACAATATTTGTACCTCAACCAGAGGTGGCAAATGAATGTGGTACTGTATATATAGATATGTCTTATAAATTAAGAGATGATAATGGGATTATAC
Source organism: Saprospiraceae bacterium (assembly GCA_020630955.1). Lineage (GTDB taxonomy): Bacteria > Bacteroidota > Bacteroidia > Chitinophagales > Saprospiraceae > JAHDBF01. Next base: position 30,780 of record JAHDIE010000026.1, read on the forward strand.
CTGCATTGTTTTCTGATGAAGGAGTAAGTTACAGTGCTGCGGATCAAGGATTTTATATTGATGAAGTGAGTTTCATTTCTGATTCATTATGGATTTTGTTCGAGGTTAGAGATGGATGTGGTAATTCCACAACTGATTGTCTTACAGAAATTGCTTTGTTGGATGATACTCCTCCTTCTCCAGTTTGCGATCTATATAATAACATTGCGTTGAATGCGGATGGATGTGCTTATGCGGGTCCAGCAACTTTTGACGATCACAGTTATGATAATTGTGATGTGTATCAGACTGTTATTAAGAGAATGGATGAAGGTGCTGCATGTGGAGATTGTATAAAACCGCAATTTGACTTTTTAAATTATCTAGGAGAATTTAACGGGCATCATTACTACCTTTCAAAAGAACCAACGACAGGTCCTAAATCGTTTGCTTACGCAAATGCGATAGAGTCTCATGTTGCAACTATAGAAACTTCAGCTGAGGGAACTTGGTTGGATGAGCAGGTAGCACTTTATAATCCTGGATCGTATTTTATTGGATATAAAGCGGAAGGGATTACTAATGCAACAAATATTTCGGATACAGATTTCGAATCTGAAGCAGGTGCTGTCATAAATTATGAAAACTGGGCAGCAAATGAACCTGATTGGACATTATCTGGAACTGGTGACATTTATGTAAATGTACAAGCTGATGGAACTTGGGCAGCAGAAAGAGAATCTCTTGCTAATCATCACTATGTTGTTGAGGTAGAAGACCCATGTATCTTTTCACAGCAAGTTAAATTCTGTTGTGCAGATGTTGGAAATGAAGTATTGGTGAGAATGAGAGTTTTTGATGCTCATGGAAACTTTGCGGAATGTATGGTTAATGTGAATGTACAAGACTTTAAAGGTCCTGCATTAAATCTTCCTTCTCCGCCTACAGAATTAGATGTCGACTGCGAGGATTTAGAAGGGACAGATTATTTGCTTGCATCTCAGTCAGATGATTTGCTTTCTTTTGGAGTGCCGACTTTCAGTGACAATTGTACCACAACGATAGATTATGATGTTGAAATTACAAGTGCAACAGACTGTGGTTCATTTACAATCACACGAACTTATGTTGCAACAGATCCATTTGGAAATTCAACAACATTTACGCAAGTGATCAATGTTGGAGAGTTGACACCATTTAATGGAAATAATATTATCTGGCCTTCTGATTACGATTCAATGAATTGTAATAATGGTATTGAGCCAGAAGATTTACCAACAGCCAATGCTTATCCAACTTATATTGGTGAAAATGGCTGTTCTAATGTTACTTCTTCACATGAAGATCAAGTCTTTAATTATACAGAAGTAGCTTGTTCAAAAATATTGAGAACATGGTCAGTAATTGATTGGTGTCAACCTGATCAAATTTGGACACATATTCAGGTGATCAAAATATTTGACAATGATGCTCCTAAAGTAGATAGTGGGTGTCAAGATTTGACTGAAGTAATAGGAGAATCGGTTGGCAATTGTATGATTGAAACATATGAACCAGGTTTAAACTTAATTGTATCTGATAATTGCAGCAACTATAGCGAAATTACAGTTTGGTATGATTTGGACTTAAACAATGATGGTGCTTTTGAAGCAATTGGAATTCAATCTACTGATGCAAATGGGGTGTATCCATATGGAACACACTACATCAGGTGGCATGCTCTAGATGATTGTGGGAACGAAATGCCAACTTGTGATATGACCTTTGTTGTCGATGGAGAATCAGATGGTCCAATCGCATATTGTCTAACAGAAGTTGTAACTACCATACCAGTAGCAGGTTCAGTTGAAATATGGGCTGAAGACTTTGATCAAGGAAGCTATAATGGAACATGTAATGAATCTGAAGATCTTTTATTTTCATTTTCTGCGGATACCAATAATACATTCCAATCATTTGATTGTTCAGATCTTCCAGAAGGAGTAACGGATACTATTGAATTAGAAATGTGGGTGACAGATGAAAGTGGAAATCAAAGTTATTGTACTACACATCTCATACTACAGGATAATCACGATGTATGTCCAGATTCTGGATCAAGTAGAGTAAGTATTGCAGGTAAAGTATATACAGAAGATGGTGATATGGTCGAAGATGTAGAAATGTCATTAATGTCTGGTCAAGAAGACCCAATGATGACTTATATGACCGAAGAAGGAGAGTATGGTTTTGAGGATATCCCAATGAATAATAGTTACCAAGTGGAAGCTTATAATAATGACTTTCCATTAAATGGAGTTACAACATTGGATATTGTACTAATTCAGAAACACATATTGGATCTTAAGTTGTTAGATAGTCCATATAAAATGATTGCAGCTGATGTTAACAATTCAGAAACGATTTCAGCTTTGGATTTGATTCAAATTAGAAAACTAATTCTTGGAATCTACGACGATTACCCAAGTAATGATTCTTGGAGATTTGTTGATCAAGAATTTGAATTTACAAATCCAGAGAACCCATGGCCTTTTGCCGACTATATATCGTTTACAAATCTCGATCAGAACATGATGAATGAAGATTTTATAGCGGTTAAGATTGGAGATGTAAACAATAATGTGGTTACCAACTTTGGTAATAACGAATTGGAAAGCAGATCAGGAGTTTCATTTGAAATGAAAACAAACACCGCTAAGCTTCCTAATGGAAATACTCAAGTTGAATTTTTGGCTGGCGGAAATGTGACAATGGTTGGAACACAGTTTAGTGTTTCTCTTGAAGAAGCGGAATTAGAAAATGTTATTCCATCTAAATGGAACTTGGAAGAATACAACTTTACTATAGCTAACAATGAATTGTTGGTTAGTTATGACAAAGTTCAGGGAGTTGAGATTAAAGAGAATGATGTTTTATTTGCTATTGAGCTGTCAAGTGCGCAAATAGTAAAACTTACAGAATCTATCAAATCTGAGATATATGTAGATAAACATACTGGAACAGAAGCCATCGAATTGAAACTCGAAGGTGCTGTAGAAAATGCATTCAATGAATTCGCGGTGTATCAAAACACACCAAATCCATTCAGTGATGAAACCAGTATTGCCTTTGAATTGCCTTCAGCAAGTGAAGTGTCAATACAAATATTTGATAACAGTGGTAAAGTTTTATTTGCGAAAGCTGGAAATTTCGAAAGGGGATATAACGAAATTACAGTGGCGCAATCTGAATTAGAAACAACGGGCATACTCTATTATCAAATATCAACCAACTCTCATATTGCAACACGAAAAATGATTGTACTAAAGTAATTAAATAAAAACTTCAACAGTGAGTCCTGCTTTTTGAAGTAGAGTAGGACTCACTTAAAGATTTATTCGCAAACTCTGATTAAAAAATAACAATGAAACAAGCTTTACTAAGTTTATTTTCATTCAATTCAAGCTTGAACGCCAAATTGATAATGACCACATTTATTGCTTTTGCAATGGGTGTATCTCTAAGTGCACAGGTAGACTGTGATGAGGTTGAAAACCTTGTTCTTGCATGTAATGGAAATATTAACGTCGCTTTAAACTCAGAATGTGAAGCCGAAATTACTTTGGCTATGATTCTGGCTGGTGAACCTTATAATAATCCTAATTATCCAAGTCTGACGGAAGACGATTTTGAATTAGTGATTACCAGTAATGGAGTAGTAGTTCCTGCAACTAGTAATACTATAACCATCTTGGGAAATGAATATTTAGGAACAACAATATCAGCAAGTGTTTCCATTCCAGAATGTGGAATGACTTGCTGGGGGTCAATAGTTCTTGAAGATAAAAATGCAAATGCTCTAAGCAATTGTGAAGATATAACAATTACTTGCGATGAGTTTGAAGCAGGAACCTCTCAAGAAGATGAGCCAACATTTGATGGGAACTGTTCAATCTCTGGTGGATCATTTACATTTGCAGATGATACACTTCCTACAATGTGTCAAAATGGATATTCAACTACAATTGAAAGAACATGGACTGCTATTAATTCCGATGGAGAGTTTATTGCTTCATGTGTTCAGTTAATCAATGTGTTAAGAATGGATATTGATGATGTTGAGTTTCCAGATGATTATACTTATGATTATACACAAAATGATCCTTGTATAGTATTTACTGATGATTTTTTAGTTCCGTCAAGAACTGGTGAACCAACTGGAATTTCTTGTCCAAATATCATGTATTTCTATAATGATATTGATTTTGATCTATGTGGTGCTAGTAGAAAAATTCTTAGAACCTGGACAGTGATTGATTGGTGCAGTGGAGCAACAAGAGAAGAAGGACAGACCATCAAAGTTATTGATGATGAACCGGTCATCAAAGTTTGTCCTCCTGATACTTTAATGTTTCCCGCAGAGGCTGGAAAATGTCTAGCTCAGATAAATTTAGATCCATTTGATCGTGTTCATGGAATCGGGCAGATACAAAATAATTTGGTTGAATGCTCGGATTTTGAAATGTTTATTGAGTGGTTGCCAGCTGTGCCTGGAACAAACCAACCTGCTGAGGATGGAGAATACTCGGCCAATGGGATTACCATGGAAGAAGATGGAACTTATAGTTTGCCGATGATTCCAGAAGGTCTAGCTTGGGTAAGATATCGATTCGTAGATGCCTGTGGAAACGCCTCTCCAATAACCAACCCAGACGTTGGTACAGATGATTCTGGTTCATGTTATTTTGAAGTTCAAGTAATCGACACTTTGCCTCCAACTGCTATATGTGAAGGTTTTACGAAAGTTTCATTAGACCAAAGTGGTTTTGCAGAGGTTAGAGCTGAGACCTTTGATGATCATTCATTTGATGTTTGTGGTGAGGTAGTGGATTTTGAGGTTAAATTGTTGGAAGAAAATTATTGCACTGGATTTGAAGATGATCTTGAATATGGGCCATCTGTACATTTTTGTTGTGCAAATCTAGGCGATACATTGACAGTGATGTTGAAAGTTATAGACGATACTGGGAGATTTAGTGAGTGTGAAGCAAGAATTTGTGTAACAGGAATGGATGGAGCCAACTATGGATTGACTTGTCCAGATAATATTGTAAGAGATTGCGGGTTTGACTACGAGTCTTACAACTACGGAAATGCGGACTTTACATCTGATATTGATGTTTGCGGTACGGAAGGAATGCCTTCTAACATAGATGTCGATTTTGATGAGTCTGGATTGGATCTTTGTGGAATTGGAGTTGTGGTTCGAACGGTTACTGTTGAATTGCCAGATGGTCAATCTTTTTCTTGTTCTTCTACAATAACTTTGACACAAGGAAATCCATTAGAATATGACGATATTAGTATCGAGCCTGAATTATCGGTTCCGGGGTGTGGAGATCAGTATTCTGGTTTGGAACCAGAAGTGATTGGAGGATTTCCGAGCGTTGACAATGATGACGTTTGTGTGAGCCTTACTATGAATTATGTTGATCTTTTGCTAACAACTCCTAATGGCGGTGATGCTTGTAATAAGATTAAAAGAACCTGGACCGTAATAGATTGGTGTACTTATGAAGCCAACAATGGTTATGCTGGTCTTTTTACCTTTGATCAAATTATAAAACTTAACGACAGTACAAATCCGAAATTCTCAGATCCTTGCGAAAATATAATCTTGGATGCAGAGTATCCAGAATGTGTAGCTGAATTTGTTTTCGATATCTGGGCTGAAGATAATTGCACTCCTGCTGCAGAATTAACATACACCTATGATATCGCTGTTTCTGGCGGAGCAAATATCTCTGGACAAGGAAATATAATTGAAGAAATTCTTCCAGGCGGTACACATGTTGTAAGTATAACAGTATATGACTACTGTGGAAACACAGATGTCTGTACATTCACAGTTACCGTAGTAAGTAATAATCCTCCAGTTCCTATTTGTCTTGGATCTGTTGTTTGGGTACTAGATGAAAATGGTCAGGCTGATGTTTGGGCTTCTGATTTTGATTTAAAAAGTGAAGCGGGATGTGGGTCAATTGATGATTTAATCTTCTCTTTTACAAATCCGGATACGGGATTTATTAACCAAAATATGTCTTTTGATTGTTCTGACTTACCGAATGGTGTTGGTGCAGACATACCTCTAGAAGTATTTGTGATCGATGCCAGCGGTTCATACGAATCTTGTGTGGTTACATTGAAATTGCAAGATTCTCAGGATGTATGTGAAGACGATGATAACGCGAGAGCATATTTGGGAGGAAAGGTGTTTACAGAATCTTTAGTAGATATGGAAGAAGTTCAAGTTGAATTATATGAAAATATGAGCAATTTGATGAATTCAGAAGTGACGGAAGCTGGTGACTATATGTTTAATGATATTCCATTTTATAATGGGTATATGGTTAAGCCTACAAAACAGGATGATGCACTCAATGGTGTTTCTACCTTAGATATCGTTTTGATTCAAAAACATATTTTATCTGAGAAGTTGTTAGGCTCACCTTATAAGGTCATTGCTGCTGATGTAAACAGATCAAATACAATTACAGGAGTTGATTTAATAGAAATTAGAAAATTAATTCTAGGTATTTATTCAGATTGGCAATCAACTGAACCTTGGGTATTTATTCCAGACACACATCAGTTTACTGATGAGCAGAATCCTTGGGGCCATCCTGAGACAATGGTGTACAACAATCTTTTGATCTCTGATGCTCAAGCAAATTTCTTTGGAGTTAAAATGGGAGATGTATCTGGTAATGCAGTTGTAAATTTCAATCAAGAAATTATTGAAGCTAGATCTTCAGAAATATTTAGAATCGAAATGGAAAATATTGAATTTGTAAAAGGCGATGATGTAAGGGTGGTGTTTGAAGGTGTTAATGCAACAACAATAGATGGTATTCAATTCACTATAGAATTTGATGCAACCGCATTAAGTTATAGTGGATATGAAAGTGCTAAGTTTGAACTTGCTGACTATAATGTTGGCCTGCAAGAGGCGCACAATGGAATAATTACAATTTCTTATGATAATATTGATGGGATTGACGTAAATACTTCAGAAGCTTTATTTGCAATTAATTTTACCGCAAAATCAAATGAAAAAATAGAACATGTTGTTACAATCAATTCATCACTAACAAAAGCTGAAGCATACAATGCTGAAGGGGAGATTCAAGATGTGATTTTACAGTCTAGTGGTCCATCAACTGATAATAATTCTTTCGAATTATTTCAAAATCAACCGAATCCATTTAATAATTCAACTGAGATTGGATTTTACTTGCCAGAGTCTGGAGAAGCGAGATTTGAGGTGATGTCTGCCGATGGAAAAGTTATTTATTCCAAAGAAGGGAATTATGAAAAAGGAATGAATTCAATCATGCTCGAATCAGCAAATTTACAGAACAAAGGAGTGTTGCTTTACAGATTAGAGTATAATGGTTATTCTGCAACTAAGAAAATGATATTTATCAAATAAGAAAAATTTGGGTTCTTATATTTTTTAAAGAAGCCGGTTCCTTTATGTAGGAACCGGCTCTCTTTTTTATCTATAGCTGATTATTTAATTTTGATAAATTTCTTATTTGAAAGTTTTTCTCCTGATCTAAATAAAATGGAATAACTGCCTTCCGGCAAATTTGAAATATCAATTTCATTCTCATATTTATTGCTCAAGACCAACTGACCTAGATTGTTAAACACTTTATAATCATCAATTCCAATATCTGAATTAACTTGTAAAATGGACTGAGTTGGATTTGGATAAATGTTTATTTGATTGTCAAAATCAATATCAACAACATCAATAACATCAATTAACCAATCAAAGTCATCTGTGAATCTTGGTAAAATCTGATATCCAGAATCAAAAGGTGAACTAGAATCAAATTGACCTTGAATTCCAGTTATAAATAAACCATCTGTGCCAGCAAGAGGAAATGGCATGCTTGAAAGTTCTGTGTCGTTGTCTATTCGCATAGTAAATGTTCCCAAAGATGGATCATTCGCAAATACAAAATCTACATTAAAAGACGAGCCATCACCTAACCATTGACTTGGGTCTACTAAATTAACTATGTCAAATTTAATTAAGCTAGATTCATTTTCTTCTATAAAGCCACCAGTAGTAATATCGTATGTTAATGGTGTTACCAAATCATTTCCTGTACTCAAGATCTCTAAACTATCTGTTCTAATCTGTGTCAAACCATTAAACTGACTGATTGTGCCTTTTAGACTAACCATGTCGCCTTCTACCACTTCATAGCCTACGGTATTGTCGTTATTGAAAACACCAATTCCATTGTTGTTTTCATCAATGATGGTCATGATAAGATCAGATCCAGAAAGATTAACACCATAAACTATACCTTCTAAAGTACACTTAATATCCAAAGAGTCTGCTACGCCCTCAGCATCAACATTCGTCATTTCGACGATGGTTCTCAATGGATATTCATCATTAATAACTGGGGTTGTATCTTGTTCTACATTCAAATCTGCTAAATATCTTGGCAATATTTGATATCCTGAATCATAAGGACTACTTGAATCAAACTGTCCTTGTAAGCCAGTGATACTAAGAACATCACCTGCCTCAAAAGGGTAAGGGGTATTGGCAATTTCGGTATCATTATCAATTCTCATAGTGAATGAAACACCAGGCATGTTAGCTGATGTCAATTCCATATTGAATGATGAGCCGTCACCAGCCCATTCCGATGGATCAACAACGGTAACATCTTCTAATCGAATGAGGCTTGATTCATTTGCTTCAAGAAATGCCATGTCGATATTCGAATCATAAACCAATGGTGATACAAGGTCGTTTCCAATACTTAAGATTTCAAGACTATCGGTTAGAATTTGTGTTAAGCCATTAAATTGTCCAATGGTGCCCTTTAGTCTTACCATGTCACCTTCTTGTACAACATATCCAACCGTGTTGTCATTGTTGAATATTCCAATACCATTATTTTCAGAATCTATAATAGTCATGATTAAATCCGAACCTGAGAAATTAACACCATGTACGACACCTTCCAAGGTACACTTGATATCTAATGAATCAGCTACTCCTTCTGCATCAGAATTTGTCATTTCTTTTATTGTTCTAATTGGGTATTCTTCATCAATTGCCATAGTGTCTGGCATGAATTCATTAAATGGGCTGATATCTATCAAATATCTTGGAAATACTTGATAGCCTCCATCATAAGGACTCGAGTTATCAAATTGGCCGCCAATCCCAGTTACATCAAAGGTTCCAGTTGGGTAGTTAAGTCCAAATATAGAACTGATATCTGCATCAATTCTCATCACTACCGTGTCCACACCATTGCTTATGTCGACATTAAAACCAGAACCTTGATTGGTCCAATCCTCGGTGTCCAGGATATACATATCTTCTAATTTCACTAATTGAGACTCAGTGTCTTCATTTAATCTGAATGTCACTGTTGGATCTTGTAAAGGACTTGAAGTAGAATTTATTGTAATTGACGAAGGTCTGATTTGTGCTAAGCCATTGAACTGACCTAATACACCGGTAACTGTAATGTTGTCTCCTTCGGTTACTTCATATCCAAACGGATTGTCAAATTCAAAAACAGCAATACCATCATTTGCTTCATCAATGATGGTAAATGAAAGTCCACTTGGATTGAAGTTAGGGCCATGAACTGTTCCAAATGTTGTGATTGTATCTCCTAAACGAATCAGAATTCCCTCTGCATCAATTTCAGTTATTTCTCCTATTGTTTGATTGTCACATAAGTTTAATCTGCCAGGACTTCCATAGGTCTCTCCAATGCCAGGAATTGATATAAGATTTTCTGATGCAATCCAATTGGTGCCATCATCGTGATCTCCAAACAATTCACAAAGGGTGACAGACGTTCCAGGAGTTATTGTCGGCCAAGGAGCTTCTGAACTATAATTAACTTCATCAATTAAGGTTCCAGTGTTGTTGAACAACCTTATCATACCTGCATCATCTGCCAATCGTTGAGTACCTGCCCATTCATACGATTCCTTTCCATAGGCGATGAAGAATGCTTCTTTGTTCTTAGAAAGGACAATTGTTCTGTTTGGTAGCAAATCCATGGTAGGCAAAGTATAAGTAACATCGCCATCGATGTCCCAACCAGCAAGACTTACAGTATCGCTACCATAATTTAATATTTCTATATATTCCAAACTATCTGTTGCACCAATTGCATCGTACATGATTTCATTGATGGCTACATTTAAGTATTCCTCTGGCTCTTCTGAACAATCAGCTTCATTTTGTTTGCCAGGGCTTCCAAAAACAATTCTGTTATTGATTTCAACTCCCGTATTAAAAGTGGAAATACCCCAATTAGATGGATTGCTAACATTGGCTGATAGGTTACACAGTTCTAAGGAATAACCAAGTCCATTTGCATTTTCTGGCCATGGGGTATTGTTACTGAACAAGATAGAACTTATGGCAACACTATCAGGCGTAAGTATGGCAACTTCTTCACCCATATTGTTTAATGCACCTTGATTCCATTCTACAGCTGGAGTTTGGAAAACTGCGGATATTGCAGCCGCATTTTTTGCAACAACAAGGTATGAATCAGCAGGAAAGATCATTGCTTCGAATTTATGAAAGACACCTAGGATCGAATAGTTTTCAAGATTTATATCATCTCCGGTATTGTTATACATTTCAATGTATTCCAAACTATCCACACCTGATTCTGGTGAATTATACATAATTTCTGTGATGATTTGTCCATTTGCCGAAAGGCAAAAAAGAACTAAAAAAAGTGTAAAGAATCGTTTCATCTGTTGTTTTTGATTTATCTAAATTTTAGGTAGTGTAAATATATAGATTTTGGAATACGTTATTGACAATTCAATTAAGCTTGAACCCATTAAATACGTTAAAAATTTAGGTAATGATATTGAAAATGGGGGTTAACCATGAAAAATTTCAGTAAGCATGCATCTTATGCTTCCTCCTCCATACTTTTGAATGGTTGGAATTGAAACAGTAATAATTTGACTAAATTGAGTTATGGATTCAATTTGTTCTTGACTCAATGATTTTTTTGCGGTTTCTGACATGATCATATATCGAGTCAAATCTTCAGACCTAAGTTCAAGCATATTTCCAGCATAGTGACTTACTTGCTCTAAATTGATGTCCACAATGGTTTTGTCATTATACTCCAATTGTCTAATCACTTTTGCCCTATCTTCTGGATCTTCAATTGCTTCCGAACACAGAATGGCAAGCTTCTCTCCCAATGCCATCATGACATTGGTGTGATATATTGGTTTATTATTTTGATCGACTGCGGTAAAATATATAATACGGTAATTCATGAGGACTCCAAACTTTGATAAAAGTTGAATGTCAGTCCGTGAAGAAAGACAAGCATAGACAATCTTGTTTTCTCGATCTAAAACCATGCTGCCAGTTCCTTCTAAAGCAAGTCCATCTTCTTCTATGTAATGTTGGAAATTATATTCTTTATTAAATCCAAATACGGTTTCTAACTTACGTAAAATGTCTTCCCTAATTTCAAGGCGCCTGATAGGGGATTCCATGGCCCAAGTTATAAAAATCTTATTTTCATGAGTGGAAAGCCAGTTGTTAGGAAAGATGGCGTCTGGGGTGTGAGGCTCGATAGTATCTTCGATCACCAGAACATTAATGTTGTGATGTTTTAATGTTAATACCACATGATCAAATTCTTTCAAAGCCCTTTGGTGGATTTCTTCAATTGGAGTGTTGTCATTCTTTTGGTAGGAATTACTTTTGGCGGTTTCTTCATTGTATCCGAATTTCGCGGGTCGGATCATTAAAACAGTATTCGTTATTTGTCGCATATTATTTGAGTAGTGCTTCTTCTTTTAGCTTGTGAGCTAAATTTTCACCAAGATAGCGATCAATAATATGGTGGGCAAAATAAATCACAGGCGTTAAAAGAATCGCAATTCCAAATTTGTAAATATAATTCACAATTCCTATAGCAAGAACCCTAACCAATTCCCAATCAGCACCAATATAAAAGGCAATAAAGAGTACAACAAAACTGTCAATAAATTGAGAAACAAGAGTAGAGCCTGTTGCTCTAAGCCAAACCTTCTTTTCGCCTGTATATTGCTTTATTTTTTGAAATACAAATACATCAATCAGTTGACCTACAAGGAATGCGATCAAAGATCCAATGATTATCCAAAGTCCTTGACCAAATATTTTACCAAAAGCGAGGTTGAGATTGTTTAGACTTTGATCTGGGTTTTCTTTATTGAGACCACTCAAGTTGGTCCACCAATCATTTGGAGGCAAAGCAATAGCTAGATAAATCATAGCGAAGGCAAAAATGATTAGGCCCGCGGTCATAAAGCTTAAAAATTTTACCCCTTTGGCTCCAAAGTACTCGTTGATGATGTCAGTCATGACAAAAATGACGGGCCACAAAAGGACACCTGCCGTTAGATTGAAACCTAAATCTTCAACACCCAAAATGGTCCAATTCATAGGTGATATTCCAAATACTTTTTCTAAAGAAAAAATTTTGACACCGATCATCTCCGCAATAAGAGCATTGCAGACAAAAAAGCCAGCCAAAACCAAGAACAGTTTTGTGGCCTTATTTTGTAGAATTGAAGACATACCCGAAGGTAATAACTTTTTATGGGAATCTAGGATTCGGAATCATCTGCAGATTCTCTATTATAACCTATACTCAAATCCAATTGCTAATCCAGCCAAACCTAAATTTTGTTTAATTGGATTAAAGTCCGCATTGTTGATTGGCTCTAAGTTGTATTTGTACGATCCAACAGCAAAGACAGACCACTTCTGATTGAAATTATAGCTCAAACCAAGCCCACCGTAAAGACTTATTCCATTGTTTTTCAAAAAATAATTTTCTCCAGTTACTACCTGTTGATTTGAATCTAATAGAGTGCCTGCATAGGTAAACCTTACATTGTAAAAAATTCCGGCCTCTGAGAAAAAAGCCCAACGCTTCGCTATTGGTGTTTGGTAACCAATAATAACTGGAATGTTGAAGGAATGATATTTGTTGTATTTCCTCCACTGAGTTGTAGTAATCACTGTTTGTTCAACTGGTCCAGAAACGGCTGTTGTGTCTCCTTGCATTGAAACCTCATAAGCTATGGTTCCAGTAATGATTTGGGTGTCTGTATCGACGGTGATTGATTCAAATTTTTCCCTAATTTGATCATATTCAGCGCCGAGTTTTACATAGAGATTAGGGGTCACATTGTATTTAACTAGGAGACCACTTTTTAGTACTTCAAGAAATCTCATGGTATTTTGTCTTGTCTGCAAATAGTCTGCAAACTCATCTGTCTTAATTCTATTATTGGTTACAAAGTCCAAGCCTACATAAGGTACAAAACTAAACTTATTGTCTTTTGTCCATGCATCATAACAGTCAACTCTATTTTTGTATGCACAAATGTCTACTGTCTTGTTGGTAGTTTTCAAACCTTTATTAATATTGTTCGCAATCCCATTTAAATTAAGGAGAAGAGGGTATTGGTTCTTTTGTTTCGTAGTGGCATTAGAAATATTTTCAGCATTTAAATTCTTAGTATTGTTTTCTTCGTTAGACTTTTGAATAAGTTCATTTGTGCTTTCTGTTTCACTTCCGTAAATGATTTTTTGTGAATCAGAGGTTTTTTCTAAAAAATTATTGTTTATGTTATTGCTTGTTCTATTTTGGATTGTTTTATTCTTGTTTTTATTTTTCTCGAAAGAGGGCAAGTTGTTATCGTAGGCTGATTGACCAGTTGTGATTTGATTATTAGATTTATTGGTAAGCTTTCTTTGGTTGTCTAATTTATTTTCTCTTTGATCAGAATCATCCACAGCAGGAATCTGATTGTAATTTTTATTGTTTTTATTGCTTAGATCATTTGTTTTTGAAGACAATGATTTATTTGCGGAAGCATTATCTAACTGATCTGAACTTATGTTAGTAAATTCAGGTGATGTAGGCGAATGAACCTCCATCTGATTAAAAAGGATAAAAGATCCTCCAATCAATAAAAGGCCAAACATTCCAAAACCAAAGTATTTTCTGAATGAAAATGTACCAACAGGTTTAGATGATTCAGAACCCATTTTGTTTTGGATTCCATTCCATAACTCACCAGTATCAATCGATGTGTTTAAGTCGTACAATTTGTCTTTAATTACCTTGTCTAGCTTATTCTTGCCCATGGGGTATCAATTTGCATATTTTGTAATTTTTTTCTCAAGAGCTGTTTGGCTCTTGAAAGCTGAGATCGGGAAGTTACTTCTTCAATGCCCAACATTTCTCCTATCTCTCTATGGTTATATCCTTCAACTACAGAAAGATTAAATATCTGTCTATAGCCTTCTGGAAGAGTTTGAACAACTTTTAACAAGTCTTCTGCTGCAAGTTGATCCGTAATTGCTGGTTGTTTTTCCATGCCTATTTCATTTTCTGAAATTTCTGAAAAATATCTGGTTTTGTTTTTGTTAATTTGCTTAAGCGCAACATTGATGGTCACACGACGCATCCAACCTTGGAGAGATCCACGGTCACAATCGTAAGTGTGAATGCCTTTGAAGATTCTTATGAAACTATCTTGTAAAACATCTTTGGCAGAATGAGAATTCCCCATGTACCGAAGACAGACAGTATACAGCATAGAAGAAAACTTTTCCACAAGTTCTTTCTGTGCAGTTGGATCTTGTTTGACACAACCAGTTACGAGTAGTTTTATTTCTGGATTGTTCAGCATTAATATTTTAAAAGGTCATATTTATTCAATAAGTCCTGCATCAATATATAAAATTTGTTCTCCACATTCAACAGTGAATACCTGTGTTCTTCCTGTTTGTGGGTTTATGTCGCTATTCCAGGTATCAGCAAGCTCACCCAATTGTTCTGTAAATTCGAATCCTATTGGTAACATTACCTCAATGATGTAATTTCCTTCATACTCTCCTTGGAATAGATAATTTCCTAAGTCATCGGTCAATTGCGAGGCAACGATTTCTAAAGATTCAGCATCTAGTAAGTTGACTGTTACACTGTCCTTGGCCAAATCTCCAGCATCAAATTGCCCAGGTTGACCTCCTTCTTTATCTATAAAGACTTGATTTCCTATGGTTGTAAATTGATTGTTTAATGTAATCTCTCCTTGATATGCGCAACCGAATTGATCATAAATTTCATAAAAGTAAGTTCCTGCTCCTAAATTCTCAATCGTAAATTCATTTGAATCTAGTTCTGACCAAAAAATCTGACTATAATTGTTTGTATTTACAATTTGAATACTTCCATTGCTATTTCCACAACTTGGTAATATTTGGCTGCTTTCAATTTCTGGTATAGGATTACTGAATACCTCGATTTCTGTAGCGCATTGTGAATTATTTGCATCGGTCACGGTTACAGAATATATTCCCTCATCAAATACCTCAATTGATTGAGTTATTTCTCCTGTATTCCACTCATATGAGTATGGTGGGCTTCCGCTATTGACTTCGATTCCAATGTTTGTTCCAGTGAATTCACATAAGGAGATGCTTCCAACAGTAGGAAATGTTACGCAATCTAACTGATCAAATGTAATAATTCCCAAACCAAAATCTCTATATTCTTGACCTACCTCTAATTGGAGTGTCTCAGTTAGTCCCTCAGGATCAAAATCGTTATCTATTGATTCATTTGACCCTTCGTTATATAGGGTAGTGCTTTCATTGGATTCTAAGATATACCTTAAATAAAAATCGGTGTTTGCTTCTACATAGCCAAAGAAATTATTTTCATCATCATAATTCATTTTTATGATGCTGCCATTCATATAAATAAAAATATTTTCTGGTGTCAAAGGTGGTTCGCCATTATCGTAGATGCCATTTAGGTTTATATCTTCCCAAGCAAACCCATAAATTTTAGCAATAGGAGTATAAAGATCAAATTTAATCCTAAAATCTCCTTCTACTTGAACCGGATTTCCATTAGGATCTAATAAGGTTCCTGAATAGATTCCTTGAATATAACCATTTTCAAAATTGTCTAATGTAGAGAAATTAATATTCATATTGGAGCAATTCTCATCATTACAAGAAATGTATTCAGACCAAACATTATCAAATGAAACTGTTGTTGGTTGATTGTCACCAAGGGTTGGTTCTATGAGGTCAAAAAATGCTCCTCCATCTATTCCACTACCATAAAATGATAATCCCCCGATCCCAAATCTAGCCCCAACATCATATACTGTACCCAAGTCTTGTCCTTCAATTCTAAGGCTTAACCACTCATCAACTTCAAGACTACAGGCATCTATTGTACCTACTGAAATTAAATTTTGGCCTAAGGAATCTATTGTAATTTCTTCACTGGTTGTTCCCAAATCTGTGTTAATTGCAAATAAGGATATATTTGAAAATTCAAAACCACATAATAGCCTTGACGAGCTAAAAGTTCCATCATTAGAAATGTCTACAATTACGCAGTCATTTTCTCCATAGGTGAGTTTTACATACCCAGCTGTGATCGGAACACCTTCACAAAGTACTGTACCTTCAATGGTTATAAGTTCATTGCTCACAGCGGCAACAATTGGAGGCAAGTTGGTGTCTTCTGCAAAGCTACCTAAAGGTCCTTGGTATAATGAATTACCACATTCATCAAATACAGTGATCTCTAATGAAACATCTTTAGGTACCAAACCTGAAAATGCACCTTCCCCATTTGTAAAACCGGATCCACATACTGTTGAATTTTGAATATTGATTTTAATCAAAGCATTTGAAATAGCTATGCCATTGGGGTCTTGAATAATGCCACTGATTTGTACAAGGTCATAAGGGTAATCACAATTCCAAAATGAGAAATGAGAAACTTGACCAACATAGTTACCATTTATTAAGGATGCTTCTCCTTCTTCCCTCCATATCCCTGTATCATCTAAATACCACATTGGCAAAATTCCTGGTAATTCATTAAATGAAGGTGCTTGCATGCTTACTTCTGCAGTGCTTCCTGCTGCTAAATTTAATTTTTCACCAGAATCAGTGTAGAGTTCAACTGCAACCATTCCATAGGATCCAAGTGATTTAAATTTATTTTCTTTATCAATCCCTCTTAAATCTCCAGGCATACTCAATAAAGTTGAACTTAGTTCTGGGTTATACCAATGGAAGTATGCAATCACATCACCACTGTAGCTCAGGTTACTGTCCTCATAGATTATTGAATTTGAAGGAAATCGTATACTGGTTCCTAGTTCTTCTATCACTCCTCCATTAGAGGCATTAAAATTATGGGCGTCGCTCTTCGAAATCAACATGATTTTTTGATAAGCATGATTCGTGTCTGATGGAAATACAAACTTATAGCCCTTAAAGAAATCTTGTTTTTCAATTGTTATCAGTGAACCTCGTTCGTTCAATGCAATGTCTTCAAACTTAAAATATCCATTATTGTCAGTTAAAGTTGTTAGGTTGGTAAAACTAACGGCTGCATTGCTTACTGGATCACCATTCTCATCAATGACCAGCCCATCGAAGGCTGTTGCATGTAAATAAGGAGGGTTTGGTTCAATAATGGTTTCTGTAGGAACACCATCAATATCCTTTCTGCATCCTGTAATGCTTAAAATTGCGAGTAGTACAACTAAAACCTTAGTGATTCTCATATTCTGAATTTGTTTCAAATCTGTTATACTATAATAAATTTCGGCCTTTTGGCCATTTACAACTCTATTATACATGCCAGATCTATTTCGTTGCAGCTAATAATTAATTATAACCAAGAATTGAAAGGTGTTATACATATTAAATAAAAATAAATATGTAAATAATTAATTGTGAATCAATTCATATTTGCGTAAGCTTCTACCTCAGTCCAAACTCTAAATAAATTACCAGAACAAATTTTTTGGATATCAGATGGCCTATATCCACGATCGAGTAATTCTTTGATCAAGTTGGGATAATCTGAAACATCTTTGAGACCTGTAGGTAAAGAATCTCCTACGCCATCATAATCAGAGCCAAATCCTACGTGATCTATGCCTGCAATTTTTACTACATGATCAATATGATCAGCAACTACTTTTACATTTGAGAAAGTAAGTTTGTTTTTTGACATGAATTTTTCCATCTCTTCTTCTGCGCCAGGGCTTTCACGGTTAAGTCCTATCGACTCTAAATAGTTGTCCATTTCAATTCTTAATTGCCCTCTTTCATCTTTTACTTTCTGATCGATGAATGTTGAACCAAAATTGATCATGATAACTCCATTTTTTTCTCCTAATACTTTTAACATGTCATCATTCATATTCCTTTCAAAGCCAGGAGTGAATTTTCTACAAGAGGAGTGGGATGCAATAACGGGTACTTTTGAATATTCGATTGCTTGATAGAATGCAGAATCTGATACATGGGAGATATCAACCATGATTCCTTCCTTATTCATTTCTTCAATTACTTCAAATCCAAATGGACTTATTCCATTCCAAGTTCTGGTGGTATCATAAGAAGAATCACAAATCAAATTATCTTTTGAGTGTGTAAGCGTGATATAATTTATTCCACGTTTGGAAAAGTGTTTTATGTTATTCAGATCATCTTCAAGGCCAGAACCATTTTCCATCCCCATGGGTAATGCTACCTTATTTTGTTTTGCAATCCTTCTAACATCTTCAGGAGTATAAGCAATTTCAAAATACTCAGGGTTTTTATTGCAAATTGCTTCAACCATTGTAATTAAAGAATCTGCTACAGCTTTTGACCTTCCTGGGTCCTTCTGGTAGCTCGCTTGAATGTAGATAGACATAAAAGGTGCGTCAAGTCCCCCTTCTCTTGAACGAACGAAATCAAAATCCCCTTTTTCGGATTGTACCGGGATTTCTAAAAATTCCTTTTCTAATCTAAAATTCATTACTCTCAATCGATATGGAAGATCTACATGCCCATCAACTATAATAAATTCTTGGGCAAGCTTCTCGTGCATTGGTAAAATTGAATTGTTTATTGCCTCCTTTTTGCTTTTACAAGCCCAACCTGTAGCAGATATCAATATAACCAAGAGTATGTTTTTCATATCGAATGATTTGAAAATCAATTTACTGATTTTGTTTTGAGTAACCAAGGGTGGTGAAGCCAATGATTATGTTTTCCCAAAGGAGAAC
>JAHDIE010000027.1 GCA_020630955.1 Saprospiraceae bacterium
CCACTCACGTTTGAGCAGGTTTATTTTTTTGAATAATTTTCAACACCCTTTGATAATAAGACATGAAAAAGTGGTCTTACCCCTACTAAAGAATTATTAATAAACCATATTTAATATTATATATATGTAAATCCTTCTTGGTCAATGCTTCCTAATCTATAAATCTGGAAAGTTACTATTCCAAATTCAATATGACTTCTGCCAAATGTCCAATTAGAATGACTGAATACTATATATTAGAAATGAATTTATAAATCAAAGTTATATTGTAAGGTGATTGGATCCCACATACATATGAGAAGCTTCTTAATTCTAATTGTAGTGATTTGGTTTATAATGCCAGTTTACACCCAACTGCATTGTATTAATTATACAAGTCAAGATGGCCTTAATTCAGACCATGTAATTTGTGCTGTTGAAGATAAGAATGGTTTTATGTGGTTTGGGACGAGTAAAGGGCTTTGTAGATTTGACGGATTAAATTTCACCAATTTTTCAAATTCTGGAAAAGGAAACCCTCCTGAAAAGGTTTTTGTAAGGGATATTGAAATCGATGAGTTTAATAATGTTTGGATAGGAACAGAAAATCAGGGAATTTATTGTTACAACCAATCTAATGCGACATGGATATCGTACCATTCAAATTCTGAAGAAGGGCATCGTTTGAAATCAAATGAAATACATTTTCTCAAGAGCGACAAGGCCGGTAAAATGTGGTATGGTGCTTCTAATTCAGGTCTTGCATATATTGATTTTGAAAAAGATAGTCTTGTTAATTATTACCTAGAGCATATCCCGATGCGTGGGGGATGGCCCAATTCGGTATATGATCTAATCGAAGATCCACGAGATTCGCTTAAATATCTTATTGTTGCTCAAGGTTACCTCCTAAGTTTTGATACAGAAAATGAGAAAATTACAATTGAAGAAGAATTAAATGAAGTTCATATTCCTGTTTCTTCTCAATTGAGTTTTCATTCTTTGGTTGCCGTTTCGGAAAGCAAACTCATGTTAGGAACTTGGGGTCTTGGTATTTATGAATACGATTTGTTGACAAGAGAACTGATTCGCAATAACCCAAAGGAATTTGAGGAGGGAATTATTTGGAGGTCAAATGTATCTACGAGTCAATCTGGAATGATTTGGGCAGCATATCGGCAAAAAGGTATTTCTAGTTATAACCCAACTTCAAAAGATTGGAACGTATATAGGAGTGAGGCTTTTAATCGCAATGGCTTACCGAAAGGTGATATTGAGAAAATATATCCAGCAAAAGATGGAAAGATTTGGGTTCTTTCTATGGAGGGTATTTCATTAATTGTTCCAGAATTTCAAGCCTTTGATTATTTTGAAAACGAGGAGAATGAAACTAATTACTTTCATGATGTATACTATGATGAAAAGTCAAATAAATATTATTTGGTATTTTCTGGAGACTCAGGCCCCTTAAAGATATTTGATGAAGATTTTACATTAGAAACAGTACTGACTTTTCCAAGGGAGGGAACAGATTTTAGGAGTTTGTTTAAAATCATTTCTTATCAGGATGATTTATATTTCTTGTCCAATGAATTGTATTTCTTAAATCGAAAAACTGAATTACTTGAGAAATTTAATTTCGGAGACAAGATTACCGTGGATTCTATAAGCGACATGGTGATAGACGATCAAGGTGTATTTTGGATTTTGTGTAGAAATTATACTTTGGTCCAATATGATCCTCAGTCAAGAACTTCTAAAGTACATGAATTTTCTTCTCATAAGTTGAAGGGTCTTTCTTTTTTTCAATACAATGGGATGACGGAAGTTGGAGATGATCTGTGGATTTCTGCACAATCTGAATTGGTTATTTTTAGTAAAGAAAATTTTAGAAGTCATCATTTTTATTTTAATGGAACATCATTTGTCAACAATAAAAATTTTGACATTAAGATGGAAAAACGCAGTACTGTCAATCAAGTTGTTGAAGTTGATGAAACATGTGCATTGGTTTTAATTAAAGGACAAGGCTTATTTGAAACATGTTATGACTTGAGTTCAGATAGTATTTCGATTTCTAATAGTTTGAATTCAAAATACAATAGGGAATTGCGGAATGCTATAAGAATAGTAAAAGGTTATAATGATGTTTTTTGGATTGCTTCCACAAATGGCTTAATGTACTCAGATAGTGAATTCAAAGAAATTAGGATTTTTGATCAAAGAACTGGTTTGAGGCAATCGAAGTTAAATTATGGTTTGGTGTTTTTAAAGGATGAATTATTTGTTGGGACAGGCAATGGGTTTGTTAAGATAAGCTGTGAGAATCTGGTAGTAAAAGAGCAGCCCAATCAATGTATTTTTACTGAACTAGTTCTAGGAGATTATGACTTAAATTCTGAAGAAGACAATATTTATCCATTTGATGTAAATAGTTTTAGTGCTACGGTATCATTGCCAAATTTCTATGATGCAAAACAGGTGACCTATGCGCATCGTCTTATTGGATCAAATGATGAATGGATTTATAGTGGCTCGGATGCGCGGTCATTTAATTATCCAAAGTTGGTGCCTGGAGAGTATACAATGGAAGTAAAAGCAAGATCACCAAGCTTTGAATGGTCTGATGTTAGTAGGGTTTCATTTATAATTAAAGCTCCTTTTTGGGCTACTGGGCTTTTTAGATTTTTCTCAATCCTAATCACAGGCTTATTGATATATGGACTTTATAAAATAAAAGTTCATCGTGTTCTTAAAATGGAAAAGATGAAAACTAAAATGGCCAGACTTGAAAGTCAGGTACTGAGGTCACAGATGAATCCTCACTTTATTTTTAATTCCCTAAACAGTATTAAGTCTCTAATTTTAATGGGACAAAAGGAAAGTAGTATTAGCTATTTGACGCAATTTAGTAGTTTGGTTAGGAATATCTTGGCCAATTCTCAAGAATCAATGATCCCACTAGAGAAAGAGTTAAAACTCTTAGAATTGTACCTTGAGATGGAGTCACTTCGATTTAAAGAAAAATTCAATTACAAAATAGACATTGGGAGTAGGGTTAATATTTATAAATTGAGAGTTCCTCCATTGATTATTCAACCTTATGTGGAGAATGCAATCTGGCACGGTCTATTACACAAAGAAGGCTGTGCTAAATTAATAATCAAATTAAAAATTATAGAGGATCAATTAATGATTGAAGTTTTAGATAATGGAATTGGTCGGAATGCATCAGAACAGATGAGGAGTAAAAATTCGAATTATCAGAAAAAATACTTTGGTTCTGAAATGAGTAGGAATAGAGTTGAAATTCTAGAAGGGGAAAGTTCAGTTGATATTATCGATATAGAAAAGAAAGGTGTTCCAAAAGGCACAAAAGTAGTCATTAAATTACCAATTAAATATGGATGAAAATATAAGAGCTATACTCATTGATGATGAGCCATATTGTACAGCCGGATTGGAGATTGAGCTGAAGGAAAACTGTCCTCAAGTTGATATTATTGCTATTTGTAATTCTGCTAAGGAGGGTCTTAAGAAAATTAAAGAATTGAGTCCAGATGTAGTTTTTTTGGATATAGAAATGCCATGGATGAATGGATTCGAACTACTGGAATTACTTTCACCGATAGAGTTTGGTGTAATATTCATTACTGCATATGATCAATTTGCAGTACAGGCATTTCGAATTAGTGCTATCGATTACTTAATGAAGCCAATAGATAAAAATATGCTTATCGATGCTGTTGGTCGAATTAAGAAAAGTACAAATGAAAAAACCATTCATGGCCTTAAATTAAGTCAACTTCTGAAGAACATAAAAAATCCTATTCAAGCGAATCCTAAAATATCACTTCCTCGAATAGATGGTATAGATTTAGTCGCGATCAACAGCATCATATATTGTAAAGCAGACAGCAGCTACACAGAGTTTTATCTGATTGATGGGACGAAGAAAATGGTTTGTAAGGTGTTAAAAGAAATTGAATTTCAATTGGAGCCATTTGAATTTTTACGTATCCATCAAAGTTATATTGTCAATATGGATCATGTTGTAAGCTTCCATAGGAGTGATGGGGGATTTGTTGAAATGATAAATGGCGATAAAGTTAGTATTAGCAGATCTAAGAAGCGCATGTTGATTGAAAGACTAAAGTCTTAATTGACCATAAAAGTTCCACTTTCTTAATTGGTCATACCAAATACTTTGTCGATGTACCCAACTGTGAAGTCTTAATAAATTTTGAATTTTTTTGTTTGATATTTAGATCAATAATTCATTGAAAAATAATCTCATCAAACATGAAAAATATTGTAACCCACTTTGCCATTTTAATAGCTAGCATTTCCCTTAGTGCGCAAGTAAATATAGAAGTCGAAGGAAGTACTACTGAAGTAGATAACTTGATCACAGCTCAAGTGAATTATTCAGGAAGTCAAGATATCAGGGCTATAGTAGGACACTCTATTACAAATCCTGGTTTCGGAATAGGTGGAAGACTGACAGGAGGTTATAAGGGCATTGATGTAATAAATAATGGACAATCCTTTAATTTTACAACCTACGGAATTTATTCATCTTCCTATGGGACTGCTGGAACTAGAATAGGATTATATTCTGAAGCTTCTGGTGGCACTAATAATCTGGCAGCCCAATTTGGTGCCGGGCACGTAGAAATTGAAAATAATTTAAGAATAGGTGTAACGACAAGTGGTGGCCGATTCCATTTAAAAAATCAGAACACACTTTTTGGAAACAAAGCAACTGCTGCAGAAATTGAATGTTCTCATAATGGATCTCAAGTGACCAAGGCAATCAACATCAATTCTAGTAATTCAGGAAGTGGAGCTACCTATGGAATATTCAGCATAGCAACGAATAGTAGTAGTTCAGGAATAGCTCATGCAGTGAGAGCAGATGTGTATTCTCCTGAAGATTGGGCAATCTACGCCACAGGTAATAATTATTTTAATGGTGATGTTCGGGTTGGTACTCAACTTGACCCTTATGATGGAATTTATCGGGTAATTGTAGATGGAAGAATATTAGCAGAAGAGGTTCGAGTTCAAAATTCTACGGCATGGCCAGATTATGTTTTTGAGAATGATTATCAACTATTATCACTTACAGAATTAGAGGAAAGTATTAAAAAGAATGGACATCTACCAGGAATTCCTTCAGCAAAGGAAATAGAGGACAATGGACAACATTTGGGGGAAGTCCAAATTAAAATGCTAAGAAAAATTGAAGAGCTTACGCTCTATGTTTTGCAATTGCAAAAGGAAATAGAATTTTTAAAAAATCAATAGAAAAATTACCTCTAACTTAAATACTAAGAATTATGAATAAAAGTTTAGGTGTGCTGATAATTATTTTGTTTCCACTTTCTTCTATCCTCTTTTCTCAATCCTTGATTGATCAAATTGATGGCAAAAGTAACTACCACGAAATTTGTTCTATTGCAAATAATTACTATGAACAGGTACGCAAAGAAGGTAGGGCTCTTGCAAAAAACGATATAAAAGAAAAGCATTTTCGTAGATGGGAATGGTATATGCGTAATAGACTTGGGAATGATGGAGAACTTGTCAATTACAATTTGAAAAATCAGAAAGCCTTTTTTAAATACCAGGAGGAAATGAAATCGCATAGTAGGTCTACCTTGTCTAATTGGGAGTTTATTGGGCCTTCTGAAATTCCACTTTCGCCCAGCTCTAATAATCTTATTGGGAATGGCAGATTGGATCGAGTAGCCTTGCATCCTACCAATGCCAATATTATATATGTTGGAGGACCTTCAGGCGGCATTTGGAAAACAACAGATGGTGGAGATAGTTGGGAATCATTAGATGACTATTTACCAAGTGCAGGAGTGTCTGCAATAAAAATCAGTAAGATAAATCCTAATTTAATTTATGTAGTGAATGGTCAAGGGGATGGACTGGGAAATTATGAAAAAGATTGCACGGGAATTTATAAATCACTCGATGGAGGGAATAGTTGGGAATATAAAATTATTACGACAGGAAATAACCTTAAAGCTTTTGAATTGGCCATAGATCCATTAGATGATCAAAATATATATGTTGCTACTAATAATGGAATAAGAGTTTCTCAGGACGGTGGAGATAGTTGGGATATCGAACAATTTGGATTTGTTTACAATGATATTCAAATCAGTCCTTCAGCGCCATATACCATTTATGCAAGTGGGACAAGTTCTGTAGTCCATTCAGAACTGGGATCATCCATTTGGGTCCAATCGAATTTTGTTGATGGTACACCCGTGGCTGGTAGAAAAGCAATTGGAGTTACGGGTGATGATCCCGATGTAGTGTATTTGTTTTGTGGTCCAAAGTTAAACGATGGAACTTTTGCAGGTCTTTATAAGTCTGTCGATAAGGGATTAAACTTTAGCTTATATACCAATGCTCCAAATTTATGTGGAGGTGCACCAGATGATAATGGTGGTGGTCAATCTTGGTACAACCATTGCATAGCAGTATCACCGACCGATGCGGATAAAATAATTATTGGGAGTTTGGTAATCTGGGGAAATGATGAAAATGGTTTATTTGATACCTTGACAACTTATACTGCAGATGTAACATCTATCGAGAATTATGTTCATCCTGATGTGCATGATTTACAATTTAGTGAAATTAATGGTTGGTTGTATGCCGCAACAGATGGAGGGATATACAAATCTGAAAATGGCGGTGATGATTGGGAAAATATTACTGCTGGAATTCATACAACCCAGTTTTTCTCCATTGCGAGCTCACCACAAAATCCAACTTTAGTAGTAGGAGGATCACAAGATAATGGTGCAAAATATAAAAATAGCACTAGTCTAATTTGGGATCATTATGGTGGAGGAGATTCTTATATTACTGCTTTTGATCCTAATAATCAGAATATCCATTATATAGGATCTCACAGCAATATTAAAAAATACGATAGCGGAGTTGAAGATGATATTACTCCACCTGGAATTACCAACACTAGCCATAGCCAAATTGAAACTCATGTTTCAAATTCTGATATTCTATTTGTAGGTACGAGGTCAGATACATTCTGCATATCAACTGATCAAGGAAATTCTTGGCCAACTTACAACATGATTAAGTCAGATCTATGCATTGCAACTTGTCCTACTCATGCAGATCGTCTTTACATTGCAGGAGGTTGGTTTTCTTCACCGGAAATAAACGTATTTAGTATAGCATCCAATGACTGGACTAGAATTGACACCAATGGTCTTCCTGATTGGGGGTCATTGGGTGTTTTTCCTACAGACATAAGTGTTAGTCCTTCAACCAGCTCTTGGTTGGTAGTTAGTATATCTGGTTATGCCAATGATGAAAAGGTATATTGGTCTGGCGATAGTGGTGCTAGCTGGACCAACATTAGCCTTAACCTACCTAATGTACCAGTTCATTGTGTTGCTTATTTAGAAAATGGAGTCATTTTAGCTGGAACAGAAATCGGGGTATTTCTCAAGGCAAGTTCAGATGATGAGTGGATTCCTTTTAATAATAATCTTCCTAATACAATTATATCAGAAATGATAGTCCATGAAGACCAAGGTTTGATTACTGTATGTACATATGGTAGAGGAGCATGGAGGACAGACATGCCTTCTCCAAATTGTGATGAAAATATTGTCATGAATTCTTCGGAAAATATTCAAGGACAAAAATATTTTGAAGCAAATAATTCTATCGAAACCAATTCAACTACCATTTATGGTGGAGACGGAACTCAGGTATTTTTTCAAGCAGGAAACTTAATTGACTTTAAGGATGGATTTAGAGCAGCTACGAATGCAAACGGAACGGTGATGGCTTATATCGGTCCTTGTGGTACAGAAATTCCAGAATTTAGACCTGAAGATGTATCCTCAGGAAATTAACAATGGTAATCGGAATAACTGAATTGGTTTAATTTCTTATGTATTGGGTACTATGATAATCTATGCTTCTAAAAAATGTAGTTTCTATTCTGTATCTTAGTTCAATTCACTAATAATCCGTTGGAAGATATGAAATTGCTGGCGATTGTTATGTCTATTTTATTTCTAGCAGGTGGATGCACAAACCACCCTGATCAAAATATTGTAGCAGCAAGTGCTAAAGTTGAGTTTGAATATAAATTTTCTTTAGCTCAATGGTCTTATCACAAAGCATTGTTTGATGGTAAAATGTCGACCGAAGAATTTATTAAAATTGCGGCACGAGAAAAATATCAAGGGGTAGAGTTTGTCAATCAGTTCTTCAAGGATGAAATTGATAATCCAGCTTATTTTAAAAACCTAAATCGAATCGCAAAAGACTTAAATATTGACAATGTTTTGATAATGGTTGATATTGAAGAAGATCTAGGAGATCAAAATGAAATGATTCGGCAAAAATCTATCAATATTCACAAAAAATGGATTGATGCTGCTGCCCATGCAGGTTGTGGAGCTTTACGGATTAATGCTTATGGAAAAGGATCTGCTGAACAGGTATTATTAAAATGTTTGGAATCAATCAAAGATTTGGCCACATACGCTCGTCCAAAAAACATTAAGATCTTGATCGAAAATCATGGTGGCTTTTCTAGTGATGCAAAGTGGTTGGCAACATTGCTCCAAAATTTGAAAGAGTATAATGTTTCTTGCCTTCTTGATTTTGACAATTGGTGCATGGAAAGATCGAATGGAGAATTGTGGGGTGGAGAATGTATTTTAACTTATCCCAGATATGATGGAATGAAAACATTGATTCATTATGCGTCAGGAATAAGTGTAAAATCCTTTGATTTTGATCAAGAAGGAGAAGAAACCAGTATAAGTTATCAAAAAATGTCTGATATCATTAAGAATGCAAATTTTAATGGATATCTAGGCATAGAATATGAAGGCGATGACCCTAATATTGCAAAAGGAACAGAACTGACCAGAAGATTGATGACTAAACATTTGAACCAATCAACCAATAAATAATGATTCAGTTATTTTTTACAACTATTCGTTCGATAATATTCTTTCCAGAAATCAATTCAGTTATTTCTAAAAGGTAGCTTCCGGCCGCAATATTTTCAACATCAATAATGGATTGGTTTTTTGATGATTGTATTAATTCACCATTTAATGTAAAAATATTCACTTTATAATTTAGTTTGCCAGATACTTCGATGTTGATTTTATCACTTGTTGGATTAGGAAAAATTTTAATCTCGTTATTCGCCAAAACATGGGTGCTGTTTGTTAGATCTTGTCCATCACAATTTTCATCAATTCCATTATTTGGAATCTCCTCTGCATCAGGATTAATGTTTGGGTTTGTGTCATCACAGTCATTTGCGGAAGCGAATCCATCCTGGTCGAGATCATCGTCTAAGCTTAAAGGGTTGCAATCATCATCAATTCCGTTATAAATTATTTCTTGCTGAGATGGGTTTATGTTGGCATCATTGTCATTGCATTCAAATTGCGAAAGGTATCCATCGCCATCAGAATCAACGCCAACGATTGGATCTTCACTATTTTCAAAATCTTGGCTCGGGGCTCCAACCAAGCATCTCGAAATTTGAGGGAAGGCTGAGGTCACAACATAAAAATAATCAAAGGTCTCTGTCCCAAATGCTGTTTCTAAGGTGATGCTTGCCTGCATTCCATTGCATTCATCCAAATCTCCTAGTCCTTCAATGTATTCATAATCTCTTGTGTATTTGCCTGTGTATGGACCACATGGGGCAACAATGCCATCCCCAGGTCTTTCTCCAGTTCTGAGTTGATAACTAGGATGAAGTTCTATTATGTTTCCCTCATTGTCTGGTCCAAATTTGTAAATGATGGGGTAGCCATCAGAGGCCCAACCTATTTGGAAAATTTGATCAATGGAAGTTGCTGTGGTAATTCCAGCTTGTTCAGTTTCAAGATGTTCAAACATTTCACCATGATAATGATAACCTGAAACATTTGTATGTGCTGTGGCGCAATCTAGTCGTACTTGACCTGTTTGATCGCCTTGATTATTGGTTGGTTCAAATACCCAATCCCAATTAAATTCTCCAGTATCCTTATTTGTATAAATGAATGGTGCTCCAGGAGCTGGAGAAAGAATGATGCCATTTAGTGCTACACCAAAATGCCTAGCTGGTCTTCCATTATCTCTTACAATGTTGGTGATTTCACCAGCAAACTCTGGATTCATTGTCACTCTAAAATAGTGATAGGATTGTTCAGGTATATTGTTTGGATTATAACAATAGTCATGATTTGGAAATCCATTTGAATAAATGTTTCGTAAATCATTTTCCAAGTATTCATGATATACACTAGGTTGGTCAGGTGTATCGCAGCATCCAATATTTTCAAATCCTAGCACATCTAATTCTGGACAGTCAGAACCTTCAGAACAGTCGTCAATAAATTCTTCATTACCATTTTGAATAAAATCGTTGCATGACCAAGATGACCTAATGGAATTTGCTTCTGTCTCTAATGTTTCAAGCAATTCGAGTTCCGCAACATTGAGATTTAAAATCAAATTGTCCAATTCATCTAACGATTGATCAATTCTGTAAAATTCTTTATCGCCAAATTCGTTTGCGATCAGTTTATAATCAAGATTTCTGATTGCCCAAATCGCAGTATCGTTTCTTGTTAAGTCAGCATAAATAAAATTGCGTTCTATTGAATTTTCATCTTTTAATGATGGAAGTATGCTATAGCTGTTATTAATGCCTCCTTCTAGATCATTCGAACATAATTCAATGATTGTTGCATGTAAATCATTTACTTGAGTGAGACCAAATTCTTCAGCGCCCATTCTTTCCACCCCTTTGCCAGCAATGATCATAGGTACTCTTAAGCCACCTTCGTAAAGTGAACCCTTTCCGTGATTGTCTGGAAATCCTCTTAAAACGGAATTTGGTGAACCATTGTCTCCAATAAAAATGACGATAGTATTCTCTCTTGTTTCTGCATCAAAACTATCAAGCAATCTACCTATTTCATGATCGAGCGCTTCAATGGATGCATTGTAAATCTGGCGATTTGTAGTAGGGTTTTTGGTGGTATAAAGTCCAACTGGAGGTAATTGAAAAGGAGAGTGCGGAGCTATATGTGAGAGCCATAAGAACCATGGTTGATCTTGCTGTTCCACCCAATTAATTGCTGCATTTGTCAGATGTGATGTGACATATTCTTTAATCTGAATTTGTTGCCCATTTTCGATTTTATTCCAATTGTAGTAATCACCAACAGCTCCTCCTATTACACCTTCGAAATGATCAACACCATGTTGGTATGGATGATCAATGTTGATTGGATTTGATAAATGCCATTTACCAATTACGGCAGTAGTGTAACGATTATCTGTGTTTTCGTCTAAATAGTTAAATATAGACTGATGTGCTAGATCTAGGTTGGCACCAACCTCCAATACTCCAGTTTTTACTCCATACTTTCCTGTCATGATTGAGGATCTAGTTGGTGAACACAAAGGAGTTGCCCAGGTGTTTTTGTAACTAATCCCATTTTCTTGCAGTGATATTAAATTTGGTGTATTGGGAAAATTATTAATGTCTACGCCAAAGTTTTCAATAGCATCTATTCCCATATCGTCAGAAATAATTAATAGGATGTTGGGATTATCGAGTTGGGCTGAAATCTTGCCAACTATTAAGCAAAGTGTAAAAATAAAGGAGGAACAAAATTTCATAGTTGGAATTTAAAATTTGGCTTTGATTTCTTTTCTGTTTGCATTTATTAGAAAGTCTCTTTCACTATTATTAATTCTTAAAGCAATAATGTTAGAATGTCCTTCAATATTCAGGAGGCAAGTATTTCTAATCTTTATTTTTCTAATTTTCTTATTTAAGCTAGTAACTTTCCCACTTATGTAAATGTGTTTTGCCTTATCATTGAAACTGGTAATTTGTAGATTTGTTTTTTTATCATTTACTGAAATAATAAAGTGTTCTTTCAGATATTGACCAATGGTATTTTTATTTAGAGCTAATTGCCTTTCTTCAAATGTTTTTAAGATATCTTTCTTTTCAATTTCTACACGAAATTGTAGTTGATTTGATTCTTGATAAATGGTAAATGTTGCAATTTGAACATCATGTGTGGAAGCAAAGGAAAAAAGGAATAATAAGTTAATAAAAATGGTCTTCATGTATATTTTATCTAGGGAGTAAAATAATTAGACTATAAAGCTAAGGAATGGTTTAATACCTTGAATCAATAATTTTAATTCACTTCTTTTATTTCATCACAGCATTTTTTTAATATTAGACAAAAGTGATCAACATTGTCTTCGTTAAAGCATAAAGGTGGTTTCACTTTAATTACATTATTGTACTTCCCATCAGTACTCGTTAATACAAAATTATTTTTCATCTTATTTTTAATTCTGTTTGCCAACCTTGTTCCAGGCTTGTTGTCTTCTAAGATTTCAATGCCTATGAAAAGACCAGAGCCTCTTATGTCTGCAAGCAATGGGAATTCCTGTTGTAATTTATGTAACTCATCTTTCCAATATTGTCCTACTTCTTTTGCTCTTCTCTGTAATTGTTCTGATTCAAGGATGTTTAAAACTTCTTTACCTACACGGCAAGAGACAGGATTTCCTCCAAAGGATGAAAAAAACTCCATTCCATTATCAAAGGAATCGGCAATTTCTGAGCTGCATACAACAGCACCAATTGGATGACCATTACCGATAGGTTTTCCCAAGAGTACTATGTCAGGTAATACATTATGCATTTCAAAACCCCAAAAATGTGATCCTAATCTTCCAAAACCTGTTTGTACTTCATCAGACACACACAATCCTCCATAGCTTTTTATTTTTTCATAAATTGAAGATAGATAGGAGGGTGGTAATGGTACCTGACCGCCGCAGCCAGAGATGGGTTCTGCAATAAATGCAGCTGGAATTATTTTCTCTTTATAATATTTATCTATTCGTTTTAAAGCATCATCAATGAAGTATTCAGCATCATGTTCGGAATTAAAGGTTTTAGGAAGTGGAAAATGATGGATATTTTTTGACCTGCCATTGCCTCCTTTTTTGGAATGCTTG
Organism: Saprospiraceae bacterium; assembly: GCA_020630955.1. Taxonomy (GTDB): domain Bacteria; phylum Bacteroidota; class Bacteroidia; order Chitinophagales; family Saprospiraceae; genus JAHDBF01. The sequence continues at coordinate 13,063 of JAHDIE010000027.1, forward strand.
TAATGGCTTATTTGGATTCCAGTTTGAGTATTCCCATGATAACCTTCTTCTAGGACATAAATATCTTCCCTTTGTGTATGCGTTTTTGCAAGACGAATAGCAAGATCTGAAGCTGCCGAACCACTGTTCACAAAAAATACTTTATTTAGATGGCTTGGAAAAAATGACAAAAGTTTGTTTGCATAATCTCCAAGCTCTGTGTAATGATATCTTGTATTTGTGTTGAGGATTCTTACTTGATCTGAAATAGCCTTAGAGATAAGTGGATGTGAGTGTCCAACCAATGGGATATTGTTGTATGCGTCCAGATAAGTGTTTCCATCTAAATCATACATGTATTGGAAAGCAGAGGAAGACATGAATATTGGTTCTTCGTAACTTAAAGATAAGTTGGATCCAAAATGATCAGTCCGTATTTGATCAATTTTGTTTTTTTGTTGTTCATTAGAATTATATTGAATGTCACATGCCTCGTAAGCTGTTTTTTTAAAACCAATTGGATTGATTTGGATCCATTTTTTTAATAAGGCTTTATAAAGTTTGGCATTTACCGAAATATATTCATTGTCAGGATTTTCAGCTTTTCCTTTTGCAGAATTCACCAATGAGGTGATCATCCTTCCTGCAATCAATAAATAGAGTACATCCAGTTCTTCACTTTTTAGTGCTATGATTTTATTGAATGCTGTGATTATGGTTTTGGAATCCTCTAATATGTCTTTGCTGGTGCAAAGAGCATAAGACATAGCAATTGCAAGATCATTGATCATAGCTGAATACACCATATCCCCAAAATCAATAAGACCTATAACATGACTTTTGTCCATCAATACATTCCAATTATTGAAGTCATTGTGTATTAGTGATTTCCTTAGGTATTTGTGATGAGGAGATACAAATTGATGGTATTGATCGAAGAAATATAAAATCAATCTTTTTTCTTCAATATCCTGTACAAAATTGACTAGGCCAATATTATCCATAAGATTTATGAGATCCCAGCTTTGGTCTTTGAGAGCGATAATACCAACATCTACTTTCCGCAATTCTATTATCGTCTTTGCTATAGAACTACCAAGAGAATTCAACTGATCGTTATTCAATATTTGATCCCCCCAAAATTCTCCGTGAACAAAGTATAAAAGCCTTGCTATTTTGTTATCAACAATGGTTTCAAATTTTCCATGAATGTTTTTAATGGGGTAAGTGATTTGAAAGTCAATCTTATCTTTTAGGTATAATAAGATTTCATTTTCCTTTTTAACACTATCTGCGAATCCTACGGTTAGTTGATCAACTTTTAAGACAAATGCTTGCCCGTCTATTGTAGTAACTTTGAAATTTTGCGAATCATATCCAACTAAAGAATCTAAATGTTCAAAATCAAATGGATATTGACTTAAAAATTTTTCAATTTGATCCATATCATTTAATCTAGAGCGCTTAGTATCCCAGCGCTCAAATAAGGACTGGAAAGATTGATTTTATCAGTGACGTGGGTATTGCTTCCTAATTTCCAATTATCATTAAGCCAATTGAGATAATACCCACCACCTAAGATTACGCCAATGCTTTTGTTATTGATTGAAAAATCAAAACCTATATTAATTCCGCCTTGTACTGGAATTTGGGAAGATTTAAATGAATATTCTTTGTAGTCTGAATTTAGTACTTGGTCAATACTGGTTGAGTTTGCTGATTCAATTAAATTTAATGTGTAATTACTAAAGTTTAAAAGCAACATTGGTTTTATGAAGAAATTCTCTGAGTTGATTAGATTGTATTCTGTACCAAAGCCAAAGGACCAGCCAGTTAAATTTGCTTGATTGCTAAAATTACCTGCATTTGTTGCACTTCTTATGTAATAAGTGGCACTGAAAATTGGGCCAAACTTTTTTAATTTTTTGCTACTTCCAATTCGAAACTCAATTTGATGGCCAAAGTCATCCAATTGAGGATATCCATTATTACGAAGAAATTGGGTGACCCCTCCAACTTTATCAATGTGAAAATTATAAATATATGCTTGATAGGTTTTTCTTTTGTTGCTTATGTCTTCAAAATCAATACTCTCTTCTTGAGCAATGAGCAAAGAGGAAAACAAAATTGTAAATAGAAAAATATGAATAGTCTTCATGAATTAAATTATGTATACAGCGACCGAAAATTGTATTTTATTGGTTTTATAAAATTATTATAACTGTTTTCATGATTTCAAAGATTCAGATGTGATGGCAATTGAATAGATTAATTCGCAAAATTAATTACTTTCTAAATTCTTATTTCAGATTTTCCAATTAAATAGTATCTAATTTCTTTTGGATTGCCCAATTAACGTGAACCAAGATATCAATGATATTTTTCTTTCTGTCATTACAGGATTCATCCAAAAGACCAAAATTATGAATTAAAGTATGTTTGTCATCTAAGGTTGTACAAAAAGAAGAATTTCGTCTATGATTAATTATAATTTGGGTTCCATCTGTATTGTGGACAGTTGATGAAAATCCATTGTGGAAAATAGTTGATGTAGAACCATCAATTGAAAATAGGATAGAATAATCCCCAAAGGAGTCGATGGTTGAACGAAGTCCATTTGAATTTACAAGTGTAGCAGAGTTTCCGCTATAATAAATGGAAGAATGAGTTCCATCAAAATTTCTCAATGAGATATTATTTCTATAATGATGTACGCTTGTAAAATCTCTTGTGCTTTGTTTTATTTGAGCATACATTTCGGTTGAAACAAATGATAAGACCAAAAGTAAGAATCGAAATTTCATAAGCTTTATTTTAAATGTACAAAATAATAAAGAGAAAGTAAAGACCTTTTGTAATTATGTCAAGCCATGAGAGCATGCCATAGTACTTTGAAAATCAATGGGAAAGATCAAATACGTTCTCAATTTCACTAGTTTATACTAATCCAATGTTTTTTGGTGGTAGATTAATTCTTTTTGCAATAAGAAAGATTCTTATCTAGACCGCTTATTCTATATGAGTAGGATATTGGTTTACCTTTTGGATACTGGATTGGTTGCTCAATCATAACAATTTAAAATTCTTGTTGGGAAATTAGGTTCAACTTCCAATTCTTCCGTGGTAACTATTATGTCAAATTTATTGATGAGGTAAGTGTTGATATTGGTTGTAATGAATTTAATTTGATGATTATCCATGCCTTGTGAATCTAGAACCGATTTCCATGCTTTGGCAAGATGATCAAAGCTATGTGTGTTTGCAAATTTAGATAAAACAGTAACTTGATTACCAACTTTAAATAATTTTGCAACTAAATCAAGAATTGTCGGTATGCTTGAATCAGAAACAATAAGTACTTTGCCAAAAGATTGAAGAGGTAGTTTATTAATTTCAAAGGAATTTGCACTTTTTAAAATGTTCTTCAAGTTATTGGCAATCAATTCAATTTTATCTAGGTCTAATGCAAGATTGGGTTCTATACTACTAGAAGAGTTTTGATCAATTTTATTTAATCGTAACCATTCGTGTTGATTAAATTTTAATTCTTCGGCGAGATTTTTTAGGACTATATCTTTTCTTTCCATTTGCTAAAAGCTATAATTTTTATACTCCTCATTTAGAATTTTAAAGTCTAGCTTGCCTTTGTGGTTTTTAAGGTGTTCAGCAATGACAATGGCTTTTTTGATTCTGGTTGCCTGTCCTTTTGGTTTCCCAATGAGGTGTAATAAATTTCTTTGCTTTCCTGGAGTTAATAATTCAAAATATTTTTCAACCTCAGGATCTTGATAAAGCAATTCTTCAAATTCTACTGGCATGGGCATCCCATACTTGCTTTTGTCTTTTCTTATTTCTACATCGACCTTGTCGCCAATATTTAACTTTAGTTTTTTTCGTACTTCTTTGTTGATATTAATAAAATAGTAATTGTCTCCATTAGGCATAATTGCACAAGGAATTTCTTCAGAACCATTTATTTTTATCAATACTCTCCTGTCTTTTTCGACTACAAAAATATCTTTAATTTCTGTTGGTATGACTAAATGGTAATACCAAAGATTATTGTCAAACTTTTGAAGCGTAGTTTCGAATGAGGTCATAAGTGGTATTGTGCAAAGTGGTGATTTAGATTTTGGGTATTCTAATAATCACCAAGTTCTTTAATTCTAAATTTTTCAATTTGTGCCTGACGATGCTCTTGCTTCATGATGTCTTCAATTCTTCTAACGATGCCAGGATGTATTTCTGCGAAATTATTTGTTTCTAATAGGTCTTGCTTTATGTTATAAAGTTCAATTTCCATATTGCCTTCAAAGATATTTTTTCGTATTCCTTTCCAGTCACCGATTCTGACAGCTTGCTGTCCTTTATAACTTGGAAATTCCCAATATAGAAATTCATGTAGTTCTTGATTTGTTTGCCCGAGTAAAGTTGGCTTAAAGCTTATACCATCTGTTTTGTCAGGAATGCTTACACCTACTATGTCGCATAAGGTTGGCAAAATATCGTAAAATGCAGAAGGGAGATCACTTGTGGATCCTGGACTTATATGATTGGGCCATGATGCAATCATTGGAACTCTTATCCCGCCTTCATGTACAAATCCTTTTGTGCGACCATAACCATTAGAAAATGGTTTTGAAGATTCAAAATAATCAAAATCTACACCACCTGTGTAAGTAGGGCCATTATCGCTTGAAAAAATAATCAATGTGTTTTCATAAAGTCCTTTTTCTTTTAAGGTCTCAACCAATTCCCCTACCTGTTTATCAAGATAGGTAATCATTGCTGCGTAGGTTGATCTTGGATATTTGGTTGGGAAATAACTATTTCCATTATAGGGAATTTCGTCCTTAAATAGTAGTTGGTACTTCTTAAGTTCAGCTTTTGGAATTTGCAAGGGTAGATGGGGTAGAGGGGATGCATAAAATAGAAAAAATGGATTGCTTTGGTTTTTGTTGATAAATTCCATTGCCTTATCATGAATTATTTCAGGCGCATACTCTACTTGCGTAAATTTTGCATATGCATTATCATCCATGTGATCTGTTAAACTATCAAGCTTAGTATGAGGAACAACCAGTTCATTTTTAAGTATTACTTTTTTATCATTTTCCCAGAGATGTGAGGGGTATAAATTGTGTGCTTGTCTTTGGCAATTGTATCCAAAGAATTCATCAAATCCTTGTTTGTTCGGAGTTCCTTCTGAATTGGGTGCTCCTAATCCCCATTTTCCAAAAATACCCGTTGTGTATCCTGCAGATTTTAATTTCTCTGCGAGTGTAACGATGGTGTCTGGTATAGGCCGTTGTCCTTCTAAACCTGGGTCTTCATATACCTTTTTGTAATTCCAAACATCTCCTCTTTCTTTCCATTCGTCGTTGCCTCGAATGTAAGCATGACCAGCATGCATCCCTGTGAGAAGCATGCATCTGGCAGGGGCGCAAACAGGTGCAGCAGTATAATGGTCAGTCAAAATCATTCCTTCTTTAGCAAGTGCATCGATGTTGGGCGTTTTAATATATTTCTGACCAAAAATGCCAAGTTCACCATATCCAAGATCGTCGGCTAGAATGTAGATTATGTTGGGTGCCTGATTTTGATCCTTTTTACAGGAAAAGAATGAAAGAACCAGTAGGATGTATAGAAATTTCTGCATGGTTAATAGTATTACCTTGACATACTCTTTATTTTTTTATTAATGGCATTGATTTTTTTAGATTCTTTCTAGAATAAATACCTAATACAAGTTTGAATTCCAAATTCAAAGCATTGGATAGCCTATCATTTGAGATAATAATATTGGAATTATGTATTTGTCCATTATAGAATGTCTGGTAGATCAATTGAAAGAAAAAATTATAAAGTTCTTATCAATAAAGAATATTTTTAACAATTATAGAATTAGACAAAATTAATTTTGAAGCACTAATTTTTTACTTCCTATTTTGTGATCTGATAATATTTGTATTAAATAAACTCCTGCATTAAGATGACTTATATTTATTTCGGTAGATTCCTCAGCTAGGATGTCTAAAGTGTGAAATATTAATTTACCATCCAATGATAGTATTGAAATTTCAATTTCTTTATTTGTGAATTCATTCAAGGCAAGATTAAATTTACCATGACTAGGATTTGGTGTTATTTTAAAATCTAAAACATTTTCAATTTCTGTTTGATTGCTTGGAAATCTATAATAGTAGAATGATTGAATATCATCTTCCCAGTCGTCATCCACCCAGGATTTTAAAAGTCGGTAAGATAGATTTTCTCTTTCGTCATAGGTGTAATATCTAGAGATATCAAATACCCACATGATGCTATCCCATCGAGAGAAATAGTCTTCTTGTAGGAAGCCGTTGTTATCGTATGTCCATTCTCTTTTTGTTTGGTTTTCATATTCTCCGTTAAGAATCGATTCTCTAATTTCAAGAATTGCTCGGCCTTCATCATCGCGCGTAAATCTATATCTGATAAAAGGTCCCCAGTCAGGGTCATTCCATCTTCTTTGATCCGATTCGATTAAATAGTTTTGGTCATTATAAAGAAAGGTGGTTTTGAAATGTGGCTTCCACTCTGTCAGTGACCAAATATCTGTTAATTGCTCTGATCTTAAATTATTATCATTATATATTAAGGTATCTTTTCGTTGGTTAACCCATTGATCTAATTCATAATCTTGATTGAGTATTGTTATTAATTTGTTTTCACCATCGTAGCTGTATGAAGTTTTTCTATCATATTGCCATTCTTCTTCCATCCATCTTTTTATTGTTTGATGTAGACGATTATTGTTTTCATCGTAATTGTAACTATATTCAAAATCATTAACCCAATCTTGACCTATCCATCTTTGTCTGTAAAAGAGAATCCTATTGCCATTGTTGTCGTGCTCATAAAATGTTTGGATCCAATCATTCCATTGTGTTCCATCAAATTGAAGGTTTACTACTAACGCTAAAAAATTATTTTCGTCATAATAATATTCGGTAGAATCGCTTAAAGCAAATTCAAACTCTTCAAAGCTGTCTGTTCTTCTTGCTATTAATAGATCATCTTCAAAAAATGATTTATTGGTTGTAGTTTTTTTAATTTCTACTTCATGCTCTATTGGATCATCGTATTCACGATATATATCTATTTGAGAAAATAGGGTAAATTGAACTAATGAAGTTGCTGCGATAAGGAAGAATTTTTTCATTGGTTGTTCTTATTTAATTGAAGTTGGAATTAAAAGCTAAACTAAAATATGAAACTAAATTTACTAAATAATCTGAATAGGATTTTTTTTAGGTGTTTTTATTTCTTAGATAGAATGGAAGTTTATGTAATAAATAGGTATACAATGGCTAAAAAAGAGAAAGGTGTTGAATATTATTCCAACACCTTTCATAATTTAAAAACTAATTAATTTTATCTAATAGAAACTACTTTTTTGTATAATTCTTCTCCGCTACTAGTAATTACTTTGACAAAATAAATTCCAGCACCATTTAATTGATTTGATTGAATAGTTGTCATATTGTTTAAAAATCTAGTTTCAGATATTATGACTTTTCCATTCGCATCGAATACGGTCAATAAGTTCTCATTAGCTATTGATCCATTGATTTTTATTTGAAATTGATCTTCGAAAGGATTTGGATATACTGAAAGTGTAGAGTTATTTATCGAATTGAATGTTCCTTCAATACCAACACAGTGTGAAACCTCACTCATGTCAATACTCTGTGTAGTCTCACTATTTCCATCATAGCCATCACTTAGGCTTAGGCTAATTGATTGGACAATTCCTGATATACTTACATTTACTGAGCTAGTGCTATTCCCAGAGAAGGTTCCATAAATGATGGTTGCACCATTTTCATCTACATAACTGACTTCAACTTCATCAATGTATCTTGTTGAAGGATTACCATTTATTTTACTTCCTAAATTTGATATTGTAAAACCAACATCTTCTGAAGTTGGGGTTAAATTTACGGAAGTAGAGCTAGATCCAGATCCTATGTGAGTCAATGGGTTGTCGTTGAAGTTTGAGGTTTGCGGAGTACAATTACTTTCACAGCCATCAGGGATGCCGTTGCCATTTTCATCTTGCAAGTCATCGAAACCAGGGCAAAGGTCATCACTATCACATACAGTGTCACCATCTGAATCTGGACATACATCAGTAGGGCAGGAAGAGGCATCAGAGATAGAGATGCTCATCTCAATACTACTGTCTCCATCATATGCATCTGAAAGGCTAACTGTTACTGAGGCAACCAAATCATTGATCGTGACATCAACGGAAGATGCCTGATCCCCTGTAAAGGTGCCATAAGTCGATTCTATTCCTGAACCATTTATATATTTTATTGTGACTTGCTCATTGTATCTTCGGCTAGGGTTTCCACTTAATCTTGCATTGATATTTGAAACTGTAAATGACAATCCATCAGCCAATGTGCTTAATGTTAGATTAGACACAGATTGTCCCGCTCCAATATGTTGTAAAGTTGAAGGTGAAAAAGTACTGGTAACATTGATGCAATCATCGCAGGCATCAGGAATTCCGTCATTGTCCACATCAATATTGTCATCTCCTCCTGGACATTGATCTTCGGCATCGCATACACCATCGTTGTCACTATCTACTGTTGTACCAACACAGTTACAATCAGCATCATAGGTGTCGTTGGTTGTACAATCATCAAAATCATTACATGCTGTTCCTGGTTCGCAGGCATCACCACATGCAGAAAGACAAGTTGCATTATAAACTCGATCTCTAATCAAGTCTCCAGGCTGCTGCCCAAAACCATTATTGAAGTTTATCCCAACTCCACCAATAAGATGACAGTAACTCATAATGGTTCCTCCATTGTTTGGAAGAATTTCATTGTTAGAATCATAACAGCTACCCGGTGTATAACCATTATTCGCTAGGTAGATATTTCCACAATCATCAATTTGGGTACCATTTCCATTCCAAACACAGCTATGGGTATGACTGGATCCAAGGTTGTGTCCTATTTCATGCGTTAACACTTCGACGGTCCAGCTATAAGTTGGGACATTAGAATAACTGCTGTTGATTCCAGAATAAGCATGACCAAAATTTGGGTTGCATAATACATCAACATATGCAATGCCACCACCGCCACCGTATCCAACTAGGTGAGCGAGGTCGCCATTAAATGTGCTCCCTACGGCTGCACGAAACTGGTTGAGGTAATCAGAAGATCCAGGACCAGTGTATGGATCATTAGTATCCCAAATTACCAATTCTTGAATACCAAAATTGATACTTTCTTGTTCGTATAACAGGGCAACTTGTGAAAAAGCACCAGTAATATAATCAACTGTAGATGCACCTTTATCTGTGAATATTGAGTTATCAACTTCAACATACATGTTGACACAATTATTAGCGTCCATCATTGATCTATCTACTTCACCCGGATTTGGTCCTTGGAATTGGTTTAGGAGATCATCTGTAAAGCAATCTACGGAAGGTGGATTCAAGAGATCATCTTTCTGGTAAAAGACATAATAATCTTCATTGCTAACTTTTCCTAGATTGAATAATTTGTCATCAATACTAATCACAGCCATAAGCTCTCTTTGAGTAATCTGTAGCGATACTAGAGAATTTTCTTTTCCTTCGACCATGCCCCAATAGTATAAGTTGTTTTTGATACTTGGTGCTTTATTGCCAGAGGAGTATTTGATGTTTGTACCTTCTAAAAATTCATTGTTAAGTTCTAATAAAAGAGTATATGAGTTATCCTTAAATTGAATATCTAGTTTTAGCTGCTCGGGTTTATTTTCTGTTTTTTCTTCAAGAAAGGTATCTTTTATTTCAAGAAATTGTGCGGAACCAAACAATGATCTCTCTTTAGTTGGAGCAATGACTTTGAATGGGTTATCATAATTAATCTCTTGGAAAGTTGAAATTTTAGATTGAAAATTTTCGGTAAATGCTTGTTGAGCTGAGATGTTTGAAATCATTAAAAAGGCAAAAAGCAAGCTTAGTACAACTGATCTTTTCATAATATTTTTTGAGGTTAATAAATAAATGATTCGAGCGCATTATGATACGATCGACATTTAAGGAAAGGCTGTTGTAGGTTATATACCTTTGGAAATAAGGTGGTGAGAATTCTTAGCTAATTATTCTATCGCTAAGGTCAACAATATATCAAAATATTTTCTAGGTAAAAACCCTGAAATTTAGATTTGCAAAATATTTGTCATTCGATTATGCGCAGAAGCTGTATTGGGTTACATCGGATAAATAGAGTGCTTTTTTCTTAATTAGAGTTTGTGAAGTTTATAAATTGCCTCATGCAGCTGTGTTCACACCTGTATGATCTATTACCCATTAATATGATTACTTCCTCATTTGATTCCTTTTTCATTCATTGGGTCTGCTCTTATTATCAATTTCCCATCTACAGTCTCATTCTTTGAAATTAATTGAACTTTGTATTCACCAGGTCCGGCTGTAGGAATTAGAAACTTATCATCAAAAGTAAAATTTAAGTAGCCTCCTGTCAATGGGGCTAATAAATTTCTGATTTCATCAGAGGAAGTGGTTTCTTTAAATTTAGTATACATTCTACGTACTCTAGAATTGCCAATTTCATTTACGACGGATTGAAGAATTTCATCTAATTCTTGAATTTCTTGTGGTGTAAAATTTGGAGCAGAGAAAGTTCTATCCCAATAGTATTTGTAGATTCCTGGTTCTGGACTTACTTTAATCATTTGTGATAAAGTGCCTTCGAGATTGGTGATTGCTATGGTTAAACTGTCGCTTTGACCTTCTCCGACTTTATAACAAATGACTGCATCATTATTAAAACTTGCTCTAGGAATTGATGAGGTATTTCTTATTTCTTTTGGGTTGTCACCTGCGAACCAAAAATGACCTCTTTGACCTCCTCGGCTGATATTGTTCCAAAGTGTAGATGGGTTATTATTAAAAATATGAATTTTAGAATCTCTAAGTTTTTCATTCCATTGTTGTAAAGCTGAGATATCATCAAGAACCCAAAGACTTCTTCCATGTGTCCCAATTAATAAAGCATTGTCTCTTGGGTGTATCTTAATATCTAATACGGAGACAGTTGGCATATTTAATTTTAGTCTACTCCAATGTTCTCCTCTATCTAAGGTAAACCAAACGCCAGTTTCAGTTCCTGCAAAAATTAAATTTGGATTTTTAGGATCTTCTTTAATGACTCTGATCACTTCATTGCGATCAATTCCATTCGTTATCTTATCCCAAGTTCTTCCATAATCTTCTGTTTTGTAAATGTATGTTCCGAAATGGTCTGACCTGTGACCATCGAAACTTACATAGGCTCTCGATTTCTTATGATTTGAAGCTTCAATTTTACTAGCCCAAATCCCGTCTGGAACCTCAATAATATTTTTTCTTGTATTGGTCCAAAGTGAACCATGGTTTTGGGTTAGTTGTACATTGCCATCATCAGTACAAACCCATATCAAGGATTCATCTAATGGTGAAATTGATATCCCTGTTATTGAGCAATGGGTTTCTGCACCAGTGTTGTCAGGTGTTATTCCTCCACTTTTTCCGTATAGTTTTTTTATCGGATCATTGTTACTCAAATCAGGACTTATAATTTTCCAGTCTTTTCCATTGTTGGTTGATTGGTAAAGGTGATTTCCTCCAACATAAATATGGTCATAGTTGTGAGGTGACATAACCAAAGGTGCAGACCAATTGAATCTAACTTCAGATTTCTTGTCCTTAATGTTTTTATCTATGTAGTCATGATAGTTTGAAGTTGTAAAAACATTTGGACTGATCCTTTTAATTTCTCTGGTTTTAGGATTGTATTTAAAGTAGCTACCATTTTCCATGGAACTATACATGTCAGTCCAATCATTGGGGTTAGAGCCTGAATCTTGACCATCTCCCCAATGCATTTTCCAATTTGAGTCATTTAATATGCCACGGGCATCTCGTGAAAAACTAGCTGTAGCATATGAACCATTGTCTTGCAAGCCACCATATACATAGAAAGGGTCTCTATAATCAAAATTAATTCTATAATATTGTGCTATAGGTAGGTTATCAAACAATTGAAAATGTTTACCGTGATCATGGGTCAAAGACAATCCTTTGTCTGCACCAAGGTAGTATCTGTCTTTTTCTAAAGGATCTATCCACATTGCATGAAAATCTCCATGTACTTCATAATCTGGACTACCATTTACGAAAGTATCTCCTCCATCATTAGATACCATGAATGTTGTCGTTAAAACATATACCCTTTTATCGTCGTGAGGGTTGATTCTAATTTGGGAATAATAGAATGGTCTATTGTTATAAGTATTGACGTATTTCCAAGTTGCTCCTGCATTCTCGGACCTATAAACTCCACTTCCAGGTATTGCAAGTGTATCGGTTTTTTCTGCCTCAACGATTGCCATAAGAATGTTTGGATCTTTTTCATAGATAGCAAGTCCAATTCTTCCTGTCGGTTCTGGAAGCCCGTCTGTCAATTTGCTCCATGATGCTCCACCATTCAAAGATTTGTAAATTCCTCCTTTTTCACCTCCACTTTCAAAATTCCAAGGTTGTCTTAGTCTATGGTAAAAAGCAGTATAAAGAATATTAGGATTTTTAGAATCTCTCACCAAATCAGTGCAACCTGTTTTGCCATCATTTGGAAGACCATTATCCAATTTTTTCCAAGTTTTTCCCCCATCTTTTGTTTGAAAAAGACCTCTTTCGCCGCTATAGCCCCAAAGGTGACCAATGGCACAAACACATACATCATCAGAATCCTCTGGGTTTACCAATACTCTTGCAATTTGGTGGGTTGATTCTAAACCTAGGTTTTCAAAGGTTTTTCCGCCATCACTAGATTTGTAAATTCCATTTCCCCATGAAACGGAGTTTCGATTATTTGCTTCTCCGGTACCAACCCAAATGACGTCACTATTATTTGGATCCAAAGCAATATCTCCTATCGATGCTGTTTCATAATCATCAAATATTGGAGTCCAACTTGTTCCAGCATTTATCGTTTTCCAAACGCCGCCAGAGGCAGCGGCAAAGTACATTTTTCTAAAATCATTTGGATCTGCTTCAATATCAGAAATTCTTCCACCTTGATTAGATGGACCAATGTTTCGATATGTTTGGTCGATGAGCATGTCCTCAGTTACAATCTGAGCAAAATTTTGAAAATTGAAAATAGAAACGAATGTAATTAAGGCAGCAAAGAATATTGATTTGTTCATTGTAGTTGGTTTCTGAAAGAATGTCTAGGACAATAATTTTCTACTTATCAAGGTAAAATTTTATTTTGTTTTAATCTTCATTTGAGCCAAAAGAATGATTAAATTCTCAATTTCATTAAATCTTGATAATCATTTTTTTTATTTTAATTGAAGAGTGATTGCTAAGTTCTAAAATGTAATTTCCTTTTGGATACATAGCGGTATCAATAATGAGATTTGAGCCTAGAAATTGATATGATGTTATGAGTTGTCCAAAAATATCGTATATGTTAATTTTATTAAAATTCTTTAAAGAATTGATATGTAAAGACTCATGAAAAGGAAGAGGGTAGATATTGAAATCATCTATAGAAATTGTATTAACAGCAGTTACATTGCAAAGTGTAAAATTAGGATAGTGAGTTTCCATATATTCAATTAAATCTATTGCAAGACTATCGGCAAACATTTTTCTTGTTGTTTCATCAAATCTTACATCTCTATTGCATTCAATTTGAATGGCATCTATTCTGCCTTGATCTCTAGATCCATATTGTTGGGTATTATAACCACCAGAAAAGTAATCATCAGATGTGTTTGGGTAGGGATCTTCGATGGAGGGAACTGCATCAAATCCACTTTCGTATATGATGTTGCCTAAACCGTAAGGGCCTCTTATTAAGTCTTCAAGATTTGAGCTTGATAGATTGTTTTGAGCCAAACTTTTTATACTTGATTTGTTGATAAAAAAATTATTGTTAAGATTGTCATTTTGTAAATCACTCTTTGATAAAAGATATCCTAGTTCTAGTCGCTGAATTTCGTGTCCATGACCATGGATGTCTAAAAATAGCCCACTGCCAGAATTGTTAGAAACAAAATTTTGTGCTTGGTCAATGAAATCATGGTAGCTATGCCATGCTTCTTCTGCGAGTAAATCACCATTTGCTCCCTCTATAATTTCTCTGTTAACATCCAACTTAACTCTGTGGAGTCTATTGATAATTACATGTGGATGACATCCAGAAATTTCAAAAATTGCTGTGGCAAGCTCCCGTGATAATTCTTGGGTGAAAGAGTCATTGATGATGATACAATTAAGACAATCTCTATCTGCTATTTCATTGGGCTTTAGGTCACCACCGTGTGGTGCTGAAATGATTATTGGTAGATTGCCATGTATGTATTCAGTGTATTCATTGATGCCGAAATAACTCTCACCAGCTATATAGGTTTGTGCATGGAGTGGTACAATAAATAAACAAAGAAATAATGTCTTTAAAAGTTTCATGCTTTGAAATTCAATTGATGACAATACTTTCTTTATTCAACAACATATTTGTGGATAAATATGGTGATAAGTTATAAAAGTATCAACTTATCAAATTGCCTTGCTCATCCCATTCAGCTTGGATATCTCTATTGTCATGATTGACAAACTTTGGCATCCATTCTTCTGGATAGGATAGACCATGTTTGTCCAAAACATCTTGTGGAACACCATCCCAAAGATTTGGACGGTTACCTACGTAGCCAAGATCATCAATTCCCATTTTTGTCGTATAATATCCAGTTAAAGTCAGGTTACGCATTCGTCTAAAAAAAGCTCGACCTTGCGACATTTCTGGTTTCTTATTTTCTGGATCAGGATATGCGATATCGTCAATTATACTTTTCTGTTCAGCATCACTGCAATCCACAAATGCTTTATTGTATCGCAAGGTAGATTCTCCGTTCAACCACATAAGACCCCCCCTTATGGGTAGCTGGTGAGCAGGTAGATCTTTAACAATAAAATCTATAAATTCTGGTACTCCAGCATCAGTAGCTGAGCCTGCAGAAGGCGTTGCAGGTAGGATGATATCACACAAGGTGGCAATCGTAGCAATTTCGCTTTCATTGAGAAATTCTTCTCCATTAACCCTTTCATCATGATTTTTTTCACTAGGAGTTCGTCCATACAATGAACCACTTGTCAGAACTTCTTCAACGTGTTCTGCAGCATCGGTTTTGCAACCTTGCATCGGGATAGTAGCTCCTGCAATTCCTCCGATCAATAAGGTCTTTAATGTCTCTCTTCTTTTCATAATTCTTTCTTCTTAAATTGTTCAACCAAATGTTCTGTGGCTCTCATAGAAAGTGCCATTATTGTCCAAGTACAGTTTTTGTCTGCTTGAGAAGTAAATGGTCCTGCATCAACGATGTAAACATTTTTAGCGTCATGCAACTGTTGCCATTTGTTTGTTACTGAAGTTCGTTTGTCATTGCCCATTCTGGTTGTTCCCACTTCATGAATGATTTGTCCAGGAGCAAGAAGTCCATAATCTTTTTCTTTTCCTGGTTTTTCTCCAATTACTGTTCCTCCCATATTATGTGTAATTTCTTCAAAAGTATCAACCATATGTTTTGCTTGAAGACGTTCGTAATCTGACCATTTGTAATCAAACTTTAATACAGGTATTCCAAATTTATCAACGGTATTCGGATCAATAGTACATCTATTATCGTATCGAGCTATCGACTCACCTCTTCCAGCCATTCCAATGACAGCGCCAAAAAATCTTTTGACATCTTTCCGAAGTTTATCACCATAACCACCAACCATGCCTCCAATATATTTGTTCATGCCTTCTACATCAAAACCAAATCCATAGGCAGGCATTCCAAGTCCTCCCCACATTTCAATATGATACCCGCGAGGAAAATCAAGCTTAGAATTGTCGCCCCACCAAGGACTGTAGACGTGTAGTCCACCAACTCCATCTTCGTTATATGTTTTTCTATCCATCAATGCAGGGACAAAAGCAGAAAGACCAGCACCAGTACTATCGTGCAGATATCTTCCCACATGATCACTGCTATTTCCTATACCATTGGGATGTTGTGCACTCTTTGAATTCATTAAAATACGTGCTGAACTGCAGGCACTAGCGCCTAAAACTACAGCTCTACTTTTTAGCTTGTATTCTCGCATGTCATCCTTATTGATAAAGGAAACACCAGTAGCCGCTCCTTCATCATTGGTGGTTATATTTTTAACCATGCAGTTGGTGTACAAATCTATTTGTCCATTCTTCTGTGCAGGAATTATAAAAACTGAACTTGATGAAAAATCTGCATAGGCATTGCACGATCGATTACATTGTCCACAATAGAAGCAAATCCCTCTTTCTTTATTGATTCTTTTTGTAAGTATTGATAATCTTGATGGATATACAGGAATACCGCTTTTCTTTGCACCTTTCATATAGTACAATTCGTGCAGTCTAGGCTTGGGTGGCGGAAGAAAGAACCCATCAGGATCATTGGGTAATCCTTCATTGGTTCCAAATACACCAACCAATTTGTCCAGCCTGTCGTAGTATGGTTTGATGTCTTCATAACCGATGGGCCAGTTTTCACCCAATCCATCTACATCTTTATGTTTAAAATCAGTAGGGCCAAACCTTAAAGAAATTCTCCCCCAATGATTTGTTCTACCTCCAAGCATTCTTGATCTCCACCATAGAAACTCAGTGCCTGGCTCTTTGGTGTAAGGCTCTCCTTCTACCTCCCAATCTCCATAGGACATATCAAAGTCGCCAAAAGCTCTGTTGGTACTGGCACCTCTTCTTGGAGATTCCCAAGGCCATTTCATTTGCGTCATGGTCTCTGGATCCTTGGGATCGAAGAATGGTCCCGCCTCAACAACCGCTATTTTCATTCCACTGTTGGCCATGATATGTGCAGACATTCCTCCTCCTGCACCTGATCCAACCACAATCGCATCGTATTGCTTATCTGAATTGATAATTTGCATTCTTGTTTTGTTTTTTTACTCTCGGTAAATGTTTTTTTGGCATCAAAATGATACCGAATTTCTAATATAGTTAAATATTTTTGGACAGGTTAAAGCTTCTTAAAATTATCGTATTATAAATGAATAAAGTTATTTTTTACAGGCTTCTATGAATCGAAGAGCATTGGATAGACCATCCTCTTGTTTCACCTTAATACTTAAGTTGCTGCAATTAACTTTTAGTTCTTTTTTTCTAAGGATATTGATTGCATTGATAAGCTTTTTGGAATTAAGTTTGCTTAAAGGGATTGGCTTTACTCCAATCCTGTTTTTTTCAATAAGCTTCCCCCAAAATAATTGATCACCAAAAGGGTGAAGGATAGGACAAATGAATTGTGGGATACCTGCCCTTATGGCTGTAGCAGTTGTGCCGGCACCACCATGATGCATGACATAATTAGCACGTGGAAACAACAGATCGAAAGGTGCTTGATCTATGGCCAATACATTTTCGTTCTCTTCTATTTCTGCATGTTTTAAACCCCAAGCCCTAACCACTAAAATATCTAAATTAAAATGATTTAAAATTTCCTTGATAAAGGTGTTGATATTGATTTTAGACTTGTAAGGCATACTTCCAAATGTAATGATTAGTGATTCTCTATTCTTTGATAAGAAGTTGATAATTCGATCATTGAGCTTTCCTTTTGATTTTTTTAACCAAAATCCTAAAAATTTATGATCAACTGGATAATCTTTTGGTCTTGGCAGTAGACTTGGGCTAATGCCATATATAATTGGTGTTTCTAAATAGAGTGGTTTTTTAGGCAAGCCATTTAGTTTCCTAAAATTTTTAATTGGAGTTTTGACAGTGTTCATCAAAGTCTTAACCAATGTGTAAGAAAACTTATTTAGGAATTTAGGCAAGGGTAAAAATTCTAAAATTGGATTTTTAAATTCCATGGTAGAAGTGAATGCTGGAATCACATAGGCTTTGATCAACTTATGTTGAATTTCTGAGCCAAAACAATCAACAAGACTTTTAGGGTGATAGATTATCACATCCGCCCAATCAGATAAATCGTAAAATTTTTGTATAGAATTTTGAATGATTGGATATACTTTTTCTTTCAAGTTTTTCCTTACGGTAAATGGATTCTTACCAACCAATTCTTTCATTTTTTCATCACTAACTATAGAAGCGTAGTCTCCATCAAAAGAATGGTAGGTGAGATGATATGGTATCGCCATTTCGCGGTAGATATTTGCGGAAGCGAAATGCACTTCATGACCATGTTGTGAGAGATATTCTCCCAAAACCAAAAAAGGCTGAATGTCCCCTCGAGAACCAATACTACATATCAAAATTTTCATTCTCGATCACATTTCATTAGATTAATTGAAATTATATCAAATCCCAGGAATTTCGATATTCTCTTTTTACAAATTGATTGGCTTCTTCTAGGTTGGTGACCTTCATTTTTTGACCATCCCATAGCAACTTAGTACGTCCAAAATAGTCTCTGCTTCCATTGCCATTTTCATGGTAAAGGTTATAAGATCGTATGGCTAGATTTCCCATCAAGACCGTTTCTGTCAAAGGTCCCGAATAATCAAATGACGATGTCAGAGCAAGGTGCTCCTTGCTATTGAATCCAGCTTTGCAAGCTTCCGTCCAAGACTTCTGATGTCCCAATTCTGGGTAGTCTAGGTACTTGTTGCCACCGTCAAAATCTTTTGGCATGGTTAGAACTTCTTCTCCTTTTCGATACAATTTTGGATTTGTTCCATAGACATCACAGGTGATTACTCCTTTATCACCTATCATAATTACCCCATTGTAAGAACCATCTCCGCCGAGATCATCTTCTGCTGGAATAAGGTCTGGATGAAAAGGTCTTATACCACCATCTGACCAAATCATTTTGACGGCTTTATTGTTTTTTTCCGAAGCAGGAAAATTAATCTGAACCCTAGAAGAGGGAGGACAACCTTCAGGAATATACTCTGGGTTCCAGTCTCTTTTGTAAACAGCACCTACACTTGCTTCAACACTAGTTGGATATCCAAGCCCCATGGTCTTGAAAGGAATATCAATGATATGGCAACCCATGTCCCCCAATGCACCTGTTCCAAAATTCCACCAACCTCTCCATTTGAAGTGATAATATAGTGGATGGTAGTCAACATGTTTGGCTGGACCGATATAAAGATCCCAATCATCATTTGATAGATGAGACGGCAAGGGAGTCTTTTCGGTTGGTACAGGAATACCTTGTGGCCAAACAGGTCGATTGGTCCAGACTTCTACAGTATGTACATCGCCGATTAATCCAGTATCGAACCATTGTCTCATTTGAACTTGCCCAGGATGTGAAGCGCCTTGATTTCCCATTTGAGTAACTACCTTATGTTTTCGAGCTGCTTCAGTAAGTTTTCTTGCTTCATAAATATTGTGGGTGAGCGGCTTTTGCACATAGACATGTTTGCCTAAGCCAATGGCTGCGTAGGCAGCTATTCCATGTACATGATCTGGTGTTGAAATGGTGATGGCATCAATATCATCACCCATTTCCTCAAGCATCAATCTGAAATCTTTATAGAACTTTGCTTTTGGAAATTCGGTCATAGCCTTTTCCGCTGCCTTGCTATCTACATCACAAAGTGCAACAACTTGATTGGTCCCATTGTCTGCGGCGTTTCTAATGTCGCTATATCCTTTGCCTCCGGAACCAATGGCTGCAAGATTAAGACGATCGCTTGGCGCTAAATAACCTTTACCCAATACATGACGCGGAACAATTAAAAATGACCCTCCTGCCAAAGCGCTATTTTTAATGAATTTTCTTCTTGATTTATTTTTGTTTCTTTTTTTCATCTGTGATTTCAATTTCATTTGGAAGATACAATAAATTCTCAAAAGTGTGGAAGAGTTGTTTTATTTTCAAATGGTTCAATACTATCCCTACTTTAATTCTTGATATTTTCGCAAGCTCTTTTTTTTGAGAGATGTTAATTAGATCATTGTGTAACTTTATTTTGAAACTTTTATAGTATAATATTATTATTACTTATATGAAATTATCTTACTCAAGTCTTAAGGATGAAGATGTCTTTACAATGACAGATTTTAGTTGTAATCAATCGCAGCACTTATTGGAAACTGATGGATTATATAAAATAATTTGGAATAGGATGCCAACAACTAGCTTAAAAGTAGATGATTACAATGTAGAGCTTAAAGAGAATGAGGTTATATTCTGCACTCCTTTGAATAACCTAGAGATTCCAATGGATAATGATAGCTTGGTCTCCTTTGTTTTTAATAAAGAATTCTTTTGTGTACAAACCCATGATGAAGAAGTTTCATGCAATGGGTTTCTATTTTTTGGATCCTCGGAAGCTCCTGTTATTAAACTTTCATCAGAAGATGTCAACAAGTTTAATACAATGAAAACAATGTTTGAAGATGATCTTAAAATTAAAGATTATTTGCAAGGAGAGATGTTGCGATCATTGTTAAAACGTTTACTCATTCTTTCTACGAGAATGGCAAAACAAAAAATGGTTGATCCAAATTTATCCAGCGGTAAGTTTAATGTGATCAGAGAATATAATTTGTTGGTTGAGAAACATTTTCGCCAGATGCATCAGGTTAAAGACTATGCAAAAATGTTGTATAAGTCGCCAAAAACCTTATCGAATTTATTCTTGAAATATGGAAACAAGACTCCTTTGCAATATATCAATGACCGGATAATTTTAGAAGCAAAAAGATTATTATTGTATTCTGATAAATCAAACTTGGAGATTGCTATGGAATTAGGATACAATGATTCAAGCCATTTCTCCAAGTTTTTTAAAAAACACGAAGGACAGAGTCCAAATGCTTTTAAAAAATCCAAAATGTCTCTACTTTCTGAATAAATGAATTAAATTTCAGAAGGGAAAAATCTACCTTTTTTAAGGAAATGTTTACCTCTTGTTTCAATCATGTTGACTGCATCTTTGCCTCATAATTGTTAATCAAAAAAAATAAAAATGAAAAGAGGTTTATTTGCAATGATTGGATTGATTTTATTCAGCATTACTATTACAACTGCACAAGTTCAAAACCTAAAACTAGTTCAAACGAAAGGAGAATTTGATACAAAGTCAATGGTCATAACTCCTGGAGAATATCAATTTGAAATTTTTAATGAAGGTGTAAGCCATGAGGTTGGATTTGTTCTAGTTCCTGAAGGTAAATATGATGAAGCCAACCATATTAAAAATGCTTACGTAAAATCGCTGGTTGCCGAAGGTAAAAGTTCTTCAACTGATGTGGTTACTTTAGTTTCAGGTTCTTATGAATATTTTTGTCCCCTTAACCCAACCCCGAAGTACAAAATAACGGTTTTAGATGATGTTGAGACCATCAAATTAGGGCAGGTACCTGGTAGCTTCAAAGTTAAAGCTATGACTGTAGAACCAGGTAATTATCAATTCGAAATTGCCAATAATGGGGTTGATCATGAAGTTGGATTTGTTTTGGTTCCAGCTGGTAAATATGATGCTTCAGATCATATCAAGGAAGCTTATGTAAAACAACCAGTAAAGAATGGATCTAGTTCATTAACAGGCATTATAAATTTGGAATCAGGTATATACGAATATTTTTGTCCGTTAAATCCTACAGACAAGTATTCCATCACGGTAGAATAAGGATGTTAATAGGTTATCCAAATTGGTCAAGTTTCACTGAGAAGCTTGGCTTTTTTTATTGTATAAAATTTTAGAAAAGGTAGTTGGGAATAATTGACATTTTTTTGGGAATTGTACACCTAATTATCGACTGAACATGCTCTCATCTTTGTGTTGAAATTAAAAAGCAAATACGCTTATTCAAAAATCTAAAAATTTAATAATTATGAAAATCGAATTTAAAGTACCAACAAGAAATGAAGTAAGTCCGACCAATCAAGCTATTTTTGATCAGCTTCAAAAGGGTTTAGGATTTGTTCCAAATATTTATGCAACCTATGCATATAGTGAAAATGCACTGAAGAATTATCTAGACTTTGCAAATGCTCCGTCTTCTTTAAAAGCGAAAGAGAAAGAGGTTGTAAATTTGGCAGTAAGTGAAGTTAATCAATGCCAATATTGCCTTTCAGCCCATACTGCCATTGCTGGAATGAATGGATATTCAACTGATCAAATTTTGGATCTTAGGGCAGGAACAGCTCCGTTTGATACTAAATTGGATTCATTGGCAAAACTTGCAAAGAATCTTACTGAGAATAGAGGAGAAGCAAATCCAGAGTTGGTTGAAAACTTTTTTAATGAAGGATGGACTAAAGAGAATCTTATAGATACGATCATGTTGGTTGGAGAAAAAACAATAACAAATTATCTTCATAAAACAACAGATGTACCTATCGATTTTCCTATTGTGCCTTCATTGGATTTAGCAACGGCAGTTTAAAGACATGTGTTGATCCTATGTTATATAACTTTTATGATTTTATTTATAAAGTAGGTTTGATTTTTCAAACCTACTTTTTTATTTAATTATTTCTACCTTATACTTACGTAAATAATTTTCTATGATTACAAGAAGAGGTTTTAATAAAAATATGTTGTTGGCCATAGCGTCATCTGGGTTTGGAGCGATAGCATGCACGGATAAAAATTTAAAGTCAAAGCAGAAGTTAGGTGTTGCTCTTGTTGGGCTTGGTTCATATAGTCAATATCAGCTTGGTCCTGCCTTGTTGGAAACAGAATTTTGTCAACTAAAAGGTATTGTAACAGGTACCCCTGAGAAGGCAAAAATTTGGTCAAAAAAATATAATATTGACCAAAAAAATATATACTCCTATCAAAATTTTAATGCTATTAAAGAGAATAAAGAAATTGATATAGTTTATGTTGTTTTGCCCAATTCAATGCATGCAGAATATTCCATTAGGGCTGCTGAAGCCGGTAAGCATGTAATTTGTGAAAAGCCGATGGCTTTAAATGTTGCCGAGTGTGATGAGATTATAGATACTTGTGCGCGAGCTGGTGTAAAGCTAAGCGTAGGGTATCGTTTGCATTCTGAACCATACACACAAGAGGTTAAACGAATTGTTGCGGAAAAACACTATGGTGATCTTAGGTATGTAGCTGCAGATGCAGGATATTTTTCTGATACACATCCAAACCAATGGCGTTTAAATAAAAAATTATCCGGTGGAGGGGCATTGATGAATATGGGTGTATATTCAATCCAGTCATGCATTTACGGAAGTGGGCAAAATCCTATAAGTGTTATGGCTCAAGAATTTAGCACAAGAGCTGAGTACTTTAAAGAAACCGATGAGACCATTACTGCACAATTTGAATTTTCAAATGGGGCAGTTGGCAATATGATGACATCACATAATATTTCTGCCAATCGAATGTATTCAAATTTTGAAAATGGTTGGGTTGAGTTAAGTCCTGCTAATAGTTATGGGCCGTTAGAAGGCAATACATCAGATGGTCGAAAGATAAAGTTTGAACATAGAAGTCAGCAGGCTCTACAAATGGATGATTTTGCCAAACATATATTATTTGCTTCACAAAATGTGGCACCAGGAGAAATGGGTAAAAGAGATATGATCATCGTAGAATCAATCTATAAATCCATTGCAGAAGGAGGAGCAAAGCAAAAACTAGAATTGGGAATGATGGGTATTGTTGGGTAAACCAAAACAAAATTAATTATTAAAGCTCATCATTTTGAATAACACCCATAATTGTTTGTTGGTTTATTCTACTTGCTACCGGATAAGCATATAGTTTATGATAAATGTTATCAATTGGAAGTTCTGCCTCCATGGCAAGGGTCAATTCCTGCATAAGTTCTCCAGCATTTGGAGCAATGATGGAACCCCCTAATATTTTTCTTTTTTTATTCCAAAATGTTTTTTGGCTTAGGAATAAGGTGATTTTACCATAAGTATATTCATCGACAATGGCTCGATCATCTTTAGAGAAGTCCTGATCTTGTCTCCAGTAATTTATTTTATGCTTAACCAATTGATCTTCAGTTAAGCCAAATGTTGCAATTTCTGGTTGAGTAAATGTTACCCAAGAAAGGTGATCAGCATTATGCTTTTTGTTAAAGTTATGCTTGAAGTTGTGTGTAAGGATTCGTGTGTGTAATTCTGCACCATGAGAGAATTGGTACATACCAGCTGCGTCGCCTGAAGCAAAAACATTTTTATTGCTTGTCCTAAGGTAGTTATCCAAAATTAGTTTTCCTCTTTCAGTTGTTTTTATTCCAGCATTTTCAACATTGAGTTTTTCAAGGTTTAGAACTCTTCCAACAGCCATAAGAACTGCATCGAAATTAATTTGTATAATTTCTTCTCCTTCAATTGACACATTTGCGGAAGTGGCATCAGTAAATGCTTCTAGATTTGCATTGCTTATTATTTTTATACCTTCATTTTCCAATTGATTTTTTAGAATATTGCTGAATTCCTCTCTTTCTTTCATAAGAATCCTTGCCGACCGGTCTATAATAGTAACCTTAGAACCAAATCTTTGAAAAGTTTGTGCCATTTCACAACCGATAGGGCCAGCTCCAACTACAAGAAGCCGATCAGGCAATTCTGTCATCTCATAAAATAAATTTTCATTGGTAAATACTTTTACCTTTTCAATTCCTTTGAAAGGAATATACCTTGGGCGAGAACCAGTGGCGATGATAATTTTATCTGATGTAAAATAGTTTTCTCCCACCTTGACAGTATTTTTGTCGACAAATGAAGCTATTCCGATTTCAAGATCTATTCCTTGTGATCGAATATAATCTGCACTTTCATGAAGTCTTATAACTGCCTGTTTTTGATGGACATAATTTAGTATTTTTTTCATATCTGCTTTTCCTTCGATCTTTAAGCCAAATTTGCTTGACTTCATTGCCCCTTTGAATTGTTTTGCAATATGAATCAATGCCTTGCTTGGCACGCAACCATAATTAAGGCAGTCCCCACCAATATTTTTCTCCTCGCTATCAATTAGGAGTGGCTTCCATCCTAATTCACGGGCCATTCCAACTGCGCCTAAACCTGCTGACCCTCCTCCTATAATGATGATGTCGTATTTTTTTGCTTTCATCTATTATTTGTTTTGCTGTAAAGCTAATCAAGGCGCTATTCTAAAACTGTCTTGATAAAGATGAATCCCCTGATTAGACCATCTAATAAATCCAAGTTGCCATTCCAATCCAACCCAGTTTCAAGCAATATAAAGCCAAGAACATTGATGAAAAGCAACTGGTACCGAAAAATATTTTTGAAGCCATATGAGAGCCTTTATTTTTATAGAAATGGATACAGGATAAAATGGCAAAAATTAAAATGCCAACACTTAATATAAAAATCAAAAAAGAAGTAATACTAAATTTTCCAAGTTTATCTAGGTCTTCGAGTCCTGAATTTCCTAAAAACAACATACAAGTAAGACCAAAACAAACAACAGGTAAAGAGTAGATGACTAAGTCTTTTATTGATTTCCAATTTCCTTTCTTAAATATTTTGGCGATTAATCTTATGATTAAATTTAATAGACAGAGTATAGCAGTTAGAAAGGAGAGTCCTATAGGAATTCTCATACACCAAAATTTCAGACTATTGGTTTTTTGTAAATAATCCCCTTCATAGAAAAGAACTTGGTTGCCTTGAAATTCAGTTAAATGTAATGTTGAATATGATTTGCCCGCACGTTGGAAACTTGCATTTTTCTTTAAGGAATAACCATGAGCCTGGTTTAAGAAATTTTTCATATACAAACTATCGCCTTCAATCGTCAAATTTGTTGTGGCAAACAGATGCATAAATATTCTAAACAGTTCATTTCGAGTAGAGACAACTTGATAACAACCTTCGTAGTTTTTAAATGAATTGAGATCTCCGTCCTCCAGCTTTGTTTTGTTTTTATCTATGTGCTTTGTTAATTGGTCTATAATGCTTTCAATAAGTTGTCGACTTCCTGCTGGTAAATTAGCACTCATGGCAATGCCTAAATCTAGTTCTTTCGAATAATAGAAATATGATAAAAAACCATTTATGCCACCATTATGTCCCCAAAATTGATAATTTTTTTCTCCTAATTGCGAAGTGTATAATCCAAGCCCATAACCATCTTCTAAATTTATGGTATTATCTAAAATGCCATGAAATTGTTCCATTGATTTCAATGAGGAATTTGAAATAATATTTAGACTATCGCGATGACTTTCATCCAAGAAGTATTGGACAAGTTTGGACATATCTTCGGCATTGCTAAGTAGGGCCCCAGCGGCCTCGCCTATTAGTGCTTCTCTTTTTGCATTAACAATTTGATCATTTTTCAAATCATATCCTTCAGCTAATTTGTGATTAGGAAATTTCTCTTTTGTTTGACTGGTAAAGTGGGTGTATTTCATTCCTAAAGGAAGAATTATTTTCTCTAGGATATAATCTTGATAATTCTGGCCACTATATTTTTCAATTAAATATCCAAGAATTGAATAACCTGGATTTGAGTAGGAGTGAACCAATCCTGGTTCCCATCTTGCTTTTAGCGATTTGTCGTAAGCCATGACTTCATCAAATGCTGACATCCCTGATGGACGCTCATGAGTGAATGCAGAAAGATGCATGTCGTCAAAACCTGCTCTATGACCAAGTAAATCTTTTATGTTTACCTTGAAGTTTGGTGAATAATTATTTTGAAATATTATTTCTGGGGCCAATGATTTCAAAGATTCATTTAGATTGAACTTTCCTTCTTCGGCTAGTTTTAAAATAGCCATCGCTGTAAAAATTTTTGTGATCGAACCAATTCTAAAGAGATGTTTTGAATCAGTTTTTGTATTGGTTGAAAGGTCAGCAAGACCAAAACCTTCTTCTAATATGGATTTCTTGTTTTTTACAATCGACACAAACATCCCTGGAATATTTTCTGATACTAGATGTTGTTTGATAGAATCTCTAATTATGTCCAAATTGTAATCTTGAGCAATTGTTATTGTGGAGAGAAACATGAGGATAGTTAAAGCTAAAGTTTTCATTTTTTGATTTTTATATTGTTTAACAATATACATTGTAATGCTATGTATTGAAGTAAAAAAATTATTTTTTCGGTCGCAATAAGCGAAGTAAAAAGGTGATTAATAGGTACCAAGCAATTGAGATCAAGGTCATAACTGGAATAAACCAGTTGCCCAATACCTCCTTGTAATTATATTTTTCAATGGTAGCAGTATCAACTGAACCTAATACTCTAAATGAACCGTCTTTGAAAAACAAACCGACTTGATCAGGTGTGACCATTTTTGCAATAATGGTAAAAAGGAAAGCAAACAAAATGAGATAAAGTAATGCAAAAAAAATATAAGATATCCCATTTCCTATATTTAATAGAAGTGCCTTAAAGACATGAAAGGGGTTAAATGATTTTGTTGCCTGTATTAATTTTCTTTCAGCAATCATGGGTTTTAAGACTTCTTCTGGGCTGCCAAGCTTTTGGATAACATCCATTAAGTCATCAACTTCTTGGTTTGCGATACTTCCTATTGTAGATTCATAAATATGACTATTAAATTCCATTAAAATATCTGCCTGATCTTCGGATGGTAGGGTGGCCACCATTCTTTTCATGCGTTTCATGTAATCCGCATATACTTTTTGTGCAGCACTATTTTTAAATTTAATCGCCTTCATTTACTGATTCTTTTTATTGATTTTTCAAGATGTTGCCAATATTCTTGCATTCCTTTTAATGTACTCTTTCCTTCCTTTGTTAACGTGTAGTATTTTCTTGGTATGCCTGATTCCTGTTCAACCCATTTTGAGTCAACCAAGAATTCTTTTTTTAATCGATTGAGTAAAGGATATAAAGTTCCTTCTGCTATTTCTATTCTTGTATTTTTCTTAATTTCTTCAATAAGTTCATAGCCATAGTATTCATTACCATTGAGTACATTAAGTACGATGTAAGCTAATGTTCCTTTCTTGACTTGTGATTTCCATTTCTGTACAAATTCACTATTCATGATTCAAATATATAACATAATACATAGTTATGCAATGTATCTAGTATAAAAATTTAAAAATTATTTTAGAATTATTGAGCTTGGTCATTTTGCTATCTGTTATAGATTAAAAATTCTGGCTTAGTTGAATAAAAAGGTCTTTTTAATCCTTGATCATGTCTGTTGATTAGGCTTACCAATATTTTTTATTAGTAGCAATTTATCAGTAAAATTTGCGAATTAACCTAAAATATAATGGTGCTTCGCTAACTTAATTGAACTGTAGATCACTGATTGGTATGGTGAATTCTATTCTTTGATTATCACGAATATCCCAAGTTTCCATTTTAATTTTGGTTTCTTCATGGTTCCATTCTATGGTCATTAATCCAAAATGGTTGTCCATAATAGGACCTTCGATTCTATTTTTGTTTGGAGTTGCAAATTTCCAAGTTGAGGATAAGCCACTTGAGGTAAAATCATATATAGGGTAGAAGTCTGTTTTTAGTTTTGATATCTCTGAGTAATGAACATCCCCAGTGAGAAATATTACACCATTTGCCTTGGTTTTCTTTATTAATTCCAACATTTTATTCTGTTCATGTGGAAAATTTGCCCAAGCTTCATATCCATTCCATTCTATTCCAAACTGAGTTCCTGAGCATATTATTCTCAAATCAGCTGGTTTACTCAATTGATTTTCTAACCAAGCCCATTGTTCTGCGCCTAATAATGTTTTACTAGGATCTGAATGCTTTGCATAGTCTAGATGGTAGAAATTATATCTTTTATCATCATCATATTCCCCATTATAAGGAATTAGATCATCTCTAAATGTTCGATTATCTAATAAAATGATTTGTAAAATTTGATCTCCATATTTATGGAAATGAGTGTGATAGATTCCTGTATGTTTCCTCCTTTCAGAATCATTTGGTTCTTCAAAGAAATCTAAAAATATCTCCTTTGATGCTTCTTTAAATTCATAATGTTTTCCAATGTCATTCCAACCATAATCATGATCATCCCATGTGGCTAAAATTGGAACATTATTTTTCAGGTTTTGAAATGATGGTTTGCTACCCAATCGATTATATTTTGCCTTGAGCGTATCCATAACTTTCGTGTCTCCGTAAATGTTGTCCCCAAGAAAAATAAAAAAATCGGGATCATGCTCTACGATATTATTGAAAATTGGGAGAGGGTGACCTTCCCAGCCACAAGATCCAAAAGCAATTTTTGTTGAAAGCATATTTGGATTCTCATGCGTTGGACTTACTACAGCTTGCTTGCATGAAGAAAGGAGTATCAATGCAATGGCGTATTTGACCAGTCTTTTACTCATCATATAATATTTGAATTTGATCTAAGTTAAAATATTTAATTGTGATGTTCTGAATCAAATTGTTTATTGAAGAGAAAAATCATATTTAATTTTTTATAATATAAATTAAATACTATATTTTTATGCTTTTCGTATGTTTCATCAAGTCAATTAAAACAACACAAAACACATCATAATGAAACGAATTTTTACTTGCGCAGTAATTTCCTTGCTGAGTATTAGCTTTTCTTTTTCACAACTTACCATTACAAATAACAATACCAATTATACTATTAATTTTGATTCCTCAGTGAGTGGAGTTAATGCTGGAAATTTCTTGGGCTCGGGTTTTTCGACTAGTCCATCCAGTGGACAGCTTGATGCAGATGCTTGGGCAACGACAGGTTTGAGTGATGGATCAAAAGATTTTGGTGTTAACAATACCTCAGGTGATCACGCTAGGGGAGCAAACAATGGTGGTGTCTCCACAGGAGGAATTTATGGGTTTGATGTAGGTGGTGGGAACAGAGCACTTGCTATCCAAGCTACTGGAAGTGACTGGACACCTGGTACTTTGACTTTAAAATTGCTTAATACCAGCGGCACCACCATAACTGATATGACAATTGATTACAATGTCTTTATTAGAAATGATCAAAATAGATCTAACTCATTTAATTTGTCAATATCATATACTAATAGTAGTTATTCAGGGATTTCATCTGCTGACTACACTTCGCCGCAAGCTTCAACTGGAACATCTTGGATTTTGGAATCTAAAAATATTGTGTTAAGTGGTCTTGATATTGCCTCTGGTGAAGATTTTTACATTAGATGGGCAGGTAGTGACGCCGGTGGATCTGGAAGTAGAGATGAGTTCGCGTTAGATGATATTGTGATAGGTGTATCTGGAGCAACCAACGAATGTTTTGAGCCTATAGCCCAAGCAAATAATTTAAACTTTGGTACGGTAACAAGCAATTCAATACAAGCAAGTTTTATTAATAGTGCTGCGGATAAATTCCTGGTTGTACAAAGCCAAGACCCTTCTTTAGGAGCAATACCAGTAGATGGTATTCAATATAATAGTGGTGCAGTATTAGGAAATGGTGAAGTACTACAATATTCAAGCAGCAGTGATATTAATTCTTTAGGCTTGAATGAAAATACAGAATATTATTACTTCATATTTGCTGCAAATGATAATTGTACAGGTGGGCCGGATTATTTGGCATTAAATCCTTTAACCGGATCAATTTCAACTTCAGGAGGAGGAACCAATTATTATGACGGAATAGGAAACGAAACTTGTGAAAATCTGAAGACTACATTACATAATTTAATTAATAATCATACAGTAGTCAGTTATAGTAGTCTTTGGACACATTATCAGACCACCGATGATCATCTAAATGATAGTGGGAATGAAGTCATTGTTTGGGATATGTATTCTGATAATCCTTATGGATCGGAGAATGAATTTTCCTTTGGGTCAGAACAATGTGGTAGCTATCAAAGTGAAGGGGATTGTTACAATCGCGAACATAGTTTTCCAAAGTCATGGTGGGGTGGTAGTACTTCAGTACCTCAATACACAGATTTGTTTACAGTAGTACCTGTGGACGGTTGGATCAACGGGATAAGAAATAATAACCCATATGGAGAAATCCAAGGAGGTACCGAAACGCATATTACCAATAATGGATCAGCACTTGGGTCTTCTTCAATTTCAATTCCTGGATATTCTGGATCTGTTTTCGAACCCATTGATGAATACAAAGGAGATCTTGCAAGGGGATATTTTTATATGATGACCAGATATGAGGATGTGATTCCTTCGTGGGAAAACAACACAATTGAATCGGATGCAGTATTAGATGGTACAAGTTATCCAGGATTCGAACAGTGGATGTTGGATATGTTGATCAATTGGCATAATATCGATCCGGTAGATACCAAAGAAATTGAAAGAAATGAAGCGATTTATTCGATTCAAGGAAACAGAAATCCATTTATTGATCATCCCGAATACGTTAATCTTGTTTGGGATAGTTGTGGTGCTACTGATACTGAGGCACCAACGACTCCAACAAACTTGATGGCATCAAATACAGCAGAGACAACCACAGATTTAAATTGGATAGCGTCTAATGATAATATTGCCGTGACTGGATATAATATTTATCAGGATGGCAACTATCTCACAAGTTCAGTCGGAAACGCCTACAGCGTCAATGGGTTGCTAGCAGGAACAAGTTATGATTTCTATGTTGAGGCTTATGATGCTGCTGGTAATATCTCTAATATTAGTAATGTTGTTTCAGTGCTAACTTCCTCAGTTGTGGATTCGCAGGCACCTAGCGCACCTATTAATTTAACTGCTAGCAATACTAACGAAAATTCTACGGATTTGAGTTGGTCAGCATCTACTGATGACGTTGGTGTTGTAGCTTATGATATATATCAAAATGGAAGCTACTTGAATACTTCGACAACAACGAATTACTTTGTTACTGGGCTGGAATCTGGAACTGCTTATGATTTTTATGTGGAAGCTTACGATGCTGCTGGGAATGTTTCTAATCCTAGTAATGTGGCTTCAACAACAACAGACAACCCACCAATTAATAATGAAATTTTAGGATCTTATTTTGAGACTGGCTGGGACGGTTGGCAAGATGGCGGTAATGATTGTTTTAGATATTCAGGAACCAATTCTCCAGAGGGAAGTTATTCAATACTTTTAAGGGATAACTCAGGGGTATCTTCTTCAATGACTTCTCCGATTATGGATTTGACGTCTTATACTTCCGTAAATATTCAGTTTAGTTTTAGAGGAAGTTCAATGGAAAATAATGAAGACTTTTGGTTGAGATATTTTGATGGGAGCAGTTGGCAGACCATTGCAACATATGCAAAAGGGCCAGATTTTCAGAACGGAATAAATTATACGATGAATGTTTCATTAAGTTCTGTTAATTATAACTTCGCAAGTAATGCACAGATTAGATTCCAATGTGATGCTGGAGCAAACAATGATAAAGTTTATATTGATGCAATTGTAGTCACTGGAGAATCAAATGGAAGTTATATTGCACCACCTAGTGAAACTCAAATATTAGAAACTGTAAGTTTGGAGCTGGAAGTAGAAGAAGAGTATAACGAGTTAGACAAAATTGAAACTATTCAGGTAAATATTGATCAACTTTCTGTTTTTCCAAATCCAACAAGCGGTGTCCTTAATTTAGAATGGAAAAGCGACAGCGATAAAAATGTAGAACTTTTAATTTGCGATTATTTAGGCCGAAATGTAGGTTTGATGACTATTGAAACAGGAAGAGTTGTTCAACAAGATTTAACACACCTTAATAATGGTATTTATATTCTAAGTTATAAGAATAATGAAGGAGTAATTAAAACTAAAAGATTTTATCTGATTAAATAATAGTTTTATTTACTAAAGGGGAGCCTGTTCGGTTCCCCTTTAGTTTTAATTAAAGTACGAATCTTATTCGAGTTTGAATTTAAAAGTATATCTGGATGGTTTATTGTCTTCTATTCCACTAATGGTCCTTTTGAATTCCGATGGAGAAATGAAATGATATTTTACTTTATTGGGGTTGTTATAATCAGAATTTTCAAAAGTTATGCTATTTGATGTCCATGAGGTAGCTTTGAATATTTTTGGATTACTTCCTTTAATAATGCTAAACAGAATTAATTCATTATCGACAATTTCCATTTTGTTTTGGGACTCAAAAAGAATTTCTTGATTTTCAATGTATCTAGAAGATTGGGTGAGATGACCATTTTTATCTAGTGACCAAGATTCATTTAATTGACCATCCCACGCTGGTGAACTCCAAGATCCATTTAAATTTTCTTTTGCAATAGAGAATATTTCATTGACTGATAGATTGTTGGTTTGCTTAAATTGAGATGTTAAATATATTTGAGACCAATTCCCATTTTTGTATTCACCAACTTTAAAGTTATATGTTGTGTCATTAACATATTCCCACATGTCTGTAACTTTGGAATCACCATATTTATATTGATAGATGATATTCTTGCCATCCTGGAATACGGAACCTTTGGTTAAGCCACCAAAAATATCAAATTCCCAAAATAATATTTCTTCAGAAATAGCATCATATTGTCTTATGCCATGATTACGTTTACCCAATTTAGTTTGGTTAAGATCCACGAAACCGGTAGACTCGGCAAGTACAATTAAGCTATCTAAATCATAGTGGAAATAGGTTTCCTGATAAAATTTACTTCCGTCTCCCCAGCTCCCTTCTGCTTTCCAAGTTTTTCCAACAATGTTTTGAAACATTGAGAGTTTTGTGTCTTGTCCGATTACAATTATTGGAAATAAGATAAATAGTATCTGAATTCTAATTTTCATAATTAATAATAGATTGAGAGGAATTAATTTTAAATATTTTTATAATCTTTGTTCTTTAAATTCCAAAAAGCTTTAGAAATTGGCAGTATTTTGATGATTGATCCCAAAAGAGATTTTATAATTTTTCTTGCGATCTTTTTCCTTTTTTAATGAATTCTCTTGGGTAAGCAGTCTATTATTATTTTAGTAACTATACTATATCCACAATTTTCATTCTCGAATACCAAGATTAAATTTTTCTACTATTTGCACAAAATTACTACTGTTGATCTACATAGTTTGTTTTGGTTATATAGATCATTTAGCTTCTAACTTTTTATCTAAATTACCATATTTTTTATTCCACCATTGTATTTCGGTTTTGAAACTTCATATTATTTAGTTGCTTAGTTGATATAAATCTGGTTATTTTCTCCTTGTTAAAAATGGTTGCATAAAAGCAAAGCTGTATAAACCTATTTTCGGAACACACATGGAGCAAAAAGATATCGAACGTAAAACTATAAATGGATCTTTATGCAAAAAAATGGTGATTAGAATTTTAATTCTAATCACCATTTTTTGTATTTTATTTTGAAAAATCTATCAGTTGACCCCTTTTAGCAGCTCTTTTGCAGCCAATTTGCCAAGTTCATTTGACGCTAATGGGCTTGATCCAGTAATTAATTTTCTATCAACACAAACTGTTTTATCCATTTTTGTGTTCATCAAATTTGCTCCAAGAGATTTTAGTTGTTCACTTAGCCCATAAGGCATTTTGCCAGGTAGGTAGCCAATCATTGGTGTTTGGTTATCAACTGAATCAGGAAATACAGCTAAATTGTATCCTTTGTATAGAAATTCATTATTATCCAGAGTCGTTGAAAGAAATGCTCCAGGTCCGTGGCATAGACTTATTGTGTACAATTCATTTTCATATGCCCACCTCAGAATTTTATTTACATTCCTATCTTCTGGAATTCCAATCATGGCACCATGACCTCCCGGAATAAATATTGCTGCATAACTTTCTGGTTGGTTGAAAGATTTGTTGATGAAATCAGAAAGGCTTATCGGTTTTTCAAAATTTGACTTGTGTTCTTGATATATTGCATTAACATGTTCATCTTTCTTTGGGAAGGCCCACATTTCGAAAATTGCCGGTTTTCCAGTTGGTGTCGAAATTTCAAATTCAAATCCAGCATTTTTTAAATGAAGCATAGGTAATAAAGATTCCACTGGATGATTTCCAGTAGAAAAGAACTTACCATTTTTCATTTTCAGATTCTTTTCTTCCGTACAAATTACCAAGATTTTATTTTTATTGCCAACATACTTCTTGTAGGTGATGTTCTCAAAATCTGTCTTGTCAGGCACACCCATTCGAAGTGCCAACTTTGAAGGACTAAATGATCCATCTGATTCTAGTTTTGGTGCAATGCCAAGTAGCTTTTTTATCATGACTTTTGTTTTTATATAAATCGTTAATTTTTCTCTAGGATTCTCATCTTTTTAAGGTTTTCAAACCAATCCTTATTATCATCTTAAAAACCATAAGGAAGAATTAAAGAGCTTTTCAAACCTTTTTCTTCTTATCCCAATATTACTTCTATTACAGAAGAATCAAACGCTTCTTTTGTGTGCTAACAAGGTTTTCTACTGATGCTTGTGTAATTACTTTTATGAAGGCTTTGAATGTTTGACGATCCACTTGTTGGAAATTTGATAAGGATTTTTTATGGATAATTAGCTATGTCATAAATGGCTTTAGTGATAATCTCTTATTCGGCAATAATCCATTACTCTGATTTTGTTTACAAAGGTGAAGATTTAGATGGTATTAAAAATTGATCTATGGTAAGAAATTAGGAATTTGAGATTTTCTTATTGACTCTGCTCAGGCTTTCTGGAGTAATTCCTAAAAGAAAGTAATTTGGTATTTGGGAATTATTTTATAGAACAATTTATATGCGATGTAAATTTCTCACGTGTTTCTTTCGCTGTAAAAGGCTGATAATCATAGTTTTTGAAATAGGTTTACTGAATTAGGATAATAAGAATGTTTAATTCCATTGATCAGTAATTAAATGTTTACCCCATTGCTTGAATTCGAATTTTCCTTTTGCGTGTGTTTGACAAAGAGTCATCATATTACAAGACAAATGTGGTCTTCCATTATTATAAATATTAATACTTTGATTAACAATTTTTTGAGTTCCACTTTTCATCATTCTTCTATCACTTATGAAGAATTCATTTTTTAGAATTCCATTGACTCATTCTGCAATAGAATTTTCATATGGGTTGTATTTAGTTGTCTTACTAATTTTGATTTTATTTGCTTTGGCTATGCTATTTAACTCGTGAGGAATGGTAAACACTGTATGAACATATGGAACGTCAAAAAATTTATCCGATTTCTTTTCCTGCCAAAGCTGCCTCTTCTTATTTTGACATAAAGGACAATGAGAATGTCCGCAACTCAATTTAATATTTTTTCGGTGTCCGCATGATTTACAGATAATGGCCTTGCCTCCTAGAGCTGGAGTCCTACAAACTCTGATTACTCTGATCAGTTTGATGTGCTGAATGGGTGGCTTGTATATTTTTATGTAGTCTTC
>JAHDIE010000004.1:0-57375 GCA_020630955.1 Saprospiraceae bacterium
GGACCTAATCCACAATTTTCATCTAAACTAACATTCACATGATCATTACAGTTTAGCTGACCACCCGAATGAACTGTCACTTCTTGCGTTACATAAGTAGCACAGGCAAGTCCTCCAGGAATAGCAGGATTTGCAGTGGTTCCATCTTGATTATTTACAAAATCACCATTAAAGGTCCATTGAATTGTATATACGCCAGGACCAAAAACAGAAGGATCAAAGGAGGATAAAACAGCTCCATTTATGGATGCGAATACAGTCCCAGGATGACCTTGAATTTCAGAAGTAGCTCCATTAAGATTGATTGCTTCGTCTGTTTGACAAAAATCAATAGTCTCAATCACTGGATCACCTAATATTGGATATTGACAAGCATTAATTACAAACATCTGATTCCCATTTGCATCAAGCAATGGAATTGCACCAGAAGTGGTAACAATTTCAATGTAAAGTTCGTAGCCCAAATTATCATTATGATCAAAATTTATTTCATACACTCCTGGACTGACTTCGGGGATTGCATCTCCAACAAGAATGTCATTCAATCCAATAGAACCTGAACCAACAACTAGACTAAATCCTTCAGGGCCTAAAATTTGGACAGTTTCAGAGAATGTTCCATCCATCGCTCCATTTTGAGATTGGTCACCATTACAGCTACATGGGTCACTCAAAATAGGATCTTCAAATTGACAATCAACCACTAAATTAGCCATTGAGGTAGTAAGGTTCCCACACTCATCGGTTACTGTAAAAGTTATATTCTCTATAGACCCACCCAACACTGGGTCTGTCATTCCAGAAAAGTTATGAGACCAAGAAAGTTCTCCACAAGTATCATTGGCAGATGCACCTCCATTATTTAACAGCCATTCTTCTATTTCTGCAGCATTCCCACCACCAGAACAAATGATATTTAAGTCGCTTGGAGCAGATATAAGTAATGGTGATTGAGTATCATTTATCGTGATTGAACTTGTCATTGTTGAAGAATTTCCACAGTCATCCGTAGCTACAAAAGTTACAATAGATGTACCAGTTGCACCGCAACCATCTGACAATGTAGAAAAATCATGAGTGACAACTGCAGGCCCACATAAATCAATTGCCGTTATTGAAGACAACCAATCTGAAATTTCGGTTATGTTACCATTACCATCACATTCCAGAATTAAAGCATTAGGTATCATATCAAAACTAGGTGGGGTTGAATCAACAATAGTGATACTTGCTGATTCTGTAGCAGAGTTTCCACATGCATCAGTTGCTGTAAAAATTACAGTAGCAGTACCAGTAAGCCCACAATCATCGGACAGAACTGTAAAATCATTTGTAATTGTTATTGGATCACATTCTCCAATTGCTGAAACATTTGCTAACCAATTTGTAATATCGGTGGTATTGCCGATTCCATTACATTCAAAATTTGAATCGACAGGTAGAATATCAAAACTTGTGATAATTTCTAAACCTTCAAAATATTGTTCAGCGAGGTTAAAGACTTTTTCTGATATTTCGATTCCACACTTTCGGCCAGCAAGGTCGTCTGCTGGAGGATGAATTCCTCCCCATATTCTTGAAAGACTTGTTTGATCAGAAGCATCCCTATAAGTAGCCCATTGTAGTGTAACGTCTTCCGATGGGCCGTTTTCAAATACCAAGAATTCGTTCTGACCTGTATGAAAGACCCCCATTCCTCCAGGAAAAAATTCATCACCAGTCAAGGTTGTTAAAACCTCAGCAGCTGCTCGTGAATAAGTCGAATGTCCTGAAATGTAACCTGCAAAATTAGGCGTCACAAAAGTAGGTCTTTGATAAGGCCACCAATTTTCCGCAAGGATCCAACCAACTCCAGCATAATCAGTAAGAGGATCTAATATGAAATCATGACCTTTCCATGTGTATAATTTAATTTTGTTAACATTGATATCGCCAGGGCCTGCAAGTGGGTCACCAGGCTGCACTAATTCTATATAGTCAGTTACCAAGGGAATTCCATTTGGAGAATAATTAGGTAAAGCAGGATCACTACTTTGCCCCATCTCAGCCATTCCCCTAATAGCACTAACAGGCCTTATGTAATCATACCAACCTTTAATTCCCCACGCAGTTATCGCAGCATCATGCATGGCAGCTCCCATTAAGAAGTATGCTTTGACATGATATTCAAGGGTATTCATCGGAGTAGTACCTCTATAATTTCCTGTATGCTGAGGATGATCAAGTACATAATTTAAGATTGTAAACCAATGACCTGGAGGTGTTTCTGATTCTGGGCCATCAGCCCAAAATTCTGCTAATATTCTGGTATAATCTCCTCTTTTTACAATATTAGGTGCATAGGGCTGACCTGTGGTTGGGTTAACTGCATGTCCATTCCCCTCATATGTTCCTCCATCAATATAATTATAGAAATCTTCATAATCAGCAAAGTCAGTTGGATACAGGCTACAATCTAAATTACCTAAATTTCCAGGAGAAATATCTATATAGACTCCATCATCTGGATCTAAATGTGAGCCCCAAATCGAAACCATAGAGAAACCCCATTTATACTCATCGTTTTCTTCTTCTGTCATAAAAGGAGGAGGACCAGGATCACAGTAAACATGATAATCATGGCCATCTCTATTATACGTAGTTCTATCTGCTTCCGTTAATGAAAACGGATTAACATTTCCCCATTCAGGACTTAAAAAAGGTGGTGAACCTCCAGGAATTGGGTTCCCACTTTGATCTATAAAAATTTCAAAAGCAAGAGGTTGCCATCTATCAAAATCTATTAAGGTTGTATTTCCAGGTAAAGTCAAATCCATAGGGGGATTCAAAGGAGTATAATAGTTATTACCATAATTAGATGCTTGATTAGCTCCATCAGTCCACCCATAGCTATTCATACAACTTGCAATATAATTTCCTAAAGCAGCAGGATCACCTGAGGCGTAATCAATGGAGTTGTTAAATGGATTATACCCTAAGGATACCATTTCACTTTGAAGATCAGATAATAAATTAAAATAATCTGGAGAAAAACTGTAACGGAGTCTTAAAAAAGAAAAAGCGGCATGGGAAATAGCTTCTTCTCTGGCTGCTTGGACATCAGATGGTGTTGGTATTCCATCAAACTGGCATTCAAAGCCATACAAATTCTTTCCTAAAAAATAAGTGTCAGCAACATTGTCGTATGCAGCCCAAGCATCATACATAATCACAGAAAGATGAAACAAATTTCTAGCATGGACTGTCGGCCTAGCCAAATCATTTCTTATGGCATCAAGAGTAAATTCTGTCCAGTGTTGAGCTATTGAGCCACTTTGACTCGTGAGGTTTGTTTGAATGCATAGAGCTGTCAAACAAATTAAAAAAAGGTTCTTCATTATGGTTGGTAATTAAACTTGAGTAAAATTAACAATTACTATGAAGAATAGGCAAATTTAATTTATATATAATATATATTTATATGTTTGTAAATGTGTTGGAATTCAATGAATTACAAGACCCATCCTGAAGATTTCTCAATAAAACAAGGACAAGTACTCTTGCATTACTAATTATAATTCATAGTTAGGTTCAAGCTTTTCTACACCTGAATCACCATAAAAATCATCAATTATCCTGACCACTTCATCGATATCATCCACGATTGGTATCAGATCCATATCAGTGGCATTTATGTTATGTTCTTGATTTAACATAACCTCTTTAATCCAATCAACCAAACCATTCCAAAATGCTGAGCCATACAAGATTACAGGCACTCTGGTTATCTTTTTTGTTTGAATTAAGGTCAATACTTCAAACAACTCATCCATGGTTCCGAACCCTCCAGGCATTACTACAAATGCTTGAGCATATTTAACAAACATGACCTTTCTGACAAAGAAATATCTGTGGTTAAGATTCATTTCATGATGAATATAGGGATTGTGAGACTGTTCAAATGGAAGATCAATATTCAACCCAACTGAAAGCCCATCTGCTTCAAATGCTCCTTTGTTCGCTGCTTCCATAATACCCGGACCACCCCCTGTAATTACACCAAAACCTTCAGCACTTAACTCAGCTGCAATTTTAACCGCATCCAAGTACCATTTATGATTTGGCTTTGTTCTTGCGGATCCAAAAATTGATATACAAGGTGGAAGTTGATTTAATTTTTCAAAACCTTCTACTAATTCAGCAATAACTTTAAACATTGTCCAAGCATTTTCACCTTTAATTTTGGTCCATTGCTTGGCTGAATTCCTGTAATTTCTTGGATTATCTCCCATAATTATGTTTTAGATTAAAAAGACTTGTCCATAAATATATGAACAAGTCTTGATGTGTTTTCTTAATTAGTTGGTTTACACCATTGTAACATCTTTTCTTTTGTTGAATTCTTTCTCAACATGTGATTGTAGTGAAGCTAAATCCTCGAATTGGTCAATCAGTCTATTTAAACCGGATTTTTCACCACTTGAAGGGGTTACAAATAATTGCACATCTTTTCTTGTAATTTCTTCTTTACTAAGTATTATAAGTCTTTCGACAACATTTCTTAATTCTCTGATATTTCCTGTCCAGCCAAGGTTTTGAAGTTCCTTCATTGCAGGTGTTTGCACTTTTTTCTTTGACATTCCATACTCAGAACAAATTTGATCAACAAAATGCTCTACCAATAAAGGAATGTCTTCTTTTCTTTCATTCAAAGAAGGTACTTGAACAATAATTACTGCTAGCCGATGGTACAAATCTTCTCTAAATGCTCCTTTAGCAATCTCTTCGCGC
This sequence comes from Saprospiraceae bacterium, assembly GCA_020630955.1. Lineage (GTDB taxonomy): Bacteria > Bacteroidota > Bacteroidia > Chitinophagales > Saprospiraceae > JAHDBF01. Next base: position 4,771 of record JAHDIE010000004.1, read on the forward strand.
AAATTCTTATTTGTTGCAGCAATCACCCTAACATCTACTTTAATATCTTTTTCTTCTCCAACTCTTGTAATTCTAGATTCTTGCAAAGCTCTTAGTACTTTTGCTTGGGCACTTAAACTCATATCACCAATCTCATCCAAAAACAAAGTACCGTTATTAGCCAATTCAAATTTTCCTACTCTATCTTTATAGGCACCAGTAAAGGACCCTTTTTTATGTCCAAAAAGCTCTGATTCAATTAATTCTGATGGGATTGCAGCACAATTGACTTCTATCAATGGGTTCTCCGCCCTGCTACTTTTCTGATGCATATGACGAGCCACTAATTCTTTTCCTGTTCCATTTTCTCCGGTTACCAGTACTCTAGCATCTGTTGGTCCAACTCTTTCGATGGTTTCCTTTATTTGCTTAATTCCTTTTGAGGAACCGATCATTTCGATCGTATTGACATTTTTATTTACCTTTTTCTGTAATGTTTTCTTCTCAGTGATAAGACAAGACTTATCCATTGCATTTCTAATGGTAATAAGTAGACGATTAAGATCCATTGGCTTCTGGATAAAATCAAATGCTCCTTTTTTTACGGCTTCAACTGCAGTATCTATTGTACCATGGCCAGAGATCATAATAATAGGAGTATCTGGTGCTAGTTCTCCTAATCTATCTATTGCTTCCATTCCATCCATTTTAGGCATTTTTATATCTAAAATGATGATATCATAATTATTTTGCTTCACCTTCACAAGACATTCAAAGCCATCCGCTGCTTGATCCACCTTATACTTTTCTAATTCTAGAATGTCCTTGAGCGTACTTCGAATGCTTCTTTCATCATCGACAACAAGTATTTTAGCCATATCGCTATTTGAAGTTTTATTATTTGAGCTATAGTTAGCCTCAAATATACATTATAATTTTTAATAATATATATATCACCTCAAAAACATTACCTTACATATAGGAATATTACATAATGTCTATTTATTAAGATATTTCATGGCTGAGTATGCCATAAAAGCTGCCCCTAAACTTAAGCATGATTCGTCAACATCAAAATTGGAGCTATGCACAGGCGCCGAAATACCTTTCAAACGATTGGATACCCCTAGGCGGAAAAAACAACCTGGCATTGCTTGTGAGTAAAATGCAAAATCTTCAGAAGTCATTCTTTTAGGCAATTCCACCACATTTTCTCGACCAAGAAGCTCGACTGCCCAAGTTTTCATATCACTGGTCAATGATGGATCGTTAAACAAAGATGGGTATCCATGTCTAATTTCAAGATCTACTTTAACTTCTCTTTCATTTCCAATTTGATCAGCTATTTCTTCCATTTTTCTATGCAGATCTAATCTCTTTTTTTCATCCATTGCTCTGAATGTCCCTTCCATAAAAACCCTTTCAGGAACAATGTTTGTTGCCCCACCTTCCGACCAAAATTTTCCTATGCTAAGAACAATCGGATTAATTTCATTATCCAATTCTGTCGCTAACTTTTTTAAGGTTAGTATCAATTCTGCTCCAGCTGCAATGGGATCTCTTACATCATCTGGCAAGGCTGCATGTCCTCCCTTTCCAGTAATCGTTACATACAATTCATCTGCGGAAGCCATGTATCTTCCAGAATGAAATCCAACCTTACCCACCTCAAGGGGCGGATGAACATGTTGGCCAATAATAACATTAGCATTCATGTATTCCAAAAGTCCTTCTTTAATCATTAACGATGCTCCTCCCGGCAATTTTTCTTCTCCAGGTTGAAAAATGAAAAGGACCTTGCCACCCCACAGGTGCTTAAACTCTTTTAATATTTTTATTGAACCTAATAGACAAGTAGTGTGAACATCATGTCCACAAGCATGCATGATGTTTGGGTTTTCACTTCCGTAAATTCGTCCACTTACTTCTTGGATAGGAAGTGCATCAATATCCGCTCTTAAGGCTAAATTTTTGTTTGAAGTAAGTTCCCCAGTCAAATCAGCTACAATGCCCGTATTTACCCAATTATCTTGAAATGAAATTCCCCACTCATTTAATTTTGATTTGATAAAGAATGAGGTTTTATATTCCTGAAATGATAATTCAGGATGTTTATGTAAATGCCTTCGTATGCCAACCAATTCATCTAGAATTTCTTTGGAATATGTTTTTATTTGCTCAACCTTCATGGCATCAAGTTAAAAAGTAAAGAAACAAAGTCTTTCCAAATATCATAATTCTGTGCATATTCAAAATTCAGTTCATTTTGTCCAAGCGCTTTCCCTCCCCTGAGCTCTGATTGCTTGTGACTAAAAACCCAATCCTTTAAATTTGGCAAGTGACTTGAGTTGTAAGGCAAAAGATATCCAATCCATGTTTTTCTTCCGATCAATACATACATTAAATTTGATAAGATTAATTTTCGTTGTTTCGATATAATTAATACTGCTGGAAAGATCATTATCAATACAACGCTCATGACCAAATCAAAAACCCTTTTTTGCCTTTTTTTATCGACGCTAGAAATATTGAAATTCAAATTTGTAGAATACCAAATTCCTGATTTATTTTTTGAATCACTACCAATAATATTTTCATGATCAGCCGAACTAATTCTGTATGAATATGCTTCACCTAATTCAGTCATTGTCCTAAAGATTGCACTATTAGAAATATCTCCTGAACAGAAAATAATTTCACTAGGTTTTTCAAATTGTACAATTTTAGAAATTTTATCTATTCCTCCTAAATGTATTCGTTGATCAAAAGTGGACTCTGGACTTACTACTCCTATTAACTTTGCACCACGATTACCATGGCTAAATTGCTGAGAAATTTTATTAATTGATTCTTTTGCACCTACAAGCAAGACCCTTCGATCATCAGTTGTTACTACATTCCAAGATCCATTTTCAATTCTATTCCTCAATCTTTTTAACATCCATAGTAAAATCAAAATCAATAAAAAAGAAATAAAAATGATAGCTCTTGAAAACCTAAAATCTTCAGGTAAAAAACTATAAGTTATAAAACTTAATATACCTCCATACATCCACCCTTTCATCATCTTACCCACGGTAGCCCTTTCATCATAGTGTCCATTAATGAAAAGACAAATAATGTAGATAAGACTAAATCCAAGAAATATTTGATTAAGAGGAATTGCATTATAATATGCTTCATTGTTAAAATAGTATTTCGCCCATATTTCTTTAGTAAGAAACATTGCAAAAAACACCATAGCTGCATCTAAAAATGGAAATATCCAAGGCAGAATTTTTAGTTTAAAGAAGGAAAGTATCCCACTTAAAAAAATAGCTAAGCCAATAAATTTTTTTAATAAAAATGAATTGCCCTTGGAATGCTTGTTGTTAAATATTGCCATTGCATTATAGAAATGCTTAACATAACTAACCGATGCTTTTTTTGTACTTTCTCCTTTAAAGTGTACTATGGAAGAGTCTGCCAAGTAATAATTTTTGTAACCTGCTTGAAGAACACGATAGGAAAGATCGATATCTTCACCATACATAAAAAACTGCTCGTCTAAATAACCAGTCTTATCAAGAACTGATTTTCGAATAAACATAAACGCGCCACTCAATACTTCAATTTCATGGTTCTTATTATTATCTAAATGCCCTAAATGGTATTTGTTGAAGGTTTTACTTTTAGGCAATAATTTTGAAAGACCACTCATTTTATAAAAAGCAGTCCAAAAATCTGGAAAGCCCCTTTTGGATTCTGGCAAAAAATTACCTTTCCCATCCAACATTTTGATCCCTAAGGCACCAATATCCTTATCATTTTCCATTTTTTTATAACAAACTTCTAAAGCATCTTCACTTAGAAGTGTGTCTGGATTTAATAACAGAACATATTTGCCTTGAGCATGATCAATAGCTTGATTATTGGCAACAGCGAAACCGGGATTATTCTTATTTGTTATGAGATGAACTGAGGGATATTTTTCCTTTACCATTTGAATCGATCCATCTTGTGAATTATTATCGACTACAATGATTTCAAGATTTAATTCATGTTTACTTTTGTAAATAGATTGAATGCATTGATCAAGGAAGTATTGAACATTATAATTGACAATAATAATTGAAATATCCTTCATCTAAATTTAGGATTGAAGATATGGAGTTCTGCTCACTATAGACCTTCCTAAGGTTAACTCATCAGCATATTCCAGATCTCCTCCAAAAGATACTCCTCTTGCAATCAAGGAAATTTTCACCTCCAAGGGTTTTAGCTTTTTAGAAATATAAAAAGTTGTGGTTTCGCCTTCAATGCTTGGGGAAACTGCCATTATGATTTCTTCTATATTATCATGTCTAACTCTTTGTATAAGGGTGTCAATATTCAAATCATCTGGCCCTACCCCATCTAAAGGAGAAATGACTCCTCCTAAAATATGATAACGTCCGCTAAACTGTTGCGTATCCTCAATAGCCATAACATCTCTAATGGATTCAACAACACACAATACATTTTTTAATCTATGTTCGTCAGAACAAATCATGCAAACATCATCATCACTATAATTATAACATATCTTACAGGTTTTGAGTTTTTCATTTACATCTAACAGGCCTTGGATTATTTTTTCACTCTTTTGCGTCTGGTCCTTCAATAGGTGTAATACCATTCTTAATGCAGATTTTCTGCCTACTCCAGGCAATTTACTAAAAGCATTAACTGCATTCTCTAACAAAGTTGAGGAAAATTTCATAAGACAAAATTAATGAAGTATCTGATAAATCTGCGCATTATTCTGTGGATATAATAGCAGCTTTTCACCTTAAGTAGTATTTTTGGTCAAATTTTAAAAAGAGTTAAATGGCTGAAATAATCAGAATGCCTCGTTTAAGTGATACCATGGAGGAAGGAAATATCGTTTCATGGCTTAAAAAAGTTGGTGATGAAGTAAAACCTGGAGATGTATTGGCAGAAGTTGAAACCGATAAAGCAACTATGGATCTTGAAAGTTTCCATAACGGAACACTCATCCATATAGGAGTAGAATCAGGCCTTGTACCCGTCGATGGTATAATTGCGATTATTGGGAATAAAGATGAGGATGTTGAAGCGTTACTCAAAGAGGCTGAAGCTAATCAGCCAACAGCACCAAAAGAAGGCGTAGTTTCTGAAGTTGAAGTGCCAAAACCTGCTCCTGCTCAGGTACCTAGTACTTCAGTTCAGCAAGTTGAGCCAAGCCCTGTTTATTCAGGAGATTCCAAAGCAAGTCCGTTGGCCAAAAAGATGGCAAATGAAAAAGGCATTGATTTAAACAATATTACTGGCTCTGGAGAAGGTGGAAGAATCATAAAACGCGATATTGAAAACTTTTCAGGTAAAAGTGGGCCAGGTTCTCTTGCTCAAATGGCATTATTACCAGGAGTAAATTATGGCGACAACCCGGTTTCTCAAATGAGAAAAGTTATCGCTAAAAGGTTGGGCGAAAGCAAGTTTTCAGCACCTCACTTTTATTTAACCTCCGAAATTAATATGGATACTGCCATAAAGGCAAGAAAGGCCATTAATGAAGAAGAAGGAGTTAAGGTTTCTTTCAATGACCTGATTGTAAAGGCCTCTGCCTATGCACTTAGAAAAAATCCAAACATTAATGCTTCATGGTTTGGTGATAAAATTACAATCCATAAAGATATAAATATTGGTGTAGCCGTTGCTGTAGAAGATGGCTTGGTTGTTCCAGTAATCAAAAACGTAGATAGACTTAGTCTTCCTATGATCAACAAACAAGTAAAAAACCTTGCAAGTAAAGCAAGAGATAAAAAAATTCAACCAGCAGAAATGCAAGGAAATACTTTTACTATTAGCAATTTGGGTATGTTTGATATCGATGAGTTTACAGCTATAATAAATCCACCTGATGCTTGCATTTTAGCGGTTGGATCAATTATCAAAAAGCCTATAGTACAAGATGATCAATTAGCAATTGGTAATATGATGAAAGTTACTTTGTCTTGCGATCATAGAATCGTTGATGGAGTTACAGGAGCGAAATTTCTTCAAACGTTGAAATTCGTACTTGAGAATCCGATCAGAATGTTTACTTAAAGTTATTCACCGATAAAAAACAATTCGTTTTTCCGCTTTCCGTTTTGGCTCAAGCTAAAAATATAGATTCCTGAAGACAAGTCATCAATAGTTGTTTTATATACTTGTCCTTGAAAACTTAATTCACGAATTTTTTGGCCTGACAAATTAAAAATTTCTCCATTAACATCGGTTTCATCTTGGTTAGACCGATAATTAATAATTATCAAATTATTTACTACTTGAAGATTGAAGTCCAATTGAAAATTTTCAAATTTATTTGTCATTTGATAATCTTCCTCATAAATATTCTCATTCGAAATCAATGAATAACTCTCAATATCATCTTCAGTTTGACGAAGACAATTATCTGGATTAAAGTCAAAATTAATAGAAAAATCTTGAGAAACCTCGAGTTGAAAATCTTCCATAAGAAATGATATAGGCACAAGTTCAGAAGACACAATGGTTACTGCTAAGGCTCTACAAACCAAATCGGAAGAATTCTCGCTATATCCTAAGGTAGCTTCAGTTTCAAAACCTTCGTTATAAAAGTAAGCATTTAGGTCTTCGAGAAAATTTACAAGCTCATTTTCACCTCCAGCACACATATTGGAGGTACCTATACAATATGGAAAGTAAAACCCAGGAGTGTTCTCACCTATCTCGATCTCTTCACCATTTCCAGCTAAATAGTTCAACCCTAAAATATTTGGCAATCCGCCCAAATCCAAACAAGCGCTATAAGTACATGAAGCACTTTCATTAATTGGAATTTCGTCAATTATAATTTCTCTGCATGCACTGCCACAAGCTCCTCTTGAATCTGTTATATCTAAACAGATCGTATAATTACCTGTTTCAAATGCATGAGTAAAATCTCTTTCATCAGTGATAAGTTCATGGTTCAAGCTCCAAGCATAATTTACTATTGATAACTCCCTGTCAAATGTTGGTGATAAACTATAAATATTGTTTCCCAAATCTGCCAAATTGATGGATTTTAAAGCAGAAGTCATGGCAGTTACCTCTAAATTATCTAAAATCAATCCACAGTTTACAAATTCCTGTTGTTCATATTGATATTCAGAAAATAGCCAAATTTGAGAAAAATCAGAAATAGGCACAAAGGATAATTCTAGTTTTGACATACCATTATTTTCAAATAATGCATCTTCTGTTAATTCGTGACGATCTAATACTTGGATTTCCTCAAAGAATGCTGGAAATGATTCTGGTGTTGGATATTGAAACCAATTGTGCCCTTCGGAATTTAAATTATTATTTAAAGCTATGTTTAAAAAACCATTATTTGTTGCATCACAAACAGTGGAGTAATCCAAACTCAATGTATAAATTAGATCATCATCTCCATGAATCAAGACATTGGTAAAAATACCCTCGCTATGATCATGTGTTTCTCTATTTCCGTAACAAATATGTCCAGCATTTGATTCAATACCTTCTAAATCATTCCAGTTCCAATTTGGTGTCACATAATCTGCAGTTCCATGAGATGCAAACCAATTTGCCATTTGGCCAGTAGTTATTCCCATTGAGGGTTCACCACCTAGTACAAATATGGTTTCTTCAAAGTCACCATTTTCATTAATAATAGGACAATCTTGAGACATCAATAAATTTGCAAAGAATATCAATGACGTTGATATTGTAATAATTCGATTAAGCATACTCTCAGTTTTAGAAGTGTTAGAGAGAGTGTTGAAAATTAGGGCTTAGTCTTGAGTAATAGTCTTATAATAGCGTAATCGAAAAAGTATATTTGACTTTTAAAGATCTTTTCAAATTTAATAGCAATTGGTTTTAAAGTAAATGATAGATGCATTACAAAGACTATTGCACTTGTACTACAATAATTCTACCAATTATAAAACTTGACACTTAGGTTTTGGGCATAAAAAAAGGAGCAATGATTCAATTGCTCCTTTTTTATTAATTCCAATTATCAATTAATATCCAGAATTCTTGTTGCCATTGTAGTAATTATTTATGGCTTCTCCACTTTGTGAAGGGGAACTACTGCCATCTCCAATTACTGGTTCTGCCATATCAAAGTCATTGGCATCACAAGTTCTAAATTCAACTCTTCTATTCATATAATGAGTGCCATTTACACCTCCTAATGGACTTTCTTCTCCTCCATACATCAATTTTAATCTACTTCTATCGATACCGTAATTCTCAACTAAATAATCAATAGATGCTTTTGATCTTTTGTAGGATAGCACTTTGTTATAGTCATTTGTACTTTTATTGTCAGTATGACCATGTGCAACCACGCAAATTTCAGGGCATTTTTCCAAAACTTGTGCAACATGGTGAAGATGACTAAAGTATTCTGTTTTAATTGTTGATCGATCATTATCAAAATGGATCATTGGTAGAAACCATTGACCACACCCTGAAGTTGCATAAGTAACTAAACCTCCACCAGAACCAGAATATGAGCCACCTGACCCACTTGTACCTCCTGAATATGTGCCTGATGCATTTGGTGCTGGACTTGATCCTGAACCATAAATTCCACCAGAATATGTTTTACTTGTTGAATCATATGTTGCTCCTCCAGTAATCGTTGAAAGTTTTGAATCCATTTCTCTTAATTCTCCACTCATTGGCCCCACTTGTTCATTTATCAATTCCGAAACTTGATCTCCTGTAAGATTTGCTCCTATGGCAACACCAGTTTCATCTATCTCTAAACCAGGAGGTGAATAGGGCTCAAGATCTCTACAATCAGCCAAACCATCACCGTCACTATCTAATATAATTCCTCGTGTGTCTACTGCGCACCCTTCTGGGGTGTCAAGCTCTTGATCTAGCATATCAATAACGCCATCGTTATCATCATCCGTAAGATCTAATTGCGGTCTTTGTTTCAAGGAAGCAATGTCATCAAAGGCATTATCTAATGGGTTTAACCAATAAAGTGGTTCAGTCCTTTTATCAAAGTCGCCCATATTTATGCCTATGGTAAGATTAGTAAAATGTGGAATATCTACATTATTGGTTTGATCAATATTGGTTCGATATTTTTGGCCATCAAGAAAATCATTATCACTTAAAAACACTTTCCATTCAAGACCAACATTAACTCTTTTGGTAATTTTTCTTGAAACACCTGAGGCAAAAGTCCCTATAGCATGAATATTTGTTTCATCTCCAATTCTAAAAATCCCTTTCTTTTTTGGGCCTTCAGTTTCATATACACCATCATATACTTGCTTTAGATTATTTTTAATTTCGATTCTTCCAGCTTTTGAATCAAATTTATCTTTATCCCAATTGATAAGCGTGACAAGGTTGTCATAATTTTCATCATTTGCATCTTTCAAATCCAACATTGTCAAATGGGAATCAAGACCTACACCAACAGAGGCGTACCAATTCCATTTGTTTCTTTCTTGATGAAATAATAAATTACCGATGTTAACCACACCTTCTAGTGAGGCTGCCATATAGGTTGTTTTATGACTAAAAAACCATGGATTCGAAGGACCGTATCCTGCAAATACTCCATTTGCATTTCCTTCTGGCAGTAGATTGGCACCTGAAGGTTGTGGGTCTAAGCCTTTGGCTTGTCCATAAAAAAGTTCTCCTTTAACTGAAAAAACGTAATGGATAGCCTTTCGAAGATGAAGTCCAACCCCCCATCCTGCAGGAATTTCTCTATCTACATCGCCATCAATAAAAAAATGTCCCACTTTAATCCCCAACTCAAGGGCATCTTTTGGTTTGGCAGAATACTTATACTGACCCATTCTCCATTCTTTATTTTGGTCAGAATCACGAGTCATCTCATCTGTAATCGAGGCTGTTTTCCAGGTATCATTCATTTGCTCCTGGATACCGGCATTTTCTTCATCTTGGCCAATAGCAGAGGTCATAGTTATAAATGCTATCGCCAAAAGGAAAATCCTTTTAGTAGTCATAGGTGTACATTTTAATACAAATCTACATTTTATATTATTTCAAACAAATTAAAATAATATTTAATGTATAAATAATTAATAATTAGAGTATCAGCTTGGGTTAAGAGCCTTTACTCAAAGGGTGTTTCGTTGGTCAACAAATTTAATCGTAAGTTTTGGGATATCTAAGTTTTGCCTGATAATTAAGTTAAAAAGTATACTATTTTACACATTTAACCTTGGAAAAAATTGGCAATCAAAGAGAAATTACAGCCCAATTTACTGATAAACGCATATTCATATATAAATATTATGTAATGTATATATCATTGCATATCTTCATTATATAATTGATAAAAAAATTTAATGTGATGGATTTTCTTCAGAGTTTAATTTACGATGAGCAGGTATTAAATTATTCAAAACCAGGTTCACTTTTTGAAAACTTGACTTTTTATGACCAAAATATACATGACATTTCAAATTTTCAATTAGGTATTGTCGGTTTGGATGCTGCAAGTCTTAATGCTTTCAGAAATAATCTTTATATGTATGGAGATCATTTCCAATTACCTATTCTTGATTTTGGATTGATTGTCGATCATGTCAACCTAAAAAGTTCCATCGGATTGTTAGCCAATAAAATTTCTCTAATTGTCATTGGTGGTGCGCCATTTGATTTTTTAGAATCTACTGCAGTTGTATGCAAGACCTTGGACGAGGGGCATATTAATGGAAAGAAAAAATTTATTGGTTATCAACGTCATTTATCACAATTAAATGTTTACAATCAAATTGATGAATATCAGAATATCTCTCTGGGTGAGGTAAGAAGCAATTTAAAAATGGTAGAACCATTGATGAGAACTTGTCAAAATTTATGCTTTGACATTAGTACCATTAAACAAGCGGACATTGGCATTGATGCTTCCAATATAGTAGGACTAACTTTAGAAGAGTCTTCTCAAATATGCAGATATGCAGGGATTACTCCCAATATGAGAGTGGCGCACTTTCCAAATTTACAACCGCAATTCGCATTTGGGAATGTAACTAAAGAATATGCTTCATGCGTTTCGACAATGGTTTGGTATTTCATGGAAGGATTACTAAATCTCAAATACGAATCTCCATCTGAGGATGATCACATTAGTTATGTTATCAATTCAGAGTATTTTGACGAACCTCTTACATTTTTAAAAGGTGAAAAATCTGGCAGATGGTGGATGAAATATGGAGAAGATTCAGAGTATCACCCATGCCTAAAAGAAGATTTTTTACAGTCTAAGGAAGGAAATATTCCTGATAGATTATTTAAGTATTGCTTAAGCTAATAATTTTTCCAAGCCAATCCCTCTAGACCCTTTCAACAGTACTTTGGTCTTTGGTTTTATTGGCTGATCAAGTAAATATTTTTTAGTATCCTGTACTGTTTTAAAAAATATGAATTGTTTGTATTTGGAAAAGTTTTCTTTTAGCTTCATGAATTCATCTCCAACTAAAATAACACCAGTTAAGCTTTGATTAGAATACACATATTCTAATATTTGCCCATGTTCGAATTTAGATACTTCCCCTAATTCTAACATATCTCCTAAAATCAAGTACTTTTCATCCTGCTCAATATTAAAGAAATTCTCCAAACTCAATTTCATGCTTGTAGGATTAGCATTGTAAGCATCTAAAAAATACTCCACCCCATTTACTACCCTAATCTCAGATCGATTATTTCTTGGTACATACTCGGAAATAGCAGAAATAATATTGGAGGTTTTAATCTTGAAATATTGCCCTAAAAATATTGCTGCAGCAATGTTGAATAGATTATAATGGCCAGTTAGATTTGTCAATATCTCACTAGCACCCCAATTAAAGCTTAAATATGTTTTATCATTATTTCCCGTATCTATCGCTGAAGGAAAATACTTGTAAGCTTCATAATAACTATCTATTTGATTGATTAATATTTTGTCTTCACCATTATAAAATATAACTCCATCATTCTTTTTTAAAAAGTCGTACAACTCGCTTTTACCTTTAATAACACCTTCTAGAGAACCAAATCCTTCGAGATGAGCTTTACCCATATTGGTTACCAAACCAAAGTCAGGTTCGGCAAGTTCACACAAGGTTTTTATTTCTCCTAAGTGATTGGCACCCATTTCAATAATTGCCAATTCATGCTTTGATTCTAATGTTAACAATGTTAGGGGTACGCCTATATGATTATTTAAATTCCCCTTTGTGTATTGACAGTTATATTGAGTTGCCAATACATGATACAACAACTCCTTCGTGGTTGTTTTTCCATTACTTCCTGTAATGGCAATTATTGTTGTACCTAGTTCCTTTCTATGTTTATTGGCTAACTTTTGAAGGGCGATCAAGGCATTGTCGACTTTAATAATCCGTTCATCTTCATTCTCTACTGACTCATCTACAACAACATAACTTGCCTTTTTTTCAAGAGCATCTAAGGCAAATTTATTTCCATTAAAATTTTCACCACTTAGTGCAAAAAACAATTGACCGGGCATCATTGTTCTTGTGTCAATACTGACTCCGTTTGATTTTAGAAAACACTTGTATAACTTATCTAAATCATCCATTGGTACAAAATTAGGGCAAAAAAAATAGTCCCAGCTAATGCTAGGACTATTTTAAATAATTATTTCCAGTATTAATATCTTCTCTTCTTTTTAGGTTTTTTTCCTCCTTGTCCGAAATCATTACCACCCATATCTTCATTTCCTGTTTCACCGCCTACTCTAATCATTGCACATCTGAAACCTAAATCTCTATCAGACTTTTCTTCATTCTTAAATCTTCTTGCACCAGGAGATAACCAGAACAACCTGTCTTCCCAAGATCCACCCTTAATGACTCTAGACTCATTACTAATAAGTGTGTATTCTCCATATCCATATTTTACATAATCTTCCTCGTCTCCATCTTGATAATCTCGAACATCTCCTTTTCTATAATTTTCTCTGTATCCAATAGTATCATCTTCAACTAATCTATATTGAAGTCTACCTAAACTATCTTTCTCGATTGGTTTTCCTTCTTCATCTCTAATCATTTCATTAAACTCATTTCCTCTAAAAGGATTTAAATCATGATTTTCAGAGTCACTTAACGTTGAGCTTGTAAGCGGTCGATAAACATCTTGACACCATTCATTAACATTACCAGCCATATTAAACAATCCAAAATCATTAGGCATATATTGTCTAGTAGGACCAGGACCTGAAGCCTTATCGTTCAATGCTCCTGCCATACCCATATAATCTCCACGACCTCTCTTAAAGTTTGCAAGTATTTTTCCTTGGTATTTATCATTTACTCTATACCGAGCAGTATTACCATCCCAAGGAAAATATCTTCTATCTGTAATGACTTCATCTGAAGAAACAGACTGATTACCTTGAAGAGCCAAGGCAGCGTATTCCCACTCAGCTTCGGTTGGAAGTCTATATTCTGGTAAAAGAATACCGTCTTCGAATTTCACAGCTCGTTCTCCGCCGGTATTTAAGTCTGGCAGATTTTCTCTTACACTACCTTGATACTGACCTTCTAAATAAGCTCCAGTATTAAAATTCTCGCTATCAATTTGCTCATTAGCATTGAGATTTAATATTCCTCTCTCCACTAAAATCATCTCATTGACTCTATCGCTTCTCCATTTGCAGTATTCTTGTGCCTGTAACCATGAAACACCTACCACCGGATAGTCATCATAACTTGGATGCCTATAGTAAGTTTCAACAAGAGGTTCATTATAAGAAAGTTCTTCTCTCCAAACAAGGGTATCAGGAAGTGCATTTCTCCATACTTCAGGGTAAGCTTTATATGTTCGTTTACACCAGTCTACGTATTCTTTCCAGTTGATGTTACTCACTTCTGTTTCATCCATATAGAAAGAAGAAACCGTTACTCTTCGTGGAATATTATTCCATTCGAAAGATACATCTTCTTGGGTAGTCCCCATAGTAAAGGTACCACCTTCAATCATTACAAGATTAGGTCCAGTAGCCTGTCCTTCGTAATCTAATTTTTCGAAACCACCCCATTCTGGGTTGTTGTATTCCCAGCCTGTAGCCGAAGACGTTTCATTCGAAGGCTTACAAGCCGCGAACATTACGATTACAGAAAGGAAAAAAAGGATAGATTTTAGATCATGTCTCATTTCCAAGTTTTTTTGTTAATTGCCTGCCAAATATAATAAAACTAAACAAAAGATATACCACAAATTATACCATCCTATCGGAAAAGTAGGAAGCAATCATTTAGTTTAGATTCTTGTCTTTTATTTGTCAAAGTGTACAGAAGACCAATTTCGTGACTACCTCCAGTACCTATTCCTAAACCAGATACAGTCAAGTCATAACTATATGTGATTTTTAATGGATCTAGATTCACTCCTCCTGAGAATATTAACGCATCAGAATTTTCTAATGTATGCCTCAAATAAGCCCCTAAAATAAGGCTTCTCAGTTGTACGTAAGCACCAGCATTAATTTGCCAAAAGTCTGCCTGATTGGCAACTAAAAGACTTGGTGATACAAACGAAGGTTTTGTCTGTTTATTGCCAATATCAAACACATATTGATATCCGATATGCAAATTCCAAAGTACAGGTAAGCCTAGTCGATTCTGGGTATTTTCACTTAAAAAGCCATTTTCAGGAGTATTTAAGTGTTTAAAAGTCATACCAACATACCATTTTTGATTATACACTAAAAAACCAGTTGATATATCGAGGTATGCTTTGTTGAAATTATCTGGTGGAATTTCAGTGCTAGAAATGGGAGAACCGCCAACTAGAATTGGCCCCGAAGTATCCAACATATCGCCAAAAACCAATTTCGTCCAATCCAATCTATTTTGACCTAGTGCAGTTTCTACTCCAATTTTCAGTTGAAAATCATTTTTTAAGACTACTTTGTACATGTATGTCGCACCAATGTTAAGATGTTGAAGTGTTCCACCGCCACTTTTGTCAGAAATTACAGAGAACCCGACTCCACTCTTAATTCGTCTAAAATATTGATTGTAACCCATTGCAACCGATTCGTAAGCTGAAGGTAAACCAGGCCATTGTAGACGATAATTACCAGAAAACTGGGCTGAGGATGAATTGCCTGCAAAGGCAGGATTTATCACTAAAGGAGTATTATAAAATTGAGAAAAGACCAAATCTTGGGCATATCCATCACAAACATTAAGCAAAATGAGGCTAAAAATGAAAATTATGGTCTTCTTCAAGTCTTTAGATTTAACTATTTTCGATTAATAAAGTTCTTTGCAATAGAACCTTCATCTTAACGTTTCACTAACAATAAAAGCAACTTTATTAAAATCACTATGAATCTATCGTTGAAACTAGCAATTTTATTTTGCCTTACTATATTTTCTGGAATTATTAATCAAGCTTTATCTCAATCTAATCTTGCTAATGGCGACATTTATAAGCTTTCCATTAAAGAGTCAGGTATTTATAGGATTAATTCCACATTTATAAACGAAAACTTTGATATTACTGTTGGAGCAATTGACCCTAAAAAAATTCAAATATTTTGTGGAGGTGGTGGTGTCCTACCTAGACTAAATCAAGAAAGTATTGTCAATGATCCTTTAGAAATTCCCATTTACGTAAGTGGAGATCAGGATGGTAGTTTTGATGGAAATGACTTCATCTATTTTTATGCTCCAGGGCCAGAAATTTATGATCTCAATAATTCAACACCCGAGATTAAAAAAAATGTGTTTTCTGAAAAAAACTTTGTCTATATCAAATTCAATACTGAAATTGGTAAAAGAATTTCTAATCTAAATTCAGTTTCAGGAGAAGGGTTTGCTAGTCAAACAAGCCACAAAATTCATAGACATGAAATTGAATTAACCAATCTTTTAGGGGCAAATACATCCACTCAGGGAACTGGACAACAATGGTTTGGGGAGGCTTTCTCCAATGATTGGATTCAAGATTTTTCAGAATTCTTCACTTCTGTAAATCCCGTTCCTGGCAGTACAGCTTTAGTGCAATCTTTATTTGTTGGTCGATCCAACTCTTCGACAAAAGTTAAGTACACCATTGCAAATGAACAGATTAATTTAAATATATCTCCGTCCAACTTGGGTAGTGTTGAGGCTACTTATGCAAAAGAAGCTAAATTTTCAGAAAATGTAATAATTAATAGCTCTCCATCTATTCAGATTGAATACCTCCCAGCAGAAACTACTGACAAAGCATGGTTGGATTATCTTCAAATAACAACAGAAGAGGCGATTCAATTTAAAAACAACGAATTAATTCTTAGATTGGATTCAAGAACAGAAGATGTTGCTGGTTTTAGCTTGGAAGGTTTGGGTTCAAAACAACTTTGGCATGTTTCAGATTTTAAAAATATTCAAAACTGTTTACCCGATGGCAACAACTTTTTTTATAATACTGATAGCAATGTAAAAATGTTTAGGATCTTCGATCCTTCAAGCGATTTTCAACAAGTTGAATTTGAATCCAAGATTGAAAATCAAAATATTAAAGACATTAAAAATCTAGAATTTTTAATTGTTTATCATTCAGATTTTGAGGAAGCAGCCACTAAACTTTTAGAACACCGATCGACCGTAGACCCACTTAATGTAGAAATGGTCGATGTACAATCGATTTATAATGAATTTTCTAGTGGAAGGGCTGAACCTACCGCTATTCGGGATTTTGCTAGAGTCCTTCAAAATTCAAATCAAGGATTTAAGTACATGTTATTATTAGGAGATGCTTCCTATGATTATAGAGGATTGGTCGCAGATCTTCCTAAAACTAACTTTGTTCCTACTTACGAAACTGAAGAATCATTAAGCCCAATTGATGCTTTTCCTTATGATGATTTCTTTGCTCTACTCTCTCCTACTGAAGGTGAAAATTTCGTTGGTGGTTTGGATTTAAATATAGGTCGATTACCTGCAAAAACATCAGATGAGGCAATGGATATGGTGAACAAAATAATCCATTATGACACAGATGTAAGTCAATATAATGAATGGAAAATGAGAGCATCATTTGCGGCGGATGATGAAGACAACAATCGCCACATTGACGATGCAGACCATATTGCAGAAATGGTTTATGATAGTTTTCCACTCATGAACCAAACAAAAATTTATTTTGATGCTTTTCTTCAAGAATCTACTCCAGGAGGAGAAAGATATCCCGCTGCAAAAGCAAAAATTCATGAGACAATTAATAAAGGAGTATTGGTTTTTAACTACCTAGGTCATGGAGGTCCAAGTGGTTTAGCCCAAGAACGAGTTTTACTTAAAGATGATGTCAGGACATGGAATAACATTGACAAATTACCTATTATTATTACAGCAACGTGTTCCTTTACTGGTTATGATGATCCAGCGATTGTTTCTGCTGGAGAGGAAGCAATTCTCAACCCGAATGGGGGAGCTGTAGCATTATTTACCACAACAAGAGCAGTATACGCTCAAGATAATGCCAGATTAACAGAGTCAGTTTTTGAAAACATTTTTGATAAAGTAGATGGAGATTATCAAAGGATTGGAGAAATAATGAGAAAAGGAAAGAATACCGGTGTGGATTCTTTACGAGAAAATGCTAGAAAATTCTCTCTTATTGGTGATCCAACAATGAGACTTAATGCACCTCAACATAATGTTGTTTTGGATCGAATAAACGAAAAGCTTATTGATTCAAATTCTCAAGACACATTAAGAGCTCTGGAAAGAGTAAATCTAAAAGGTCATATTGCAGACGACAGTGGTCAGGTTTTAAACTTTTTTAATGGTAAGGTCTTTGTCACTTTATTCGATAAAAGAGTTGATGTTAAAACTTTAAAAAATAATAGCAATAGCTATGAGAAGGTTTTTAAAGTTCAAAACAATATTCTGTTTAAAGGTAGTGCCTCTGTAGTCAATGGTAATTTTTCTATTGATTTCCTTCTTCCTAAAGAGATCAATTTTAATTATGGTTATGGGAAAATAAGCATGTATGCAACCGATGGTGAAACAATAGATGCTGGTGGCTTTTATAAGAATGTAATTATTGGTGGATCAAATGAAAGTAATATAACTGATTCCGAAGGTCCTGAAATGGATATCTACATGAATGATCAAAGTTTTGTACCAGGTGGTATTACATCACTTAGTCCTACTCTCTTGGTTAATTTGAAAGATGAATTCGGAATTAATATAAGCAGTACAAGCATCGGACATGATATCACTGCCGTTATTGATGACGATGAGTCGAAAATAATCAAACTGAATGATTGGTATGAGGCTGAAACAGATAATTTCAATTCGGGAGTTGTTAGATACCCTTTGGGACAGATAGCCCCTGGATTGCATAAGATTCGAATAAAAGCTTGGGATTTATGTAATAATTCTTCAGAAAAAGAGTTAGAGTTCAGGGTTGTTGATAAAGATTATACAACTTTGGAGCATGTGTTAAATTATCCTAACCCATTTACAACTTCAACCAACTTTAGTTTTGAGCACCAATTTGCAGGTGGCATGCTTGATATCGGCATTTCAATCTTTACATTATCTGGTAAACTAGTGAAAACTATTAGCACGACTCAAATGGCTGATGGATATCGAACTCATGATATTTTCTGGGACGGAAATGATGATTTTGGGTCTAAGCTGGCAAAAGGGGTCTACCTTTACAAAATTAAAGTCAGAGATCAAGCCTCAGAAATGGAGATGGAAAGCGATTTTACAAAGCTCTTGATATTAAAATAAACTATAATAAATTATATTTGCACTCATAATAGCATAATAATGAATAAAATTCTTAGCATAATTCTATGCGTTTTCTTCTTAAGTGTCACAAATCAAAGCTCTGCTCAACTTTTTGACCCAACCGTGGGTTGCATCGTTGATTCTAATGGAGATTGCCTTCCTAACACTATTTTAGGCGCTCTGCCATTTTTGAGAATCGTACCAGATGCAGCAGGTGGCAGTATGGGAGATACAGGAATTGCAACAGATAATGGTACAAATGCAATGCATTTTAATGCTTCCAAATTACCTTTTGTCTCAAAAGAAAGAGGGCTTGCGTTTACTTATACACCTTGGTTGACCAATATTGGACTGACTGATGTCTATCTGATTTATTTATCGGGGTATATGAAGATCGACGATCGTCAGTCATTTGGAGGTGGAATTAGATTCTTTTCCTTAGGTGATATCACATTTACTGATCTACAAGGAGGACAGACAGGAGAAGGAAAACCAAGAGAATGGGAAGTCGCACTTGGTTATACCACAAAATTAGCAGACAATTTCGCCGCAGGATTATCTGCCAAATATATGCTTTCTGATCTTGCTACTGGTCAGATGGTAAATGGAGTTGACATCACAACCGCTACTTCTTTTGCTGCTGACTTATCGTTTACCTATAACAACGAAGTTCAAGTGGGTTTGTATGATAGTAGGTTAAGAATTGGTGCTGCAATTTCCAACATTGGTTCTAAAGTTACCTATACAAGAAACTCTACCAGAGATTTTATTCCAACGAATTTAGGTCTTGGAGCAGCGTTGGAGATGGATTTTGACGAGTATAATACTATAACTTTTGCGCTAGATATCAATAAATTAATGATACCTACTCCTATTCCGCAAACTTTGAAAGACGAAAATGGAAATCCAATTTCTAATCCAGATTTTGATACAGATGGTAATACGATTGCAGATTACAGAGAAAAAGGGTTGTTTTCAGGAATTCTTGGAAGCTTTGGAGATGCTCCGGGAGGTTTCGGAGAAGAGATGCAAGAGATTTCCTATTCTGTAGGTATCGAATATTGGTATGACAAGCAGTTTGCTGTTAGAACAGGATATTATTTTGAGCATCCTCTTAAAGGTGCGAGACAATTCCTAACTGTTGGAGCAGGTTTAAAATACAATGTATTCGGATTTGATATTTCGTATTTGGTTCCTACAAGTAATACAAGAAATCCTCTAGATAACACATTGAGATTTACCTTGTTGTTTGACTTTGAAGTTTTCTCGGCAAGCAATATTTAAAGATTATTCCAGATAAAACATTTGAAGAGGGATTAACATTGAGCTAATCCCTTTTTCTTTTTGCATATTAAGATAATAAAAGGGAGTCGGATGCTCCCAACTCCCTTTAAAAAATGTTCCTATAAGCCGGATTCTGTCGAGCTCTATCATTTATCTGGTTGAATCATCACTGATTCAATCTAGCTACCTACCCTTCTTGGTCTGTCTAAGACAGATGGATCGAACAAATCCATTACAAAGAAACCAAGATATACATGGTATTTCAACCCACAAGGTTTATCCCAAGCCGATATTACTACCAGCCAGCGTGAGCTCTTACCTCACGTTTTCAGCTTTTCCACAGGTTACTGTGGTAGTTTAGTTTCTGTGACACTATCTATCCATGCTTCCATGGTCCATCAGTTAGATGGTGTGGTGTTCTACGTTGTCCGGACTTTCCTCTCCTAAAGGAGCGATAGAGTGGAACATTACAAAATTGCTTTTTTTTAAGATAAGAAGTACTCATTTTGTAAAATAATTCATATTAAGAAAATCTATAATATATAATTTGATTAAATTTACCAGATTATGCAGAAGAGGCAATATATATGGATTTGGACTATTTTGGCTTTGACCCTTTGCTTGCATTATTATCTTCAATCCAAAGCTGATCTGAAATCAATAAATGAAGATCCAACCAGTCAAATTCTTCAATATATTGATAAGCAACATGAATATTTAGAAGATGAGCTGGTTCCATTTGCACTGGTCAATGAAAACGAAGGAACGAAAATTGGGCTTCAAATTGATAATTTATTATCAAGCCAAGGTCTTTCACTACAAATAGAAATCAAAGATTCAATTCATTATAGGTCAAATTCCATTGATGGCAAAAAGATTTGCAACGTGTTGATACTTGAAGGTCCTGTTAAAGTTACTCGATGTGTTGGGGTCTTTGATAAGGAAGGAAACTTAAATCCAAAAATTGAAGAGAATTATCAACTATCTAATTCTTACAAAATTGTATCGGATGATAATTCTGGGATTCCTATCTATCTAAACAACGAACAATTTGTCATTCAGGGAACAAAAAAGCAAATAAATTCAAACACTAATTGGTTACTATTTCCACTTTTCTCCAGTTTGATCTTATTGTTAATTTGGCCGTTTAAATTTAAGCTGAAGAAATCTCCATTTTTATGGTTTGGTGGTATTGCTTTATTATTAATTGCTTATTATTTGTTAGATGTTCAGGTAAAATTTGATTGGAAGCTTCCTTGTTCATTTTTTGTTTTATTTTCCTCATTATACTTTTGGAGAAAAGAATATAACTTCAATATTAAACTTGAAAGCCAGCGGGTAATTCTACAATGGTTAATCATTTTAATCCCTTTTATCGTTGCAAACTTTTGTATTTGGGATGGAGATAAGCCAATTGATATCATCAATCCATTTAAAACTTTAAGTAAAATTACTACTGGTGATGTCAGGATAATAATTTCCCTGGTCATACTGATGTTATCTCATCTTATAGGACTACATCAACATTGGTTATTTGTAAAAAGGAATTTCAAAAAGGGCAACAAGTATTTAATTATTGTTGGTTTACTTGGATGTATTCACTTCTTTAGTTTCTATTTTATCCAGTTAACATTCCCAATCATTCCAGCAATTTTATCTATCATTATTTACTTTTTATTGGTTGACCTTTTTACAGAAGGAAAGCAAAATCCTGTAATCTGGGCAATACTATGGAATGTGTTTTTATCTATTATTATTGCTGGTGCTATTTATTATGGAGAATTTAGCAAGACTGTAAGAAACATTGAGGACAATGTAAGTTCAGGTTTTTACCAACATCATAAAGGGTCTCTTAATGTTTATAATATCAACAACTTACCAGAATATTATAAAGCAGAGGTAAATAATTTTGAAGACATAGGTATACAATCTTTTTATAAAGATGCGCAAATTCATTTTATAGACCATAAATCAAATGGAGATCTTCACATTGTTAAGTTTGACATTCCAGGATTTATCAAAGCAATCACCTTATTTTCCTTTGTTTTTATTATTGGGATATCAGGATATTTTCTTTTGACTTTATTACATAAAAGAATCAACTTTTTACCTCGTCTTTTTTATCCTGGTGAAATTTATCTCTCCAGCTTTTCAAGAAGAATTCAAATTAGTTATTTAATACTTACAGTTATTTCTTTCATTGGAATAGCAGCTATCACGATTATTTTGCTGAATAATTACTTTAAAGACAGTGAAAGAGAAGCTTTAAAAAATAATTTAAATTTAATAGGTTCACAGGTAGACTATCTCGTTCATCAAAAAGATTATGATGAAAGTAAAATAAAAGAAAGTATTAAGGAATATGCCATCCAAGCTCCCTTTGAATTAGAAGTTTTCAATAATCAAGGGCTTAATATTAGAAATCCTGAGCAGTTTATTTCAACTGCTGTTATGGAATATCTAGACACAAATAAATCTGGATCACTGAGCGAACATGTTACGGAAAACAGATTTAATTCTTACATAAATGTAAAACATAATGAATACAAGTATGCACATATAACGGGTATAAACAAGCAAGGAAAATCATCTTTAAGTATCTACGATTTTGTTGCAGGAATATTAAATGTCTATGTTTTCTTATTTATTATTGCCATTACTTTTGGATTATTTGTATCTAAATCGATTGTTGACCCATTAGCAAGGCTCAGTAATCAAATGAAAAAATTAAGATTAGGTAAAGAAAACGAAGAAATTGTTTGGACTGGAGATGGTGAAGTTGCAGAACTGATTGAGAACTATAATGCCATGGTCAGGAAATTAGAAGATAGTGCCAATTTGATTGCTCACACTGAAAGGGATATGGCATGGAGAGAAATGGCTCGTCAAGTAGCCCATGAAATTAAAAATCCACTCACGCCAATGAAACTCACCTTACAATATTTGCAGAAGCAAGTAGATAGAGGTCAGATTCCTGATAAAGAGAATCTGGATAGAATAGCACTCACCTTATTGGAACAGATTGAAAACTTATCAAATATTTCTGGGGCATTTTCAAATGTTGCCAAACTCCCAAAAGCAAGCAATGAAAAAGTGGTTCTAAATGAAGTAGTAGAATCGGTCCATGATCTCTTTCGGAAAAGAGAGGACATGAACATTAGGCTTTCCGAACCAATCAATGATTTGATTGTCTTCGCTGATAAAAATCACTTGGTAAGAATTCTAAACAATATAGTAAAAAATGCTATTGAATCCATTCCTGAAAATAGATTGGGTGAAATTGAAATTAGTTTATTCAAGGAGCATGGAGACGCCATAATCAAGGTCAGTGATAATGGGAATGGAATTCCTAAATCAATGCAAAATAAAATATTTACACCAAAGTTTACCACTAAAAATTCAGGTAGTGGGCTTGGTCTTGCAATAGCTGCAAATATGGCAGAATCATTTAATGGAAGAATATATTTCGAGACAAAAGAAGACGAAGGGACAGACTTCTTCATTCAGATTCCTTTGATGCGACTTTCAGAAAATAAAGATGGAAATCGAGTAATACTAGATTAAACTAAATCTTTACTTTTGTGTTCTAATCTAAACAATTGTTGTGATAGAATTTTGCCTTTACTTTTTAATTACAATTGCTACTTATATTATCATGGAATTCGTGGCATGGTTTACACATAAATATGTCATGCATGGATTCCTTTGGTCATGGCATGAAGACCATCATCTACCCCATTTTGAGAAGGAAGGCTTTTTCGAAAAGAACGATTTATTCTTTATCGTTTTTGCAATCCCTAGTGCAGCTTCATACATGCTAGGAACTTTTATCCCTTCTCTAACATGGTTACTTTTTGTTGGGATTGGAATTTCGCTTTATGGACTTACTTATTTTCTCATCCATGATGTTTATATCCATAAGAGGTTTAAATGGTTTAAGCATTTAGATTCAAAATATAGTCGTTCAATTTTAAAAGCTCATGGGGCACATCATGCCAAAACCACTAAGGAGGGCTGCGAAGAATTTGGGTTATTGGTGGTAGGTAAAAAATACAGACCTAAATAATCATTAATCCTTAGCTCCAACCACCAAAACTATTTCACCTTTGATTGAAGGCTTCTCTTGTAGGGTTTCAAGAATCTCTATAAGCTTACCATTGATCACTTCTTCGTGCAATTTAGAAATCTCTCTTGATAAAGATGCTGGTCTATCTTCTCCGCAATAAAGTATCAATTGGGCTATTGCTTTTATAATGCGATGTGGAGACTCATATATTACAAAGGTGGATTCTAAGTCAGCTAAAAACTTTATTCTTGTCTGCCTGCCTTTCTTATGAGGAAGAAATCCTTCATAATGAAATTTATCACAAGGCAATCCAGAATTAACCAATGCTGGAACAAAGGCAGTTGGACCTGGCAAACAAGAAACAGTTACCTTATTCTCTCTAGCAGCTCTACAAAGTAAAAATCCTGGATCTGAAATTCCTGGAGTCCCTGCATCGCTTACTAATGCCATATTTGTTCCTGATAATAATTGTGAAATAATATCTTCCAAAATTCTATGTTCATTATGAATATGAAATGACCGCATCGGGGTTTCAATATTGTATTCTTTAAACAACTTACCCGAGGTCCTTGTATCTTCAGCTAAAATGATATCTACATCATTTAAAACTTCGATGGCTCTGAAACTAAAATCTTTTAGATTTCCAACTGGAGTAGGTACAATGTAAAGCATAGAAACAAAGATACTGGAGAAGAATGGTTCTGTTGTGATTTTATCAAAATGACCATAAAGTTTCAGTCAAAAAATGTTAAGTATTCCATAAAAAGCTGGAAAAGTGCTAATATTCAGCAGTTTATGAAGTCTTTAAGCAACTTATTGAGTACTTTTTGACTCTAACTTATACGATAGTCGTGATACTTTTGGTTAAATTTATCCCGTCAAGAACAACTCGATTTCAATTAGACAGATGAAGAAATTAACAATATCCATTTTCTTTTTGTTGCCAAGCATTTTATTTGGTCAAGCACTTAATGATGAGTGCTTATTTGCCAATCACTTGGGTGACATTTTTGAGTTTTGTTCTGAAGATAGCGAATACAATAATTTTAATGCTAGTACTTCTCCTGAGCCTCTCCCGTTTTGTTGGTTTGGTGATGGTTTAGATGTTTGGTACAGTTTCGTTCCCACAGCACCAGGCATTTACATTCAGCTATTTGGAGATGCAGTTAATACCAATGGAAATATCGACAGTCCTTCTATGGCTTTGTATTCAGGACCATGCAACAATCTTGTCGAACTCGGTTGTGCATCTATTAATAGCGGTGCCAATATTATAGAGCTTATATCCACAGATTTAATTATTGGACAAGTTTATTATTTACGAGTTGGAGCTAGAGACAATAACCAAGGAAATTTTCATATGTGTCTTAGGTCATATATACCTACGCCTTCACCACAATCGGATTGTCCAGATGCCGTTGTTTTATGTGACAAGACAAGTTTTGTAATTGAAAATCTAGATTCTGTTGGAAACATACCAAATGAATTTACTGGTGATTGTGTAGAAGAAGCAGGAGTAACTGGTCAAGAAAATGCCTCTGTATGGTATACTTGGACTTGTGATATTTCTGGAACTTTAGAATTTACACTGACTCCAAACAATCCAAATAGCAATCAAGAGGATATTGATTTCGTAGTATATGAATTACCTGGTGGTCTTGATGATTGCAATAATAGAGTTTCATTAAGATGTATGTTCTCTGGTGAAACTGCAGGTCAAAATAGTAGTCCATGTTTCGGTCCTACTGGATTAATGGCAGGTGATTCTGATTTAATAGAATTTCCTGGTTGCCAATCTGGGGATAATAATTTTGCAGCTCCTATTGATATGGTTTCTGGTGTTAGTTATGGATTATTGATTAATAATTTTAGTCAGTCTGGATTTGGTTTCTCTATTGATTTCGGCGGTTCAGGAACATTTTTAGGCCCTGAAGTGGATTTTGAAATTGATGCATTGAATAATTTCGAATGTGATAAAGAAGTAATATTTACAGATCTTTCTAACTCATTGACTGATCAAATTACGGAATGGAATTGGACTTTTGGTGTAGGTGCAGATATGACAACTGCTGATACTCCTGGACCTCATAATATTACTTATGAATCCTTTGGAAATAAAATAATTTCATTAACTGTCACGACCGATAAGGGATGTACTGTAACAAAAATATTAGAACAATATATTGATCCCTGCTGTCAAGATACATCTACCTTAGCCTTAACTGGTTTTGGTAATGACATTTTGTGTGAAGGACAACTTGGTTCTTTAGAAGTTCAAGGAATTAGTGGCTCACCGGCATACCAGTATTCTATAGATTCACCAGGTGATTATCAACCGAGCCCTCTTTTTACAGATTTAATGCCCGGTTCTTACGATGTTTTTGTTATCGATATTAAAGGCTGTGAGGCTACTGAAACTATTTCTATTGATGAACCTCCTCCATTGGAAGTAGACATCATCACTCAAGACACTACCATTGATTTGGGATTTAGTGTTGATATAGAATCGATTCTTGTTCCTGCTTCCGCAAATGTTACAATTAGTTGGGATCCTGAGGAAGGTCTAAGTTGTACCGATTGCTTGAATCCTACTGCTTTTCCACCAGGTACTACAACCTATACAATAACCATCGAAGATGCCAATGGATGCATAGCAAGGGATGAAATTACGATCATTACCGAAATTTCAAGACCAGTATATGGACCAACAATTTTCACTCCAGATGCAGATGGCAATAATGACTTATTTACATTGGGATTTGGTCCACAGACCAAGGCTTTCAATTCTCTTAGAATATATGATCGTTGGGGTAATCTTGTCTATGAAGGAATTGGTCTTCCAATCAACGACTTTAATGTTGGCTGGAATGGACGATTTCAAGGCGAATTAGTAAATCCTGCAGTTTTCACTTGGATAGCGGAAGTTGAGTTTATCGATAACGTTACTTTATATTATACTGGATCTGTCACAGTTGCCAGATAACAATTAAATAAATAGTGACTTGAGAATCATTAATTTTTTAGTATTAATTTTTCTAGCATCTGTATTTTTTGGATGCTCCAATTCTATTGACGAAGTAGAGGCCCTATTTACCGAAAAGGATCTAAAAATGGAACAGGCCAAAGATGTTGAGATTCTATATAGCGATTCTGCGCAAATCAAGTTAAAGATAACTGCACCAAGCTTAAAACGATACATTCAAAGAACTAGTTCAGTGGATGAATTTCCTAATGGTGTATTGGTAGAGTTTTATGATGTTAATGGAAAGATTATCTCTTGGCTTGAATCGGATTATGCAATTAGAAAAGCAAAGGACAAAAAGATTTTTGTCAAAGAGAATGTTAAACTATTCAATACACAAGACGACGAATTAAGCACTGACGAATTAATATGGGATGAAGAAACTGGAGAGATTTACACCAATAAATATGTAAGAATAGCACAACCAAGAAGAGGAGATACACTGTTTGGATATGGTTTTATTGCCAAACAAGAATTTCAGCGATTCCAACTCAATAAAAAAGTTTCAGGTACGAAATTCCTCGAATTGGATAAAGTCCTTAATAATTAAGCTATTTGGTTAACTTTGGATTACAATTATAAGCTATGTCATTAGCCTTAGGCATCATCGTATTTTTGATATTATCTGCATTCTTTTCTGGATCAGAAATCGCATTTGTTTCTGCCAATAGATTGGGAGTTGCAGTTAAAAAAGATCAAGGCTCAAGAAGAGGTCGTATTCTCGCAAACTTCTACGATAAGCCAGATAATTTTATCAGCACTATGCTGGTAGGAAATAATATTTCGCTTGTGGCATTCACAGCATTGATGACTAAGGCTATGGAGCCTCTGGTAGCAGACACTTGGCTTGGCAATGGTGCATTATCTTTACTTTTTTACACCTTAGTAACAACTGCAATTGTTTTGGTTTTTGGTGAGTTTTTACCAAAAACTATGTTTAGAATGTTTGCCAATAAATTACTGTATGCCCTAACCTATCCATTGGCTTTTTTGAAGTGGATTTTGGCAATTCCTACCTACTTCATGACTACCTTATCCAATTTACTTTTGAAGTATGTTGCGAGGGTTCCAATAGAAGGAGCTGAGATAGCTTTGACTAGATTGGATCTTGAAGACTATATTGATAAATCCATCGCTGAAGAAAATGCAGCAAATATAGACAAGGAAATATTGACCAATGCTCTTGGACTCCAAAATATGAAGGTGAGGGAAGCCATGATTCCTAGAACTGAAATTGTTGCTATTGATATTGAAAGCAGTATGGATGACCTCATTAAAACTATTCTGGACTCAAACCATTCAAGAATACTTATTATCGATGGAGATATTGAGAATATAGAAGGATATATACATCATCAACAGGTTTTCAACAATCCTACAAGCATTAAAAAAGTAATGTTAGATATTCCTTACATCCCTGAAACCATGAATATCAAAGATCTCATGCTACAATTTATTAATAATGAGACAAATATTGCATGTGTGGTTGATGAGTTTGGAAGTACTGCTGGTATCATTACATTAGAAGATATTTTAGAAGAAATATTTGGAGAAATTGATGACGAACATGATGTTGAAGAATTTATTGAAGAACAAATCTCAGAAAATGAGTATGTATTTTCAGGAAGACTTGAGGTTGACCATATCAATGACAAATACAATCTAGGAATTCCTGAAGGTGAATATCAAACACTATCAGGATATATCGTTATGACTTCAGGTAACATACCTGAAAGTGGAGCAATCATTGAAATGGATAACTTTAAATTTATTTTAGAAATGGTAAGTGATACTAAAATTGAAACCGTGAGACTTATCAAGAAAGAATCAGAAGAATCAGAATCTTTAGAATAATGGCATACCAATCATCACATATCCAAGGAACAAATAATATCAAATTATTCACCCAAGCATGGGAATTAAACAATCCAATAGCAAATGTTTACTTGATCCATGGATTTGGAGAGCATTCATCAAGATACTATGAAGAAGCTTCTAGACTAAATGCAGCTGGTTATAGTGTGTATACCTATGACCAAAGAGGACATGGTAAATCTGAAGGCATGAGAGGCTACATTTCATCATTTAATGAGCTTGTGGATGATTGCAAATATTTTATTGAATCCAATTGGAATGACAATCTTCCTTGTTTCATTTATGGTCATAGCATTGGAGCCCTAGTTTCGGTAAACTTTATTTTGGATCATCAATTTCAAAAAAATAACTTCAGAGGTCTAATTACAACAGGAGCTGCAATGAAAATCAGTAGGGATATTGCACCATTATTGCAAAAACTTTCTGGAGTAATTGGGACCATATTGCCAAAATTAAAAACTGTAAAAATCGATAGTTCTTTTATTTCAAGAATTCCAGAAGAAGTAAGTAAGTATGACTCAGACCCATTAATCCTAAGGGATGGAACTCGAGCAAGAACTGCATCAGAATTTATTAAAATTATGAAAAAGATGGAAGGTAAATTTCAGCATTTCGAGCACCCAGTACTAATTATGCATGGCAAAGAAGACAAACTAATAGAACCAGAAGGATCGCAATTATTTTATGAATTAGCCAAAAGTGATGACAAAGAATTGGTTTGGTTTGATAAAAGCTACCATGAAATCACCAGAGATTATGATAAAGATAAAGTGTTAAATAAAATGATCTCGTGGCTTAATGCCAGAGTATAAATCTAATTTAATTTTTTTCTTCTAAGAATTATTTGCCAACTTTAGTAAGTTAGTTTGTATATGCTTAGAAGTGCTTTCCCAACTAAAATCTTGAATTCTTTCAAGTCCTTGCTCTACTAATTTTTTTCTTAACGAATGATCATCCAGGATATTCCCAATGGCTGATGAGATTTCCTCTACTGAATATGGGTCTACCAGCAAAGCAGCATCTGCTCCAACCTCCTTCATGGCTGTTATATTAGACGTAATAACTGGCACACCGCAGCTCATTGCTTCTAAAATTGGAATACCGAAGCCTTCAAATAAAGAGGTAAAAAGAAGAGCTTCAGCGGTGGCCATAATGGCTTTCAGTTCATCACCAATATTATCCAAATAGATCACATCATTTGTATTGTAAATAGCTTCTTGTACATCTTTACTTTTCCAGGCAAGCCGTCCAACAACAAGAAATTTAAGATTCGAAGACTTTGACTTTTTATAAGCTCCAAAGGCTTTGATCATTCTTAATACATTTTTCCTCGGATGAATTGCACCAACATACAAAATGAAAGGACAGTTTGAACTATATTTCTTTTGAACATATTTCTTTTTATCTAAATCAACCGGATTAAATCCTTCAGGACAAGCATTTCCTGCTATAGAGATCTTAGACGCTTGTATATCATATTTCTTAATAAGATCTTCTTTCCCAAAATTTGAAACAGTAATAATATGATCTGCCCGATGATGAAACTTAGGCGAGTACTTTTCTAAATATCTTTGCTGATACCTTGGAAGATGATTTTTAAATGTTTCAAAAACAATATCATGACTAACCATTAAAGTTGGAACCTTTGACCTTAAGGAAACATAAATTTCAGGAGAATAAAGTACATCAATTTTGTACTTCTTAAATATTCGAGGAAGAGAATATTCAAACCACCAAAACCACAACCAAGGATGTCTAGCTTGGGGACCAACTACAATCGGGTGAACATTTTTACTAAAAATAAAGTTCTGATCAAAGGCTCGATCGAAAATAAAAAAGAATTGATGTTGAGGATTGTTATTTACCAGTCTTTTTGTGGTTTCGAGAATATATCTTGCAATTCCCTCTTTCCTGCCTGGTAATAACAGTCTCATATTGACTGCTATGTTTTGAGATTTATTCAAGCTATAAGCGTTTCAAAAAATTGGTCGTAGTGATTAATTTGTGTTGACCAAAGGTATTCTTTTGCTTTGTCAATCAAGCTATTTTTTAAATTTTCTTGGCTCCTATTTGCAACTTGAAATTTGAGTATTTTGATTAAATCTTCAGGTGAATCATAGAATAATTGTGCATAAATCTCTTCGGCGAAGTGCTCTGGATACACCAATCTATTGGGTAAAATCGGGATTACACCGGATAATACCGCTTCCATAATTGAAATCCCAAAAAAGTCTTGATTACTTGTCACCGGCAAATAATCAGATTTATTGAGGAGTTTAATATATTCTTCATTGTTTTCTACAAAACCCCAATGAATAATCTCATTTGATAATTTTATTTTTGCTTCATCAAATATTGCGGGATATTTTCTTGATCGAGCACCGATCACAATTAATTGAAAGTTAAGATCCTCCTTCAGATTGAATAAAGCCTTAAAAAATTGTTCAGGGTTTTTGTCATATTCCCATCGATGATTCCAAAGCAGAACTGGAATATTATTTTTACTCTTTTTATTTCGTGTGTCCTGAATTCCCAATGGTAAGACTTTACTATCTTTTTCCAATAACGCCATCTCTTTCATAGGAGAAAAGTCAGGTAGTTTCTTTAATAATTTTGATAACTCGCTAAAAAAAATGGATTTATGATAAGATGAGTTAAAACATGTTTGATTTGCAGAAAGCATGCTTTTAAATTGTATCATACCATAATGAAAATCTCTTCCTTTCTCAAGGTCTTGATCTAAGTTACTGATTGGATAGGAAAGTTGGTTTTCGTGCATATAATATAAAATAGGAACACGCTCCCAGCCTTTCGGCAAATTGGCTTTTAACAAGGCAAGATCCAACATACTGGTTGCAATGATTAGATCTGGTTTGTTCTTATGTCCTTGCAGAATTTTAATAAATTCAAATGATGCTCCTTCTAATCTCCATTTCCAATGTCTAGCAGGCAAAGCAATAATTTGGATTTGATGCTTTGAGTATTCCTTTAATTGATCAGCCCAAAGCTTATGACTACCCCCATAATAAGCTTCAAGTAATAAAATATTCATTGGGTGAAATCACTAATGGCTAATAAAAAGTAATGTACTTGTTACATTTACATCATTGGCAATTTTCAACACATAACTACCTTGAGAGATATTTGTCAATTCAATATGATCATGCGTATCTACTACTGTTTCAAGAATAACTCTTCCTTGAAGATTGATAAGCTGAACATTCAATTTAATTTTTTCATTAGAGGCAATTACAAAATGGTCGCTTGCAGGATTGGGGTATATATTGATTTCTAAGTTTTCTAAATTTAAAATTGGTGTTAGGTCTTCTCCATCACAATCTTCATCAATCCCATTATTGGGAATATCATCCGCATTGGGATTGATTAATGGGTCATCATCATCACAATCTTCATTGATACCAAACCCATCTTCATCCAAATCTGTAATACCAATTATACCATCACAATTTTCATCAATTAAATTATCTGGAATTTCTACAGCACCTGGATTGATTGCTGCGTTCAAATCATCACAGTCTTCAGCAATACCGAAACCATCATTATCCAGATCTGTAATTTCAATGATGCCATCGCAATTCTCATCTATATCATTGTCAATGATCTCTATTGCTCCTGGGTTGATATTGGGGTTATTATCGTCACAATCTACATCAAAATCATAACCATCTCCATCTGTATCAGAGAGATTTACGACTCCATCACAATCTTCATCGATATCATTATTGATGATCTCAATGGCTCCAGGATTAATGTTTGGATCTTGATCATTACAATCTTCATTAATCCCATACCCATCGCCATCAAGATCTGTAATACCAAATACTCCATCGCAATTTTCATCGATGTCATTGTCAGGTATTTCTTGCGCATCCGGATTGACTATAGGATCTTGATCATCACAATCTACTGAAGAATCAAAGCCATCTCCATCAGCATCTATAGTTAATTCAGAAGGACCATGTAAGAAATAATTTGCCAACGCTGTAAACTCTGCATCTACATAAAGATTGATATCATTCAAATAATTTCCATTTGATATCGGCACCTGTGATAAACTAGGATTACCAACAAAAGTATTTGCGCAAATTGAATCAATAGGAGTGATTCTCAAATCTTCAATTCCTATTACATTCGGATCCAATGACATTAATCTTTCTAATTCAATATCCTTAAAATAAATTCTAACCAAAATCGGAGATTCTGGCTCAAACTCTGATT
The DNA here is from genome assembly GCA_020630955.1 of Saprospiraceae bacterium. Lineage (GTDB taxonomy): Bacteria > Bacteroidota > Bacteroidia > Chitinophagales > Saprospiraceae > JAHDBF01. The sequence continues at coordinate 38,009 of JAHDIE010000004.1, forward strand.
CGATAGAAAGATTTCTCCTTAAAAAAGGTCTATTAAAATCATCATACCTATCTGTATCTGACAAATACAGAGAGACATTGGTTAATCCAAGAGAATTTCCTTTTGGATCGATCGCACAAACAATATTTCCATGTTCATCATACAACTTCATCAATCCATTAGTATTGGCGTTTGGCTCGGTAATTTCAATACTGGCAAGCATTTCACAATTTCCAAGGTTTGTATCTGCAATTATAGAATTACAATCAGATCGTATCTGTTCAGGGCTATTACAAGGGAATCCATTATCCTCAATCGTAATTTCGATATTAGGATCGTTAATAAACCGGCAAATGCTTTCTATATCGCAAATGGTAAGCTTTGGATTATTTCTTATAAATATTTTATCATCAGCGTAAAGCAGATCATTTAGTCCTTGTATTGAAGTTAATTCTGCGTTATTTTCTATTTGGACATCTTTTTGACCTTGCGGATTATCGTCATTTATTCCACCTACGAAGGTTAGACTTATTAAGTCATCAAGGTTTTCTAAGGATTCATTTTCAAAAATTTCAAGCTTACCATTAACTGATTGTAAATTAGCAAGTCCTGTAAGGTCTTTTAATTTCTGAGTCTGGGAAATAATCAATCCACCATTAATTTTCATATCACTGAACCCAGCAATGCTAATCAATTCTGGACAGGAATCGAAAGTTAAAGCGCCTTGTATTTCTTTAAGATCATTAAATCCAGTTACATCTATCAAGTTAGCGTGCTGTCCTATAAAAATTTCATTTCCAATATTCACGTTGTTGAAATCATCAAGATGTACCAGTGAATACAATTGCGATAATAAAAGATTATTTCCAATTCTTTCCAAACTAGATAACTGAGAAAAGTCTTCTATTTTTTCACATAATCTCATGCTAAAATCAAACTCAATAAATTCAAGATTTGATAAACCACTTAGATCTTCAAGATTTTTACAATTATTAATATTTAACCTGCTCAACCTTTCTATGTTTTCAAGACCATCTAAAGACTCTAGAGCAGTATTAAATTCTAATTCTAAAATATGTAACCTTTCAAATTGTTCAAAACCATTAAGGTTAATCAGCGATGGATTATTAGATATGGTGATCCAAGTATATTCTGGTTTCAAATCATGCATTCCATCAAGGCTTGTGAGTGCAGCATTTGAATTTAATTGGATCGAATTCGAATTCTTTAATTTTGAAAATCCATCAAGTGAATTTACTAGGTTATTGTTATTTATGATCAATTTGTCAGCTGTACTCAATGCATCAAATCCATTAAAACTTGAAACATTCATATTGTTTATAGACAGATACTCAACGGATGATAGGTTGTTAAGTCCTACAAAATCCTTCATATTAAAATTGGAATGAAGAACCAAGGAATCAAGTTCTATTACATGTTCTAAACCAGCAAGATTTTCTAAACTAGGATTTTCAGAAATTAGCAATGAGCCGTTGATTAACGGAATTGCGCCTAATGCATCTATCGACTTTACATTGGTTTCTATAATTTCTAATGTACCTGTAAAGGAAGCCAAGTTTGCTAAAGCATCGATATTGACAATATCAGAGCCTTTGATGATTAAATGGCCATCAAAGTCAGTACAAGCATCAAAAGTATTGCTGAAGTTATCAAGCTCAAATTGTGTTTCGATCGTAATTAACTGAGGACACTGAGCTGCCACCCCAAAAGACAACATTAGGAATAGGCATACACTTATGATATTAGTTTTCTGTGACCGCTTCATTACTTCTTGAAAAGACATTCCAAAGTCTACATCTTCATCATGCAGATGAGATGATCCCTCATCTTTCTGCCTCTCGAAGATACTACATATTTGGCTTAATTTTTCAATTGTGTTAATCATCATGAGGTAAACCCAATTAAGTTAGCTTTCGTCCTAGTTTTGCTTCATTTTAACGTGAAAAAGTGTCTTTTTGATAAGAAATTGACTAAATCTGCTAGAAATTTAATACAAATTCGACCATTGAGCTCAATTTAGGCTCTTTTGAGATATCTAAATTTAAAGCGCCAAGGGCCTTCGCAGTCTCCACAGTAGAAGGACCGGCACATATTAAATGGCATTTTATCAGCTCAGGATATTGTCCAATAATAGATCTTAATGCCAATGGACTAAAAAAAAGAATATGTTTATAATCAAAGTGATTTATTTCCGGGCGGCAAATGATGGTTTTATAAACTTCAATGGTATCTATCGTTGATTTTTCATGCTCGAATTCTTTAGGGATACCAAAAGTCTTGTGATCATTTGTAAAATAGGTATAAGTCTTTTCTTCTTTCCAATTAATTGCTTCCGAAAGTTCCTTTTTTGAGTCGTATTTTTTTATTGTAAAATACCCCATTTCTGTTAATAATTCAAAAGCTGAATCTCCTACACAGTATATTTTTTGTTCAAACTTCTTGTGGTATTTGGCAAGGATTAATTGAATTGACCGAATCGCATTTACGGAAGTAAAAATCCAATCATTGTATTTCTTAATAGCGTTAATTACTTCATTGGTATCAAAACTAATGTCAAACTTTATTGCAGAAACGATATCAAAGTCAAGCTCTGATTCAACCAATAACTTTAGATGAGATGAGGTGATATTTTTCGTAATGAGAATCTTTGACATCCTAGATAATTAAGTAAGGAGCGCAAAAATAGGATTTTGAGCTGGATAGCCTAATAATCTTATTGCTTATAAACCGACAATTATCATTATACCCGCCATAATCACCATTCCTAAATCTTCTATAATGGTTACAGTTGTCATTGGTAGATTAAAACCGGTCCCTAAGCAAGCACATTGAATTTCCCTTTTATTTGTAACGGCCTTAATGACGCCAATACTACTTATTCCCATAACAACCAAGGTTATTATATTGGTAATAAAGGGATTATAGTTCAAAATATAGGACATCCCTAAACATAACTCTACAAAAGGATAAACGTAGCCCCAAGTCTTAAACTTAGCAGCTATCAGATCATAATTCTGATATGCAGAAGCAAAGCCTTCTAAGTCCAAAAATTTGAAAAATGAAAATGAGACAAAAAATCCCCCCATGAAGAATCGCATACTCTGCATAATGTCAAAAATACCATTGTTTATTTGACTTAAAACAACAAGTAAAATAATAAAGCTGATCACCAAAATGAGAGGCTTGAAAGACTTATTTTTCGAAGAATCTTCAGTGGCAGAAAATGCCACGCTATACTTGGGATAATCCTTAAGCAAATCAATCATTTGTAACTGAGTAATTTTACCCTTTCCAGTAACGTTTACATTCCCAGAATCTTTATCTACAGATACATTACTTACACCTGGCAGAGAGCTGACCAATTCGCCTATTTTATTTACGCAATTATTGCAAGTAATACCATTAATAGTAAAGCTCGATTCCATATAGTTAATACAATTAAGTAATGAAAAAGTTTTTATTCACCAAATTATCGATTCATCATTGGGAATTATAAGCCCCATTTGAATATGTTGGATTTAATTATACTGGAAATGCATATTTTAGAAATGTAATGCATAATATTGTCTAGTTTTTGGTGCATGGCTGAAGGGCCATACTTAAAAGGGAATCCGGTGAAAATCCGGAGCAGTCCCCGCTGCTGTAAGCTTTATAACGCTTCCGCAAATATGTCACTGTCAATTAGATGGGAAGACGCAGAAGTAAAGCGAGCCAGAAGACCTGCCAGATACATTTTTGGATCAAAACTTCGGAGGAAAGTATAGGCCAGATTATTTGTGTACATGCAAATAAAGCCTGCCATATATACATCTTCCTAAACGTATAAAATGTACATAAAATATCAATTCTACCTAATGCTTATAAGCTTGCAGTTTGCAGCAGTTAGTGGTATTGGTCAAATTGATACGATGATCCAAATCCAAGAAATTGTATTTAGTGCAGGTGTTCAAAGACTCCAAAATTGGGGAAGTAAATCAGAAGTAATATCAAATAATTCATCTATTGAATATTCTGGAAAAGATTTGGGTCAATTACTGACAGAAGCTACTGGAATACATAGCAAATCTTATGGATCAAATAGCCTTACTACTAGTTCTATAAGAGGAGGTTCAGCAGGACATACTTTGGTTCTTTGGAATGGAATTCCTCTTTTAAGCCCAACTTTAGGCTTGCTTGATTTAGCATTAATTCCAAATGATCACCATTCAGTGGTAGAAGTCAGTAAAGGTGGAACCTCATCCTTATTTGGATCAGGTGCTATAGGGGGTATTGTTAATCTTGAAAATCAAGCCTATGATAATTCACCTACTTTGAATATCAATGTCCAATTTGGAAGTTTCAAACGACAAAGCTTAAGTGTAAAGTCTGACTATAAATTTGGAACACATAAGGCAAAAACTCAATTCTCTCATAAGCAGGCCAAAAATGACTTTGGTTTTTTAAGAGCTCCAAATCACCCCTTGGAAATACTCAAACACGCAGCATTTTTAAGCACGAATTTGAGCCAAGACTTCTACATCAATTTAAACCAAAATAATAAATTAAAAATACATTATTGGTGGCAAGAATCGATAAAACAAATTCCAGCTACCATCACTCAAAATAAAAATGAATCGGACCAAAAAGATCATGCAAAGAGACTACTATGCAGCTGGATTAGAAATGGTCAAAACGACATGCTTGAAATTAAGCTTGCGACATTTAAAGAATGGCAAAAATATCAAGATGCAGCCATAAATCTCAACAGTAGAAATAGCTTTACTAGTCTAATTTCAGATTTAAGTTATAGAAGAAAATTGGGCGTCAAACAAGAAATTCTTTCAGGTACAACTTTCATTTTTACTAGAGCAAACACTGATGGATTTAATGAATCTAAGCAAGAACTAAGGACTAGTGCATGGTTAACCCATCGCTACCAAGGAAAAAAAATAAAACTTCAATCAAGTCTAAGAACTGAACTTATTGATGGTATGGTAATACCACTTACACCAAGTTTTGGATTTGAAATGATGCTGACTAAGCGCTTACTCTTTTTTGGAAAAGTATCAAGAAATTATAGACTACCTACCTTAAACGATCGATATTGGATCCCTGGGGGTAATGTTAATCTTTTACCTGAAATTGGATGGAGTCAAGAGTTGAGCATAAAGTCTAGTTGGAGTGACAATTCGCAATTAATACTAAGTCTATACAATCGTAAAATTAATAATTGGATTTTATGGACTCCATTAGCTAATCAAGTATTTTGGAGCGCCCAAAATTTAAGCAAAGTTTGGAGTAGAGGAATTGAAATAGAACATAAACAACAATTAAATATTGGAGTAATCGAATTGGAAATACGCAATTTTTACAACTTGGTAAAATCTACCAATGAAGTTGGAATTTTATTGCCAAATATTCCGAAAGGAGAACAATTAATTTATACTCCAATCCATCAATTAACCAATGCAATTACAGCAAAGCTGCAAACATTTGATTTGACACTTCAACATATTTACAGAAGTAAAAATAAAGGCATCAATGAAGACATAAAGGCATATCATCTCTTCAATGCCATGATAAAATATGAAACAACACTGTTTTCACAAAAAACCTTCTTTTTCATTGATGTCAATAATATATTCAACACCAATTATTTTATCATTGAAAGAAGGCCAATGCCAAGAGCTAATTTCAACCTAGGTTTTAATCTAATATTAAATTAAATGAAACAAAAAACATTACTAACAACATTAATTTTAACATTCAATTTGTACATAACAGCTCAAACCATTTCAGATTTTGAAATGTTTGAATTAGACTCCACAGGCTTTCTAAATGGAAGTGATCTGAATGGAGGATTTACCGATGGAAATATTTTTCTTCCAAACAGTTATGATCAAACTTATGAATCTTGGCTAGGTTGGTCAATAACGAACCACACAGACACAAGTACTCCAGGATTTACAAATCAATACAGTGCGATTTCTGGTAGTGGTACAAATGGAAGTGAAAACTATGCAATATCATTTTCTTTTGGTCCGAATACTTTGGAGCTTGTTGGAGATGCGGCAGGTAAGAAGATGGGAGGAATGTTCATTACCAACAGTACTTATGCTTACTTAAGTATGCGTGATGGAGATAGTTTTGCCAAAAAGTTTGGAGGGGCAAGTGGAGATGATCCCGATTATTTTCTTCTGACGATAAAAGGTATTGTCAACAATGAGACAACAGCAGACAGCATTAATTTCTATCTCGCTGATTACAGGTTTGATGATAATAATGCAGATTACATCATAGATGAATGGACCTATGTAGACCTTAATTCACTCGGTGAGGTGGATGCTATAAGTCTAAGTTTGAGTTCTTCTGATAATGGACAATTTGGAATGAATACACCAGCGTTCTTTTGTGTTGACGACATCAAAACAACTGATGGTAGCACCATGGTTAAATACTCTGAAGAAAAATCACTAAAAGTATATCCAAATCCGTTCTCAGATGTTATATATCTAAACCAAAATTTTGGTGTTTTAAACTATGAAATTTTAAGCTTGGCGGGCCAGTCAATTCTACTTGGAAAGATGGAGGAAGAAAATCATTTAGATCTTAGTTTTTTGCAACAAGGTCCGTATTTACTGAGGTTCTGGAATGAATCCATCCAAACCTTAGAATTCATATTTAAGGACTAGAAATTTGATTACTTTTACATTTTAAAACCAATATATAATCGAAACTGAAAAAAAAGGTTGGTTCCAAAGATTGCAGGACAAATGGGGAGTGAGTGCAACGAAGCTTATAATTATACTGATAGTATTTGCCTGCACTGGAACAACAATTATGTACTTGAAGAAGCCGGTTGTTAGCTTATTTACTGAAAATGGTGAACAACCCCTACTTTTCACTATTCTGTACTATATTTTAATTCTTCCAATTTACAATGTCTTTTTGTTAATTTATGGATTCATCTTTGGACAGTTTAAGTTCTTTTGGGAATATGAGAAAAAGATGTGGTATAGAATGACAGGTAAATCTAAAAAACAAAAAAAATGAATTCTTGGGTTAGATATTCTGAAGATTCCGATTTTTCAATTTATAATATTCCATTCGGAATTTTCTCTTATAATTCATCATCACCACGAATTGCCTCAATGATTGGAGATCAAGTCATTGATTTGAAAGCTGTTGCGGAAACTGGAATTTTTGATAAGCTTAATATCGATAATAGTGTTTGGGAATCTAACTACTTGAATGCTTTTATAGCCTTGGGTAAAGAAATCACCAATAGTGTTAGATTAATTTTACAAAAGGAACTTTGTAATGAGGATTCAATCCTAAAAACTACGGATGTATTCATCCCTGTACAAGAGGTAAGGTTACACATGCCTGTAAAAGTTGGAGATTATACTGATTTCTATAGCAGCATTGAGCATGCCACAAATCTTGGTAAATTATTCCGAGACCCTGAAAATGCACTCCTCCCAAATTGGAAGCATCTTCCTGTTGGATATCATGGACGTGCTTCTTCCATAGTTGTAAGTGGAACTAATATTTATAGACCAAAGGGCCAGCAAAAGCCAGCTGATTCTGATCCTATATATGGGCCGTGCAAACTATTAGATTTTGAACTAGAAATGGCATACATTATTGGGAAGAACTCCAATTTAGGTGATCCAATCAGTACAAAAGATGCAGACAATTATATTTTTGGCAAGGTCTTATTCAATGATTGGTCTGCAAGAGACATCCAAAAATGGGAATATGTACCATTGGGTCCCTTTCTGGGCAAAAATTTTGCTTCCAGTATTTCTCCCTGGGTGGTAACCTTAGAGGCTTTGGAACCTTTTAAAGTTGATGGTCCAGTTCAAGAACCTGAAGTACTCCCCTATCTTCAATACGATGGGACTTCAAACATTGATATAAATTTACAAGTGCTTATACAACCAGAAGGTCAGGAAGAAAACATTGTATCTGAATCCAACTTTAAATATATGTATTGGAACATGCGACAGCAACTTGCACACCATACCGTCAATGGGTGCAATGTCAAAGTAGGTGATATGATGGCTTCAGGAACAATAAGTGGCAAAGATGAAAAATCCTATGGTTCCATGTTGGAGATTTCACAAGGCGGAAAGAAAACTCTGACATTGAAAGATGGAACGGAAAGAAAATTTATCAATGACAATGATTACGTAATCTTGCGAGGATATGCACAAAAAGAAGGTATAAGAGTTGGGTTTGGAGAAGTAAAAACTAAAGTCTTAGCTGCAAAATAAAATAGTACGATGCCTAAATTCTTATCTCTCGATCCGGACAGCTTGACCATACCTCAAAGACACGGATATTTATTATCCTCAGTTGCCCCGAGACCAATTGCACTTGCTTCAACCATAGATAAGGAAGGAAATATAAATCTAAGCCCATTTAGTTTTTTCAATGTTTTTAGCTCTAATCCTCCAATTATGATTTTCTCTCCAGCAAGGAGAGGAAGAGATAATACCACCAAGCATAGCTTAGAAAATGTTAAAGAAGTTAAGGAATGCACCATCAGCATTGTAAATTATTCTATGGTCGAACAAATGTCATTATCGAGCAGTGAATATCCTAAAGGAGTCAATGAATTCACGAAGGCTGGATTTACACCCTTAGCATCTGAGTTAGTGCGCACACCAGGTGTTGCAGAATCTCCAGTAAGTTTTGAATGCAAGGTTCAAGATATAATTGAATTGGGAGACCAAGGTGCTGCGGGGAATTTAGTCATTTGTAAGGTAGTTAAAATTCACATCAATGAAGATTTTCTAAAGGAGGATGGGAAACTAGATACAAAAAAATTAGATCTGGTTGGAAGGATGGGTGATATCTGGTATTCAAGAGCAAATGGTCAAGCACTTTTTGAAATCCCAAAGCCTCTCTCAACACCTGGAATTGGTGTTGATCAATTGCCGAGACATGTTATTAAAAGTGAAATTCTTTCAGCAAATGATCTTGGCAGACTTGGCAATATTGTAAATGTTCCTACTGAAGATGATATCTTCAAATCTAGATCTTCTTTGGAATTCAAGAGTTTGAAAAAAGACTATGGAGACAATAAGGAAGAATTCCGAACTGCGGTACATTATAAAGCTAAAGACTTGATTTTTGCTGGCAAATTGAAAGAAGCGGCAGACTTTCTTTTTAGCTACGAAGATTGAAATTAATCAATCACTTTAGGTTTTAATAAATGGCCTTTAAAAGTATAATGCAATCCAGTCCACCACAAGTATTCTGTATATAGATCTTCCTGATCATACCTATCTTGTTTGTGCACAAGAAAAATAAAGGTTAAATCTTTACTTGCTTTCACCTTAAAACCTATTTCAGTCCTCAATCTTTCAAAATAGTTTAATTTATTCAACTGATAAAAGGGTTCTAGAGCTAGATATGGTTGAATCATACTATTTTCAAATTTACCATTCAAACTTATTTGATATCGAATAAAATCAGAATCCATTCTATCATTAATATCCAGTGCCCAATGAATTCTTAGTCTCTGTTTCAAAGCAATCGGTAAATTAAAATTTGGCAATTGATGGTTTACATCAAACCATATAAATTGCCTGATTTTTTGATTCGGAACAAACCATGTTCGACCAAGGAAACCAATCGAAAGATCCTTTGCAATAGATCTTCTAAACATATAATCTAGTGAGGAATTTTGAAGATTTGTAAAATTTTTATTTAATCTCACAATTGGAGTAATGTCCATTTTCCATGTATCATTAATTGCAAATGTGAATTTGTTAAAAGACCAGTTTATGTGATCATTTTGACCTTGAGAAAAACCTAAATAATAAAAAAAGATAAAAATTATTGTCTTGAAAATCTTCATAATAACATCAAATATCAATCAAAAGTATATTTAAAATAAAAATATACCTTTACCACTAAAATAACTTGTTTTGGATCACAAAATAGCTCCAATCCGCAAAGAACGAATTTACTATAAGACAATCAAATCCTCAAAGGAAAAGGCAATAATCTCAGAAAACGATAGCTTTTTGGTTGTTTGCGGAGGGCATACTGATAAGAAAGTGTTGGAAGCCAATGGCCTTGCAAATGTTACCATTTCAAATTTAGATGACAGACTCAGTGATAATGAGTTTTCCCCTTATAAATACAGTTACCAGGATGCCGAAAATTTGAGTTTTGAAGATGCATGTTTCGACTGGGTTATAGTTCATGCTGGACTACATCATTGTTATCGTCCACACCTTGCACTTCATGAGATGCTACGTGTCGCTAAAAAAGGAGCAATAGTATTTGAAGCCAGAGATAATACAATCATTAAATTTGGCAAAAAACTAAGAATAGTACCTACCTACGAGATTGAGGCTGTCATTGGCAACAATATGAAATATGGAGGGGTTGCCAATACTGATATTCCAAACTTTATTTACCGTTGGACCGAGTCGGAAGTTGATGGAGTACTCAATTCTTTATACCCTATTTATAGCGATAATAAAGTACATTATTTTTATAATCTTAGGCTACCGACTGACAGAATTAAAGTGATTGTATCTCCGTTTAAAAGATTCATCATGAGTTCTTTGATGCTCCCCCTTAAATTATTTTGTTTTTTATTTCCAAAGCAATCAAACGAATTCGGCTTTATAATGGTTAAAGGAAACAAGTTGCATCCTTGGTTGCAAAACAACAATGGAGAAATAAAAATTAATCCTGAATCAGTCAAAAAAGGCTTCGACATCAGCAATAAAACAAAAAAGTGAAGCAATAATACCTCACTTTTTTTTTTAAAATCAACTTTTTTAATCTTCTTATTTTATAGATACATTTCCATCATAAAGTTTAAGCTTGACTTTTAAAGCCCCATCTGCAGGATTGTTCACTTTACAATCAACTGAATAATTTTGATCACCATTGTCCTCATTATTCTTACAACTTGATGGGAAAGAAAAGTTAGAATATCTTAAATCTGCATCAAGATGATAAGCAAGATCTGAAGGTATTGGAAAACTAAGGTTGGTGTACTTTCCTTCTAAGCTAAGCTCTTGTATAGAAGATTCTACATTACCTACTTCGAATTTATCTTGAAATGAAGAACTTACTGTAAAACTTCCTGTGACTTTGTCTATAAAAAACTTAGAATATTTTGTGTTACGGGCTTTGAAATCATGAACCTTTCCCATATTTATTTTGTCCTGAAAAAATTCAAAATCAGCTTCATTTACATCTCCAATTGTGTGTTCTCCATATTTAGAATCAATTCTGAATTTATTTCCATCTTTTGCACTTAAATCACAATCAAATAGCTCAAAATCAGCGTTTGAAAAGTTACCCATCTGAATTTTTGAATATTTTGCATCCAGATCAATAGAGCTCGAAACATTTCCAACAATAATATCATCGTCAAAACTGTTCATCACAAGAGTTTCAATATTGTCAAATTTAATGTCTGAGTATTTAACATTTAGGTTTAATTCTTTGGCAGTTTTAACTTTGGAATCACAATCAAAAAGCGTAAAATCTCCATCTTGGATATCCCCAATATTTATTTTTCCATACTTGAGATTAACGTTTAAATCGCCATTTATATCTCCTCCAATAAAGTCACCTGAAAACATTTCTACTTCTACATCGTGATTGAATGATTCGAAACCAACATCATCATATTTATTGTATACACTTAATTGTTCGATTTCAGGTAAATATACAATCATAGAGACCTCCATTTTTGTAATATCCTTCGCTTCTGTGCCATCATGAAACGTTATCGTATTCTTTTTATACAACAGCGCATTCATTTGGACCCAGCTTTTAATATTGTCATCCGCTATAACATCAATACTTCTGCCTGAATTTGACACACTAATATTGAATTGATCAACAACTTTTTCAATTTCCTTTTTGGCACTTCCTTCTACCAAAAGTGTGGCTTCTATTCTTGCTTTGTCCCCATTTGTTTTTTTAAACTGGATAGGGCCACACTTATTGGTAACTTTAAATAGTGTTTCGGAATCAACTGAAACTTCTTCCGTAAAAGTTTTCGTTAGCTCTAAGTCTCCTTTCATAAAACCTGATGCTACAAGTGAAAAAAGCACCAGACTTGTTAATTTAAAATATTTCTTTATCGAATGTTTCATATTTTTCCTTTTTTTCAATTTCAAATAAAATTAGCTCAAGAATCCGAGCTTTACTTTCATAATATTGTAGCATGCTTTTTACCAATTTTTCTTTGTTGACTGTATTACTAAAATCTCCAAGAACCAATTTTTCAATCTCATCTAATCCTTCTAATTCTTTCTTAAATTCTACAAAGTCATTTATGTCAACATTCTTTGATTTTACTTCTTGTTCCTTAAGATTAACAAAACGAATCATTTCATCTCTTTGCATTTCTTGTTCTTCAGTTAATCCGGCTAATGTTTCAAAATCCTGATTCTGACCCATTATCGTATAACAATATAATCCGCCAAGAATCACCAATAAACTCATCGCAGCGATTGCAATTATTTTCCAAAACGAAATCCTCTTTGAGTGGGTTTTTGATTCTAATCTTGCCCAAACTAATTCTTTATTGAAGGTTTCAACTTTGTCAAAAGCTTCTCTATTTTTCTCAACAAATTGTTCCAGTCTATCCTTGCTCATATATCATTGATTTAAGCTCTTTTCTTAATAGATTTTTGCCGCGTATATATTGCGACTTGGAAGTTGACTCTTTAATATTTAAAATATCTGCTATTTCACTGTGCCTAAATCCTTCAAACAGATAAAGGTTTAAAACAATTCTTGCACCTTTTGGTAAATTTTTTACAGCTTCATGAATTAGGCTTACTTCTAATTCATAGCTTGCTTCTTCCGACTCGTCATTCAACTCTATATTTATTATATCAACAAACTCTAAGCGACTATTTTTCTTTAACTCACTTAGGGTTGTATTAATGCAGATTCTTTTAATCCAAGCCCCTAAGCTTGATCTACCTTTAAAATTTTTAAGTTCTTTAAAAACTTTAATGAAAGATTCCTGCAATAGATCCATGGCATCTGATTTCCTATCGATCATCCTTAAGATCGTATGAAACATAGCTTGCACGTATCTATTGTAAAGTTCCTTCTGAGCAAAACTATTTCCGCTCAGGCATTCTTGAACAAGCGTTTCTTCGTTTATATTTTGATAATTGTTTTTCACTGTCTTCTAATTTAAAGACTTCCTATTAATTCAATAGTTGGAATTCAGATAAAAAAAAACCTCACAATCAATCAATTGAGAGGTTTTAAGTTGATTATACTAACTTTTGAATTTTCTTTAGCTGTTGATTAATGAGGCGTAATCGAGAAAATATACCAACTTAAGAGATATTGAGTTTCTTTCCGGAAAGTCACCTAGACTACCAATAGCGTTTGGATATTTATATTGGAGCAACTCCTCTTCTTTTGTTATATCATTGATTGCATTTTTCCAAATAAAAAACAAATCGCTACCTGGGGCAAATCTCCATCTATAAATTAAATCAATATTAAAGAAATTAAAACTTAGGTCGTGAAATCCTTCATATCCAGTAGTCAACAATTGGCCTTTTTCTCCTAATTCAAAATATCCCCCATAGATAACCGAAGACCAATAATGTCTCATCCGTGCATTGATTGACATATTTTTACTAAACGAGTATACTCCGCTTATCTCATTTTCTGCAGAGACAATTCTTCTTTGCCCCATAATGATCTTCTCGTTTGATATCCCCCAATTATTAACAAAGCCAACATCGTGATTATCGAAACTGGATTCACCATATAAAAACAAAGAAAATCTATCGCTAAGATTACAGATTGCTCCGAGCCCTATTCCACCCCAATTTGCATCCCAAATATTATAAGTTCCTCCATAAAACCCATTGGCCCTTATACTCACTTTTTTCCTTCTATCAGTTGATACATTCAACCCAACAATTGTTTTCTTAGGCTTCTGCAAATATCTTCCTGCTCTCCTGGCCTCATAATATTCTTTTTCTCCGGTTGGAACAATAAACCCCCACAAATTAAAATTCCAGAAATTTTTTGTGCTTGCAAACCAATACGCTGAAACTCTTGTTGCAAGAAAATCTCCAGGATTGTAAAGCCATGAATTCTCAACATCCATTCCTCCACCCATCGAATTAAATTTGCCGAAAGGCTCAAATTGGGTGTACGACCAAGACACCTCGGTTTCTCTGATATTGGGAGCACGTTGAAAACCTAGATCATTAATATCTAAAGTATGACTTTCCTCTTTGTAATCAATGCCTATATTAAAATTGCCACTAATTTTTTCAGCTTCCATCGAAAACTTATGACCTCTTAAAATATTTGAATCATTTTTTTTCAATCTTTCTTTTTCTGTATCAACAATAAAGTTAATTGCATCTATATGTCTTGAGTGTCTTTCCTTCGATGCAAAAATCTTTTGACTTAATCCCAGTCCACCACTTAAGCTATATGTCTGATTTTTATTTTTGATTTCGTAGACCAATCCTGTTACATTTGCATCATAATCATCACCTCGTCTGATTACATTTGTATTTACCAAACTGATATAGGAATTATTTTTTAAGTTTTGATCGACTACCATAACATTGTAATTAGACAAGGGGCTGATTTCTACTTCACGTGAAGATGTTTCATTCCCAACCACAGCTTTTGTCGTTCCAGAAATTGCATTAAAAAATCCTAAACCAGTTCCCTTCAATGATCTTCCTGAAATTTTTGTAGCATTGAATAATTGAGTATTCTGTGGTGCATTTATCACCTCTTCGCCATCCCTTAAAAAATCAGAAGCATTATGTAAAGGCTTACCTCCAGCTCTTCTAGAATAAAATAAATTTCCTTTATTAAACAACTCCGTTCCTTCTGTGAAAAATTGTCTGTTTTCATCAAACCGTACTTCAAAAGGAGAAAGGTTCAGAATTTGATTGTCAGATTGAGCTTCACCAAAATCTGGAATTAGAGTCATATCAAGCGTGAAAGCATCACTTAATCCATATTTGATATCCATTCCTGCATTGAAGGATCTACCCCAAGAGGACTGAGGGTCCTCTATCAGCTTGCCATCCTTATAATTCTCCAAATATCCTGCGACAAATGGTGTTGCCGAAAGTCTTACAGGTGGCTTAATATTTTTAATGCCTTCTAATTTGCCAGTTTGATTTAGAAAGCCTGCAATTGTTCTATCAATTGGATACCAAAATGAAGTTTCTTGTAATCGATTAATGTTTCTTACAAAATTAATATCCCAAGTCTGCACTTCCGAATTTGGAAACCTCAAGGCAGAATATAATATTTTCATTTCAACTATCCACCCTTCATCGGTAATGGTAACTTCACCATCCCAAACAGCATCCCATTGTGTGTCTTCTCCTGAGGCAGAATATTTTGTATCAAACTGAACCCCCTGCGCAGTTAGAATAAATCCTACTCCATTTATGCCATCCTGATATGGACAAAATATCATTCCAAACCAATCAGAATTAAATATCTCATCTCTTTCTGTCATTCTCGTATTGATCGAATCCGGATCATCTTTTAACAGAGCTCCTACAAAAATGGCTTCATCATTAAACATCACTTTTATATCAGAATCTTTGCTTGCTGGAGCCAAAGGATTAGGACTTCTTTGAGAAAATCCACTGGTTTGTTCCGCCATTTGCCAATCTTCCTCATCCAATTTACCATCAATTTTAATAGCCTTAGATGTCTTATATGCTTGAACAATTCGAGACTTTTCAAATATTGCTTGTTCTTGACCAAACAATACGAATGGCAGCAATAATAGTAGGCTAATACTCATTGACTTCATAAATCCTAGTTTAGACTTTATACCCATTTATAACATAAATAAGCTTGGAAAACTCCAGCAAATTTAAATAGCACATAGTTTATTACATTATTGAATCTACCAAATACAATTATCCATAGATGTAATAATATTCAAAAGCAACGCTAAATACATTCAAAAACATAAAATAAGGCCTAAAATCTAGAAAATATGATTAAAATCCACGTTTGCAATAAATTACATATTAAATAATTCTTTAATATTTAATGAATATTTATATTTGTGAAATTCTACAGATTGAATTGATCCCCTCCCAGAATAGTATATCCACTTAGGAAGCATGACTTCCGAGATTTTAAATTATTAAAGAAAAAAGGATGTATTTTTCAAAGCCTAATTCAGTTTTTGCAAGAACATTACAATGTTTGGCATTAACAATGTTAATTATTACCTCTGCTTTTGCTAACAGTTATTATACAAATGTTTGTTATAATCATGGTAGCACAGAGAAAATCTTCTATTCGGAAGGAGTCTCAATGGTTGGAGCAGCTACAGATTCTAGTTTTCCTAGTTATTCTGGTAGCTTTTTAACCGGTTACTCGGGTACAGTTTGGTCGGCAACCGGAGATAGCGAGGGTCCAATTGATGGAGTTGCAGGAAGAGCGAGCATGGGAACTTTAGCAACAGTCACAAGACCTCTTGTTCTTATAGATTATGGTTTAAACATACCATGTAATGCGATAATCACGGATGTCAACTTTAATATTACAAGAAGAAATGCAGATTTAGACGACATTCAAGATTTAGAAATCAGACTCAGAATGCCGGATTATTCATTAAGTGCTACAAATCTTGCAAATGGCAACAATTGGCTTGAAAGCACGACTAATTGGGAAACGGTATCTTATAATGATGCAACTTGGGGAGAAACTCTTACTGCTGATATCTTAAATGATCCAAGATTTGGAATTTGGATTATTGTAAATAAAAGCGAAAATGTCAATGGTGCAAGAGCTGAGATTGATGCCGTCGAAATTGAGGTATGCTATAATATTAATGGAACAGCATTTCAAGCTATTGAAATGGCAGTTGTAAAAGGAAACTCAACTTGCGGAGAATTAAATGGTCAGATAAACATTAGTGCCCAAAATGGAAGTGGGACTTATGAATATAGTATTGACAATGGTGGATCATGGACCACAAATCCCACTTTCGACAATTTAGCACCAGGAAGTTATTTAGTAACCGTAAGAAATACCGATGGTACTTGTCAAACTGCAAGTTTTAACTGTTTGGTAGGAGTCGATAATACGATTTTACAACCAGGTGATGCAGTAGTGACATGTGATCCATTTGGGTCCCCTGTTACTTTGGTGATAGAAAGAGTACAACCACTCCATACCTATTATACATCTGGATACCAAGGTTCTGATGTTTCATCACTAATTGAACCTGCTCCATACGCTTATACTACTACAGATTTAGGCGGTGAAGTATTTAGCACAACGATTGATAATGATTTAAATATATACACTGGTACCTCTTCCTTATATAGTCCAACAACCAATTCTCCTACCGTTATTTCAGTAATTGATGGTGTAACAGGAGTTGCTAGTGTAGTGGGAACTTTACCTGGTGACAAAGGAATTGCTGGTATTGAATATGATACGGATTGTGAACAATTATTTGCCGCTAATTTAGAGGATGGAATTATTTATAGGGTTGACCCTTCAACTGGAGCTACACTTAGCACATTTGATCCACTTTCACCTGATTCCGGAGCTGTTGGATATGAGCCTTTGGGTGAAAGAATATTAGGTCTGGCCTACAACCCAGTGGAGAGAAGACTATACTATTCAGTATGGGCGAATGACCAGATTGACAATGGAGAAAGAAATACCATCAGATCTATTGCGATTGATGCGACGACCTGTGATTTCTTGCCTGCTACTGACGTTGAAGAATTTCAGATACCTTTTTTATCTGAAGCTTGTGGTAGCGCATCTGACACTTACAGTATGCCCGTTTCTGACATTGAATTCAATTCGACAGGGACTACAATGCTAATTGCGGAGTCAGGAGTAAATTCGTCAAATTTTCTAAAAATAGCTCATAAAGCCAGAATTTTAGAATATGATGGATCAACAGGAGCGTGGGTAATTGACAACGCACCTTTTCCAGGAAATCCTAATGGTTGTAAATATGGTATAGGAACCTATAATGAAGAAAATAACTCTAGAGGTGGTGTCGATTTTGCCAATGCAGGTTTTGATGGTGCAGGATGCCTACAAGGAGTGGACGACTTTTTTGTAACAACTGTTGATGGTGCTTTTGGTGTAAACTGTGTAGAAAGTTGTGTCTATGGTTTTCAATACACTTCAACCGGCGGAGGTGGTCCTTTTCAATCTGTAGGAATGGATATAGACAGAGACAACAATAGCCAACTTAAATCAGTTTATGGTGATGTGGACATGGTACCAGGTTGTTTACAGTCTGATCCAATCGCATGCTTAGAATATGATCTTGCTCTGTCAATAGCATTGACTACTCCTGGTCCATACAATCCGGGAGACATTGTAACATACCAAATCACAGTTGTAAACGAAGGAGATATTGCAGCAATCGGTGTAGATATAACATCAAATGCTCAAACTGGTTTGTTGTATCAAGGTAGCACTATTGATGCAAATGTTACAGATAATGGAGATGAGACCTTCCAGATAGCATCATTACCTGTGGGAGGCACACAAGTTATTGAAATGATGTACCAAATTGATCCAAACTTTACTGGTTCAACCCTAGATGTAATAGCATTAATTACTGGCGATGATGGTAATGATATAGATAGTGATCCCATGACTGACCAGACTGTAGATGAAGACGGAGATGGTGATCCATATGATGACGATGAAGATATTGTATCTCTTCCAGTTACCATTCTTGATTATGATTTAGCTTTGACTAAAACACTTACTAGCGCGGCACCTTATAATCCCGGCAATAATGTTACTTTCCAAATCGTGGTTACAAACGAAGGAGATATTACTGCTAACAATGTTGTAATAACTGATAACAGCCCTGCAGAATTATTATACCAAAGCATGCTTCCTAATGCCAATGTAATGGACAATGGAAACGAAACTTTTACAATTGCATCATTAGCACCTTTGGCTTCTCAAACGATTGAAGTAACATATCAAATTGATGCAAACTTTACAGGGGCATCACTCACAAATGTTGCCTTAATTACAACAGATGATGGAAATGATATTGATTCTGACCCTTCTTCAGATGAAACCGTGGATGAAGATGGAGATGGAAATCCTTTCGATGATGATGAAGATTCTGCAATAGTCCCAACAACAATTTTGGATTATGATCTTGCATTGACAAAAACATTAACAACTGCAGGGCCACACAACCCAGGAGACAACGTTACTTTTCAAATCGTAGTGACGAATGAAGGTGATATTGCTGCCAACAATGTAATTGTCACTGACAATAGCCCAACAAACTTGGTTTATCAAAGTATGCTTCCTGATGCAAATGTAACAGACAATGGAAACGAAACTTTTACAAT
>JAHDIE010000004.1:57475-112561 GCA_020630955.1 Saprospiraceae bacterium
GCATCATTAGCACCTTTGGCTTCTCAAACCATAGAGCTTACTTATCAAATTGATGCCAATTTCACAGGTGCATCTCTTACAAATGTGGCTTTAATAACAACTGATGATGGGAACGACATAGATTCTGACCCTGCTTCTGATGAAACCATCGATGAAGATGGAGATGGAAATCCTTTCGATGATGATGAAGATTCTGCAACTGTTCCAACCACAATTCTTACCTATGACTTAGCGCTTACCAAAACAGTTGTAACCGCTGCACCGTATATTCCTGGAAATAATGTTACTTATCAAATTTTAGTAACTAACCAAGGAGAATTAATCGCTAACAATGTGGTGGTAACCGACAATAGTCCAGCAGGCCTGATTTATCAAGGTATGATACCAGATGTAAATGTAACAGACAATGGAAACGAAACTTTTACAATAGCATCATTAGCACCTTTGGCTTCTCAAACCATAGAGCTTACTTATCAAATCGATGCAAATTTCACAGGAGCTTCTCTATCAAATATTGCATTGATTACTACTGATGATGGAAATGATATAGATTCCGATCCTTCATCGGATGAAACTATAGATGAAGACGGAGATGGTGATCCTTTCGATGATGATGAAGATAGCATAACCATTCCAACAACAATTCTAAATTACGATTTGTCCTTAACTAAATCCTTGAACACAGTATTGCCAATTAATCCTGGAAATACAGTTTCATTTCTAATAACCGTAGCCAATGAAGGTGATATATCAGCAACAAATATTGTAGTAACTGAAAATAGTCCTATAGATCTTATTTACCAAAGTATGACTTCAGACCTTAATGTTGTTGACAATGGAAATGAAACATTTACAATATTAAACTTAGCAGCAAATGCAAGTCAGACTATAGAATTGTTTTATCAAGTATCGCCGAGCTTTACAGGAACAAGCCTAAACAACATTGCACTTATTACTACAGATGATGGTAATGATATAGATAGTGATCCCATGACTGACCAGACTGTAGATGAAGATGGAGATGGTGATCCTTTTGATGATGATGAAGATGAAGCAAATGTTCCTATATCTTTACTCGATTATGATCTTTCTCTGAATAAGACCCTTACTACAACTGGTCAAATCTTTCCAGGTGATAACGTAAGTTTCAATATTACAGTAACCAATGAGGGAGAATTAACTGCGAACAATATTATTGTTACAGACAATAGTCCAGCAGATCTTATATTCCAATCAATGACAGCAGATGCAAATCTAATTGATAACGGAAATGAAACCTTTAGTGTTCTTAGTTTACCGCCAAATTCCTCTCAAGTTATTGAAGTAAATTATCAAGTAAACTCATCCTACACAGGAGCTTCCTTAACCAATATTGCCTTGATTACTTCAGATGATGGAAACGATTTAGACAGCGACCCAGCCTCAGACGAAACAGTTGACGAAGATGGCGATGGAGATCCATTTGATGATGATGAAGATGATGAACAGGTTATCATCACTCCTTTAAATTATGATTTATCTTTAACTAAAGAACTGACAGGAAGTGGAACTGCAATGCCAGGTAGTGTAGTAAGTTTCAGATTGACTGTTTATAATGAAGGAGATATCACTGCTTCAAATATTGTCATCACAGAAAATCCACCAGCTGAGTTAACCTATGTCGGTAGTAATACCAATCCGAATGTTACTGACAATATGGATGGTACATTTACAATTGGCGGTATTCCTGCAGGGCTTTCTCAGTCATTTGAAGTAAACTATATGATAGATCCAACTTTCACAGGTTCTACTCTAACAAATGTTGCTCTAATTACTGCTGATGATGGATCAGATTCTGACAGTAATCCAGATGAAGATGAAACTATAGACGAGGATGGTGATGGAGATCCAGTGGATGACGACGAAGATGTATTAGATTTTAATGTCTCCCCTATTCCAATGCCTGGGCTAATCGGTGATTTTGTTTGGGAAGACATAAATGGCGATGGAATTCAGGATGTAGGAGAACCTGGAATTGCAAATTCAGAAGTTGTATTACACACTCCTGACGGCGTAATCGTTGATATTGAATACACTGATGCATCAGGCTATTACCAATTTGACAATGTTACTCCTGGACAATATTATATTGAATTTATTGCGCCAGATGGAATGGAAGTAACATTCCCTAACACCAACAATAATGACACAACTGATAGTGATGTAGACAACTCAAATGGATTCAATACAACTCCTCTTTTTACATTAGGAAATTCAGAACAAGATTTGACTTGGGATGCTGGTTTCTACAAGTGTATTCCTGTTGGAGATTTGGTCTGGTTTGATAACAATGAAAATGACATTTGGGATACTGTAGAAAATGGAGTTAATGGCCTGAGGGTTAATATTTATAAAAGACAGAATGATGGAGAGTACATTCTTTGGGATTACACTTTTACAGGTCCAAATACATCTACTCCGAGTGATGATGGATATTTTAAGTTCTGTGTAGCTCCTGGTGAATATTATTTGGAATTCATAGATCCACCATTTGGATTGGTTTCAGCCCAAGCAAATGTTGGGTCTGATGATGAAATTGATAGTGATGTAACAGGAGCCAATGGAGCAGGTACAACCGCATCAATGGTTTTAACTTCAGGCCAAGAAGTCTGCAACATTGGAGCGGGCTATTACGCTATGGGTACAATAGGAGACTTTGTATTTATGGATTCAAATAACAATGGGCTAAGAGATCCAGAAGAATCAGGAATTGGTAATGTTTATGTCGAAGCATATAATGTTGAAGGAGAAGTGGTAGGATCCGCAAGCACAAATTCTGATGGTCAATACCAAATTGATTACTTACAACAAGAAGATGTCTATTTGAAATTTTACACTAACTCCAATTATGCATCTACTACCCCACACAATGGTGATGACAGTCTAGATAGTGACATTGATCATTCTAATGGTCCGATGACTACTCCTTATTTTAATATTAACTCAGGAGAACACCTCGCAGGTGTGGATGCAGGATTTGTTTTAGGAACTGTTGCTGCTGAATGGTTATCATTCACCGGCGAGCACCTTAATGCATACAACCAATTAAGATGGGCAGTAGGTTCTCAGATAAACACTAGTCATTTTGAAATAGAAAGAAGTATTTCAAGCACACAGGAATTTGAAATAATTGAAACATTAAATACAGATCAAAATTCAATTTATGAATTCAATGACTTTGATCTAAACAAGGTTGGACTGTACTATTATAGAATTAAACTTGTTGACAACAATGGGGATTATAATTACACAAATACGATTTCCATCGATGTCAAATCACTAGGCAGGGTTAATCAGGTTCAAATTTTTCCTAATCCTATGGTGAATGAATTCTCACTTGAAGTAACTTTAACGGAAGATCAAAGTTCTGTTGCTTATGATCTTTATAGTGCTTCAGGTAAATTAGTAAGAGCAAGTCAAGTTTTGTCTGAAAATGTATCAGCAGGCATACATAACTTCACAGTCAATGTATCAAACTTAGAAAGAGGTATATACACGTTACACCTTACATCAGGAAATTATTCATCGTATAAGAAGATTATAATTGTTAGATAGTCCAAAATAATTTTGAAATATAAAGAGGGAGGGAAGAAATTTCTTCCCTCTTTTTTTTTAGAATCTATTTTTTTCCCTTTCCATTAACCTGTAAAATCTCGCGGGCGCTTGAATTGAAACAGTAATTTTCTTATTTGTTTCAGGATGCTTAAAAATCATTTTACAAGCACAAAGAAATAACCCTTTACCAAGTATTGTTTTATACTCTTTAGCATAAAGCCTATCTCCTATAATTAAATGACCTATGCTAACCATATGTATTCGCAGTTGGTGTGTTCTTCCAGTCACCGGCTTTAATCTAACCAAACTTAAGTGCTTAAAGTTACGAGAAGCAACACTTTCTTCAACAGTATAATATGTTTCAGCTTTTTTGCCATTCACTAAGCTTTTTATCTTTCCATTTGATGTAGGCTTACCGTGTACAACGGCTAAATATTCTTTTTCTATGTTATTCTTTTCAAAAAGTTCACTCATCTTAATCAGAGCGGATTTGGTTTTTGCAAGCATGACCAAGCCTTTCGTAGGAACATCAATTCTGTGTACTGCTACTGGTCTAGGCAATGCTCCATTCAACTTTGATTTTTGCACAACACCTGCAAGGGCATTTTCTACTGTTTTGTGCCTATCGCCATTTACGGCAATACCTGCGGGCTTATTTACAATAATGATATGATCATCTTCATATACAGAGCTAATTTCGAAATCAAATTTCTTTGCTTTGCGAATACCTGTTCCCTTTAGGGTGATTTCATCGCCATTTTTTATGGTGTCCGAAGGATAAACTTTTGTATTATTCATTTTCACTCGACCATCTGCAATAGCTTTCCTGGCCGCAGATCGACTACCAAGCATATCAAATGCATCTCCAATGTAATCAACAATTCTTGTTGGTTCGTTAATTCCAGATACAGTGTGACTCCATGAATTTTCCAATTATCTCTTTTTCCAACAATTATCGGAATTCAATAACGAAAAGTGTAAACTATTCGACATTTTATTCCATTCGCTTCCGCAAATGTGTCCCTATTTCTAAAATTATAGGTCAAAACAGCAACCAAAGAATGGTACACCTAAGTTTTCAACACGCTTGGTTAAAATATACTAAGTGATGAAAAAATTATCCATTACAATCCAATGCAAGCCTCATTCAACTTATATTACTATGAGTGGATCTTTAGTGCTTTCGCAAGCCTTATATTTAAAATCAAAATTCCATGATATATGTGCTTCAAACAAGGATTTATACATTGATATTAAAGATTTAAGCGACATTGACTTGAATGGTTTGTCAGCTTTACTAGTTGCAAGACAATTGACCAATCAAAGTGGAGGAGAATTATTTGTGTTCACCCATGCTCAAAGTCCATTGTTTAACTTACTTTCAAACATAAAATTTACGAATCAACTTCAGTTTAGGGATTGTATCATAAGCAACCCAACATTATTGCTCGCATCTTAATCACCTACATGATAACATTTATTATTCTCAGTCTCTGCACGGTCCTGTATAAAAAATCCAATTCTCAAGATGATCAATCTTAAGTAGGATTTCCCACCTTGATTCAATATCTTCCGCGTTAAATTTAATTTAAATGATACACGGAACACACAATGCACTTCCTGACGAAAGGAATGAAAATATTTTAATCTCCGTAAATGGTGAATTGCTCCCAAGAACTGATGCTAAAATATCTGTTTTCGACAGTGGATACCTTGTTGGTGATGGAATTTGGGAAGCTTTAAGATTACACAATGGAGTATTGGTATTTCTAAACCAACATCTCGATAGATTGTGGAGAGCGGCTGCGGCTATCAAAATGGAATTTCCTTTTTCAAAAGAACAGCTTGTTCAAAATATTTGGAAAGTTATTCATGCAAACAATATGGTTGATCACGTACATGTAAGAATCATGATCACAAGAGGGATTAAAAAAACTCCATCTCAAGACCCAAGACTGACCATCAGTGGGCCAAATATTGTCATTATTGCAGAACACAAAACAGCTTCGATAAAAAGTCAAGAAAAGGGAATTAAACTTTTTACTTCAACAATTAGAAGAGGAAGCCCTGATTATCTAGATCCAAGACTGAACTGCCATAGCAAACTTCATGAAGTGCAAGCTTTAATACAAGCTCTTGAAGCCGGAGCTGATGAAGCTTTAATGCTGGATATTAATGGCTTCGTTTCTACCTGTAATGCTACAAATTTCTTTATGGTAAAAAATAATGAATTGTGGACATCAACAGGTCAATATTGCATGAACGGAATAACACGAGCAAATATCATTAAATGTGGTTTAGAAAACGGCCTTGTTGTAAAAGAAAAGAATTTTTCTCTTTATGATACCTATGATGCCGATGAAGCTTTTGTCACTGGAACATTTGGAGGTGTAACCCCTGTAACTTCAATTGATGGTAGGATAATAGGCTCTGGAGATTTTGGTCCAATTAGTAAAAATCTTTCTGCTTGGTATCAAGAACTTATCAAAAATGAAGTCTTTAATTCAACCAATTAAAATATGAACAATAAAAAGATAAAAAGAATTTGTCTTTGGTCTGGACCACGAAATATTTCTACAGCACTAATGTATTCATTTGCCCAAAGACAAGATACAAGAGTAGTAGATGAGCCCTTATATGCACATTATCTTTCTTCAACTAATGCACATACCTACCATCCAGGAGCACAAGAAATATTAGCCACAATGGAAAATGATGGTAACATAGTAATTGAGAAAATGTTAACTCAAAAGGATAAGCCAATTCTTTTCTTTAAGCAAATGACCCATCATCTTGTTGATTTAGACTTAAGTTTTTTAAAGGAAACTATAAACGTCATATTAACCAGAGATCCAAAAGAGATGCTTCCATCATATGATAAAGCTGTAAGAAACCCATCAATGAAAGATGTTGGATATAAAGCACATTTAGAATTGTACCAATATTTAGAATCTATTAATCAACCTCCTTTGGTTTTGGATTCAAGACGAGTTCTGGAAAATCCCAAAGAACAACTCCAAAAATTCTGTGACAAGCTAGAAATACCTTTTTATGAAGAAATGTTAAAATGGGAGCCTGGGGCAAGGCCTGAGGATGGATGTTGGTCTAGGTTTTGGTACGACAGTGTTCATCAGTCATCAGGATTTAGCCCCTATAAACCTAAAGAAGAAAAATTTCCTGATCACTTGATTAATTTGCTTGAGGAATGTGGTCCTATTTATCAAAAATTGTGTGAGTTATCTTTTTAAAATTATGTCTTTACAAACATTACATTATTAATTTTGAACTGTTTTATTTATTTCCCTCTTTTAATTTTAACTTAAAGGAATAGTAATAAAAAGCATATGAAACTTAATACCTATTTCGCTCTCGTCACATCTCTTCTATATAATTCACTTGCTATTGGACAATTAGAAATCTCAGAATATTCCGCATCTAATTTGAATGGCTTTTTAGACTCCTTTGCCAAAACTGAGGATTGGATTGAAATATATAATAACAGCAACGAAACGATTGATATAAGCGGATATGGAATCTCTGACAAAGAAACAAAACCTTTGAAATGGAGGTTTCCAATTGGAACTACACTTGGTCCAAATGAGTACATGCATGTTTGGTGTTCCGGTCGAGATCTTCTTGCAAATGGGATCTATCATACAAACTTTAAACTTACACAAACCAAGGGCAACGAATTTGTTGTAATCAGTGATCCTACTGGAAATATTATTGAAAGTACTGCTTACCAATTAACATTAACTGAACATTCAAGGATTAAAATAAATGGAGAATGGTTAATCTCTGCCTCCCCTAGCCCAGGAAATGGTCAACAAAACAATATTTACAATGCTTACACCAATGCACCCATTATAAGCTTAGAACCCGGATTCTATAATGGAACTCAAGTTGTTACAGTTGAACAAAACGATACCAATGTTACCACTCATTATACAATCGATGGTCATGAACCAACCTTAGATTCTCCTGAGTACATTCCTGGGTCAAGTATTTCCATAAACGAAACATCAGTTTTCAAAGCGAAGAACTTCTCTACAGATCCAAATATACTTCCAGGAAAAATTGACTATGCAAGTTATTTTATTGATGAAAACTTTACCTTACCTGTCTTCTCAATAGCATCAGATCGAGTTCAGGATTTAGCCAATGGTCAAGGTGAAGTAATTCCAATCGGCACCATTGAGTACTTTGATGAAAATAAAAACTTTATGGCCAATTCATATGGAAGCCTAAATAGACATGGCCAAGATTCTTGGGTAAACCCACATAGGAGTTTAGATTGGGTATCTCGAGATGAAATGGGTTATAATAAAGCAGTCATTGCGAAGCTTTTTAATTATTCTGAAAGAACAGAATATCAAAGATTTATGATGCGTGCTTCTGGTGATGACAACTATCCAGCGATAAATGATTTCGCTCATGAAGGAAGTTGTCATATTCGAGATGAATATGTTCATGAATTGGCACAAAAAGGAAATATGAAACTAGATCTACGTGCCGTTGAAAGAGTTATCGTGTTTCTTAACGGCGATTATTGGGGAGTTTATGGGTTAAGAGAAAGACCAGTTGATCATGATTATACCAAGGAGTTCTACGATCAAGATAAATATCACTTGCATTATTTGTTGACATGGGGAAATACATGGGCAGAATATGGAGGTGAAGAAGCCTTCGAAGAATGGGAAGAGTTTAGAGACTGGGTTTTAAACAATGATATGGGAATCCCAGAAAATTATGAAATTGTAAAAGACAACTTTCAAGTTCTCAGCTTGATAGACTATATGATAACTAATTTAAATGTGGTATCACAAGATTGGCTAAACTACAATACAGGCTGGTGGAAAGGCACCAACCCTGAAGGAGGCCACAAAAAATGGGGCTACATCTTGTGGGATAATGATGCTACTTTTGATTATTATATTAACTACACAGGTGTCCCAAACACAAACCCTGACGCCGTTCCATGTGATATTGACATTATTGCACAATCTATGGATCAATTCTACGGTGGTGGATTTGGTGGTGGTGGTGGTGGCAATGACCATGGAGGAGAAATTATTGACAACCCTGATGAATGTGAAACTATTCTAAATGGTAGCTCTCCTTATCCGTCAAGCGACTCAATCTTTATCCAAGTAATAAACAATGATAATTATTGCTGTTGCGTAAATTGGAATTCAGATTGTCAAAGCAAATATGATGAAATAATAAATACAAATACTGCCCTTCCAGTAAATTACAACAATTGTGGAAGCATCATGAATCAATCATGCCCATATCCAGCTGAGGATCTTTCATTTCAGATTACAATAAATCAATTTCCAGATTGCTGTATAAATTGGTCTCCTCTTTGTGAAAGTATCTATGAACTCGCAGAAAATGATATTTTTAATGGGGATTGTGAAGCAGATCCAGGCAGTGGCAATGGTGTCACTCAAAATAATGATGTAGGCAAACACGAAAAAATATTTTTAAAACTCCAAGATGAAAATGAAGACTTTAGACAACTATATTATTCTCGTCAAGCTGACCTCATAAACACTGTCTTCAGTTGCGAAAATATGCTTTCAACCTTGGATAGTATGCTAAATACCATAAGGCCAGAAATGCCTCGACACATTCAAAGATGGGGAGGCAGTTTAGCAGAATGGGAATCAAATGTTGATCAACTTATTGACTTTGTAACTCAACGATGTCAACTTTTAGACGATGGAATGGTAGAATGTTTTGAAGTAGAAGGTCCCTATGATTTAACTATAGATGTAAGACCAATTGGTGTTGGCAAAGTAAAACTTAACACAATAAATTTAAATTCATTTCCTTGGACTGGATCCTATTTTGGAAATATGAACAACTTATTGAAAGCAACACCTCTCGATGATGAAATTTGGAAATTTTCTCATTGGGAGATTGATGGAGATTCTTCATTAAGTCCTGATATAAATAATTCTGAAGCTAAAATTCAAATCAATAACCATGAAAAAGTTACTGCGGTTTTTACGGATGAATTAAGCAGTACAGACGATGTTATTGCCATTTCTGAATTGCATGTTTATCCTTCGCCTGCTAAAGATCATATTATTATTGAGTATTTACTTTTAGAAAATGACAAAGTGAATATTGAATTGACTTCAATATTAGGTCATAAAATTCAGGATTTAACTTTGAATAAATATCAAAACAAAGGTAAACATAACCACAGAATGGAGTTTTCAGACAAAAATATTGCTCCTGGCTTATATAATCTCACTTTATCGACAGAACAGGAAACAGCATCTAGAAAAATAACAATTATTAAATAATACATTAAGAGGTTTAGTTATATATCTAAACCTTTTACTTACCTTTACACATGTTATAAACAAATATTGTTCTATACAACAATGAATAACAAGCTAGAACCTTGCAAAGAAGTTGATAAAGTTCATGCCAAAGCTTACTTTTTGTTTGTAGCGTTGGCAGATAAAGTTGAATTAAGAGTTAAAGATTCTCTCAAATCGCTAAGCATAACTCATGTTCAACTGAACGTACTCGCAATTCTATTTAAGGCCTCCCCGCATACCCTATGCATAAGTGACCTAAAACCAAAACTAATTGTCCAAAGCCCAGACCTAAGTCGACTCATTGATAGAATGTTCAATAAAGGCCTAGTAAAAAGGGAAACTTCAAAAACCAATCGAAGAAAGTCAAGTATTTCCATTACAAAAAAAGGTATAATCACTTATCTCAAAGGTCACCAATTAGCCAAAGCCTCGGTCAATAATTTCTTCAGCCAAGATCTTTCCAAAATTGAAGCAAAACAATTAACTCGATTGCTTGAAAAAATAAATCTTTAAAATATTTCGGTCAAAAACAAACACACATATAAATTCTAATAAATGAAAACTTTAAAAAATTATCTATTCTTATTTTCTCTTGTTCTTTTAGTGGCTTCATGTAAAAGTGAACCAAAAGGTGAAAAAGCAGCTACTAGCGAAGCAGCTCCTGTTAAAGAAATGAGTGCTTCAAAATCATTTAATGTTAACACTGCAAATACTATCATTAACTGGTCAGGTAGTAAAATTGGAGGAACACACACTGGTGAATTAAAATTAAAATCAGGTTCAGTACAAGTTGACGGAGATAAAATTACAGGTGGAAAATTCACGATTGATATGTCTAGCCTTAGCAACACAGACATGGATGGAGAAGGTGCAGCAAATCTTGTTGGCCATCTATTAAGTCCAGACTTTTTTGATGTAGCAAAATTTCCAAATGCCACATTTGAAATTACAAAGGTTACCAATCTTGCAGGAAATCCTGACGCAAATTGCATGGTTTATGGCAACCTAACAATGAAGGAAACAACAAAACAAATTGGATTCAAAGCAAAAGCAAATGTTGGACCTAATGGAGTGAATGTATCAACTGGAGATTTCACGATTGATAGAACTGATTTTGGAATAAAATACGGTTCATCAAAATTAGCAGATGTAGCAAAAGACAAAGTGATTAGTGACAAGATTGGTTTAAAAATAAACTTGTCTGCTTCCTAGAGCAAAAAATTCAATTTATAATAAGGAATGCCTCTTAATTCTTTAAGAGGTATTCTTTTTACAACTTCTTTTCAAATACATAATCAACATCATCTGATTCTTCGAATTTATAGCTCGCTTTGCCAACATATATAAACCCATGTTTTTTATAAAATAATATAGCTGCCTTATTCCTTTCCCAAGTTCTGAGCCATAAAAATTCATGATTTTTCTTTCGACCAAGTTCAAAAACCCAATCTAACATGAATTTGCCTAATCCAATCCTTTGAAAATCCGAGTCTAGATATATTCTTTCAATTTCTAAATAGTTGTTAGGTTTCTTGATTGATTGTGCCTCCAAATAGTTTAGTTTGACATAGCCAATCATTTGTTTTTTATAAAACAAGCCATAGAACTCAACATTTGAATTACATAACTCCTTATTGATTTGTTCAACTGAGAAAGCATTCTTGAGATATGTTCGAAAATTCAAACGCTCAAACTCATTCCTGAGCATATGCTCATAGGTAATCTTAAAAATATCATGGCCAAACTTTGCCAAAGTTATTACTTCGCTTTGTTCAAGCAATTTTATTTCGAATTCATCAATTCTCACAGCTAAATACAATTATGCTATTGAAGTTTCATTTCTAATGTCACCATTTATATTCCAATCAAGCTGAGTAATAATAGCATTGAATAAATAAAAAATATATTTAATTACATTAGCAAAATTACCTATCACTATATTTTTAATCAATTGAAATCCATTATATACAATCCAGCTCAACCAGGTTTGGTTATATTTTAAGGCATTACAAATATTTGCCCCGAGCGAAATTCCAAAGGTGAATGAAACTATGATTAAAAAATAGGACTCTGTCCTACCACCAAACAAATAAGCACCTAAATAAACCAAGCCAAATCCAAATATGATAGATAAGACGATTATTAAAAAATACTTTTTATCAATTTTTTTAATTTTCTCTCCTCCTGCCCAACGCTTGATTGCAAAAGTGAATATTAAGAAAGTAAGTGGATAGGTAATTATAGCAGAAGCATTACCGAACATAAAATCATTCGCACCAGAATTTACGGTGGTTACTGCACCTAATATATTGCCAACATTTTTTTGTTTGCCCGTAAACCTTGTTGCCAACATTGAAAATACAGCTCCAATAATTGAAAATATGCCAAGGGGATAAGCTCCTTGCTTTACATATCCAAATAATTGTTCAAAAGGAATATTAAAAATAATCTCTCCTTTATAATAAATCGTCTCATGAAAAGACAAGAAGTAAGAAACACCAAATACTAAAATGGCTCCAATAAAATCTAAAAATGGAGATTGCACCAAGGATCTTATTAAAGGCATTTTCGTTTGATTCAAACTTCTCAACTTTAATTTATCAAAAGTATTACAGCCCCAATAGCAGTTGCGGCAAGAATAAATTTACGAAAAAACTGCTCTGCAAATAATTTTATTATCCGAACTCCAAGGAAAAAACCAAAACAAACAACAGGTAATAAATAAAGATCAACCAAAAGTGATTGAACATTAATGGTTCTCCAAACCATCACATGAAAAGGAAGCTTAAATAAATTTATCACAAAATATAACCACGCTGCCGTTCCTATAAATTCCTTCTTTGGAATTCTTGAAGACAAAAAATAAATATTTGAAAAGGCTCCAGCTAAATTTCCAATCATGGTTGTAATACCAGCCATTAATCCCATAAAAAAACTAAAAAACGTATTATCTGACAGAATCAACTCCTTTTTCTGCTCCGAAACTAGCATCATAAAAACACTAAAAAGTATAACTAATGCCATCACTTTTTTAAAAGCCTCATCAGACAAATCTTTGCCGAAAAAAACTCCGATTAAAACACCACCCAACATCCATGGTAGAAACTTAATCAATAAATTCCACTTTACATGGCGACGGTAATAAATTACGGCGAAAATATCCCCAAAGATTAATAAAGGAACAATGATACCTGTTGAAGCTTTTGCTCCATATACCAAAGCCATCATCGTCACTGCAAGGATAAATATACCTTTAACACCCCCTTTTGACATACCAATTACGATTGCTCCTATTCCAACGCACAAAATATTTATAAAATTAACCTCCATCTATCACAAAGGTAAAGTATTGTAAAACAGGGACATTAATTCTTATATTTTCATTTTCCTTGCATCCAATAAAGATTTATAAAACTGAAGTAGAATTTTGAATAACCCCAGATAACTAAATTTATTCCAAATTGTTATAGGAATAAAAACTACATATTCTTAGTTTATACTAGAATTATTAAAAAACATTCTAATTTGGCACTATGATAACTCAGAGCAAAGTAAAAAATCAGCTAAACACAATAGAGGAAGCTATTCAAGACATTAAAAAAGGAAAAATTGTAATCATAGTTGATGATGAAGATAGAGAAAATGAAGGTGATTTTGTTTGTGCCGCGCAGTGTATTACTCCAGAAATTATAAATTTCATGGCCACCCATGGAAGAGGCCTTATATGTACACCAATAGTTGAAGAAAGAGCCAAAGAACTTGGTCTCAGCAGGATGGTAGATAATAATACAGATCTTCATGGGACTGCCTTCACCGTCTCAATAGATTACAAATTAAAGGGCTGTACAACGGGCATATCAGCTTATGATAGGGCGACTGGAATTTTAGCAATGTTAGATAAAGAAACCAAATCTGAAGATTATGCACGTCCTGGCCATATTTTTCCACTCATAGGTAAAAATGGGGGTGTTTTAAAGAGAACCGGTCATACTGAAGCAAGTATTGATCTTGCCCGATTAGCTGGCTTTGAGCCAGCTGGAGTGCTTGTTGAAATTTTAAATGAAGATGGGACAATGGCGAGATTACCCCAATTGTTCCAAATCGCAAAAAAGTTCGACCTTAAAATTATCACCATTAAAGATTTGGTTGAATTCCGAATGAAGGAAGAACGACTTGTAAAAAAGACCAACTCAACATTAATATCAACTGATTCTGGAGTTTTTGAATTTATTTGTTTCAAAGAAATAAACACACCTCATAATCATTTGGTTATAAAGAAAGGAGATTGGCATCACGATGAAGCTGTGTTAACTAGAGTCCAATCAAGTAATGATACAGGGGAATTGTTCTCAATGTTAATCAAATCAAAAGGGAAACAACTTTTTAAAATTTTAGATAGAATATCCGAAGAAGGCAAAGGTATATTCCTATTCCTAAGATATAATGATCAAAGTGACCAACTTCCGAACATCATTGAATTACTTGACAAACAATCAAACAAACAAGAACCCCTTAACCCTCATATTAATATAAAAGAGCAAAATGAACAGAAAAATATTGGTATTGGATCTCAAATATTAAATGAACTTGGTATAAAAAAGGTGAAACTATTAACCAACAATCCTAGAAAAAGAGTAGGAATAAATGGGTATGGTGTTGAAATTGTTGAAAATGTCCCATACTAAAAACGGCTGTAGGGTTTTTGTAGTATTTAAGAAAGTCTCTGTAGAATATATAGCTCCAAATAGTTTCATATAGCATAATTACCTTTATGTTACTATAAGTAAATTAACAGGTTGTATTAAAGAAAGCTGCTCTTATTAGAGTAGCTTTTTTCAATCCTAAAATAATTTATAGACCAACTTTCTTCTTCAAATAATGATAAGACCATTCTTTAAAACAGGTCTTGCGGAGAGGCTGAATTATTAATATGTTCAGCCTCTTTGTCTTTTATCTAGCATAAGATAAAACTTAGGCTATAGAAGTAGTGTTTACAACAAAAAAAGGTAGGACTTTTGTATACATATTCTATCGGTTCTCATTTATTTTGACATCATTTTTGCATGACTAAAACATACCAGCAAAAAGTTCAACACCTCTTTGTGAAAGTGAATAAATCTTATCCCTTTAGATTTTTATAAAATACTTCATACCTTGTAATGACAACTAATTTATCTTTAGATTCTGATTTGTTAAGTGAAAAAAATTTATTGGGCCTATTACTATCATTTGGAAATACAAATGATCGAGAACAAGACCTTTCTAATTTTTGTAAATCCCTGTATAAAAATTTAAACTTAAAAAGCTTAAGTTTTATACCTTCCTCACCTGAGATTCCATATCAGCACCAGCCAGATAATTTTAACCATGCTAGGCCAAAATACCAAACAGTTAGGGAGGTTTTAGGGCAAGAAAAATGGAAAACAATAAATCAAATTGAATCATCTAATTCAAGTAAAAAATTTATAAAAGCCAACCACAGTTATTTCATTGTAAGCCTCTTGAACTCTGGAGTAATTGTCCTGGAAGGTACAGAGCATGATCATGTATTCGAAAGTAAAACATTGCAGCTAATTATTGATAAATTTTTAAATACTTATCAACTCCTATCAGAGCAAGAACAACTACAAACCATAGAGTATAAATACAAAATTCTAGTCCAGGAAAACAATCTTGGAATGGCATATATTAAAAATAAAAAATTCCTTGATGTTAATAAATCTTTTTTAGAATTTTCAGGTTACGATCGAGAAGAAATTATTGATATAGATTTTAGTAAAATTTATGATTTACAAACTCAAAATTTGATTAATGATCTCCTTAAAACATTTACAAGTAGAAGCAAAAAAAATATTTCATTTGACGGAGTTCTAATAAGTAAGAAAGGGGAAAGTAAAACATTCAAATGTTCCTCTCAGGCATTATATAACGGACAGAAAGAATATATAGGATCGCTGAATACTTTTGTCGATACTACTCAAGAAACCGCTGCAACCAGAAACGTTCAAGATTCTAAACATCTAATTACAAGTCTATTTGACCATGTTGCAACAGGACTAATTATGTTGGAAAACAACAAAATTGTTAAATCTAATAATTACATAAGCGACATTTTAGGTTTTACACAAGACGAATTAAAGGAAAAACAATTACATGAGTTGGTACATGAATCTCACCACAAAATTTTCGATCTAAATCAAGAGGAAAAATGTAAAAAGAAAATTCCACAAAAAATTATTCCTTTTAAAACGAAAAGTGAAAGTGAAGTCCTTTTGGTTACTCAATTTATTCACATAAATAATGACCAAAATACCGCTCAGACAATAGTCAACTTTGTTGATGTAACGGAAGTTGAAATTGCAAAAAAAGAGTTATTGTCAAAAGAAACAATGCTTAATACTATTCTAGAAAATTCAACTCAAAACATATTAGTATTAGATAAAAATCATACTATACTACATTTCAATAAAGGATCAAAAAGAGGTTTTTTAAGAAATTTTGGAATTGAACTTAAACTCGGAGATCATTTGTTTGAAAACAACAAAGGTAAAATTGACAAATCATATGAAAAACTCTTAAATAAAGCATTTAAAGGTCAAGAAATAAGCTTTGATTATACTTCAAAAAATGAGGATGGTTCAAACGATTTGTATTCCGTGGTCACCTTCAAACCATTACTAGATCCAAATAATAATATAATTGGAATTATTTCCTTAACAAAGGATGTAACTGAACTTATTCTGCAAAATAAGATTATTGAAAAAAGAGAATCAACTTTAAAAGCGATCATTGATGCATCCGCTGATGGAATATATGCCGTTGATAAGAATATGGATGTCATATTCCTTAACGAACAAGCAAAGAGGGACTTTAAGAGCTATATAAATGTTGACTTAGGCATTGGTGATAACTTGTATGATAGAATTGAATCAACAAAAGTAGATAAATGGAGAGAAGTTTACTACAATAGAGTGCTCGGAGGTGAAAGCTTTGAAGTAAATCCGGTTATGTATAACCAATTATACGACAAAGAATATTATGTCGAAAATCGATATACTCCAGTAAAGGACAATGACGGAAATATATTTGCGGCATTAGAAATTTCAAGAAATGTAACAGATCTCCGAAACAAAGAAAGAGACCTAGCAGAAAAAGAGTCTGAACTCAGATCTGTGCTCGAAAAAACACCAACTGGTATAACTAAAATTAGTCTTGATGGAACAATAAACTTTATTACCAAAAAAACATCATCCATCCTATCCACAAAGAAAGAGGACATTATTGGAAAAAATATAATGTCTTTTATCCATGATTCTGATCGTGAAAGAATTTTTGAAGATATCGCATTACTTCTCAAAGGGGAAAATGAAATAAATAGTACGTATAGACTTCTCCATCCTGAAAAAGAAGAATTCTATATCCACGGAGTAGCTTCTGTGATGGTGGATCAAAATGAAGAACCTCAAGAATTTTTAATTGCCTTTAATGATATTACTGAAAAAATAATTGCAAAAGACTTATTAACCAAAAGTGAAAATAGATATAAATCATTATTAGATGGGTCACCTGCAGGATTAGCACAAGTGGATCAACAAGGTAATTTCATTTTTGTTTCGAAAAAAGGAGCAGAAATTTTAGGTGATCCCATGGACGATGTTTTAAACAAAAATTTCTATCATTATATTGATGATAAATATCAAAATTATGTATCAGAAAATCTAAATAAATTAACTAAACCCAACGAATTAATAGACTTCAGAGTAAAAGGAAAAGGAAGCAATGGAATCGTGTTTTATTTGGATGGCACAGCAACTTTATTGCAAGATACATTCACAAAAAAATATAGTACCCTATTTATTTTTAATGATGTTACCTCCAGAGTTCTTGCAGAAAAAGAACTAAAGATCTACAACTCAAAATTAGAAGAAAAAAATGCTATATATAAAGCACTAATTGATAATTCCTTTGATGGAATTGATATTATCGAACTAACACAGCCTTCAGATAAAAACCCAACTTCTTCCTTTGAAAGCGAGGTATTAATTAGAAATGAAAAGATGAACGAATATTTCAATTATTCAAGGAGTTCTTTAATTTCAGATTATGAAATTCTTAAAATTAGTCCTGATATTCAGGCAAATGGAGAAAAAACCGAATCGAAGTTTAAAAATATCTTACACAATTTAATAGAAAATAAATTTTATATCTCAGAATGGAGAATCAATGCCACTGGAATAAATGAAGATTACAAATTATCGGCTAAATTAGTTTCTCTCAAAAATAAAGTTCTACTAATTAGAAACTTAAGTAAAATTACTAAAACCAAGTTACAACAACAGATTATTAAAAATCAATTGTCTACCTTATCAAAAAAGAACATTGAATTAAAAAAATATATTGAATCAAATTTACAACTAGAAAATTTTGCTTACATCGCTTCACACGATTTGAAGGCCCCTCTTCGGACTGTAACCAGTTTCTCGTTTCTTTTAAAACAAGCTGCATATGAGCAACTTGATAAAAAAAGTCAGGGATACTTAGATATTGTTTTACGAAGTTCTACCAACATGCAATTACTTATAGATGACCTCTTGGAATTTAGTCGAGTAGGAACTCAACAAGTAAAGATTAAAGAAATTAATCTTGGACCAATGATTAAAAGAATCCTTTTGGATTTAGATACAAATATTCAGGAATCTGGTGCACAAATTCACATCAATAATATGCCCGAGACCATCTTTGCTGATGAATCAATGATGATCCAAGTTTTTCAAAACTTAATCAACAATGCCCTCAAGTTCCGAAACAAAGATCAAAAACCCATTGTTGATATAAATACTTCTGAAAGCGATGCACATTGGATCTTTAAAATAAAAGACAACGGCATTGGGATAAAACAAGAAAGCATTGAAAAAATATTTGGAATATTTGAAAAGTTACACAGCAATGATATTTATGAAGGAACCGGATTAGGACTATCCATCTGCAAGAAAATCATTGAGATCCATAATGGTGAAATTTCAGTTGAATCTGAAATTAACAAAGGAAGTTGCTTCACTTTTAGTATTTCAAAAAATATTGTTCCAAAGATAGACCACTAAATTTCAACATATTACATATATAAATATTACTATATTACTTATTTTTATAATATGTAGTATATTTGTAGGGCTAATGAGTATGTACTTTTAATATTCTGGCAGTCTAATTGTATTAAGTTTAGTAGTAATTTTATCACATACCAATTTCATACCTAAGAAACCTAAGATGACTCAGTTAAAACAAAAAAGGATTCTATTAATAGAAGATAATCCTGGAGATATAAAATTGTTTGAAGAGGCTGTTTCTGCAGAAGAGCTTAATATCGTATTGGACATTGTTGAAGATGGCGAAGCTGCTTTAGAATATTTTGATAATCTCAAGAAAAATAATTTCAACAATTCTCCATCAATTGTTATCTCTGATCTCAATATTCCAAAAATAAATGGATTAGATGTTATCAAAAAATTTAAGCTTGATCCAATATTCAAAGTGATCCCTATTATTGTGTTGAGTACTTCTAATCTTGATTCTGACATCAAAGAATGCTATTCATCACACGTCAATGCTTTCTTGGTCAAACCGATTGGAATTGACGAGTTTTTCAATCTTGTCAAACTTATTGATCAGTTCTGGTTAAGGACTTCTCACTTGGCAAGTATTTGATTGAATTCTTGATGCCTCTTCGCTCCCCTCTTTTTGTTATAATTGTCGATTTAGTTATTAGGCAATAACGAAACATAAATTTCTTCAATTCTATTTGATTTTGATAAATGGGATCAAATTTTTATGGATTCTTCAAATCTCGAAAATTACCACTGTGTAATCAATTATGCACGAGCTATAAGACTTACCGTAAGAAATCAAAATTATGTTCTGGGTCAGTTTATATTACAATTATTAAGAATCTTAGGTTAACAATGATCAAAAAAAATAGGGAGCTAATATTATTAGCTCCCTAAAGTTTTCAATTAATATAATTGCCTAAACTGAGAGAATAAACTCTCTTAATTGAACCGCTTCTGTAAGATTTAATTTCTTCTTTAGCCTATATCTAGTCATCTGCAATGACTTCATCTCGACATTCAATATTTTAGATACTTCGTAATTATCTAAATTCATACGAATATAGGCACAATGTTTAAGGTCAAGGGAAGTTAATTTTGGATTTATTTGCGTAAGCTTTGTAAAAAATTCTGATTCTATACTCTCAAATGCAGATTTAAAGTCATTCCAAGAGTTTTCAGAAACATTCATTGAGTCTATTGACCTTTCCAAAGATCTAAGTTTTTTTAGCACTTGACTTTCACTATTTTCCGCTTTTAGCGAACTATAAGCTTCTAATACTTGCTTTTTTAATTCTTTAAATTGATTTGAAAACTTCGATTGATCTACTTCTAATGAAACAACCTTTCGATTCTTTTCATTAATTTCTTTATCAAATTCGACTGCATTACTTTCTAATAATTGGCTTTTTAAGGCCAATGATTTTTCAAGTTCGGATTTTTGATTTTTTATTATCTGATTTAAGTCCAGTAATTCTCTTTTCTGTGACAGAAGTGTTTTTTGAGCATCAATTAGTTTAAGAACATTCATTACTCTTGAAACAAGCTCAATTTTAGAAACAGGCTTATTTAAAAAATCAACGCTACCATAATCAAAAGCTTCTTCCAAAACTTTTTCGTCCTGAAGTCCTGTAATGATAATGATAGGAATATCTTTAAATGAATTATTCTTCTTAATCATTTTTAAAGTCTCCAATCCTCCTTGCCTTGGCATTTGCCAATCAAGCAACATCAGATCAGGCTTTTCAATCTTTAACTGATCAATTATGCCTTCTCCATCATCAAGTTCTGAAAAAGAAAAATTAGTATCATCTAAATACTCTTTATAAAGAATTCTGTCAAATTCCCTATCATCAACGATTAGTATCTTCGGCAAGTCCATTTTGTACACTATTTAGGAAATATTAATCAATAATAATTCCATGTAGGCATGATTGCAATGCTAAAATATTAAGAATTTGTACATTATATTACAAATTAATCTGATTTTGTTGATTTGGCAGGCCCTATTATCCTAAATAACATTAATCCACTATAAAAATTAGTCCTCCTTACAAAATGATTCAATGATACATTTTTCATCAAAACTTAATAATTCAACACCAAGCATTTTTTCCATTATGTCAGAAATGGCAAGAGAATACAATGCAATAAATCTTGGTCAAGGCTTCCCAAATTTTGATTGCTCCTTACAATTAAAGC
The DNA here is from genome assembly GCA_020630955.1 of Saprospiraceae bacterium. Taxonomy (GTDB): domain Bacteria; phylum Bacteroidota; class Bacteroidia; order Chitinophagales; family Saprospiraceae; genus JAHDBF01. The sequence goes on from JAHDIE010000004.1 coordinate 78,714, forward strand.
AACTAGTTGCTAAATATCTCAACAAAGGAATGAACCAATATTGTCCTATGCCTGGTTTGTTTAACCTTAGAAACAATATTGCTCAAAAAATAACTACTCTATACAAAGTTGAATATAATCCTGAATCTGAAATTACCATTACCGCTGGTGCAACCCAAGCCTTATTTACTGCAATCACTGCTTTTGTCAATCCTGGTGATGAAGTGATAGTTTTTGAACCCGCCTATGACTCCTATATTCCAAGCATCAAATTTGCTGGAGCGAAGCCTGTGCCAATTTGCTTAAAAGCACCAGATTACAACATAGATTGGAACAATTTTGCCGACCAAATCAATGAGAAAACAAGAATGGTTATCATCAATACACCTCAAAACCCAATTGGTACCATCATGGCAAACTCTGACATGTCAATACTTGCAAAAATCCTTGCAAACAAAAATATTATTTTGCTAAGTGATGAGGTCTATGAACATTTGATTTATGATGATCAAAAACATCACAGTGCTTTATCTTACCCATCGCTGCGTGACAAAACAATCGCTGTTTATTCTTTTGGAAAAACTTTTCACAATACTGGATGGAAAATTGGTTATTGCGTTGCTAACAAAAAGTTGATGAATGAATTTAGAAATATCCATCAATGGAATGTCTACTGCGTTAATTCTTTTCTTCAATACGCACTCGCCGAATACATGCAAGATGAGGAAAGCTATACCAATTTGAATAGTTTTTATCAAGAAAAAAGAGATTACTTTAATAATCTAATGAAAGGTTCTGCCCTTAATATTATTCCTGCTCAAGGTACTTATTTTCAATTATTGGATTATTCACAAATTTCAAATCTCAATGATTTGGAATTCGCAAATTGGTTATGCCAAAAACATGGTGTTGCATCCATTCCTTTGTCTCCTTTTTATACCAATGGAAGTAATGACAAAGTTGTTAGATTGTGTTTTGCAAAAACAAAAAAAACACTTGAAGCTGCTGCTGCAAAACTGGCCGCAATAAAAAAATAAAAGTCTACATAATGCATTCCCTTATTCCAAGTTAATTTTGAAAAATAAATTCTACAAAGCCGAGGGTCCTGCCTCTTGCAAAGACATATCAGCTTTAGCTTCAAAATTTTTAAAGTTATCTTTAAATAGCTTTGCAAGTGAATTCGCCATCTTGTCATACTCTTCCACATTGCGCCAGGTATCCCTTGGATTTAAAATCGCATTGGGTACATCTGGACATTCTTGAGGTACATTCAATTTGAATAAATTTTCATTACTATAACTAACCTTATTCAAATCTCCATTTAATGCCGCTTTAATCATGGCTCTTGTAAAACTTAATTCAATTCTGTTTCCGTCTCCATATTTACCACCTGTCCAGCCAGTGTTTACCAACCAAACGTTAATCTTTCCATCTCCAATATCTACTCCTGCATCTAATTTCTTCCCAAGCAACTCAGCATAAGCTGTTGGATGTAAAGGAAGAAAAGGTGCACCGAAACAAGATGAGAACGTTGCCTGTGGCTCTGTGATACCCTCTTCAGTACCTGCAATTTTAGCTGTATAACCACTTAAAAAATGATACATTGCTTGCTCCTTAGTCAATTTTGAGATTGGAGGCAACACCCCAAAAGCATCACAGGTTAGGAAAAATATATTTTTGGGAATATCGCCTCTGGAATTATACATAATGTTATCAATATGATATATTGGATAACTTACTCTAGTATTCTGAGTAATGCTGGTGTCTTCATAATTTGGAGTCACATCATCTTCTTTATATCCGATGTTCTCCAACATGGCCCCAAAACGAATTGCTTTATAAATCTGAGGTTCTTTTGATTCAGAAAGATCTATGGTCTTTGCATAACAACCCCCTTCCAAATTGTAAATATTTGAGGTAGACCATCCATGTTCATCATCACCTATCAACCTCCTATCTGGATCGTTCGACAAAGTTGTTTTTCCAGTTCCGCTCAATCCGAAAAACAAAGCTGTATCACTGTTGGAACCAACATTCGCACTACAATGCATACTAAGAACATTTCGCACCTTTGGTAGCACGAAATTCAATACAGAAAAAATTCCTTTTTTAATCTCTCCAGTATAAGCTGTTCCTCCAATCAGAATCGTTTTCTCAGTAAAATTGATAATTGAAAAATTTTCCTGCCTTGTCCCATGCTTTTCAGGATCTGCTAGTACGCCTGGAAATGCTAATATCTTCCAGTCTGCTTCAAAAGTTTTTAATTCTTCTTCTGTCAGTCGTAGAAACATATTGTGTGCAAATAAATTTTGCCATGGAAACTCAGTATAAACTTTGATATACAATCTATATTTATTACTCGCACAGGCATAAGCATCTCTCGCATAAATTTCATCCAATCCTTCCATATATTCTATAACCTTTTTATAAAGATCATGATATGTATCTGGGCTAATTGGAATATTAATATCTCCCCAATCTACATCTTCACGCGTTATATCATCATCGACAATATACCTATCTTTAGGTGACCTTCCGGTAAATTTCCCAGTATTGACAACTAAAGCACCATTACTGCTAAGCTTACCTTGTTCCAGCTCAATCGTTCTTTGAACCAAGGCTGCAGGAACCAAATTGTCTTTGATATTTGAATGTTTGATCATCTCCTTTGTTAGATTTATTAATTTTCACAAAGTTAAGTCAATAGAACTTATTAGAAGAAAACTTTATATATTTTGAAATGTTATCGCTTTTTATACACTAAGGAATTAACTGACATTTATTTTATATTCTGCAAAAATCCTTACATCATATTTGGTATAATAATTTTATTGCCGATTAGTCAATTAACTTATCTTAAAATTTCAAATTAAACAATCAAAACCGCTTACGAAATAGATTGGGTTAAATGCACATGACCTTCGTCCTTATTTCTCTTTTGAAACCAATTTTCTAAATATATATTTCATTCTCAATTTTGAATCTTTTACTTTGAGAACAAATAGATAACATCATGAATACAATTCCGAAGTGGCGATTTTTCTTAGGTTGGGCCATGTCTATATTTGTTTGTCTTGGCATTACAGCGAGCGGTATAGCAAAATTATTGAAGGCTCAGCAATTGGTGGATAGTCTTGCCAAAATCAATCTCCAAGATTATATCACAACCATTGGCATCATCGAAATATCCTGTGTAATTCTTTATCTTATTCCAAAGACGAGCAATATTGGCTTTTTCCTTTTGTGCAGTTATATAGGGGGGATAATTGCCTCTGAACTTGCAATGGGCTTTGGACCAGGTATTGGAATTGTGTTAGCAATAATCCTTTACATTGGTACTTTGCTGAGAAAACCTGAATTATCTGGTCTAGAAATTTAACCATATTTTTCAATAAAAAGTTCTCATTTATATATTAGACTTAAAAAAAATCGAATCTGCTAAGGCTTGTTCAATATCTTTTCTCCACAACAGCACTTTTTCTTTGGAGGCATTAAACTCATTTGCGGAAGCATCAACGATATCCTGATAATATTTGTAAACACTTTCTATCTCAAAATACAATCGACCAGTCCTTCTTTGTAAGAAATCTAAAGGATGTATTACACCTTCATAATGTATACAATAATTTAATTCAGCAAGAAGTAATGCGAGCTCTTTATTTTCTTCTTTTGCATGTTTCAAATCTTCTAAAATCTTGTTGGCAGCTTTACCATATGTACTAATTAAATACCGAGCACGATAAGCTTCTAGTCCAATTTTTGATATATCTGTACTCAACCTTTCAATATAATATTTAACCTCTTCATAATCTTGAAAAGTGTCAGATCCTAATAGAATCTCGTCCGTCTCACAATTTCGTTGTCCATATTCTGAATTGTTTTCATAAATCAGGTCAACAATCCTTTCCGCCATTTTCCGATATCCTGTAAGTTTACCACCAGCGATTGATATTAACCCACTGGGAGAAATAAACACCTCATCCTTTCTTGATAATTCAGTTGGAGATTTTCCTTCTTGATGTATCAAAGGTCGCAATCCAGCCCAACTTGAACTAACATCCTCTAAGGTCAATGGGTCGATATTAAAATAATGATTAACTGCCTTTAAGATATATTCCGCATCCTCCTTCTTCGCCACAACTCTGTCCAGATCTTCGAAGTAAGGGGTATCGGTTGTACCGATATAGCTTACTGGGCCCCGCGGTATTGCAAATATCATTCTTCCATCAAAATCATCAAAATAAACGGATTGTTGTAGATTCAATTTCTCTCTTGAAACAACAAGATGGATCCCTTTGGTCAATCTAAGTTTACTGCCAAAAAATGATTTGTCCTTTTTTCTAATTCCGTCCACCCAAGGACCTGCAGCGGAAACAATATTTTTACCCTGAAAGATAATTTCCTTTCCATCAATTTTATCAATACACTTAACTCCTTTTATTTTATTATCACTTCCGTAAATTCCTTCTAGCATTTCAATATAATTGAAGGTATCACAACCAAGATTTACTGCCTTTTTTACAAGCTCTATCGTCAATCTTGCATCATCAGTACGATATTCAGAATACAAAATTCCTCCTGTAAGAAAATCACTTTTGACTAAAGGTTCTATTGCAATAGCTTCTTCCCTATCCATTGTTTCTTTCTGATCAACCTCTTCGACTTTCGCCAAGAAGTCATAAACAGAAATTGCTAATGATGCAGACATTTTCCCAAATGTTCCTCCTTCTACTATTGGCAAAAACATTTTCTCCGGATGCACAAGATGTGGCGCCAGCTGATGAACTACTGCTCTTTCAATTCCCGTCTCTCTCACCAAACCAAACTCCAATTGTTTTAAATATCTTAATCCCCCATGTATCAGTTTGGTGGATTTACTACTAGTACCAGAAGCATAATCCATTTTTTCAAGCAATAGTGTTTTTAGACCATTTGAACTAGCATCCAAAGCTATTCCACATCCCGTTATACCACCTCCAATTACAATCAAATCATAACTTGTTTGTTTTGCATTTTCTATCGACTTACGTCTATCTTTATTACTTAAGCTCATACCTATGTTTTATCTATCCAAGCTTTTGACTTTTGAACAGCTTTTGCCCATTGTGCTAACAATTTTTCTTTCAATTTTACCTCCATCTTGGGAACAAATGAATTTTCAACTTTTCTATTTTTATTAATGATTGCTGCATCCCAAATTCCCAAAGTCAAACCAGCAAGATAGGCTGCCCCCATCGCTGTCGACTCAATATTTTTGGGTCGTTCAATTTTTTTAGATAATACATCAGCTTGGAACTGCATCAAATAATTGTTTGAGGAAGCACCTCCATCAACCTTTAACACTTCAAGATCTATTCCTGAATCCTTAGACATTGCATCCAACACATCTTTGCTTTGAAAGGCAAGTGAATTAACAGTCGCTTTAATAATTTGCTTGTCATCAGATCCTCTTGTCAAGCCAAAAATCGCCCCTCTAGCATACATGTCCCAATATGGTGCGCCCAGTCCAGAAAATGCAGGAACAACAACAACTTCATTTTCATCTGGAATAGAATCGGCGATGGGACCAGACACGGATGTATCATCAATAATTTTCAATCCATCACGTAACCATTGGATAGCTGCCCCGGCGATAAATACTGACCCCTCAAGTGCATAAGCAACTTCGCCATTTTTATTACAACAAAGTGTAGTGAGCAATCCAGATTTTGAACTTAAAAATTTGTCACCAATATTCATCAAAAGAAAGCATCCTGTTCCATAGGTATTCTTTGCTTCTCCTGCTGCAAAACATGCCTGTCCAAATAAAGCAGCTTGCTGATCTCCAGCAACCCCACAGATTGGAATTGTATTACCCCCTATTTCAAAAATTCCAAAATTAGAAGCTGAACTTTGTACCTTAGGTAAAATCTCCATTGGAATATCGAGTGCTGCTAACATCTTCTTATCCCAACTCAATTCTTTGATATTATATAACATCGTCCTAGAAGCATTTGTGTAGTCGGTCACATGCTGTTCACCTTTCGTAAGATTCCATATTAACCAACTATCAATGGTTCCAAAACAAAGTCTACCCATCTTAGCCTTAGCTCTCGCCCCCTCAACATGATCTAGAATCCACTTGACCTTTGTTCCAGAAAAATAGGCATCTATGACCAATCCAGTGTTTTCTCTAATGTACTCTTCCATTCCATTAGTCCTTAAGTCTTCACAGATTGATGCCGTTCTTCTATCTTGCCAGACAATTGCATTGTATATCGGAACACCTGTGCCTCTATCCCAAATAACAGTGGTCTCTCTTTGATTTGTTATCCCAATCCCCAACAACTGCTGATAATCAATTGCTTGAGATTCTAGTAATTCATTAAATACAAACATTTGTGTTTCCCATATCTCCATGGGATCATGCTCTACCCACGATGACTGAGGAAATATTTGTTTAAACTCTTTTTGCTTTATAGTGACAATCTTTCCGTTATGATCAACTAAAATTGCTCTACAAGAACTTGTCCCTTGATCTAATGCCACAATGTATTGATCTTGTTTCATCTTCTTATCTTATTTAATAATTGTTTGATTTCATACTCCCCTAGATCTCTTAATTTTTGGCTATTGATTACAGGTATTTGCAAGGTATCTTTATGTTGCAAGATTGCATTTTCTACTTCATCTACACGTAGTATATGAATCATAGGATATGGGGATCGATTTCTAAAATTAGCGACATCTTCGAAACTTAATCCATCATACAGATACGCTGGATGAAAACTAGCCAGTTGAAACTGTTCGTCCGCTCCAGCTTCTTTCAGCAGGCTTTCACTAGAATGGTAAAGCTTCAAATATTCGTGAAACTCAATAGCCTCAGTTAATATTAAAAAAGCATTTGAAAAAAGATTGTCCTTATTAAGATCAAGGATGAGCCTTAAAAAATGTTGATAGAAATCATCACTTGTATTATCAACAACTTGATACTTAATTTCACCATTAATAAAGGACGGAGAAGCAAAAGGACAAATATTCAGTTTTATTACAAACTCAGAGATCCAGTCTTGTGTCTCCTTTACAACATTAAAATAGTCCATCGAAATTCTGCTCATCCACAATATTTGGCAAAGTAACTTTTAATTGCGGAGACCTTTCCATCTCTCTTTTAATAGCAAACAAAGCATTTTCATTTCTTGCCCATGATCTTCTTGCAATGCCATTATTGACATCATAAAATAGCATATTCTTAAGACGTTGGTCTGCTTCTTCCGAACCATCAAGTAACATTCCGAAACCTCCGTTCATGACTTCTCCCCAACCTACGCCACCACCATTGTGTATAGAAACCCAGGTTGCCCCTCTAAAACTATCACCAATTACATTATGTATGGCCATATCTGCAGTGTACCGACTTCCATCATAGATATTACTTGTTTCTCGATATGGAGAATCAGTCCCACTCACATCGTGATGATCTCTTCCAAGAACTACAGGTCCAGATAACTCATTATTTCTTATGGCATGATTAAATGCTTCTGCAATTTTTCCTCGGCCTTCAGCATCCGCATACAGAATTCTTGCTTGCGATCCTACTACCAATTTATTTTCTTTCGCGTCTCTAATCCATTTAATATTATCCAACATTTGTTGTTGAATTTCTTTTGGCGCAGTTTCGGCAATTTTTTCCATAACCTCCCTTGCGATTCGATCAGTAGTATCTAGGTCGTTTGGATCTCCAGAGGTACACACCCATCTAAAAGGCCCAAATCCATAATCAAAACATTTAGGACCTAAAATATCTTGAACATAGGATGGATATCTGAAGTCAATTTCATTTTCATGCATTATGTCAGCCCCTGCTCTGGATGATTCGAGTAAAAATGCATTTCCATAGTCAAAGAAATAAGTACCTTTTGCAGTATGTTTATTAATAGCGTCAACCTGTCTGATCAAGGATTTTTGCACTTCAATTTTAAATTGCTCAGGGTTTTCTTTAATCATAATATTTGCTTGAGCAAATGTTAGACCTGCAGGATAATATCCACCGGACCAAGGATTATGTAGTGATGTTTGGTCAGAACCAAGATGTATATAAATATTTTCTTCATCAAACTTCTCCCAAAGTTCTACCACATTTCCAATGTAAGCGATAGATAGAACTTCTTTGTTATTCATGGCTGTTCTTACTCTTTCCACCAAGATGTCTATATCTTCTATTAATACATCTACCCAGCCTTGCTCATGTCGCTTTTTTGCAGCATTGGGATTCACCTCTGCACATACGGTAATACAACCGGCAATATTTCCTGCCTTAGGTTGTGCTCCACTCATTCCTCCCAACCCAGCGGTTAAGAATATTTTGCCTGCTGAGTCCTCGCCTATGTCTAATTTCTGCCTGAATGCATTCATTACAGTAATTGCTGTCCCATGTACAATTCCTTGAGGACCTATGTACATGTATGAGCCAGCGGTCATTTGACCATACTGTGTTACCCCAAGTGCATTGAATTTTTCCCAATCATCTGGCTTTGAATAATTAGGTATCATCATTCCATTGGTGACAATTACTCTAGGTGAATCTTTTGACGAAGGAAACAAGCCCATAGGATGACCTGAATACATGTGCAATGTTTGTTCATCAGTCATCATGGACAAATATTGCATTGTTAAGAGGTACTGTGCCCAATTTTGAAAGACCGAACCATTTCCACCATAAGTAATGAGTTCCATTGGATGTTGTGCAACAGCTGGGTCCAAATTATTCTGAATCATCAACATAATTGAAGCAGCTTGTTTGGAATTACAAGGATAATCATCAATGGGCCGAGCATATATTTTGTAATCAGGCTTAAAGCGATACATATAGATTCTGCCAAACTCATTTAATTCTGTTAAAAATTCTTTAGCCAATTCTGAATGCCATTCATTTGGAAAATATCTTAAAGCATTTTTTAATGCTAATTTTTTTTCATCATCTGAAAGAATGTCTTTTCTTTTTGGTGCCCGATTTGTATTAGCAGGATAAGCTTTTGCTTTAGGCAATTGTTTTGGAATCCCTTCCTTTATTTGTGATTTAAAATCTATATCTACTCCTATCATATCTATTTTTTATAAATCAATTTTCCATTTTTAAATACCATATCTGGCAATTTTTTACCTTGATGATAAAATACTTCATTGTAGTCTTTTCCTTCAAAAAACAATAAATCAGCTTTCAACCCAATATCTATATATCCTCGATCATTCAAATCTAAGGCCTTGGCTGCTCGCTTCGTTATACCGGCCAAGACTTCAGGATTACTTAATTTCTCGAATGTTCCAAGAATACACGCCTGTGTCAACAAATCTCCCATTGGCGCTGAACCTGGATTCCAATCGCTTGCAATTGCTAATATTCCATTGGCATCCAATATTTTCCTTGCTGGAGTAAAGGCGCAGCCTAGACCAATTGAAGCTCCAGGCAAGGCCATAGCAACAGTGTTACTTTTAGCCAAGGCGATTATCTCTGCATTTGTGCTTGCTTCCAAATGATCAGCACTTAAAGCTTCATGTTCTATTGCAACTCTTGATCCTCCAGGATGGAATTGGTCTGCATGAACTGTAATATCAAAACCAAGTTCTCGGGCTTTAGCGAAATAACGATATACTACATTTCCAGAAAAAGCTTCTTCCTCAATAAATGCATCCACCCTTTTACATAATTTTTCTTCCACCAAGATTGGAAATAATTCATCAATGATATAATCAAGATACTCAGCATGACTGCCTTCGAAATCTCTAGGTTTTATATGCGCTGCCAAACAAGTTGGAATCAAATCAATCTGAGTTTTTGAGTTTGCTTCTTTTATTGCTCGCAACATTTTTAATTCCTCCTTCACGGATAGACCATATCCACTTTTCACTTCAACAGTTGTAATTCCTCGAGTAATTAATACATCTACTCTATCTAAAATTCCTTCAACCAATTCCTCTTGGCTAGCATTTCTTGTATGGGTTACTGTATCCCAAATACCTCCCCCTGCTTTAGCAATTTCCAAATAGGATATACCCGCATTTCGCATTGCATAATCTTTTGATCGGCTTCCATGAAAACAAATGTGGGTATGAGCATCTATAAAGCCAGGAAGAACAATATGATCTTTAACTAACTCTAACACCTCCAAGTCTGCATTGTAGGCGTCTGATTTATTTAACTTTTTGTGGAGCTTTCCATCCTTTAGATGAAGCCAAATATCTTCTTCAATGATTAAAGCATCGTTTGCCAATGCTCCTCTTATGGGCACTTCAGATAAACCAACCAATTGTTTTATAGGACCAATTAATATTTCATTATAGTTCATTAAGCCAAAAATACGTATGCTTTACTAATTAAGCTTACTTATTAGCTCTAACTTTTACCTTTATTGATTTAGAAATTGGTGTATTACTCTGTGTGGCGAAGTGATTAATGGGCACCAAAACATTGGCTTCTGGAAAATAACAAGCTAGATTTTGTATTGGGATAGCATAAGGAATTACTAGAAATTTTGGTGCAACTCTAATAATTCCATCATATTCACTAACTATATCAACCACTTGCAATTTTTCAAATGAATATTTTAACATGTCCTCAGGATTCATAAAAAGTACTCGTCTTTCCTGATAAACGCCTCGATATCTATCATCTAAACCATAGATGGTTGTATTAAATTGATCATGTGACCTAATTGTCATTAATAAAAAATCATCTTCTGATAATTGATGATCAGGCAATGAGCAAATAGAAAATTGTGCTTTTCCATTTGGTAATTTTGAAAAATCTGCCTGCCTTGCGTTATTGGGTAAATAAAAACCCTCCCCGTTTTTCACTCGTTTATTATAAGAATCAAATCCAATTAAAACCTCTGCAATTTTATCTCTGATCAGATCATAATTGTTTGACATTTCGATCCATGGTACTTTGGATTCTGGGCCTAAAGTTCGACTTGCTATTTTTGCAATTATTTCTGGTTCACTCATCAAGTGTCCAGAAGCTGGCTTCAATTTACCTTCAGATTTATGGACCTTACCCATACTATTTTCAACAGTTACAAATCTATTCTTTCCTTTTGATCTATCCATTTCCGATCTGCCTAAGGTTGGTAGAATCAGTGAAACTTTTCCTGCAATCAAATGTGATCGGTTGAGCTTTGTACTAATAGATACAGTCAAATCACATTTTTGTAAAGCCTCCGCTGTATAGTTTGTATCTGAAGCTGCTGAAACAAAATTTCCTCCAAGTGCAATAAAAACCTTAGCCTTACCTTCGTACATGGCCATAATAGAATGGACAGTGTCAAGGCCAGGTGCTTGCGGAGCATCAATATCAAATGACTCTTTGAGTGACGCTGTTAAAGCAGGCGAAGATTTGTGCACAATACCAACCGAACGATCACCTTGCACATTGCTGTGACCTCTAACAGGACAGGTTCCCGCACCATCTTTGCCGATGCTTCCTTTCAATAACAACAAATTGACACATTCTTTTATATTGTCCACCCCATTCTTGTGTTGGGTAAGACCCATAGCCCAACATATTATTATCTTCTGCCTTTCGGCAAATAATTGAACTGCTTGATCAATGGTTTTTTCATCAACACCACTTCGTTCGATTAATTCAGTTGTTGAATATTTGTCCAGATCGGAAATTAATGCCTCATAATGCTCGGTTTTGTTTTGAATAAAATCGACATCAAAGACATCACCATCTATCTTCTGAATTTCATACAACTTTTTCATGATTACTTTCAACAGAGCAATGTCTTCGTTAATCTTCACTTGAAGAAAAACATCAGTAATCTCTGTTCCGCGAGAAAGCATATCCTTTGGACTCTGAGGATTTTTAAACCTTTTCAATCCAGCTTCCTCAAGTGGATTGATGGCAATTATTTTTCCTCCATTCTTCTTACAGTCTTTTAAAGCTGAGAGCATTCGAGGATGATTGGTTCCAGGGTTTTGACCTATCACAACAACCAATTCGGCTTGTGGAAAATCATTTAAAACTACGGAGCCCTTCCCAATTCCAAGGGTTTGAGATAAGCCCACACCACTGGACTCATGACACATGTTAGAACAATCAGGCATATTGTTGGTACCATATGCTCTACAGAATAGACCATATAAAAATGCAGCCTCATTGCTTGATCTCCCTGAGGTATAAAACACTGCTTCATTTGGATTCTCTAATGCTTGCAATTGATTTGCCATAAGATCAAAAGCATCATCCCATTCAATCTTTTCATAATGCTGAGATCCCTCTCTCAAGACCATTGGATGAGTTAATCTGCCACTTTTACCTAGTTGAAAATCCGACCAAGTTGATAGTTCTTGAATTGTATATTTTTGAAAGAAAGAAGGTTCAACTCTTTTCAACGTTGCTTCTTCAGCAAGTGCCTTTGCTCCATTTTCACAGTACTCTCCTAAAACAGATCTTTTATCATCTGGATCAGGCCAAGCACAACCTGGGCAATCAAACCCATCTTTCTGATTTAATTTCGCAAGGGTTTTGAAAGCACGTATTGCTCCCATCTCAGAAATAGCGTGTTCAAGGGCAACTTGTACCCCTTTTGCTCCAGCAGCAAAATCGGCAGGACCAGTTAATTTTATTCCAGTAAATTCTTCAGAAGTATTTGCATTAAGTTTTGGTCTAGCCATGATCGGATTTTAATCTAAATTTACTAAAATCTTTCTTAGCTCATAGACATTTACCAAAAGGCTATATCTCACTCAAAACATTTGCCGAAAGGCGATCAATAATACAAAGTAAGATCTCCAACTTTCACTTCATTAAATGGCTCTCCTAACTTCACGTAATAAATGTAAACACCAGGCTGTACCAATTCATTTCCAAATCTTCCATCCCATTGATGGTCGGGGTTTGTACTGAGAATATTTTCTCTAGCGAAAATCAATTCACCCCAACGATCATATATTTCTATAGACTCGATCATGAACTCTACATCGGAATATAGGCTAAATATATCATTATTCCCATCGTTGTCAGGAGTGAAAATATCCGGAAAATAAATTGTAGGTTCTTTCAATTCACCTTGACAAGGAATGCATATCGAGTTATCACAAATTAAGATTGTCTCTACATCATTTGTGGTATTATCGTCATTATCATCGCATGGAATTTCCATGATGTTTTCATCAAGTGTGCAATCGACTGGCTCCCCTTGACAAGGCACACAAATTTCCCCAGAGCACTCGATGACCATACTTACATCGTTCTCAGTACATGGATCAAAATCGTCACAACTCATTTCGATTAGTGTCCCGTTGTCGCAGTTTGGTTGATCTTCAATGATACAATCACAATTCTCAGCATCCCAAATCTCAATTCCATTGGTACAATCTCCGTCGTCAACACAAGTACTAGCATCTATTATATTTTGGGCCTCACATTCACAGCTTAGTTCATTCCACACCTCTTCTCCGTTTGAACAATCTCCATCATCTACACAAGAACTTGAGTCAGGAATATTGATTGCTTCACATTCACAAGTAGCTCCATTCCAAATTTCTTCTCCATTATTACAGTCACCATCATCACAATTGCCAGGATCTGGGCAATCGAATTCACACGAACCGTCATCACATTCTGCATTAGGGTCGTAATTACTAGCGGAAGGATCTGTACATCCTAAGATTTGTAATTCACTTTCGCATTCGCAAGTTTCTTCGTTCCAAAATTCAATACCATTTGTACAGTCGTTGTCATCCACACAAGATGAAGGGTCAGGAGCATTGATTGTTTCACACTCACAGACAGAACCGTTCCATATTTCCTCGCCATTATTACAATCACCATCATCACAATTACCTGGATCAGGACAATCATACTCACACGAACCGTCATCACATTCAGCATCAGGATTATAATTATTAGCCATTGGATCTGTACACCCAAGCTCTACGATAATAATTTCACAAAAACAATTTTCAGCATCCCAAGTTTCTAAACCATTAAGACAATCACCATCATCCATACAGATGTTTGGGTCAGGAATATTAACGTTGATACATTCACATAATGCATCATCCCAAATTTCTTCTCCATTTGAACAATCTCCATCATCGGTACAAGTTGTTGGATCAGGGATATTAATTGTTTCGCATTCGCAGTTTGAACCGTTCCAAACTTCTTCTCCATTACTACAATTGCCATCGTCACAAGTCCCTGGATCTGGACAATCAAAATCACAACTACCATCGTCGCATGTTGCAGCTGGATTGAAGTTGTTTGCTGTAGGGTTTGTGCACCCAAAGACAACAGGTATTATGATGCATTCGCAATCAACAGGATCCCATTCTTCAATCCCGTTTGAGCAGTCACCATCGTCTATACAGCTGGAAGGATCGGGGATATTAATCGAAGTACAGCTACACAAATTATCATCCCATACCTCTTCCCCATTAATGCAATCTCCATCATCACAATTTCCTGGGTCTGGACAAGCTTCTGAGCAACTTCCCGGATCTACAAGAATCACTTCAATACTGCAATTTGGATCATTATTGTCGATAATGGTTAAAGTTACATTTCCGCTTCCTGCAGATCCTGGTAGAAAACTAAAACTAGTAGTTATACCATAGGTCCCAGATTCTGAACCAAAGGTGCTTAATACCGTATAGCCACTAGACAAGTTTTCTCCATCGACTAATAGATCAAATACTATAAAATCATCAATTGGGTCTGAAGGAGTTAAAAAATCGTTACACTCAACAAGGACAAGTTGAGCCATTGTAATATTACAAGATCCTGAACATGATCCAGGATCAATTAATGTAATTACAAAACTACAATCTGGATCATCATTATCTGTTATGGTAAGATCAACATCCCCTCCTCCAGCTGATCCATTTTGTAATTGAAATTCTGTACTCACACCATAGGTTGAATTATTAGGCATGATCGTTCCTGAACCCACGAAAACCGAATAACCACTTCCTCCTGAAATAACCTGTGGATCTAAACTAAATGTGATAAAATCATCACTTGCATCTGCAGGAGTATCATTGTCATCGCAGCTTAAAGAAGATAATAAGGCGTCTATGATTTCACATTCACAGGCTATTATTTCTATCTCAATGGTAATGGGTAAATTACAATCATTTTGTTCTGGCACAAATTCCAAATCATACAATCCGCTTGAAAAACCAGTAAGATCCACTGGTAAATTTATCAGATCACCATCTAAAAACCAATCACCATTTCCTAAAGGAATTGAATTAGGACTAAAACTAGGCTCACAAAATAATTGATAACCATCTGATAATATATCTCCATTGAATTCAATTTCAAAAATTTCTGATAATTGAAAATTAAACTCCACAGTACAGTTATTATCTATGATAGCAGCACAAGCAGAGTTGTTTGAATCAAATGCATTCACAATCTCAATCGTCACAGTCTCACCATCAATCAAAGATTGTGTAGGAAGGATTAGATTCGAACCATCAAATGTTACTTCTGATGCTGATTGGTCTGAACATAAGCCAATGGATTGACCCTCAATGATATTTTGTAGTGTAAAATTAGGGATAGAGGTCCCTGAGAACTCTAATTCAACATCTAAGCTTGTAGAAGAAGGAGATACCTCAAAGGTGAATAAATCCATGCTACATTCTTCACTACATATTGAGCCAGATCCTGATAAACAAACTTCTGCGGGAGTCATAGGATCTATAGATATTTCAGAAGTATTGGTACAACCTTCAATATCAGTAACTGTAACATTAAATGTTCCAAAATCATCAATGGTTGCATTTGGGATAAAAGGATTTTGATCGTCTGAATTAAAACTATTTGGGCCTTCCCAATTCCATATATCTCCATCTCCTCCAGTTTCTAATAATTCAATGGTTTCTCCCAAGCATAAATCAAAATTCACAACATCAGCTTGTGCATTGGGAGTTGCTCCTGCTTCTATTAAAACTGAACCTACATTGGAGCAGCCATTAGCATCTGAAACCGTTACATTATAAATTCCCAAATTATCAATTGTACTATTCACAACGACTGGATTTTGGTCAGTGGAACTAAAGCCATCTGGTCCTTCCCAGCTCCAACTATCTCCCTCTCCTCCATTTTCTATTAACTCAATATCTTGCCCGGGACAAATTTCTGTTTCTGTTGCTGAAACAAAAATTGAAACATTAGGTGCAGATATTATCGTGACTGTTGATTCTGAGGTACAATTGTTTCCATCGGTGATGGTAACAGTATAGCTTCCATAATTTGCTGAGCTTATGCTTGTTATAATAGGATTCTGTCCAATTGAAGTAAAGCCATCTGGGCCTGACCATGACCAAGTTAAAGCTTCTCCTGCATTTTCGAGAAGTTCTATATCCTGCCCCAAGCAGATTTCGGTATTTATAGCATCTGCATTTGCCAATGGACTAGGTCCTGCAGAAACTACAATTTCAGAACTTGCTATGCATCCTCCAGCATCAGTGACGGTAACTGTATAAGTTCCCAAATCAGCAGAAGTTGAAGATGTGATAATTGGGTTTTGAACATCTGGAATTGAACCATTCGGTCCACTCCACTCCCAGCTAATTCCATCACCAGCATCTTCACCCAGCATTATGTCTTGACCTTCGCAAACTTCTTCATCTATCACCGTAGCATTTGCTGCGGGTGAAGGAATTTGAGAAATGGTAATTGTTTGTTCTTCTGTACAACCATTAGCATCGGTTACTGTAACAATGTAGTCTCCAAAATCAGCAGCATCAGATAAGGTATAGCTAGGCGATTGATCAGAAGAGGCAAAGCCATTTGGCCCCGACCATTCCCAAGATTCATTTCCTAGTCCATTCTCTGCTAATTCTAGATTTTGACCAATACAAAATTCGGTGTCATTTGAAATAGCATTTACTTGGGCCATACCAGCAACATCAATCTCACCTGTCACACAGATTGAATAATCCATGGTAATATATCCACCTGTTAAATATTCTTGCCACTCGGGACAAAAAACAGCATTAGATACAGGTACCAAATCAATCCCTAAAATATCATCAAAATATATAGGATCATTTGGTAATTCGCATTCGATAAGATAAGAATCATTTAAATCAGACCAATCTGCTTCAATTATTTCAAAAACTATATTTGAAGGATCTATACTTGCAGCCGCAAAAGGTAAGTCATTTCCAAGGTATACATTTATATAATAAGTGGAGACTTGACATCCAGTTGGAAGGCCTGAAAGATCTATATCAGAGATATTAACATCAAAAGTAAGTTGAGTTATTTTAGTACAAGGTTCGACTTCGCTTGGGAGGTCAAAATTCAAAGCTGCGCCTTCACTATGACTATCAGTATTTCCTCCTGCAAAATCCTTTCTATCAAGATCCAAATATGCATCATCAAATGTTTGACAACCAAGATCGAATGTGGTCTGTCCAAATATTGCATTGATAACAAAAGAAAAAAGAACAGTAATCAAGCATTTATTGAAACGGTTCATGAGCAGAATTTACGAACCTATAAAGGTTTTGGTTTAGGTAATATGTTGAAAATCTTGCTGTTAAGTAGAAAGTGTAAATTAGACAATAATACCCAATTATGGAATAATAATGCCTATTATCTTAAAACGTAAAAAAAACTAATGTGTTCATTAATTAAAAATAATTAAATAGAAAAAGGTCTTTCAAACGAATGAAAGACCTTTAAGCGGAAGAGGAGGGATTCGAACCCCCGGTGCCCGTGAAGGCACGCCGGTTTTCAAGACCGGTGCATTAAACCAGCTCTGCCACTCTTCCTAAAATAGATTTGCAGATTAGGCGTCGCAAAAATACATTAGTATTATTAATATTCGAATAAAAAAGGGACTATTTTAAGCCCCTTTTGACATTTTCAAAAATCTTTGTGCATCCTTAGTATTAGGATAGGTTTGCGATGTCCCTAATCAAAATACTCTTTCTTTTAAAATAGATCTGATTGGTTTTTCTAAGATCGTTCAGTACAGAAGTAACTGTTTGTCTAGAAGTACCGGTAAAGTTGGCTATGTCTTGTTGAGTCAAGCTATGCTTTATCAACATTTCGTAACCAATTCTTTGACCTAATTTGTCTGCATTCTCCTTTAGGAATTCTATGATACGCGTACGTGCATCATTTAATACGACAGATTCAAATCTTTGTTCCGCGATTGATTTTCTCTGTCCCAAGAATGTAATAACATTTGAAGCCAAGTCCCAATTGTTTTTCATGGCCGCCCTTAAATCATTAATTTTAAGCTTTAGACATTTCACATCTTTTTCTAAAGCTATGGCTGTGTCTACCATGATTGGCCTGCCGTAAATTGCGGACTCACCAAAAACAGCGGTTGGGCTCATGATAGATTTAATCACTTCTCTTTTCTCTTCGCTTTCTTTTGAAATCTTAATCATTCCTTTGATTAAAATAAAAAGACAATCAAGCTCTTCGCCGATTTTGTAAATTGTTTTTCCTTTTGAAACATTAAATTCTTCGGTCATATCTGCAAGATGGTGCAGAGATTCGACGTCTAGGCCTTTAAATAATTTCACATTCTCTAAAAACTCAACTCTTTCGTCAAGTTGTGCATTGGATAACATACTCTGTAAATTTTAATTATAAGTAATAATTAAAAGGTGTGGTTGAAAGTATTAGCTAGGTTTCCTATACAAAATAAGAGCATAGGTGAAAGTGTGTTGAAAAGGTAAAAAGGTGTGTGAAAATTATTCCAAGCCAAGGCTTGTTTATCTTTCTATCTAATGGCTACCGCAATTCTGTGCGTGCTATAAGCACCAAAAAGACCATAGCCATTGATAATATTGTCAGAGCTAATTGGTGGATCGTCTAGGGGTAAATTAATAATCCTCAATTCTCTATCCGTATTATCGTGGTACACCATACTTTCATTATTGATGGTGCGAAGGGTGAATGCTACAGAATCTACATCTTCAATATTAAATTCAGCAGAAACAGAATATTCGAGTTCTAACCCGATGATATTGTCTACTAACTTACTATTATCAATAAATATACCATTTTTGTGAATTAACCGACGAATTCCATTGTCATTAGATAATATTTTTATCTCAGAACTTAAAAAATCATCGTAAACAATGTTTCCCAAAGCCGCTTCTTCGGCATTGATTATTGAAGGAATCAAGTGATAATATGTAGATTCAGCTTGTGCTTCAGGCATTTCCACAGTAAAATTCAAAGTTCCTTTTCCAATATTTCCAATTAATTGAAAGCTGGAGTCCTCTATGGTAACCGATTCTAATTTATCTGCGAATGGCACCTTGGTTTCGGCTTCTAAAACACCAACTCCTTGCTGTGGTACACTGATTTGTAAATAATAACTCTCCCCTTCCTCAATTTCCATTGATGGAGAAGTATAACAGCCAGGTTCTAAGGCATAAGGTAATCTACCTAATGAATCTCCTCCTATGGGGAATAACATTAATTCTGCCTCTGCTTTAGGATAATAAAAAAAGTCTTTAGGATCAACTATAGAATTGGTAAGATGAACTCTTGCTTTCGGATCCTCATTCGGTGCTATTTCCAGTTCAACAACTATTGATTTATCAACTTGCACGTCAGGCTCATAAGGCTCACAGGAAGCCAAGCCTAAACAAATGATGATTAGTATGTATAAAGCTCTTGTCAATTTAAACTGGTACCAAAATTTCGTATCCAAAGATATGGAATTCTAGCTTCATTTGCAGTAAACTGTACATATTTGGACATAAAATCCTGTTTTTTAACCATTGAATTAAAGTCCTAAAGTGGAAAAAAGCTAATTATAATACCATAACCCTATTAATAGACGAAATGTTAAAATGAAACAGAAAAATTTATGCTCGGTAAAGGGATGGGGATATAATATGGCTGAAATTCAAATTCACTAGCTGTTGTCCTTCTAAGTTCAATATAAAAAGGGTTTTTTCGGGCATATACATTGATAATTCCTAAATGAAGTTTTGTATTACCCCAACTATATTTCGAATAAAAATTAAAGCCGATATCTAATCTATGGTAATTTGGAAGTCTGTGATTATTTTTCTCAGTATAAATAGGAAGTGTTATGATATCTCCGTTGTCGGTCGTTACTTCCCTTAGGAGAAAAGGAAGAGTTCTTGGATTACCCGTAGCGAAATTCCAAGTTAATGTCAACTCTGCACTTGTATTAAATTTTTGAACAAAGGTAAATTTGAAATTATGTCTTCTATCAAAGACATAAGGAAATGCATTGCCATTGTTTATTTTTTCAAATTGCCTTTCAGATTTGCTCCAAGTATAATTCATATACCAAAGAGAATTGCCTAAAACTTTATTGATATGTGTTTCAACTCCATAAGAATACCCTTCGCCTACAGGAATATTAGTTTGCCAGTCGTCACTACCTTGATTAATATCTAAGATTTCACCTTCATTGAAGGCGAGAAGATTGTTTTGCTTTTTATAATACAATTCTGAACCAAAAGAATACCCTTTATCTCCTATCAAATTAAAACCCATCGAAGCTACCCAACCTTTTTGTGGTGATAATATCTTAGTGCTTGGTAACCAAACATCAACAGGAACTCCTAAGCCTGAATTTGAAATTAAATGAAGGTATTGACTTACATAACTAATCGAAGTCTTAAAGGTAAAGTCTTTTTTGTTGTACATATAAGCCAATCTTGGCTGAGGTAAAACAAATGTTTTATTTTCATGAATTATGAAGGATTGATGGAACCCTAAATTGAATGTGTTATGTTGATTGGGTTTAAAATTATCCTCGAAATAAATCTGGATTTCAGTTCCTTTTATTTCAGAAGTCCCAATCCTATCCGTTAAAGTATCCTTATTGATTTCTTCAATTCCATTGAATTCAGAGTCAATAGCATTGGCTACCAAAACACCAGGCTTGAAAGAATGGAAAATTATATTTGACCCAAACCGTAAAGTATTTTTATTGTTTGGTAAATAATCAAAGTCAATGTTAACTCCAATGTCTCTAATCTTACTTTGGTAAAGTCCAGCTAAAAAGAAGTCATTAACTTTTACAGTATCCATAAACTCTTCTGCTCTATCTAAATCGAAAGTTTCAAAATTGTATTCTGTTAAATAGACAGAAGATTTCAGAAAAGCCTTCTTGCTTAATTGCTGAGAGTATCTTACAACCCCCATTCTATTTCCCCAATTCCAGCTACTCTCATTAGTGTTTAGGATACTTAAATTTAACCCTTGAGATGGAATATAAGAATTATTGAAGAATTGGTCCTTTCCTTGATAATATGAAAAATATATCGACGACTTATCTGTCAATTTGAAGTTGACTTTTGCATTTAAATCATAGAAAAAATAATTTGCTTCACCTTCCCTGCCATCGTTACTCCATTCATAAAGTCTTTTAGAAAAAGTTTGAATAAAACGATCGTAAAATGTTCTTCGAAAGGAAATTAAAAATGATGATTTTCCCTTCTTTATTGGTCCTTCAATGGTTCCTTTACCCAATAATAATCCAGCACTAATTTCGCCCGAAATCTTTTCTTTATTCCCATCACGTATCCAAATATCCATGACAGAGGAAAGCCTACTTCCATATCTTGCTGGAAATCCACTTTTGTACAATGTTGCAGATTTTATGACATTGGAATTAAATATAGAAAAGAGCCCAAGAGCGTGATTCGGATTGTAAATAGGCACGCCATCCATCAAAACAAGGTTTTGATCAATAGAACCTCCCCTGACACTAATCCCACCAATACCATCTGCGGCAGTACTAACACCTGCTTGACTTCTAAGCAAATTGAAAACGTCTGATTCTCCACCTAAACTAACCATGCTATTCATCAATTCTACTTCCAATTCAGTTTTAGAGGCTGTGGATTCTTCAAGCTGTAACAACTTGTTGTCAAGGATTATAATTTCGTTAAGCTGTACTGAGGGGTCTAATTTGACATTAATTGTAGTGTCAGAGCGTAATCGAATTTCTCTGATATCCATTTTGTATCCGAGGTATGAGTAATAAAGTCTTTGTACTCCTTTTGGAATGGTAAATGAATAAAATCCATACTCATTAGAAATCGTACCCATGGATTGATCGTAAAGAAAAACGTTTGCTGCAATTAAACTTTCTCCTGATAATTTGTCTGTAAGGTAACCACTAATTGTAATTTGATCATTTGACTTTTTAAATTCGTCTCGAATGATAACAATTTGATCTCCTACAATTTTGTACTTATTTCCAGTATCTTCTATCAGATCATCAATTAATATTCCAAGTGGTGTATTTCTATAACTAATACTTATTAGTGAATCAACTGGGAGTATCTCATCTTGAAAGGCAATATTAACCTCAGTTTTTAGCGATAAATCTAATAGAATATTTTTGAGGGGCTTCTTGTTGGCAGTATAACTCACAGTAACTTCATCAGGAATTTGATCCTGAGAAATCGTAGCGTTGACAAATATGCCAAAAGTAAATAAGAGCGTTAAAATTAACTTGTTCATTAAGCCTACCCAGTATAAAGGATTTATAACATCTAAGGTACGGCAAAAATCAGGCTAATTTTATAATAGACTTGTTAACTTAAATATTAAGTAGTAAGCGAATTACTTACAAGTAAGCGAGGAGACTTCAAATTCACCATTTCCAGTTTGTGTAACACTAAAGTTAAATGATGTTCTTAAGAGTTCAAAGACGCTCGAAACCGAAGCCTTTTGGATAATAGGAGCAGTAAAGTGGCAATCTGAAGGAATAATACCATCAACATCGATTTTAACTCCAAAGAATTGTTCCATTTCTTGGAATACAACATCGATGCTGGTGTAATTAAAGGAGAGTTTATTACTTGCCCACAATAGATAATTATTACTTTCGGTAGCATCAATTAGCTGGTATGAACCTCTATTAATGTCATAGATGATAGAATTGTTCTGAGTAAAATCTTCAGTATTCCCATCTTTTCCTTTCAAAGTCATAGTTCCATCTTTTATATCTATTCTAAGCTTATTGGAACCTTCAGCTTTAGAAAGATTAAAAGTAGCTCCGTTTGTAACAATTGCCTGTTCATCAAGATTAATTGTAATGTCTTTGCTGTTTTCAAAATAAGCACTGCCAACGATATCATCTACTGCACCATTTTTATCCATAGACACCTCGGCACCGGGGGATAATTTAACACTAGACTCATTAAATGCATGCGTTTCCATTTTGGTGGAATCGTTTACTAAAGAGTTGGCATTGTTATTGAAGTATACAAAAACAGAAGAAGAAATAAGCAAAGCTGCAATCACTGCTGAAATAAGAACTCGCTTGAAATTAGTCGTACTAGAGTTAGTATAGTCAGTAGGTATCTCGTACTTCGCTGCAAACTTGTCATAGGCAGTTGCAGAATTAAAGGTTACATTAGGAGTATAAGCTCCTGCTGCATCCCAGATTTCTTGCAATTCGTCATAGGTTGAACTGAAAGACTGATCTGATTCTCTCATAGATTTCAGAGTCTCAGCTTCTTGAAGGTTTATTTCGTTAGTTAAACCTTTTGCTATTAGTGATATGTAATCCTGCTTTTTCATCTTCTATAACCTAGACAAAGTTTATAGGGTATACCCCTACTTTAGTTCTACAATATTTGTATTTTTTTTTCACTTTATTCTTTAAATCTCAATAAACACCCCTTTTTATTGGGTATTTAACGCCTTAAATGTAAAAAATTAACATTTCTACTAACACTCTACGCTACCCACTACGCTACCTTCTACATATTTTCTCTATAGGCTGAAACCTCTGTACGCAGTATTTTAAGTGCTTTAGATATTTGATTTTCTACAGTTTTGGTAGAAATATCTAACTTTTCCGCTATTTCCTTGTACGAAAGTTCATCAAACCTACTTAAAACAAAGACCAGCCTACATTTTTCAGGAAGTCTTTCAATAACTCCATTGATAAATGTTTCAAGCTCAGTGGTCTCCATATCATCCTGAGTCGTAATTTCTCCTGAAGAAAAACTCTTTAATTCTTCTTCTTCCGCAAAATCGATTCTTTTTCCTTTTATATAATTAAAAGATCTATTTCTTACAGCAGTTTTAAGGTAAGAATTTAAAGACGATTTTATATTAATATCTGCGCGCTTTTTCCAGAGTTCATAGAACAGCTCTTGAACAATATCTTCAACCTTCTGCTTATCCCGGACGTAACGGTATCCACTTAAGCAAAGTGGCTCATAGTATTTTTTAAACAATACTTCCATCCCTTTAGCATCTTGTTTATGCAGTAGGGCTAATATTTCTTCATCAGAGTATTCCAAATTATTCAGAAACGATGCTTATTAACTTGTTGGTTTTGTTTTTCTTTTTGTCTTGAAAAATTCCTTCAATTCTTTTTCGTTCATAAAGTTTAAGTCCATAAACGCTGACCAAACGTATTTCTTGATATCTTGATAATCTCTACCCCGCTTGTCTGTATAGTGTTTTAACAGTTTTTTGATATACTTCAAACTAGTGTCTTTAATATCCTGATTAAACTGTTGGTTATCAAAAATATTGATATACTGCACCATCACTTTGTTGATCTCAAAATAATCGCCATAGTCAGTGACTTCTAATTTTGATAATAATGATTTGAAATAGTGAAATATACTACTTCTTAGACAACTATTATGCGACGAGAGACCTTCATTTGAATAATAAAAGTCTCTACTCGCATTGATGGCTTCCTCATTCATGTACCCTTTTGTATGTATGGTATTGAGCACATTCAATAATTCAGAAATTTTATCTTCTTTTGAAGTATCGAGAATTTTGATCAAGTTTAATTCATCTTGTGGGCTAATGTTTATTTCAGCATGCAATCTGACTAAAAGCCGAAAGAAATTCTCTTCAAAGTTTGGTTCTGACCTTAATTCATTGAAATATTTAGAAATTATTAGTTCTTCATTTGGATTAAGCTCATATTTCATTCCGATGATTAGCAATATTTCCAAATAGCGAGGATCTTTATTAAAAGAACCGTGGTATGCTATAAAATTATTTATTTTCAGCGTTAAATTGCTGTTATTATCCTTATGACTATGAGCACGATATAATAGGAAAGATTTCAATAGATTATACTCTCTTATTAACTCTTGAGTATTCGAAGGAAAATCTGCGGTGTAAAAATTAAGTGACTGAAATTGTTTTGCATATTTCACATATGCAGTTCTTCTATTTCTTACATCGTGATATTTATCTTGATTTTGGCTGACCAGGAAGCTTTTTACTTGCTTATTGGTAGCTGCATTGATAATATTGGTAATCCAAATATCGCTGCTAAGTGCAAAACCGACCTGAACCGATTGTCCAACTCTTTTTTTAATTTGGTCAAAGTTTGAAGAAGAGTTAATAAACTCAAGCACTTTCTTAAACTGTTTTTGAGGTCTTTCGTATTCAATATTTTGATTAACCTGCCCTCTTAGAACTGTATATCCAAGGGCTTTCGGAAGATATAGGCCTTCAAAATCTGGATCTAATAAATAATTTTCTAGGGATATTATTTGTAATGGGTGGTTGTTGGCAACTTCCACATAGATATCGTGGATTCCACCTTCAAATTTTTCAATAAGAGCTTTGTACTGTTCTTCTTCCTCTTCGTCTAAGTAAGCTTGTAATTCATCAGAACTTTGAATGGCCTCTTTTATAGCATCCAATTTTGATTTGTAATCTTGAAGTAAATCTTCCATATTCTTTGGTTTAGATATTAGGAACCTAGTAAAACAACAAGGCTTTACTAGGTCCGATATTCAATATTTTAAGTCTATTTAAGTGGGAAGAAATGTTTTATTCTTCCTCAGCCTTTGCGCTTTGCGCTTCGGCAGTTGAATCAGCCTCTGTGGCTGGTGCTTCAGCCTCTGCAACTGGCGCTTCTGCTTCTGTGGTTGGTACATCAGCTGTTTCTTCAGTGGCTGGAGCATCATCTACTGCAAATGCAGCAGCGGTTGCTTCATCTACTTTTTTGCTTGTCTTTGGTTTTATCTCACCAGATACCTGCTTCCAGAAGTTTTCTCTTTCTAATCTAGTTTGCTCTTTCCTTGCCTCAATCTTGGATTCCTTTGCAGTGATCCATTCTTGGTGCATTTGAGCAGCTTGCTCTTCAGTTAAAGCTCCTTTGGCAACTCCTCTCATTAGGTGTCTTTTGTAATATACACCTTTAAATTTTAAAATCGCTCTTGCTGTATCGCTTGGTTGAGCACCTTTTTGAAGCCACTCGTAAGCTTTTTCTCTATCCAATTCAATGGATGCTGGAACAGTTAATGGGTTGTAGGAACCTAATCTTTCGATGTATTTACCATCTCTTGGAGCTCTTGCATCAGCTACTACAATGTGGTAAAATGGTTTTTTCTTACGTCCTTTTCTGGCTAATCTTATTCTTACTGCCATGTTAAATTAATTTTATATGATGAAACACACCAGGTGATTTAGAGATCTAGTGCCTGGTTTTAACGTGCGCAAAGATATAAACTTATTTATATTTTATCAGCTTTTTCTAATTCAACGGCATTATAATTGCAAACTAAATTAATATGGGAAAAATAGCTATAATCATGGGTTCTGATTCAGATCTACCCATAATGCAATCTGCGGCAGAGATATTGACAGAATTGAATATTAATTTTGAAATTACGGTAGTTTCTGCGCATAGGACACCAGAACGTATGGTAGAATTTGCCAAAATTGCAAGACGGAAAGGATTTGATGTAATCATTGCTGGTGCTGGGGGAGCAGCACATTTGCCTGGAATGGTGGCATCTTTAACTACTTTACCGGTAATTGGAGTACCCATAAAATCATCTAATTCAATTGATGGCTGGGACTCGATTCTTTCTATCTTACAAATGCCAAATGGAATACCCGTAGCAACAGTTGCATTAAATGGAGCCAAAAATGCAGGGTTGTTAGCAGCAAGAATATTATCCACTCAAGATAAAGAGGTGGCCAAATCATTAAAAAAATACCATAATTCGATGAGGCGAAGTGTTTTAGCCAAAGCTAAGAAGGTGGAAAATATGCAAAAAAAATAGGGTTCTAATTTGAACCCTATTATATATTTAGCCTTCCGGCAAATTACCTTCCCGGTTTAAGATTGAATTCAACCCTTCTATTTAAAGCTCTTCCGCTTAATAAATTATTGTCGGCAATTGGGTTTGCTTCTCCGAAACCTCTGTAGGTGAGTTTTCTAACACTTATCCCTTTTGAAATCAAATAATCGTAGCATGCTTTTGCTCTCTTTTCTGACAATGACAAATTGGTATTTGCATTCCCTACATTATCCGTATAACCTTCGATATCTAAATTATAATCAGGATATCTAAACATGATGTCTGTTATTTGGTCAAGTATGGCATAAGACTCTGGTTTCAATGAAGACTTGCCTGTATCAAATTGAACTGCTCTCATTGCCAATTCTAAGACTTGTTTATCCTCTGCGGCGATTTCTGGACAACCATTGTTATCAACTGATCCTCGAGAAGAGGGGCATCGATCTATCCCATCATGCAAGCCATCACCATCTGTATCTGGACATCCATCATAAACAGATAAGCCTGCCTTTGTTGGGCATTTATCCATTGGATCACCAATGCCATCTCCGTCAGCATCAGGACATCCGTTGGCAGTACTTACTCCAAAGATACTCGGACATTTATCTACGCTATCAGGAATCCCATCTCTATCCTTATCGCCTCCAGGACATCCATCGTTCTCAATAGGACCCGCAGAATCTGGACATTTATCTTCGGCATCTATGACACCATCGTTATCTCTATCATTATCGGGACAACCATTATTAGAAATTGGTCCAACCATATTAGGACATTCGTCATCATTATCAGAAATTCCATCTCCATCAGTATCTGGGCAACCCATAAATGCTTTTAAGCCTGCATAATTTGGACATTCATCTTTGTAATCTGGAATTCCATCTCCATCTCTATCTGGACAACCACTGTTTTCAGAAGTGCCGGGTTCTTGAGGGCAAAGATCTAAATCATCATATATCCCATCACCATCTGAATCCAAAAATTCATCTTCTTCTTTAACCATATTATTTTCTCCTTGCTGATCAAATTGATAGACAAACCCAATACCATGATGGATATTGTTACGATTATCAGCCAATGAAACTCTATACTCCGATTGCCAAGTCAACCATACGTTATCCTTGACATGAAAATACAATCCACCTCCTAAAGGTAACTGGATATTATTTTCACCTTCTCTTTCTATAACATATCCTGCCCCACCTTGGATATAAGGAAGAACTTTGGAATTGGCTAGATTATTAAACACATATTGCACTTTTGCATCCAATCCATATATCGTTTTGTGATTACATCTGTCTAAATCTAAATTATGACTTGTCACATTGCCTACTTTTAAGGGAATAGCCAAAAATAAATTGTCTGTCAATTTATTTTGAAATGAAACCTCAAAACCATGATGATATGATGAAAAATCAGATAATTCTCCTCCATTTTGAGATTGGTAGTCCATCCAAAGTTTCTTAAAAGATATACCTCTCTTGTAGGCAGGATTCTGCGCTTGTAAGGATAAAGTCGATACAAACATCATCATCAATATCACCGCAAATAATTTCTTCATGTCTTAACCTTGTTTAGGTGTTATTCAAAAACCTGTTAGTGGGCAAAGTTAATATTATTTATTACAATTAAATGTAATTTGTAATAAATATGCATGAATATAACGATGTATTTATCGCTGAAAATCAAGGATTTATATACAAGCTATATCATTAGGATTATTTATACTAAGATAAATTCCTAAGTTTTCACTTCTTCAAAATAGCCCGTTTGTCGATTTTTCTTTACATTATTCCAGTTATAATAACGACCATTCATGCATACATATACCCCTCTTTGTAACGACTGAACAAATGCAAGGGCTGCCCCAAGATTAAAGAAGCCATCTGAAGATGTACCAAATGCGTATGGCACCATTGCTCCAGTTAGTACGATAGTTTTGTTCTTTAAATCACTTTTTGCAAGTAGTTCTGCAGTTTTGACCATGGTATCCGTTCCATGTGTGATTAGAATCCTTGTTCGACTGGATCTCTCACAATTGTACTTGATAATTTCTCTGTCTGCATCTGTCATTTCCAAACTATCCATCATCATCAGAGTTTTAATATCGATATCTAAGTTACATCTTCCTCTTTCAAACATTTTAGGTAGGTGTGTATCTTTAAAAAACAACTCGCCATTGATAAAATTATAGTCTTTATCAAATGTTCCTCCTGTAATAAATACCTGTATCGTTTTGCTCATAATGGAATATTTCCATGCTTTTTTAATGGTCTTTGAACCTTTTTATTCTCAAGCATTCTAAATGCACGAATCAATTTTCTTCTAGTTAGTATAGGATCTATTACTTCATCAATAAAACCTCTTCCTGCGGCTTTGTAAGGATGCGCAAATTTTTCTGCATATTCTGTTTCTTTTTGTTCAAGCATCATTGTCGTATTGGAAGCTTCTTTTATCTCCTTTCGGAAAATGATTTCACTTGCTCCTTTCGCACCCATAACAGCAACTTCGGCGGTTGGCCATGCATAATTAAGATCAGCTCCAATATGTTTACTATTCATCACATCGTAAGCGCCACCATAGGCTTTTCTCACTATCAAGGATACACGTGGGACAGTTGCTTCACTAAAGGCAAACAATAATTTGGCCCCATTTACAATTATACCGTTCCATTCTTGATCAGTACCAGGTAAAAATCCTGGAACATCTACAAGCACCAACAAAGGAATATTAAAACTATCACAAAATCTTACAAAGCGAGCTGCTTTGCGAGAACTATCAACATCAAGTACACCTGCTAATGACATTGGCTGATTTGCAACAATACCAATACTTTTTCCTCCTATCCTAGCGAATCCAACAACGATGTTATCGGCAAATTTTTTATGGATTTCAAAAAAAGAGTCTTGATCAACCAATTGCTCGATAACATCATTTATATTGTAAGGTTGGTTAGGGCTGTCGGGAATGATTTCACCAATTTTTTCACGTAATTCTTCACCAAGCTCGTATGGAATATCTGGCGTTTTATGATCACAACTTTGTGGAAGATAGGATAATAATTTCCTAACTTTTAGAATACAGTCTTTGTCATTTGCCGCAACAAGATGAGTTACACCTGATTTTGATGCATGGGTATTTGCACCTCCAAGTTCCTCACTTGTGATTTCTTCATTGGTAACAGTTTTTACAACATTTGGACCAGTCACAAACATGTAAGAACTTTGATCAACCATGATTGTAAAATCTGTAATGGCAGGAGAATACACTGCTCCACCCGCACATGGCCCCATGATCGCTGAGATTTGAGGGACCAAACCAGATGCAATTGTATTTTTGTAAAAAATATCAGCATAACCACCCAAAGAGTTAACACCTTCTTGGATTCTTGCACCACCCGAATCATTTAGTCCAATAACTGGAGCTTTATTAGCAATAGCCAAATCCATAATTTTTACAATTTTCTCAGCATGTGTCTCTGATAAAGAACCTCCAAAAACAGTAAAATCTTGTGAGAAAACATAAACCAGCCTACCATGAATTTTACCATAACCCGTAACAACCCCATCACCTAGAAACTTCTGTCTTTCCATTCCAAAATCTACGGATCGATGTTCAACAAGCATCCCTAATTCTTCAAAAGATCCCGGATCTAAAAGCAAATGAATTCTTTCTCTTGCCGTTAATTTACCTTTAGAATGTTGCTTTTTGATTCTTTCTTCCCCACCTCCTAATTTGGCTTCTTCAATTTTTTGATTTAGAATCGAAAGTTTATTTTTCATGATATCTTTTATATGCTCTAAAATTAGAAATTTTGAGCAAAGTATTACATAGTGCCCTTATTTCAATTTGGAGTTTTTATCTTTAGAATGTAACCAATAACAAAATAATGACTTATCAAATTAAAGATCTTGAAGATTATAAAAGAGTGTATAAGGAAAGCATTGATAATCCTGATGAATTTTGGGCTGACCAAGCTTCTACCTTTAAGTGGATAAAAAAATGGGAGAAAGTAAAAGAATGTGACTTTCAAGGTCCTGAGATCAAATGGTTTATCGGTGGAAAATTAAATATTACTGAAAATTGCCTAGACCGTCATTTGGATGAAAGCGGTGATAAGATTGCATTACTTTGGGAACCCAACAATCCTGACCAAGAGCATCAATCATATACATATAGGGAGCTATTTACGGAAGTGTGCCAATGTGCAAATGCATTGAAAGCTAATGGAATTGTCAAAGGAGATCGCGTAATACTATACATGCCTATGGTTCCTGAACTTGCCATTGCAGTTTTGGCATGTGCTCGCATTGGAGCTGTTCATTCGGTTGTATTCGCAGGCTTTTCTGCTCAAGCTTTAGCGGATAGGATTAACGATGCAAAAGCGAAGATGGTTATATGTTCAGATATCAATAATAGAGGAAACAAAACAATTCCCGTTAAAAAAGTTGTGGACGATGCCATGGAATTATCTTGTCCAACAATAGAAACAGTGATTGTATATAGAAATTCACCAGAAGAAATCAATTGGGATTATAGAATAAATAAATGGTGGCATCATGAGTTAGATGGACAATCTCCGACTTGTGACCCTGAACCCATGGACTCAGAAGACATGTTATTTATTCTGTATACTTCTGGATCAACAGGAAAACCTAAAGGAGTAGTTCATACTTGCGGTGGATATATGGTCTATACTAGTTTTTCCTTTAAAAATGTTTTCCAGTATAAGCCTGGAGACATCTATTGGTGTACAGCAGACATTGGATGGATCACAGGTCATTCTTATATTGTCTATGGACCTTTACTTTCTGGCGCAACAACAATGATGTTTGAAGGGGTGCCTACTTATCCAGATGCAGGTAGGTTTTGGGAGATCTGTGAAAAACACAAGGTCAATCAATTTTATACAGCGCCAACAGCCATCAGAGCCTTAATGGCCAAAGGAAATGATTGGCCAGCCAAGTATGACTTATCTAGCATAAAGGTGCTCGGTACTGTTGGAGAACCCATCAATGAAGAGGCATGGAACTGGTATAATGAAAAAATCGGTAAAGGAAAAGCACCTATTGTCGATACTTGGTGGCAAACTGAAACAGGAGGAATTATGCTTACACCTTTGCCCGGCATTACCGACACAAAACCTTGTTACGCTTCCTACCCTCTTCCAGGCATAGTTCCAGTCTTGGTTGATTCTGATGGTAATTTAGTAGAAGGAAATGATGTAGAAGGGTTATTATGTATTGACCAACCATGGCCTTCAATGATCCGAACAACATATGGTGATCATGACAGATGCAAACAAGTGTATTTCAGTATGTTCGAAGGAAAGTATTTTACAGGAGATGGGGCCAGAAGGGATAAAGATGGTCGGATAAGAGTGATCGGACGTGTAGATGATGTTATCAATGTTTCAGGTCATCGAATGGGTACGGCAGAAGTTGAAAATGCTATAAACGAACATCCTAATGTAATAGAATCTGCTGTTGTAGGGTTTCCGCATGATATAAAAGGGCAAGGAATATTTGCTTACATCATTACTGATCAAAAGCAAAAAGATCATAGTGAATTTTATGATGAAATTAAAGCGGTTGTCTCGAAAGAAATTGGGCCCATTGCCAAGCCAGACGAAATAATGGTTGTAAGCGGACTTCCTAAAACAAGATCAGGCAAAATCATGAGAAGAATACTAAGAAAAATAGCAGCAAATGATGCTTCAAACTTAGGAGATATTTCAACACTTTTAAATCCAGAAATTGTTGAAGAAATAAAAACATCTAAAGGAATTATTAATTAATCATTATAAATACTCAAATGAAAAATTTAACCCCAAAACTATTTTGTCTAATTATGTTTTTAGGTTCATTTCAAGTTTGCTATGGACAAAAGTTATTGGATAAAATCAAAAAAGCTGGAAGAGAAATAGAGTCTGGAATGACAGAAGCTGTTGAACAAATTATCACGGATAAAATAATTGAAAAAACTGCTGACAAAATTGGGAACAGCATAGATAGTTTGTTCAAAAGCACCTATAAACGGGATAGTATTTCAAGTTCTGAAAGAGGAGATACTTTAAACTACTTCGATTTTTTATCAGGCATGAATGAATCCGAAAATGTGCCCGACGAATATACTTTCGATTTAGGTCTTGAAATAGTTACAACTGACGAGAAAGGCAAAGAATATAACTCAACTCAATACTATCGCCTGGATGGAAAATACTTAGGTATTTTGACTGAAGGTAATCTGGTAGTCATGGATGCAGAAAATGAACTTATGGCAACATTTGATACAAAAGAAAAAAAGGGTTTTGCGTTTGGAAAATCATTGATGCGTAGTGCTGGCTCATATGTGCAGAACAAAATGTTTTTAGACTATAGTATCGAAAAAGGGAATAATTCAAAAACTATATTAGGACATCAATGTGAGCTATATATTGGCTCTTCTGAAAATAATTCTTTTGAAACATATATTGCCAAAGATTTCCCAATTAATATGTACGATGCTTTTGGCAAAATTGCTGACATGTTTTTCGATGAAAAAGTCAGCGATACTTATAAAGGAATCCCAGGTATGTCCTTGGAGTCTGTAAGTACAATGGAAGATGGTGATGTGTATATTAATAAAGTCAAAAATATATTAAACACTAGTTACACCATTAAAAAATCAGATTATAATTTTGAACTTCAAAACAAGTAGAATATTTCACAACATTAAAGATACAATTAGAGGAATTAATTAGCTTTGTTGAAAAGAATATAAATGGCTGTAGATAAGAAGAAGTATCTTTCAACTAAGCTTCAAAACATGAAAGAATCAGCAAC
>JAHDIE010000004.1:112661-155661 GCA_020630955.1 Saprospiraceae bacterium
TCTTCACCTTGTAATCCAACAGGATCTGTTTACACCAAAGAGGAATTAGAGGACTTGGCAAAAATCATTGATAAATATGATAACTTATTCATCATTAGTGATGAAATATATGAACATATTAACTTCACTGGAAAGCACGCTAGCATTGGTACAATTGAATCCCTTAAAGACCAAGTAATCACGGTAAATGGCATGTCAAAAGGATTTGCAATGACTGGATGGAGGTTAGGATATATCGGAGGTCCAGAATGGTTAGTATCGGCGTGTAATAAAGTTCAAGGTCAATTTACTTCCGGAGCTACTTCATTTGGTCAGATGGCAGCTGCAGTAGCCCTTAGCTCAGATATGAGGCCCACCGAAGAAATGGCTGAAACTTATCTCAGAAGAAAAAAACTCATTCAAGAAAAATTGTCAGAAATAGAGGGCATGAAAATCAATGACCCTCAGGGGGCTTTTTATATTTTTCCAGACATTAGTTCATATTTTGGCAAATCCAATGGATCCTATACAATCAATGATTCAAATGATATGGCCGAATATATTTTGATGACTGCACATGTAGCTGTTGTTGGTGGTGACTCCTTTGGAGAAAATGATTGTATTAGAATTTCCTATGCTACTTCTGATGACCTTATCATAGATGCTTGTTCAAGAATTAAAAAAGCCTTGTCGCTTCTTCAATAAAAAAATATGAAATATCAGATATTAGCATTTTTTGTCCTTTTTTGTTTCTCGTGTAATACTGCTGTTAACCCACCAGGTAATCCTTTAAAAAAAATTCAAGACACCCCTGAAGAAGTTCCTCTTGAATCTCTGAAGTTACCAGAAGGATTCAATATTGATGTATTTGCATACGATATAGAAAATGCTCGAAGTATGGCCTTGGCTCCAGATGGTACTCTATTTGTTGGAACAAGAAGTGCCGGTTTTGTATATGCTCTTCAAGATACAGATGGCGATTTTAAAATCGATAAAAAGTATACCCTTATCTCAGATGGCAATATGCCCAATGGCGTTGCATTTAAAGACGGCGATTTGTATGTAGCAGAAGTTAATAGGATTTTAAAATTCAATGATGTCCTTAACAATCTAGATTCTCCGGGTTCGCCCACGGTCATCTATGATCAATATCCTACAGAAAAACATCATGGTTGGAAATTTATCAGTTTTGGACCTGATGGAAAACTATATGTTCCGGTTGGTGCTCCCTGTAATATTTGCGAATCAGAGGATGAAATTTTTGCTTCAATCACAAGAATTGATCCCGATGGAAAAAATATGGAAGTAGTTCAACATGGTGTCAGAAACACTGTTGGTTTCACATGGCACCCGGCTACCAAAGATCTTTGGTTTACTGATAACGGTCGAGACCGAATGGGTGACGATCTTCCTGGTTGTGAATTAAATAGAGCAACCAAAGACAATATGCATTTTGGATATCCATATTGTCATCAAGGTGATACGATAGATGATGAAGTTGGAGAGGGAAAATCTTGTGATGATTATATTAGTCCAACTCAAGTTCTAGATGCCCATGTTGCCCCTTTAGGGGTAGAATTTTGTAAAGATCAAATGTTTCCTAAGAAATACCATAATATGATATTTATGGCTGAGCATGGCTCATGGAATAGAACACGAAAGAGTGGATACAGGATAACATCAGTCAATCTTGATAATTCCTTTGAAGCAACAAACTATGAAACATTTATTGGTGGATGGTTGAATCCAGAAGACGATGATGATGTTTGGGGACGCCCAGTGGACATAGAATGGATGCCAGATGGATCGATGTTGATTAGCGATGACTTTGCCAATTTAATCTATCGAGTCACCTACAGATCTTAATTAATGTTCAATATTAAATCGGAGTAAGATGAATCGATGCAATCTTCATCTTTGATTTGAAACATCTTTTGATAAGTTTTACATTGAGAAGTTAAATACTCTAAGGATTCATTGTTTTCTCCAATTGCTTCAATCTCCACAAATGAACCTAATCCTTTTACTTGATCAATATGAAATTTTATATTTTCAATAAAGTATATTTTTCGAATCTTGTCTACTATAGTCAAAGCAACAAACAAAGTATCTAGGATATCCTTCATTGGCTTGGTTTGACTTGAATCTAATTTTAAATATTTAACATTAGAGTTCTTAATGCCTTTTGATTCAGGGCGATTGTAATAAATCAATGTATTTTCAACTTGACCTTGACGTAGTTTTAACCTTCCTTCATTAATAATAAAATAGGTATCTATTTGGTGATCTTCACCGACGAATTTTGCCTTTTTAGAATTCAATAAGGCTTCAATCCTTTCAGGATCGCTGCAAGCTGCTTTGATTTCTGCTATTATTGCTTGAGACATCTTTACATGTCTAAAACAGCAGGCTCCATGCCCATATTTGAAAAGCCTCCATCATGGAAGAGATTTTGCATTGTGATCATTTTTGTGTAGTCAGAAAACATACTGACACAGAAATCTGCACATGAAGAAGCGTCAGCATTCCCTAAAGGAGACATCTTATCGGCATAGGCATAGAAATCACTAAACCCTTTTACCCCACTTCCTGCAGTAGTAATTGTTGGAGATTGAGAAACAGTATTTACTCTTACTTTTTTCTTCTTAGCATAATGGTATCCAAAACTTCTTGCAAAAGATTCCAAAAGTGCTTTGGATTCAGCCATTTCATTATAATCTGGAAAAACTCTTTGAGCGGCTATATATGATAAAGCCACAATTGACCCCCATTCATTCATAGCATCCATTTTGTAAGCTGTCTGCATCACTCTATGAAAAGACATAGCTGAAATATCGAAAGTTTTGTGCATCCAATCATAGTTGATATCTGTATATTCTCT
This sequence comes from Saprospiraceae bacterium, assembly GCA_020630955.1. Lineage (GTDB taxonomy): Bacteria > Bacteroidota > Bacteroidia > Chitinophagales > Saprospiraceae > JAHDBF01. Next base: position 115,522 of record JAHDIE010000004.1, read on the forward strand.
TTTCTTTCTGACATTTAATGACATACCAATGGAGTGAAGAATAAAATCAATTTTTCCTCCCAAAACATCCATTGACTTAGAAAATAAATTTTCAAGATCTTCTAAAGAAGTAGCATCAGCTGGAATTATTTCACAATTTAGTTTTTCACCTAATTTTTGTATCCCTCCCAATCTAAGGGCAACTGGAGCATTCGTTAGCGTTATTTTAGCTCCTTCAGATACGCAATGCTCTGCTACATGCCAGGCGATAGATTTTTCATCAAGTGCTCCAAAAATTATCCCTCTTTTGCCTTTTAGTAAGTCCTTTGCCATAGTGTTTTATCTTTAAGAATCAAAGATAATTTAATAGTTGAAATATCTATATTTATTCAATATCAAGTAATTCTCTAGCATTCGAAAGTGCTGAATCTGTTGGGCTAGCACCACTTAACATTTTTGCTATTTCTGTTATTCGCTCTTCAGTGTTTAACACTTTCATCCTTGTAAATGCTCTTTTCTTATTTTCTTCTTTAAAAATATGAAAGTGTTTGTGGGCACTAGCGGAAACTTGGGGTGAATGTGTTATAACAATGACCTGATGATGATCACCAAGGTTCCTCATGAGTTTGCCCATCTTACTTGCAACTTCACCTGAAACACCTGTATCAATCTCATCAAAGATCAAGGTTGGTAGTTTCATTTGATTTGCAACCGTAGATTTCATCGACAGCATTAACCTGGACAATTCTCCTCCAGAAGCCACTTCTTTAATTGGCTTTAAGTCTGCTCCTTTATTGGCAGAAAAGAATATCTCAATATCATCAATTCCATTGGCGGTAAGTGTATTCGTATCATTATGACGTACCTCTATTCGAGATGAACCCATCGCCAAGGAATCCAAGATTTTCATTATTTTTTTGGCGATAGGAGAAAATGTCTTTTTTCGTTTGGAAGAAATATTTTCTGCTTTGGCTCTTAATTCTTTCTCAAGTTTTGCCAGAGAAAATTCAAGATTTTTGATTTGTTCATCACGGGAGTTGAAATTCCTCAAGCTTTCTGAAAACTCACTGTGCAATGACATTAATTCAGTTTCATTTTTTACCCTATGTTTATTAAACATAGTATAAATTAAATTCAATCTTGATTCAAGTTCTTGTTTTTTAGATGGATCAGCATCAATATTGTTTTTTGCCTCCTCACTCAAAGAGATTACTTCATTTAACTCATTTTCTACAGAGACCAAAGCTTCTTGAATACTTTTGAAAGTTGGGTTTAGTTCAGCAAGATCTTCCCATTCTCTAGCAAGAGATCTAATTTGATCTGATATAGAGTTCTCATTTGAAGAAAGAACAAAATTGGTTTTATCAGAAAGGTTAATTAACTCTTCAGATTTAGATAAAATCTCTAATTCAGACTCAACCATTTTTTGTTCACCAGAAGTTAAACCAAGTGTTTCTAATTCTTGAAATTGAAATTTAATAAATTCGAATTCTTTGGCAGCCTGATTATCTGATTCTTTTAAATTTTTCAATTCTGTTTCTTTCTTGCGAAATTCGAAATATTCTTTCTTATAATGGTCGACTAAATCATTGATTCCCGCTGAAGTATCAATCATTGCCAAATGAAAGTTAGCTTGCTGAATATCCAAAAGTTCAAACTGGCGATTTAAGTCAATTAAATTTTCAGATATCTTCTCTAGATTTTTTAAAGTTGTTGGCGTATCATTGATAAATGCTCTCGATTTTCCTGAAGTATTGATCTCACGTCGTATAATTAATTCATCATAGACATCAAACCCTTCCTCGGCTAAAAATTGAAAAGTTTCATCACTCAAATTCGTGAAAATAGCTTCAACAATACACTTTGCATTTTTATCCATGAGAACCTTAGAGTCAGCGCGTTTGCCTAGAATTAAGGAAACTGCACCAAGCATAATAGATTTTCCGGCACCAGTTTCACCGGTGATAATGTTTAAAGACCGATGGAAATCAATTTCCAATTTGTCAATAATGGCGTAATTTTCAATTTGCAATTTCTGGAGCATCCAGTCCTATTTAATCATACTTGCAAGCTTTTCTGCCCAAGCCAACTGAGTTGGCTCATCTGCCCCAAGATTGAACGTTATAGTATAAATAAGTTGGTCATCCAATCGCCAGAAATATTTGGACATCTCATGATTATAGGCGCCTTCGATTCCTCCTCCATTAAATGGCTTATACAAGAAAACCTCGTTATCCAAAGATTTTTCTCCTCCTTCGATCTTAGATTTTATATAGGTGGTGGACCAGTTTGGAAAATCATCAGGTAAAGGATTAGATTGAGCTTGCACAAGAACCCCACTATTTGGAACTCCTTCATGTTCCCATCTAAAAAAACAAGATCTTACATTCAAGCTTTTTAAATTTGAGCCATCTTTGATTGATATTCCTGAAGGATCTACACCTATAACAGCGGCTATTTGTTGTGTTGTTATCAATGTACAGGCATCAGGTACATTTTCATCATAGGTCTTTGTTTCGTGAACTGGAACTTGCTTAGCCTTTTCTGCATCAAGATCTGAGACTGACTTATCTTTGCATCCAGTACAAGATGAAAGTAAAAGAACAAATGATAATAGTCCTAAAGATTTGGTCCAAATTGTCATAAAATTAGGTTGATTTGTGATTATTCAGATACAAGGTACAAAGATGCAAAAAGCTAAATCGAAATTGAATCAGATTTATATATAATTAACATCTAAAATCTGCACTTTTGCATCGAAAGCAATCAATTCTATGAAAGTTAAGCTTATTGAAGAAAGACTTGGAGATTATATTGAACATTTAGAGGGACTAAAACTGTTTCCACAAGGATATTTATGGAATGCTCAACATAACTTTGAAAAAACTTGGGACATTGAAGCGTTAGATTTTAAAACCATGTTTAATTCATCATTTTTCAGCAAAAGTTCTCAACGTCTTTGGAAAAGAGAACATTATTTCCCCAAAGAAATGATGATGAAATTAATTGATCTAGAAAAGGAAACCATGAGAAGTATTTTTAAAGATCTTCTTAATGAAGAAAAAGATCTTAACCTGCGGGTAAATCGCTTTCTTCATCATTTAGATCAAATGCTTCAGGTAGTTCAGCGAAGTGACCGAAAAGCTTCGACTCATTATCATCAAGACTTGGCATTTATTTTTATCTATTTAAGTTTTTGTTACCCAGCAAACTATACGCTGTATGATGAAAAAAATTTCATCAATTATCTAATTAAAGTAGAGGCAAGAAAAATACCCCGAAATCATGATCCAATATTATTTAGAAATATGATGAAGGCTACTCGTACCATTATTATGAAAAACCAACAATTTCTAATCATAAAAGAAAAATTATCGAAGATCTATAAACTTAGTATGAGTGGTGACAACTTATGGACTTTCGACTTTTATAATTTCGTCTCGACTGGTCAAGGTAGACACAAAGATCTTTAATTAATTTCCACAATCATTAATTTCGGCTTCAAATATAGCACCCGCTTTTACTTCAAAATCAATACCTAAATTTATTTCATTTGCAGCTTGAAATAATACATTAGCTCCTTCAAGAACAGTCGATTCAGACGTCAAGTTTATTTCAGCTCCATAATTTTGTGATGCAATTGGATTGACTTGAATAAAATGGTTCTCTAAGCAGATGGGGTTAAAATAGCTATTAAGTACCCCACTTCCTTCAAGCAAATGATTTGTTCCGTTGATTAATAAATCAGTTCCCATTATTGTTTCCACACTACCCTGGTATGGCCATTTAATCACCAACGAGTCAACAGCAGTAGCAGTGCCAATACCAATATTAATATAATCAGAATGTTGGGCTATGAATCCATTGGTAGAGTGTTTTAAGGTAACAGTTTTTACATCATTAATCCAAGTTTCAATGGATGCCCCAAAAGCTTCTATATGAGAATCAGTACCTTCTAGTTTAAGCTTAATAAAATTATTATCATTTTTTTCATGATTATAAAAAACACTAAAATCGTCTGTCACAAAACCATGCCCTAAAACCAAATCATAACGACCGTCATTATTAAAGTCAGCGTAAGCATTTGAAAAAGTAGGAATTGTATCTCTACTGTCTAATCCATTTGAAGCATATAATGGCTCTTCAAAATTACCAGCACCATCATTTACATAAAGTGCAGAAGGTTGACCAGATGAGGTGCTTACATAGAGATCTTCATCCCGATCGTTGTCGAAATCGAAAAAAATTCCTCCCCAACCTAATCGGTCGAAGATTGTGCCATTCGATGCTGCCACTTCCGTAAATGTCGAGTTGCCATTATTTTCTAGATATGCTGAAAATGCTCCTCCGCTAGAAAGTCCATTTGTTACATAGATGTCAATATCTCCATCCATATCTCCATCGCCAACTCCAGAGTTCATTGCATCTATAGCAATATTTGTATTTGAAGGAACTGAAACATCAACAAAAAACAATCCTCCAGTGTTCATATATAGTGTATTTTCAAATTGTGGTCGATCATTGGCAATATAAAAGTCAAGATCACCATCACCATCATAATCAAAAACTGCTGTGGTAAAACTTTGTCTTAAACCGTTCCCAGTATTAGATGGAATTGTCACGTCATCAAAAGCATGGGTAACTGCATTATAAGTGTACAATTCATTAGACTCTGCAGTAGGCATACCATAATTACTGATATAAAGTTCAATTAACCCATCGCCGTTAAAATCAGTAAAATTGGCTCCAAAGGTATTGGCGTTTGTTGTTGGTAGCCCCACAGCGCTTGTCACATCTGTAAAATTCATGTACCCATCATTTTCATAGAGGTAATTATAAGAATCCCAGGTTGCTACGAATAGATCTTTGTCACCATCTCCCTCATAATCAAGCCAAATAATTTGTTTTGATTCGAAAATATTTGTGACAAATGGAGGGTCTACCAAAGCAAAACTATCTCCTTTGTTTTCAAGAAATATTATTTGGTCACCAGTTTCAGTTGCAAAGGTGAGATCATCAAGTCCATCGCCATTAAAATCTGCACAACTAATACCTCCACAACCATCCCACAATGGGAAACCAAAGGTACCCTCTACAGATAATTCTTCGCTTTGATGATAAAATTCTTGCCCAAATAAATTTGAACAAAGTAGAGAGCCAATAATGAATATCCAATACTTCATAGAATAATTAATTTCCGCATAAATTAATTTCTGCTTCGAATTCTGCTCCAATCTCAACCTCAAATTCAAGACCTAGTGTAATTTCATTTTCTGATTGAAATAATATATTAGTTCCACTTAGCACTGTGCTGTTGGATTCTAAAAAATTAGAGGCTCCATAAATATGGCTAGGAATAGGATTAACACTAACATCATGATTCTCAAGGCAAATAGGACTTGAAAAAAAGTTTACCACAGAACTATTTTCTACAAATTCATTTGTCCCATTAATTAATAGTTGGTTGCCATAATAAGTATTAATGCTATTGGGATAAGGCCATTTGACGACAATAGAATCAATATTTGAACTTGCCCCTAGCCCCATAATCATATCATCTGAGTTTTGAGATTGAAAACCTACGGTGCTATGTTTTTGGTAAATTCTTTTATAACCATTATTCCAAATTTCAACCAAAGCACCATAAGCCTCTTTATTTGAAAACGTTCCTTTTAACCTAAGTTTGATAAAGTTATTTTCAGTTTCTTCGTTATTTGAAAAGAGACTAAAGCTTTCATCTAAATCACGGCTGACTGCAATATCTTGCTTTCCATCATTATTAAAATCACCTATTGCATTTGTAAAACTGTCCAATGTATCCAATCCAGCAATTCCGCCGGATGCAGTTAAAGGATCAATAAAAGTTCCGTTATTTTGATTAACAAATAATACATTCGGTTGATTCGTATTGGTTGTACAGACATACATGTCTTCATCTTCATCGTGGTCAAAATCTAAATAATTGCCACACCAGGCATATTGATTTAGAATCGTTCCAGATGAGCTTGCAACGTCTGTAAAAGTATTGTTTCCATTATTTTTGTACATAATAGCTTCAGAGGTATGGGTGATATAGATATCTAAATAGCCATCATCATCAAAATCAGCAACTCCTGCGTTCATTGCATCTATTGAGGCATTTGATAACGAAGGAACTGAAACATCAACAAAGGACAAGTTGCCCATATTCATGTACAATGAATTTTCAAACATCAAACGGTCATTTGAAACGTATAAGTCTAAATCCCCATCCAAATCAAAATCGAAAAAAGAGGTTGCTAATGTTTCACGAAATCCATTTCCTGTTCCTGTTTGATTTGTCACATTGATATACTTATGTAAATGTGGACTGTAATGAAACATTGAATTGGTATCACCAAATATTTCTTCCCCATATCTACCAATATATAAATCCAGCCAACCATCCATATCAATGTCTGCAAAATTAGCGCTATAGGTATCGGCTTCTCCGTTTTCTAATCCTTTAGAAACTGTAACATCAGTGAATGACATATTCCCATCGTTCTCAAACAAATAGAATTGTCCATTATAGGTACTTACAAAAAAGTCTTTATCATTATCCTTATCAAAATCAACCCACACCAATTGTTTGGATTCTTCTAGGACTTCAACAAATGGAGGATCTACCAATTCAAAGTGATCTCCTTTGTTTTCATAGAACATGATATCCTTATTATTTTCGGTTCCAAAAGTCAAATCATCTAGGCCATCTTGATTGAAATCAACGAAGCTAATTCCGCCTCCACCACCAAATTCAGTTGTTCCAAAAGATCCCAATAAATTTATATTTGATTCTTGTGGATAAAAAATTTGGGCCGACAACCCCAGTGGTATAAGAAGAATTATTAATATTTTAAAAAACAATTTCATTTAATTCCCGCAATAATTGATTTCGGCCAAAAATTCAGCCCCTGCTTTTATTTCAAATCCAATATCCAAAGTTATTTCATTCAGCGCTTGGAAAACAACATTGGATTCTGGAATTATCTTAGCAGAACTTGCCAAATTTATACTGGCTCCATAAGTTTGACTTGGAATGGGACTGACAACAACTTCATGATTCTGCATGCAAAGAGGCATGGTATAATTATTGGTTACCCCAGCATTTTCTGTAACTACATTCATTCCATTCACCAAGATATCTGAATTATATACAACATCCACATTGTTAGAGTATGGCCAATTAATAACCAAGGAATCTATCACATCATTCTCCCCTAAACCAATATTCACATAATCTGAATTTTGACAATGATAGGCAGTAACGCTATAAGTCTGTAAAATTGTTTTTGTACCACCGGCCCAGACCTCAATCATTGCTCCATAGGCATCCCGACTAGACTCCACACCAACCAGGTGTAGTTTAATGAAATTATTCTCAGTTTCGTCCTGATTTGAATACAACCTAAAATTTAGAATCCCTTGAGGTTGAACCATAATATCACTTCTGCCATCATTATTGTAGTCACCGATTGCATGAGTATAGCTATGAATATCATCAGCGTTAGCTATACCTCCTGAATTTAATAAAGGTTGAGAAAAGTTTCCAGTTCCATCATTAACAAAAAAAGGATTTGGCGATCCTATTTCTTCTGTTGAAATATATAAATCTAAGTCCCTATCATTATCATAATCGAAGAAATTCCCTGTCCAAGACCAGGCAGTTACTTCAGCACCGTGAGTTGTAGTAAGATCAGTGAATGTGTTGTTTCCATTATTTGATAATAAAACTGCATTTTCAGTTTCCGTAATATAAATATCAAAATCATGATCGTTATCAAAATCCCCAATGCCTGCATTCATAGCTTCAATAGCAAGGTTAGATAAGGAAGGTACAGAAACATCAACAAAAACTCCATTTCCTGTATTCATATAAAGTGAATTTTCATGGCTGTAGCTATCATTGATCACATAAAGATCAAGGTCGTCATCATTATCAAAATCAAAAAAAGTTGCACAATAACTTGTTCTAGATCCATTGGCCGTACCAGAAGTTAAGGTGTAATCTTGGTATTGATTGGTTGTCGGATTCCATTTCCACATTTCATTTTCACTGCCATTGGGCAAAACAAACTGTGAAATATATAAATCAAGAAATCCATCCTCGTCGATGTCAGCAAAACTTGCGCCGGAAGTAAACTTAGTTTCTATAGGAAGACCTACTGATGCTGTGACATCAGTAAAGTTCATTGATCCATCATTTTGATATAACCTGTTTGGCCCATCAGTTGCACATGCAAAAAAGTCTTTGTCTCCATCATTATCATAGTCCACCCAAACAAGTTGACGGTTCTCATATGTGTTGGTTACAAAAGAAGGGTTCACTTCTTCAAATGCATTTCCTTTATTTTCATAAAACTTAATATTTTGTCCTGCCTCAGTACCAAAGGTCAAATCATCTAAACCATCTTGATTAAAATCAGCAAAGCTCACTCCTCCTCCTCCAAACCAAATATCAGCACCAAAATGGCCTACTACTCCTAAGTTAGATTCTTGTTGGTAAAATACTTGAGCAGGTAAAGTATATTCAAAAATACAGATGAAAAATATGCAAAATGTATAGCGCATTAGTTGATACAATTTTTAATTTCAGCAGTAAAAATTGCACCAAGTTCTACCTCAAAATCAATATCAAGGGTGATATCTACTTCAGCAGAAAACAAAACTTCAGCACCGTCTATAACCTTTGAAGAAGATACTAATGTTTCACTGGCTCCATAAGTTTGACTTGGTATCGGATTAATCAAAACTTCATGAGTTGTTTGACAAAGCTTACCACTATAAGTATTTACTACACCAGAACCCTCTTCAATATCATTGATCTGATTTACCGAAAGGTCAGAGCCTAAAATGGTTTCTAATCCTGTGCTACTAGGCCAAAATATTTGCAAGGAGTCTATGCCTTCATGAGTACCTATTCCAATAATATGCTTATCTGAATTTTGTGAAAGATATGCATGTGTACTATGTGTAGCTAATAATCTAGATTCTCCATCAATCCAAACTTCCATAACTACACCATAGGCATCTCTATTTGATTCTACTCCTTCCAAATTTATTGCAAGGTAATTGTTTGAATTTTCATGATGGTTTGAAAACAAACTAAAATTCTCTTCAAATATTCTGCTAACCGCAACATCCAACTTCCCATCATTATTAAAATCTGCATAAGCATTGACATGAGCGCCCAAGGTATCCATCCCTCCAATTCCATGACTAGCTACCAAAGGCTCTTCAAAGGTTCCATCATCCTGGTTAATATACATTGCGGATGGGGTGCCAGCACCTGCATCATATGACGCAACATACAAATCCAAATCCATATCGTTATCAAAGTCTAAAAAATTCCCAGTCCAACCATTTTTATCAAAAGTTACACCTGCTGTAGAAGTAACATCTGTAAAAGTGTTGTCTCCATCATTTTCTAACAAAACTGCTGGTTGTGTATTATCATTTGTGACATAGATATCAAAAAACCCATCATTGTTATAATCTCCAACTGCAGTGTTCATCGCATTGATGGCAATATTGGATTGAGAAGGAATTGAAATATCTACGTAGGAAGCCCCTCCTGTATTCATATACAATGAGTTTTGCTGTGATATTTTATCATTTGCAACATAAAGATCCAAGTCATTATCTCTGTCGAAATCAAAGAAAACGCTGCAAAAAGATAATCTTTGTCCATTACCTGTTGAAGATTGGATTGTAACATCTATATATGAAGAAGTATTAGCGTCGTAAATATAAAATTCATTGGTTGCCCCGGTTCCTCCATTGGGACCGTGGTTTGATTGATAAAAATCCAGATAACCATCCATATTTGCGTCAGCGAAAGTTACACCAAAAGTTTCTTGTGAATTTGTCGGCAGCCCAACCTGGGCAGTTACATCTGTTAGGTTCATGCTGCCGTCATTGGCATATAGAAAATTTGGGCCATTGTACGAAGAGATATACAAATCTTTATCTCCATCATTGTCAAAATCAATCCAAAGCACCTGTTTTTGTTCATATGTGTTTTCAACAAATGGTGGATCTATTAATTCGAAACTATCTCCTTTGTTTTCATAGAAAATTACATCTTGACCATCATTGGTAGCAAAGGTTAAATCGTCTAAGCCATCTTGATTCCAATCAACAAAACTAACGCCTCCTCCCCCATGGAAAAGATCAATACCATAGGTTCCAATAATATTCAAATTATACTCTTGTTGGTAAAATATCTGAGCATTGATTAGATTACAAAAGCATACGGAAAGTATTGATAGATAAAGGGCTCTCATCTTCTAAGTTGGTATAATTTATAAGTTCTACGGGGCACACCAAATATATCAAATATATATTATTATATTGTTAGTCAGATAACACATTAACTATGAATCTTTTAGAAAATATCCCCTTTTTAGCCCCAATTGCATTTTTTACCATATTGGTTTTATTATCAGGTTTATTTGTTGTCAAACAACAAACTGCGGTTATTTTAGAAAGGTTGGGTAAATTCCATTCAATAAAATGGCCGGGATTGCATTTTAAAATTCCGGTTTTGGATCGTATAGCAGGCAGAGTTAACCTAAAAATTCAACAATTGGATGTTATTGTAGAAACTAAAACCTTCGATGATGTTTTTGTAAAAATGAAAGTTTCTGTTCAATTTGTCATTCTAAAAGAATCTGTATTTGAAGCATTTTATAAACTTGAAAATCCACATGATCAAATCACCTCTTACATTTTTGATGTTGTAAGAGCTGAAGTTCCAAAAATGAAATTAGACGATGTATTCGTTAAAAAAGATGACATCGCCATCGCAATAAAAAAAGAAGTTGAAGAAGCAATGAATACTTATGGTTTTGGCATTATCAAAGCTTTGGTTACAGATATTGATCCAGATCATTTGGTAAAAGATTCAATGAATAGGATTAATGCTGCCGAAAGAGAAAAAATTGCTGCTGAATATGAAGGTGAAGCTGAAAGAATTAGAATCGTTGCGAAGGCCAAAGCGGAAGCAGAAAGTAAAAGGCTGCAAGGTCAAGGGATTGCAGATCAAAGAAGAGAGATTGCTAGAGGACTTGAGGAATCTGTAGAAGTTTTAAACAATGCGGGAATAAATTCTCAAGAAGCTTCTGCACTAATTGTTATTACTCAACACTATGATACAATGCAAGCTATGGGTGAGTCAACCAATAGCAATATGATCCTCTTACCAAACTCCCCAACAGCTGCATCAGACATGCTTACTCAATTGGTAACAAGCTTTGCTGCAAGCGAACGAATGGGCGAAATGATGAAAGAAAAAGATAAGAAGATAGACAAACTTTTAAGATAAGCTAAGCTTCATTTATTTCGTTCCAGGTTTGATACAACACCTCTTGTTCAGGTTCATTGTCAGGGACTTGGCGAAGAGGCTCAACTGGTCTAAGACTTTCTTGGCAATCCTTAGGTAAGGTTTGGTATAATCTCGTTCCCTTAGTTTTCCAATCTAACATCTGGTCAGAAACCTCCTTAATGATATTATATGGATTTCCAACTACCAAGCTTCGTCTAGGGATCATGGCATTTGCTTTAATAAAGGTCATGGCACCAACAATGCTTTCATCCCCAACTTGAGCATTATCCATGATAACAGAATTCATTCCGATCAAAACATTTTTACCAATGGTTGCACCATGAACAATTGCCCCATGTCCAATATGAGCATTTTCGTGTAAATGTATTGTAATCCCAGGGAACATATGTATGGTACAATTCTCTTGAATATTACATCCATCATGTATAACTATACCTCCCCAATCACCTCTTACTACAGCACTCGGTCCGACATAAACATTTTTGCCGATATGGACGTTTCCAATAACGGTCGCTTGTGGGTGAATAAATGAAGTTTCATGAACCACGGGAATAAACCCTTTAAACTCGTATACCATATAGCCTTTTATTTATTTTCTGATATTTCCTTAATTCGCTCAACAACCTTGAAGGCGATGGGACAAGATAAGACATTCTTTGCATGTAGGCGTCTTAATTTGTAAAATTGAGACTCGTCCATATGTGGATATTGCCGACATGCATTAGGTCTAATTTCATAAATAGAACAACTATTATCTGCATTAAGAAAAACACAAGGAACATTAATAAAACTCAGATCTCCATTGACGTCTTCTAGTAAATACTTCTTCTTAAACTGTTTCTTTGAGATTCCAAGTTGTTTTGCAATTCTTTTGACATCGGATTCGTCTAACAAGGGTGGACTTGATTTACAGCAGTTTGCACATGCCAAACAATCTGTTTTAGCAAAAAAATCTTTAGATAAATCTTTGGCAAGGCTTCCAACTTGATTTGGAAATTCCCCTTTTAATAGATAACTCTTTAGTTCAATAGCTTTTTGTCGGTTAATTCCAGGCCCTAGCATTTAATGAAGGATAAATTTTAAGGTTATATGCTGTTGATTATGTCGCAGTCTTACAAAATACAATCCAGCAACAAGATCAGCATCAATGAATATTTCATTATTATCCATAGAATTATTTTCTACTAACATACCTGCTGTTGAATAAATTTCATAGTGGTCAAAACTAATTTCTGCGTCTACTATCATTAATTTAGTTTCTGATAATACATTTGGAATCAATCTAGCAGTTTGATTTGAGTAAATATCTTTTGTTTTAGATAGGTTTAAAGGATCCAAATCCAAAATTTCTCCGCTGGTTGGATTACAAAACTCATGAGAATTAAATGGTGTAACGGTCCATTTCCAAGGTATTAACGAGTTTAATTCTTTTACATGTACATGAGTCGATGTAACCAAGGTATCATAAAAGACTCCTGTCCCTACCAATACCTGAAATAAATAATAGTCGGCATGCTCCACATCACTCCAAGAAAAGTACAAATCTTTAAAATCCAAATCCTCATCCAAAGGTTGATATAATTCAATTCCTCCATTACCAATGATCTCTCCACTACTTATGTGGTCATCTTGTATAATTCCACCATCTTCCTCTTCCAAACTAGCACGCATCGCTAAAATTTGTTCATCGGTAAACCGAGATGCACATGCATCAAAACTGTAGGACATAAACAATGTTCCGTCGGAATTAAAAGGTATTCCATTGGGGTCATGCTGCACTTGATAACTATTTTGATCACTATCACATCCCCAACGTTCAGCCAGGTAATCTGCTTTTGTATCACAAAATCCATCAGCAGCGAATGCACAATTAGAACCATCAGCCAGTTCAACAAAGGCTGTATCAATGATTAAGGTATCTAAGATTAAGGTGTCTTGAAAAGCTGTATAATCATATAATACATATTCTGGGGCAGGATCGGAATATTCGTGATCAATCTCTCCTCCAAAGCCAACTCCACCTTCCCATCCGATAAAAGGATGTGGCAGTGAAAATTGATGTCCTAATTCATGTGCCCAAGTGTGATCTATGGGAGTTGTACAAGAAGAACTTAGCGCAATTCCAGCATAAGGTAAATTATATCCACAATTACCTGCAGGATTTCCAAGGATATAACAATTGATAGCATCATCTGAATCATACTCAAACATCTTGGCTGCCCCTACTAAGACATCTGAATGTTCAAAAAATTCAGAATCCAATATATTCCTATAGGTTTGAAGATAAAAACTAATTTCAGTTGAACTGAAATCATTGGCAAGGGTACAAAATGACTCAAGCATCGTGGTTTCAGAAAACAATCCCGAACCATTATCGTTTCCCACAATGCAAATATTAAGCGGAACAAAAATTTCAGCCCCAACAGATTTCGGATAATTTTCTTTATTCTTTTGATATTGTTTCAACCAAGGAGACTTATAAGCATGAGTACCACAAGGTTTTAATCCATCCTTTGATTGCCCATTAAGGATTGGTGCACAGAATATAATTATAACAAATGGAAAAATGCGCATGTCAAAATCATTTAATATCTCGAAAATTAATGAAATTATGCCAATCTTCTTGATTCAATATGACATTATACCTTTTATCGATAAAAAGCTACTTACATTCTATCCAATGTTTGTTAATTTAGTTCCTTAAATTTATTGAATTGAAAAAACTCCTCATTGTAGCATATTGTTTGTTTAATTTATCCTTGTCTGGGCAAAACACTGTTGGGTTATTACAATATGATGAAGGCAGTTTTGAAGGATACACCTTGTTTTCACCAATAAATACAGGCACAACTTACCTTGTCGATAATTGCGGCTCCATCATAAATCTTTGGCAAAGTAACTTCAAACCAGGTTTAATTGCCTACCTACGTGAGGATGGATCACTTATTAGAACAGGAAGGATTCAAACTACCTTTAATGCAGGTGGATCTGGTGGTCGGTTAGAAATATTTTCTTGGGAAGGAAATTTAAAATGGGCAAATAATTTCACCGACTTACAAATACAGACCCATCATGACATTGCACTTCTTCCTAATGGAAATATTCTACTTTTGTTATGGGAAAAGCATAGCTATGACGATGCAATTGCCAAAGGTAAAAATCCCGATTTAGTCAGTGTTGAAGATGGTATGTGGTCCGAAAAAATATGGGAAATAAAAACACTACCTGATGATCAATTTGAAATCGTATGGGAATGGAATTCTTGGGACCATATTGTACAAGATATTAATCAAGAAGCAGAAGGCTTTGGAATTGTAAGTGAGCATCCAGAAAAATTTAATATAAACTATCCCCCTTTATCTCAAAGTCCTGATTGGATGCACATGAATTCGATTGATTACAACGAAGAACTAGATCAAATTCTCCTAAGCTCTAGAAATTTTAATGAAATTTTCATCATAGACCATAGTACAACGACTGAAGAAGCTAAAACAGGAACTGGAGGCAAATACGGAAAAGGTGGAGATATTCTTTACCGGTGGGGAAATCCATCCACCTATAATCTTGGAACCACAGACGACCAAAAGTTATATGGGCAACACGATGCCCATTGGATAGATTATGGTCTTCCTGGAGAAGGCAATATATTAATTTTCAACAATGGATTTGGGAGACCAGGAGTTATATTGGCAAGTACACTTGAAGAAATAACACCCGACCTGGACGGTGATGGGTTTTATGAACTTAACGAAAACAATATTTTTGGACCACAGGAAACAGTTTGGACCTATCCTGATTCATTGACCAACGATTTTTACGAAGGGAGAATATCTGGTTCACAAAGACTGGGAAATGGAAATACTTTAGTTTGTCTTGGCAGATCTGGTAAATTTTTAGAGCTTACCGAAACTGAAGATGTTGTTTGGCAATACCAAAGTCCTGTATCATTAGAAGGTCCGATACCTCAAGGAGCAAATGCTCAAGGAACTGAAGTTTTCAAAATTCAAAAATATGGCTATGACTACCAAGCTTTCGAAGGTAGAAATACCAGTCCTTCAGGACCTGTTGAAATTAACCCCAATCCAGATATTTGCCACACAACCAGCATCAATTCGTTAGAAGATTCAAACAGGATTTCTATCTACCCCAACCCATTTACGGAAGTGCTCAACGTACAAGTTTCAAGTAATATGGAATTGGATTTAGAAATCTACAATCAATTAGGTAGGACTGTTTTCAGTTGCCCAATTAAAAATAAATTAACCTTAGAAAATTTAAATTTAAAACCTGGATTGTACTTTATTCAAATTTCTGATTCACGATCTAAATATTTAAAAGTTTCAACGCTAATAAAATTATAATGAAAATAGTTTTCACAAGTATTTTTGTACTGGTTACACTTTTTAGTAATGCTCAAAATACAGTAGGCCTCTTATCTTATCAACCATGGAAATCCTTTGATGGTTATAATCTCTTGTATCCTCATAACCAAGCTAATGTATATCTATTAAATAATTGCGGAGAAATAGTACACATGTGGGAAGATGATGCTAGCTTCAGACCTGGCAACACAGCTTACATCACTGAGGAAGGAAATTTAATCAAAACCAAAAGACCTGCAGACATTTCACAATTTGAAATCTGGGCTGGAGGTGGCGGACAAATTGTAGAGATGAGAGATTGGGATAATAATCTTGTATGGAGTTTTGAATTAGAATCAGGACCTGATCGACCACATCATGACATTGAACTTATGCCCAATGGGAATATACTCATGATAGTTTGGGAGTATATTTCATCTGATGAAGCTATTGAATTAGGGAGAGACACTTCGTTGCTTGCAAATGATGCAATGTGGCCAGATAAAATCATTGAATATTCACCTGAGGTCGATTCTATTGTTTGGCAATGGAGAGCCTGGGATCATTTAATCCAAGACGTTGATTCGACAAAGGTCAATTTTGGAACTGTGTCAGATAACCCAGGCAGAATTAATATAAATTATGATGACAACGCAGGTAAAGCAGACTGGATGCATTCAAATGCCATTGATTTTGATCCTTTAAATAATCACATAATCCTTTCTGTTCCTACATTTCATGAATTTTGGATTATTGACCACAGCACAACAACTGAACAAGCTGCAAGCAGTCAAGGTGGTTTTGGAGGCAAGGGTGGAGATTTATTATACAGGTGGGGAAATCCTGCTGCATATAACCAAGGGACTGAAGAAGACCAAAGATTGTTCTACCAACATGATGTTCATTACATCCTCGATGATATCGATGTGTGGCATCCCTACTATGGAAAAATTGGCTTGTTCAACAATAGAATTGGAGATGACTTCAGTTCCGTAAGTGTTGTTACACCAGCCTTTGATATGTATATCAACGAATTTGAATTACAAGATGGTAGATATTTGCCAGATAGTACCGATTTCAATTTTACCCACCCTAACCCACAAGCTTTACACTCTACAGGTCTTTCCAGTTTTCAAGTTTTGAACAATGACAATTTTTTAATAACAGGGGGAAGAACTGGATACTCTTTCGAAATAAATCCTACAACTGATGAGATTGTTTGGGAATACAAGACACCAACCAATGGACCAATGTTAGCAAGTCAGGGAGATTCTTTAGGCTTAAACAATAATCTTACATTCAGAGTTAAAAGATTACCTATTGACCACCCTGCCTTTGAAGGAAAAGATCTTACACCACAAGGTTATTTAGAACTTAATCCTAATATCCAATTTTGTCCTGATATATTACCAACTATTGAACCGCAAAAGTACCAATTGCGTGTATTTCCTAATCCATCAAACGGTTATTTGGTTTTAGAATGGGAAGCAGTTGGAGTAATGGACTTTTATCTTGTTGATATTTATGGACGAACTCTAAAGACAATTCATGCTAATGGAGGGAGAAAGCATGTTGATATCTCCCAACTTACACCGGGCATGTACTTTATAACTTCAGGCCAATCTGAAAGTGTTAGAATTATTTTAACTGAATAATTGGTGGCAAGATATTTTTTTGAAATAGCTTATAATGGCTCAGATCGTTCGGGGTGGCAAAAGCAACCTAATGCGTTGACGATTCAAGAAGATATCGAAAATTTGTTGTCCAAATTATATCAAAAAGATATTTGTATTACGGGTTGTGGAAGAACAGATGCAGGGGTTCATGCTTTACAATACATATTTCATGTGGACCTGGAAGATAGTTTTGAGCAATCCCAATTACTTTATAAGTTAAATCGGATGAGCAATCAGCACCTTGCTTTTTATCGAATGAAAAAAGTTAAAGATGAAGCACACGCACGTTTTGATGCAACAAGTCGAAGCTATGTGTATAAGATATCTTTAGAAAAAAATCCCTTCACGCTCACCTACAACCTTCCGTCTAGAAAAAATTTCAATCTTGACAAACTCAACACTGCGGCCAAAATATTATTAGACTATGATGCCTTTTACCCTTTTTGTAAAAGCAATTCTGATGTCAATCACTATAATTGTGGTTTGACAGTTTCAGAATGGGTGATGTATGATCAAAACCAAATTCAATTTCATATTAAGGGAAGACGATTTTTAAGAGGAATGGTTAGACTAATTGTTGGTATGTGTCTAAATTATATGAATGGTCTCATTGATGAACAGGAAATCCATAAAGCTCTTCAAAAACAAGAAAGACTTCCAAAAGACTTATCTGTTCCACCAAATGGGTTATTTTTAGATATGATAGTCTACCCTTCAGATATTTTCTCTAATAAAGAGGAAATTGAGTCATAAACTCATTCACTTCAGACTTCAAGGATTTCAACATGTTATCATCTTCAGGATTCATAACAATTTGATCAATCCAGTCAACGACTTTTACACAATCCTGAGGTTCAAAACCTCTAGTGGTTATTGCTGCAGTTCCAACTCTAATCCCAGAAGTAACAAATGGACTTTTATCGTCAAACGGAACCATATTTTTGTTAACAGTGATATCAGCTTCAATGAGAGCTTTTTCGATTTCTTTTCCTGTTTTGTTTTTATTTCGAAGATCAATTAGCATTAGATGATTATCAGTCCCTCCTGATATTATGTTATAACCTTTGGAAACAAAAGCCTCGGCCATAGCTTTTGCATTTGCAATTACATTTTTCCCATAGCTTATAAATGACGGATCCAAAGCCTCACCAAAAGCGACAGCTTTTGCAGCAATAACATGTTCTAAGGGACCACCTTGCATACCAGGAAATACTCCGCTATTTAGAATTGAGGACATCATAATTTCCTTGCCTTTTCTAGTTCTACGTCCCCATGGGTTTGGAAAATCTTTTCCCATCATTATAATACCACCCCTTGGTCCTCTCAATGTTTTATGAGTCGTAGAAGTAACTATATGACAATGGGGTATTGGATCATTTAATAAGCTAGTAGCTATTAAGCCTGCTGGATGCGCAATGTCAGCCAACAATAATGCATTTAAATCATCAGCAATTTTTCTGAACCTTTGATAATCCCAATCTCGAGCATAAGCACTTGCACCACAAATTATCAATTTTGGCCTATGCAGGTTTGCTAAGGCTTCGACCTTATCCATATCAATCATTCCCGTTTCCTCTTCCACACCATAAAAAACCGGATTATAAATCTTTCCGCTATAATTAACTGGAGATCCATGACTCAGGTGCCCTCCATGTGAAAGGTCAAATCCTAACACAGTATCACCAGCAGAGAGACACGCAAGAAAAACAGCTGCATTTGCTTGAGCACCAGAATGTGGTTGCACATTTGCATATTCTGCTCCGAAAAGCTTTTTCAGAGAATCAATGGCGAGTTGTTCAATCTCATCTACAACTTCACATCCACCATAATATCTTTTGCCTGGATATCCTTCAGCGTACTTGTTTGTCAAGCAGCTACCCATTGCATTAATTACATTTTGGCTTGTAAAATTTTCGGATGCAATTAGTTCTATTCCCCTTCTTTGCCTGTCTAATTCTTGATTAATTAAAGTTGTTACCTTCGAATTCACATTACATATTTGACTTGGCATAAATCTAAGTAAAAAATGTAAGCCTCCTTAACTAAAATTAAGATTATTAAATATATTTTTTTACAAGCTCATTTTGGACATAAAATCTATCAAAACTTGAGCTTCTACCTCCCAATTATATTCCAACCGAGCTTGTTTTAATTGCTCTATACATTTATTATAATCATTAGAATTTTCTAATGCCTTAACTGCTTCAATAAGTGAATTGGCATCATAATTTTCGATCAATTGACCCGTATTATAATTTTTATTAACAACTTCATATTCAGGAAATGCCATATTAACAGATGGCAGCAAAGCATGGATATAATCAAAGAACTTATTGGCCAGACTATAAAAGTAACTTTTTGATATTGGCTTCAACATATTTAATGCAATCCAACAATTTGATAATTCTGCTTTAATTTGTTCGGGTGCTAAAAAACCACAGAATTCAACTCTCTCTTCTACTCCAAGCTCTAATGCCAGCTTTTTCATTTCTTCCAAACTATCTCCTCCCCCTATAATTTTTAAATACTTTTGCTTTAAAACTTGTAATACATTAAGGGCAATTTCTAAGCCTCTACCCTCATTAACCATACCTAAATATACCATAGTAACCCCATCAGAATGATTCAGGATTAATTCTCGATTCAGAATTGGTACATTTCTTATGATGGTATAGTTTTGATTGTACCTTTCGGTAAATATTTCCCCTAATTTAGGTCCTACTGTTATGTTATATTTAATATTTGGCAAACAAAAGTTGGCAATTCCATTCCAAACCCACTTTACAAATTTCCGATTGGTGAGTTCAGGAACTTCTGTGAAAAATTCGTGTGCGTCAAAGATTATTTTTTTTCGACGAAACTTTGAGGCAAGGTAAGATGGTAACACAGTATCCAAATCTACACTATATAAAATATCATATTGGGCTACCAATAGCTTCACAAACAATCTGATGTTGAAAAATGCGTAAAATAAAAACCCAGACTTAAAAAATGGATTCAAGGAGTCATGATGGCAATTTGAATCTTTATATTTTTTTTCGACCCTACTAATCCATGTTATCGAATATCCTTCTTGAGACAAGGTTTTAATGATCCTCTGTAACCTTCTATCATAATTAGCAATACTCGTTGAACAAATCAATATTTTGCTGTTTGCAGATTTCATCGTTCTAAGATTAAATGATCAGCAATAATTGAAATAACTTTATTTGATTCTAAAAATTCGATTTGCCTTATTAACTCGTCTCTTTCATTGTCATTAAATTGAAGCATCAAATCTTGAATGTTTGTAATATCTTTTTTCAACAAAGAAATTAATTTTTGTTGCAAGAAAGTTTCATCAATTTTAGAGTTAGAAGATTTAATACAATGATCACAAACACCACATTTTTGAGCGTTATCAAACCCAAAATATCTATCAATGATAATTTGTCTACACATTTTTGTATTGAGATAATTTTCAAGCACCTTGAGTTTTGAATATGCATCTTCTTTCCTTTTCTTATAAAGCTCAGTTGAAATTTTTATATGCTTACTATTGAGCCTAGGACCTCTGATCTTAACCCGAGGATTATTTCCTCCTGCCTTGTATTCCAAAACTTCATTTTCGGCCAAGAGTTTCAAATATTTTTTCGTTTCATCTTCAGTCAGTTCCGCTTTTCTAGCTAAATATTTTTCATTTATAGGAACATGTTTGTAAAATAATCCATCGTAAATCCTCAACACCTTGTCCAACAAATGTTTAGCAATATGATTTTCTTCAGTTTTGTAAAAATCATCAATCTTTTCTTTATAGCACTTTAATGAAGCACTATGATAGAAACTTTCGGACAACATTATATAACCCGTTTTGTCTAAAAGCTTTAATGCATAAAAACTTGGCAACAAAGGCAAACCATACTTTTTACAAAAAGGGACCAATTCAAAATTCTCTGCATCTTGCATGGTTTCACCGATAACCAAATTAAAGGATGATGCCAAAGCTTTATAACAATCTCTTATCAAATGTTCTGGCGGATAAGCTTTTTCAATGTTCTTTTTTTGATCCTCAATGTCCTTTTCATCTAGTAAAATTACCGCTTTACATGGCCTACCATCGCGTCCTGCTCTACCTGCTTCTTGGGTATATTCTTCTAGATTTGGAGCCAAATCATAATGCAGCACAAATCGGACATCCGGCTTATCTATTCCCATTCCAAAGGCATTTGTTGCTACTATAATTTGAATTTTATCCTTAATCCAATCATCTTGTGATTTATTTTTAATTTCTGATGATAGACCTGCATGGTAGGCCGCTGCCTTAATCTTTCTTATCTTTAAGTATTGGCAAATCTTAGCAACCATTTTTCGACTTCTCGCATAGATAATTCCGCATTGTTCCGGATTTGCCTTTACAATCGAAAGGATTACACCCATTTTATTATCAGTTCTATATACTTGATAGGCGAGATTTTCTCTCCTGGAAGAAAAAAGGACCTTACTAGCTTCATTGATTTTAAGAACTTCCAGTATGTCATCTTGAACTTGTTTGGTTGCTGTAGCTGTCACCGCCAATATTAAAGCATCCGGAAAAATTTTTTTTAAACTATTAATATTTCGGTAGGAAGGCCTAAAATCATGCCCCCATTGAGATATACAATGCGCTTCATCAATAGCGATAAATCGAACATTCATTTGAGGTAGAGATTGAAGAAAATATTTAGAAGTTAATCTTTCTGGTGAAATGTAAAGTAGTTTTAATTCACCATAAAGTGCATCTTTTATTATTTCCGCCTGTTGAGATTTGGTAAGACTTCCGTATAAAGCCGATGCAGGTATTCCTTTTTTCTGGAGTGAATTTACTTGATCAATCATCAAAGCGATAAGTGGTGAAATCACAATTGTTAATCCATTACTTTCAATGGCCGGAATTTGATAACAAATTGATTTTCCTCCTCCTGTTGGCAAAATGGCAAGGGTATGCTGATGAGATCCAATACTTTCTAAAACTTCTAATTGTGATTTTCGAAAGTGTTCATATCCCCAATAGTCTTTTAAAATAGACTTATATTTTGCTAATTTTTCCTCTTTCATTTAGAACTTAGGACAAGAAGCTCCTTTTTTAGAAGTTCTTCCTCCAAGTACTAATTTACGTCCTAGATTGTAAGAAAGGTTAATCATGAAGGAGAAATAATAATCATTTAAATCAGCTCCTCCTCTTTTTGTTCCATTAGTAGATTCAGCATTTGACCCTTCAGGTAAGCCCAAATACTCGTCCAATCTTTGAGAAAGGTTGGCACTCAATTCTCCATTATGGGTCAACAATTCGCTGTAGTTTGCATAAGTCGTGCTGACATCATCTAGGTAATCTGTGAAAGTTGCCCTACCGATCATTTCTAAAGAACCTACTAGATTTTTGGTTAATTTAAACTTGATTCCTCCACCCATAGGAATTACAAATTGTGTTAAACTATACCTATCAGGCTGACCAGCCAATCCTTGGCCTTCAGTTCCAAGCGGTTGAAGAGAAATTATCCCTCCATTGTATTCTGTTTTTGGGTCAAATCTAAGAACTCCAGCACCAAGCATAACAAATGGTGTAAAAACGGATTCACGATCTGATGGGTCAAAGCCAAATATGTTATATTCTCCTGAGACACTGAATTCATAAATAGGTGAAAAAAATGATAGATTTCTCATCTTCCTTGCCTGATCAATAGAGTTTTTATCACTACCCTTCATTTTACCAATGGTAATCATGGTTCTTACAGCGAAATTTTCAACATTATACCTCAAGTGCATATTGCCAGCTGCATTCATATTCATGAAATTATCAGAAAAAGATTCAGAATTTAAATCCCCCCAATATGAACTAATCCCACCACCGAAACCAAGTTCCCAATATGGCTTCTGTGCTTGAATTGAGATTGCCAAAGCAATGTTAAAAACAATTAGAATAGAATATTTTTTCATAGTAGCATGAATATTATACAAATATATATTAAAATTTTCTATTATATGATTAGCTTATACCCTACTGTCAAGAAAACGTTAGAATTGCCATTTTAATATGCACTTGTTGTGAATCCGTATTACCTTTATAGCCAAATTCAAACAATATTCATGAAAAAAATATTTTTTAGTGCAATAATCGGATTTTGCACAATGGGCTTATTTGCGCAAGCTCCTTCCAATTGGTTTCATTTAAACAATGACCAAGGATACAATGGTGTTGCCACAGATAATGCCTACAAGATTACAAAAGGAAAAAATTCAAGTACGATTATAGTTGCAGTTCTGGATTCAGGTGTTGATGTAGAACATGAAGACTTGAAAGACAATGTATGGGTCAATCCAGGAGAAATACCAGACAACGGAATTGATGATGACAATAATGGTTATATCGATGATATCAACGGTTGGAATTTTATAGGAGGAGAAAAAGGTAATGTTAATCATGATACTTATGAAGCAACCAGATTGTACAAAAGATATAAGTACAAATATGAAAAGGCTAATCCTTCTGAACTTTCAAAAGCACAGAAAAAAGAATATGCTCTCTACGAAAAAGTGCGAGATGAAGTTGAATCTAAAAAAGAAAATGCAGAAACCCGAATGACTTCCATTCAAGAAACTGAAACAATGGTATTGAATGCAGTTACCGCATTAGAAAAAGCACTTGACGGTAAAGATTTAAATACTGAAAACCTAAAGTCAATAGATGTTGAAGGAAAGCCTGCACTAATGAATGGAGTTAATATGGTGCTTGAAGCAATTAGTCAAGGCGAAGAATTTGGAACCATTGAAAATTTACGAACTGCTGTTCTCGATCAGTTCACTGGAATGAAAGAAAGATTCAGAGATCAAATAGAGTATGCTTACAATATAGATTTTGACCCCAGACCTCTTATTGGTGACAATTATGATGATCCATATCAGAAAAATTATGGAAACAATGATGTTGAGGGCCCAGATGCATTCCATGGAACTCATGTTGCTGGTATCATCGGAGCCGTGAGAAACAATAGCTTAGGAATGGATGGGATCGCAACAGATGTAAGAATTATGTCTGTCAGAACCGTTCCGAATGGTGATGAAAGAGATAAGGACGTCGCAAATGCCATTATTTATGCAGTAGACAATGGGGCAAGTATTATTAATATGAGTTTTGGGAAAGGCTATTCTTGGGACAAATCAGCTGTAGATGCAGCTGTAAGATATGCCGCCAAAAATGATGTGTTGTTAGTACACGCCGCAGGCAATTCTGCTCAAAACAATGACAACACTGATAATTTCCCAAATGATACATATAAAAAGAAAAAATTCTTTGGACCCAAAGCTGCAAAAAATTGGGTTGAAGTGGGAGCACTTTCGTTTAAGCAAGGAGAAGATCTCTCAGCCCCTTTTTCTAATTATGGCAAACAAAATGTAGATATTTTTGCACCTGGCATGGCCATATACTCCACAACACCAGACAACAATTATCGAAATGCCCAAGGGACATCAATGGCTTCCCCAGTAGTCGCAGGTGTAGCAGCTATGATTAGATCATACTATCCTTCGCTTTCCGCACAACAAGTTAAGCAAGTTTTAATGGATAGTTCTGTAAAATTGACAGATCAAGTTATTATTCCAGGGGGCGATGGTGAGCTAACATCCTTCGCTAACTTGAGTGTTGCAGGTGGGACAGTCAATGCCTACAAGGCATTGAAATTAGCTGCCACTGTCAAAGGAAAGAAACGTAAAAAGAAAGGAAAAACGAGTCAAAACAATATCAGACCATAAATAGATAAAAGAGAGCTTGTTCTGATGAACAAGCTCTCTTTTATCTTATAACCAATTCATCAATCCTCCGATGATGTAAAGCCTCATTCATTTTTTTAATCAATTTGGCTTTTTCAAATATCAACTCATTGCGTAATGCTGCAGAACTGATATTTACGTAAAGTGTATTCTTCTCTAATTTAATGGACTTTGTATATTTTGAAATCGCATTCCCTAAAACAGAGGCCCAAATTGAAGAAATATTTTGCTTTTGTAAACCATCTGAAAAACTTGATCGTTCTTTTAAGATCGAATCCATGATGGTATTGATTTTTTGTTCTTCCTTTTTAAACATTTAAATACGTTATACTTTGATCCTCGAAGATATGAATGTGATTGATCTTTTCCCCTTTCCCAGTTAAAAATGTAGCAATTCTATTCTTATCTGTATCACTTATAAAAACCTGCGCGCCCCATCTTTCGTTCAATTGCAACAAGATTTTTTCAACCCTTGATCGATCTAATTTATCAAACATGTCATCCAACAATAGAACAGGCAATCGTCCAGTCTTATTTGCAAAATATTCAAACAAAGATATTTTCAAAGCAAAAACGAAAGACTTAATCTGACCTTGGGAACCAAAGACTTTAATATCTTCACCGTTCAACTTCATATTTACTTCATCTTTATGAGTTCCAACATTCGATCGCCCAGAAAATCGATCCGTTTGTTCATATTGAATCAATAGTTCCTCCATTGTATTTTCCGACAACTTAGAATCATATTCTAAGTAAACTGATTCATATTCAGGAGCAATTTCATGATAACTCTTCAAAAAGTAAGATTGAAATTCCTTCATAAATGAAACCCTGGCCTGATGAATATAAGGAGCAGTTTCTAACATGATTTTTTCAAAGGCATTGGTTAGACTTTTATCATATGTCCCACTTTTTAAGAACTGTTTTAAAAGAGCATTACGTTGTTTAACAGCCTTGGTATACCGAATTAGGTTTCTTGTGTAAAGCTTATCAAATTGGACAATAGCCTGATCAATAAATTCACGTCGATCTTTACTCAGTCCATTTACCAATATTATATCATCTGGAGAAACACAAACTGAAAGATATTGACCAATATATTCAGACAGCTTTGAAACTTTGATTCCATCATGTTCAATTTGTTTATTTTTTCCATGTTGAAGTTTGACCACAACATTGTGCGGCTCCTTTTCATTGTCAAAAATATTAATTTCTG
This sequence comes from Saprospiraceae bacterium, assembly GCA_020630955.1. Lineage (GTDB taxonomy): Bacteria > Bacteroidota > Bacteroidia > Chitinophagales > Saprospiraceae > JAHDBF01. Next base: position 141,901 of record JAHDIE010000004.1, read on the forward strand.
CTCTTAGGAAATCAGCACCATGGCTAAGACAAGACTTATCTGTAGCAGCAAAGTAGACTTTGCCAAAAACCAAAAGTCTGATTGCATCTAAAATACTAGTTTTGCCTACACCATTTTTACCGGTCAACACATTCAACCCCGAAGAGAATTCTAGGTTTAACTTACTATACTTTTTGAAATGGGTTAGCTTCAATTGCTTTATTTCATACTTGGTTTTCATGGATACTACCCTTTTAATAAGGATACTTTAATTATTTGATGACAATTAATACAAATGTCTCATTTGAATGCTTTATTACACCATTGAAAGCATATTTTTCTTAATTTTAGTGCTTGAAATAAAGAAAAATGGCGGAAACATTGACAAAAAACAGTACCGATAAAGCAAAATCAAACAGTTCACTGTACAACAAGGATACCTATTTAAAATGGTTTGAGGTGATGTATAGAGTTAGAAGGTTTGAAGAGCAAGCTTTGTATGCGTATTCTCAACAAAAAATCAGAGGTTTTTGCCATGTTTACATTGGACAAGAAGCCATCGCTGGAGGAATCGCTACGGCTCTAAGACCTGAGGACAAGCTAGTAACAGCCTATAGACAGCATGGAGTTGCTCTCGCCAGAGGCCTTGATTCTAAAAGCTGTATGGCTGAATTATATGGTAAGGCAACTGGAGTAGTCAAAGGAAAAGGAGGTTCAATGCATTTCTTCTCTAAAGAACACAACTATTTTGGTGGCAATGGAATAGTTGGCGCACAAATTCCAATTGGTGCAGGAATTGGCCTTGCCGAAAAATACAGAGGGACAGATAACCTCTCAATGACTATGTTTGGAGATGGTGCAGCAAGACAAGGCGCATTGTACGAATCTTTTAACATGGCAATGACTTGGAAATTACCTGTCCTATTTGTGGTGGAGAATAATGGTTACGCAATGGGTACTTCCGTTGAAAGAACGAGCAATGTGCACGACCTGTACAAAATTGGAGCTGCATTTGATATGCCGTCAGAAGCAATCGACGGAATGAGACCTGAATCTGTCCATGAAGGAATTGAAAGAGCAGCCGCTCATATTAGAGCAGGTAAAGGCCCATATTTTCTAGAAATCAAAACATACAGGTACAAAGGCCACTCGGTTTCAGATCCAGGCAAATACAGATCAAAGGACGAATTACAGGAATACAAAGACAAGGACCCAATTATCATTACAGAAAGGAATATCATCGACAATAATATTGCCTCGCTAGAAGAAATAGATACTATAAAAAACAATATTGAAACAGAAATTTCCGCAGCTATGGAATTTGCTGAAAATAGCCCGCTTCCAATGGCTTCGGATCTTTACAACGATAATTACGTTCAAAAAGACTACCCATTCATCATGGATTAAAGCCTTTAAAGCTTAAAATGCATTCTCATACATGCTATCTGGATTGCTAAATGCAATTTTTAATGCAGTAATACTACAATAGCTGCTAAGATTAGTTATTTTTGCGCAAATTTTCGAATAACCTACTATGGCAAAAAGAAGAAAAAATTACGTGCCCAAAGATGAGGCAGAAATCCAGGAAGTTAGAGAAACAGTAGAAGAAACTGTTGAAGTATATGAGGAGGAAAAACCTTCTATAAAAAACGATAACAGATTAAAACTACTCGCTCTTGCTGGAATAATTGCTTTACTGGCTGGGATTTATATCATTTATAAAGTTGCTTTCAAAGATCCAAAAGAAGCAGAAGCTTCAGCAGCTATTTATAAAGCAGAAGAACAATTTGCAAGAGATTCATTTGCACTTGCACTGGAAAACCCAGGTGGTGGATATGATGGCTTTCTTGATGTAATAGATAACTATAACAACACCAAAGCTGGGAATTTAGCAAAATATTATGCAGGTATTAGCTATTTGAACTTAGGTAGATATGAGGATGCCATCAATTATTTAGAATCTTACAAAGCTTCTGATGACCTAACATCAATAACTAAATTTGGAGCCTTGGGAGATGCCTATGCAGAAAATGGACAGATTGATAAAGCAATGAGCCTTTATCAAAAGGCCGCCTCTGCAGGAGACAATGAGTTTTTAATTCCTTATTATTTGAAAAAATTAGGGATGTTGAACTTGCAACAAGGCAATACTTCAGCAGCTTTAGATGCGTTTAACAAAATCAAAGAAAAGTACGGCGATTCTTCTCAAGGAGAAGATATAGATCGTTTTATTGCAAAAGCTCAATAACTTTCCGCTCGCAAAAGAAATCCAAAAGCCTGTGTCACTTGATGCAGGCTTTTCTTATTTTTGAGCATGAGTGAAAAGAAAACAAATCTTTCTGAGCAAGATACACTTCCTAATGGGACACCCTTTAAAATTGCTATAGCTGTTTCTAAATGGAATCCCAAGATTACTGAGGCCTTACTTGACGGAGCAAAAGAAACACTTTTAAAAGCTAACGTTAAGGAAGACAATATCAAAATAGTCTATGTTCCTGGATCTTATGAATTACCAGTGGCAGCAAAGATGCTTCTCCAGACCGAATCTTTTGATGGTATTATAGCGCTCGGTTGTGTGATTAAAGGCGAAACAAGCCACAACGAATACATAAACAACGCAGTTGCAACTGGCTTAACTCAACTTTCATTAATATCTGGCAAACCATGCATCTTTGGTGTTCTCACACCAAATGATATGCAGCAAGCACTAGATCGGGCAGGAGGAAAGCATGGAAACAAAGGTCATGAAGCTGCAGCAACAGCTTTACATATGATAGCACTTAAAAAATCACTTTCCGAACCAAAGTCTAAAATCGGCTATTAATGAAGGTTACTATTTTAGACTCTGGAAAATTCAAATTAGATGGTGGAGCCATGTTTGGAGTTGTGCCAAAATCCATGTGGAACAAACAAAATCCTGCAGATGAAAACAATATGTGCACTTGGGCCACGAGATTACTCATTGTTGAAACCAAGGATAGGAAAATTTTAATAGATTGTGGTATTGGTAGGAAGCAAGGCCCAAAATTCCTCTCACATTTTCACCCACATGATGGAGATATACATCAAAATATTGATCAAGGATTGATAAACCCAGCTTCAATAACGGATGTCTTATTGACCCATTTACACTTTGATCATTGTGGTGGAGCTTTATATTTTGATGAAGAGCAAAACCCAAAAGCTACTTTTCCAAATGCTAAATATTGGACCAATGAAGATCATTTTAATTGGGCATATACTCCTAATCCTCGAGAAAAAGCTTCATTCTTGAAAGAAAATTTTGTCCCTTTAAGAGATCAAGGCAAGCTGCACTTTATTCCAGTTTCTCAAGGAATAGAATGGATACCTGGAATTAATATCAGGTTTTATTATGGACATACCGAAGCAATGATGGTCCCAGAAATACTATTAGAAGATGGTACATTTCTTTATTTTCCTGCAGATTTACTTCCTTCAGTCCATCATGTTAGATTGCCCTATGTCATGAGTTATGACATCAGACCTCTAATCTCAATGGAGGAAAGAGAGTCTTTTTACAAATACGTATTATCAAAAGAAAAAAGTAGATTCGTTTTTGAACATGACCCAGTACACAAACTTGGACAACTTTATAAAAATGAAAAAGGTCGTTATGCGATCAATTCAGATGTCGCGCTAGATGCATTACAAATAAAATAAAGAGGCTCCATACACTATCTGACAATAAATACGTTAATATTATACTTGTCATCTATTTAACAATTTGAAATGATGACTTAAAAGAAAATATTCCGTCTCAAAAGCGGAAGTAGTTTTTTCATATTGGTTTGAGGAGAAGCTCACCTTATCATGGGTGGCTTCTTTTTTTTACCCTATGCCCAAAGTGGACTAGGGTAAATACCTTGCTCTATCATTGAATTAATTCTCTTAACAACAAAAGGTTTGTCTTCTTGATATGTCACACCAAACCAATCAGCATCAGAAGTTAAAACTTTTACTTTTTTACTCCCATCCTTGATCATATTATCCAAAACAAATGGAATAAAAAACTCAGATTTAGGAACATTAATGAATTCATTAAGGAAAGTCTTAAAATGATCTTCAGTCAACTTGAAAAAATCAGCCTTAAAGCCAAACATGTTCATGGACACCAATGTCATTGGATCAAGAAAAGTATAATCACCTTCGTCATTCTTATAAATCCCCCTTCCTTGAATATCATGCTTTGTTATTTTTAACGTTTCGACTATCTTTTCCAAATAACCCTGATCATTCTGAATACAGACCCCTCTATTTACATCTCCATGATCAGATAATGTATTCTTGAGCAAATATCCAACAACAGCGTAGTTCGGATTTGTTTCATCATTAAAATAATCAATCAATGTTTGATAGGAATTTTGGCCATAATAGTCATCAGCATTGATCACAGCAAATGGTCCATCGATTACATTTTTGGCAACCAAAACTGCATGTGCCGTTCCCCAAGGTTTACTTCTTTCCTCAGGCAATTTGAAGCCTTCCGGCAAATCAGATAGGTTCTGCGCAATAAATTCAACTTCTATCCTACCTTCTAATTTGGGTCTAAAAACTGATTCAAAATCTTTCCGGAATGACTCTCGAATCACAAAAACTACTTTTTTAAAACCAGCTTTTATGGCGTCATAAAGAGAATAATCAATGATGGTCTCACCATTGGGGCCAAATCCATCCAATTGCTTCAATCCTCCATATCGACTCCCCATTCCAGCAGCTAAAACCAAAAGAGTTGCCTTGTTATCTGACATATAGTTAATTTTATAATCCGTTAATTAAATCCTTTTAAGTGACAATTCGTGCCATAAATCCAAAAATTCACACACTTTTCGATGATCATTTTTAAATTTGTGTCGTTATAATAAGGTCAAATATAAAGCCAATCATATTATGATTTGGTATAATATTTGACTCTTTTGGATGTTGATTTAAGCTTTTTAGGGCTTTTTCATTGATAAGCAACGATGCAAACAAGGAATGACAAGAATTAATACAAATTTATTCATAATACTTCTTCTTGGTACATTATTAATCTCATGTACCGATACCATTATTGAAGGGACGAATGAATTAGACTACGAATTAAAAAACGCTATCAAATCATCAGCCGAATTTGCTTCTGGTCAAGCCAATGTGGATTATTATATTCTGCCTGATGAAAATGATTTGGAAAATATCCCTCAAGACACTAATGGCAATCCATTAAACCCAGCGAAAGTAGAATTAGGAAAATTTCTGTTTTATGAAACAGGACTGGCAGTTGACGCAATTGACGAATCGGGAATTGGAACCTACTCTTGTGCTTCATGCCATATTCCTAGCGCAGGATTCAGGCCTGGCACTTTCCAAGGAATTGCTGATGGTGGAACAGGTTTTGGTATCAATGGAGAAAAAAGATTAAGAAATACAAACTATGAAGAGGATGACATGGATACACAAGACGCAAGAGCATTATCTCTTCTCAATGTTGCCTTTGTTAAAAACACTTTTTGGAATGGACAGTTTGGTGCTAATGATGCAAATATTAACACACAATCAGTTTGGACTGAAGAAGATGGAACTGCAGCCAATGCTGAAAATTTAGCAGCCATTGAAACGCAAAACCTCGAAGGAGTTCATGTTCACAGACTTAATATCAACAAAGAAATGGCCGATGAATTCGGCTATACCGCACTATTTGACGAAGCATTTCCAGAAGTTCCTGTTGAAGAAAGATACAATATCAGAACTTTAGCTTTTGCACTTTCTGCGTATATAAGAACGCTAATGTCCAATCAAGCTCCTTTCCAAAATTGGCTAAAAGGAGACTATTACGCTATGTCATACGAAGAGAAACAAGGTGCTTTATTGTTTTTTGGCAAGGCAAATTGCTCAAATTGTCATTATGAACCCAACTTAGGATCTAATGAATTTCATGCACTCGGGGTAAATGACATGTATCAAATTCCTTCATTCAGTTCTTCTTCAGATGACTTTAGAAATCTTGGAAGAGGAGGGTTTACAGAAAATCTCGACGAATTATATAAATTCAGAGTTCCTCAATTATACAACATGAAGGATACCCCTTTCTATTTCCATGGGTCAAGCGTAAGAAGCTTAGAGGATCTTGTCGAATATTTTAATGATGCAGTTAAAGAAAACCCAAATGTGCCACAAGAAAGCATATCATCTAAATTCCTTCCTTTGGAATTAACCCCCAATGAAAAATCAAATTTGGTGAAATTTCTTGAGAATGGTTTAAGAGACCCCAATCTCGAAAGGTATCAACCACAAGAATTAGGGTCAGGACAATGTTTCCCTAATGCAGATATTCAATCACAAGTAGATTTGGGTTGCTTTTAAAAGATAAAATTACCAACTAACACATAGAAGCTGCTCCAATTTGGTGCGGCTTTTTTTATTGGTGTACCTCAGGAGTTAAAAACCAGGCGTTAACTCCAAATTCCCTAGAAATTTCACTAAGATAATTGGCAAGAGTTCCTTCAATATCCTCACAATCAACAGTAAGCCCTACCCTAGTATATGCTCCATGTGTTTCCTTATAAATTCGATAGCCTTTATCCACAATCTGATTAGTTGTGCTTTGAACATTTCTTTGGTTTTGGTAAGATCCAATAATTACAATGCATTGTTCCTTACTCAAAGCAGAACCTGATCCTATGGATTGTTCAGTTTTATCTTCTGACTTGAAATCAATATCAACAACTTCTTCTATTTGCCCCTCTTCTTCAACTAAATTTAACGCTGTGGTATCTTCAACAAGTGCTTCGACCTCTTCGTTATTTAACGTTTCGTACACAGTTTTATCTTCCTTTGCGCACATTTTAAATAGGATAGCACTTATCGCGATGACGGCAACAAATGGCAACAACCATTTCCACCAAGCGGTGGAAGCATTTTTCTCTACTACTAATACCGATTCAGAGATTTCTTCTTTAATATCAGTTCGAATTGTTGAACCAATATTCTTATTACCAGCTACAATCTCAGCTTTAGATGGTAAATTTTCAGGAATTGCAACGATCTTCTGAGGCTCCGGCAACTCGACTTCAGGCATCCATGTATTTAGTTTTTCAACAGTTCCTTCATTCTGAACGAATTGAATCTTTTCATCAAACTTTCTTTTAATAAGCCCTAAATAGGCAATTTCTACGTCGCCATTCTCAATCAAACCCGACAGCACATCAGAAGTAAATTGTCTGATAAAACTTGTAGCCTTCTCACTATCTATAGATTCTCCTCTAGATATTGCTTCTTGTAAAATTAAATCTTCACTATCATGTTCTTCATCAAATCTGATTTCCCGCCTAGGGGCCTTCAGGGTTTTTCTTCCTTCGCCAAAACTTGCGGATTTCTTTACTAATTCAAACTTTCCTAAGCCTGGAACATCGATGGTTCCATTTGCTAATAAGAGCTCTAAAAGATATTTAGCAAAATTAATTTTCATAATTCCATATTGTACATATTACAAATATAGGTAATGTAATCAGCAATAAAGCTAATGCTGGCACTAAATGGATTAGTAATTAATTACCTTAAAAGTGGTACGCCGATTAATTTGGTGCTCTTCTTCACTACAGTCATCACAAATGCATGAATTTGCTGGTGAACTTTCTCCATAGCCTTTGGCTGTAAGTCGATTGGATTTTACTCCATTAGAAATAATATAATCAACTGCAGAGCTAGCCCTTTTTTGCGACAATTGTAAGTTATAATCTACTTCACCTCTACAATCAGTGTGTGATGCTAATTCAATCGAAATTTGAGGGTTAATTTTTAGCAATTGAACCAAACTATCTAATGATGGCCTAGCATCGTCTCTAATATCCCACTTCTCATAATCGTAGAAAATATTGTCGATAACAACTTCTTTATTAAGTTCGATTGGTTCTAAAAAGATTTTAAAATTGAAAGTCTGGCTACCTTTTTTGTCCTGATCAATAATTGTATTAATCACTATTTCTTTGGAAAAATAACCATCATAAGATGCCTTTATTTGATAACTATCGTTAGCTTCTACTTCTGAAATGAAATCACCATTGCTATCAGTTCTTGGATCTTTCAAATCTAACTTTACAATTTCCAATTGAACATCTCCCATTCCAGTATTGGATTTGGAATCGACAACCTTTCCAGCCAGAAAAACACGAATATTCTCCTCTTCTTTTTCTTCCTCGATGTGGCTAGTATCTTTTTCAACTTTAAAGCGCTTAAACAATAATATTTCATCATTAGATTGAACACCTCTTGAACTTGTAAACACACCATGTTCAATCACATCTACATCATTTCCTTTATGAGGAAATATAACCAATCCAAAGTCATCTGCCCCTGAATTGATTGGTGCAGGAAGACGTTCAGGTCTAGAAAACGATCCATCCTTTTTTATATAACACTTATAGATGTCCAAACCTCCTAATCCTAAATTAACATCAGAAGAGAAGAATAAGGTATCATTAATACTGGTAGGAAATTTCTCATCACCAGCAGAATTTATATTTCCTTCGAGATATGCCGCACGTGTCCATCCAGTTGGCAATAAACGGGAATAATATAAATCATAGCTGTCGTAGTTTCCATGTGGACCAACAGAAAAAATCATTAGACTATCATCTGCCATTAAGCATGGATGTCCAACATTTACGTCCTCACTAAAAAATGAAATGGCAATAGGATCTGTCCATTTACCACGTAGCTTTTTGCTCGTGTATATTCGACAATGTTTATCCCTTAATTCTAAATCTTCACATTTAGTATAATATATTTCATTGCCAGCTTTGGTTAGACACGCGCTCCCTTCATGCCCTTCTGTATTAATAACGACATCAAAATTATTAACTTTTTTATCTCGGAGGTCTAATGTGTAAAGATTTGAATAATAATTTCCAGTCCATTGATAAGGCTCTGTCTCATTGCCGATTGGCCGGTCAGAAGCAAACAATAATTGATTCTCATTTAATAGATAGGGGCTATAATCGTTATACTCACTATTGGCTTGCGAACTTGAAATATTATAAGATGGATCTGGCAAAAATGCCTGCGTCTCGACAATATACTTCAGGCCCTTGTACTCATCTAAATAAATTGGATTATTTGTTTTCCTAACAAGTTGCAAAAGAATTGCCATGGCTTTTTCATATTGCTCTTCTTGTTTATAGGCTCGGGACAATGCAAATCTGCATATTTCTTGATCTGATAACTTTAATGATTTTTCGTACCAAATAAGGGCTTCCTTACTATTGTGCAATGCCATGTAAGATTGGCCTGCCAAATATGCTAGATACGATTTTGTGTCTGAGTTTTGTGCTTTTTCAAACTCATTAGTCAACATTTCTGTTGCTTTGGAATATTGTTTGAGCTCATATGCCTCTCTACCCGATACAATCTTCTTCTGCACTTCACATCCTTGTATAAGGAGCAAAAAAAATACAATAGACCCGATATGTTTTATTTCAATGTAAACATTCATCTTTACAAAGAAAATAACTCTAATCGAATGTATTGTATTTTATAGTGAACTAAAGAAATTAAAAATTATAAATAAGACTTCATTGAGTCCTTATTCGTTGATTTTCTTAGTCTCCTCAGTGCTCTTTCCTTAATTTGTCTTACTCTTTCTCTTGTAAGTCCATACAGTTCACCAATTTCCTCTAAAGTGAGTGAAGAATGACCATTTAGACCATAATATGAAGATAAGACCTCTACTTCTCTAGGAGAAAGCATAGATAATCCATGTTTTAATTCATCTTTCATCGATTGTGCCATCAATCCTAGATCAGGCAAATCCTGATCTTCTTCATTGAATAAATCTATCAATGTGGCATCTCCCTCATCTCCACCGACTGGTGCATCCATTGAAAGGTGTCTTATGCCTCCTTTCAACAAGTTTGTAACTTCTTTTGGTTTTATTTCAAGCAATTCTGCCAATTCCTCATTTGTCGGCTCTCTCTCAAATTCTTGCACAAAACTCACATAGGCTTCATTCACCTTTTTGTATGAACTTACCTTATTTAACGGAAGTCTCACCAATCTACTATACTCAACAATAGATTGTAGAATAGATTGCCTAATCCACCATACTGCATATGAAATAAACTTAAAACCTTTGGTTTCATCAAATCTTTTGGCCGCTTTCATCAAGCCTACATTCCCTTCATTTATCAAATCACTCAATGAAAGCCCTTGATTTTGATACTGTTTTGCAACTGAGACAACAAAACGCAAATTAGCCTGCGTCATTCTCTCCAAAGCTTCTGTATCTCCTTCTCTTATCCTTTTGGCAAGAGTCGCTTCCTCTTCAGGTGTAAGTAGATCGATTTTACTAATATCATTAAGATATTTGTCTAATGCGACACTCTCCCTTGAGGTAATTTTGTTTGTAATCTTTAATTGTCTCATTCTATTTACTTGTTGCTTATTGACAAAATCAATAAAATAACTTATAGTTTATAATATTTATTACAATTTGTCCTGCTATATAGTTTCGATTTATGCAAAAAAAATTCCAACAAGTCAATAGACTTGCTGGAATATCTTTATTTCTTCAAAAATGTAAGCTAGCTTACTAAGATTTTGTCGATTCTGTCTTTGGCATCAAGGCTTTTCTCGATAATCGCATTTTTCCGTTCTTAGGATCGATACCGATCAACTTTACTTTTACGGAATCTCCTTCACTAAACACCTCACTTACATCGTTTATTCTTGTATGCGATATTTCCGAAACATGGAGTAATCCACTCTTACCTTTAAAATCCACAAATACACCATAAGGCATTATGGAGGCTACAATTGCATCGTACTCATCACCAACTGAAGGCTCAAAAGTAATATCATCTATCCTTGCCTTAGCTTCATCAATACCTTGTTTATTGGTACTAGATATCGATACTATTCCTTTATCATCAACTTCTTCAATATTAATAACTGTACCTGTTTTCTCCTGTATATCTTGAATTATCTTACCCCCTGGACCAATAACTGCTCCAATAAAGCTCTTATCAATTGTTAATTCAATCATTCTTGGCGCATGTGGTTTAAGATCCTCTCTGGCGTCATTCATGGTCTTAGCCATTTCTCCAAGAATATGTAATCTACCAGCTTTTGCTTGCGCTAGGGCTCTTTCAAGAAGATCGTATGGCATACCGTCAATTTTAATATCCATCTGGCATCCAGTAATCCCTTTCTCTGTCCCGGTAACTTTAAAATCCATATCACCCAAAGCATCCTCATCTCCTAAAATATCAGACAAAATCATATGCTTATCGCCTTCAGAAATCATACCCATTGCGATCCCTGAAACTGGTCTTTCTATCTTAATACCTGCATCTTGTAAAGCAAGAGATCCAGCACAAACAGTTGCCATCGATGAAGACCCATTCGATTCTAAAATGTCAGAAACTAATCGAATTGTGTATGGATTTTCCTCTGGAAGTACTTGCTTCAATGATCTTCCTGCCAAGTTTGCGTGTCCTACCTCTCTTCTTCCTGGTCCCCTCATTGGCTTTACCTCACCAACAGACAATGCAGGAAAATTGTAATGCAGAATAAAGTTTTCATAACCTGAATTCAAAGCCGTATCAACCATTTGTTTATCCAACTTTGTTCCTAAGGTCAAAGACATTAGTGCTTGAGTTTCCCCTCGTGTAAATATTGCTGATCCATGGGCACTTGGTAAGTAGTCTACTTCAGTCCAAATATCCCTTACATCTTCAGGCCCTCTTCCATCTAATCTTTCATTGGTTTCTAGCATGTATGCTCTAATTAACTCTTTTTTGAGTTTATCAAAGTAGTCAGAAACAAATGGCATTTTCGCATCAATTGTTTCTTCATCATATCTTTCTTTTGCAGCTTCTTTCAAAGCATCTTTCACTTCCGTAAATCCAGCTTTTCGTTGCTTCTTATTGAGATTTTCTTTAGCTACTTTCTTAATGCCTTCAGAGGAAAATTCCTTAACAAATTCGTAAGCTTCTTCATCAGAAGGAGCTTCTTCTACTTCTCTTTTGATGGCCTTTTCTCCTACCAATTTTGCTAATTCAACTTGGGCTTGACATTGAACTTTAATGGCCTCATGGCCAATTTTGATGGCCTCAATTAATTCACTTTCTTGCACCTCTTTGCCTTCTCCTTCCACCATGGTTACATCATCTAAGGTGGCACCAACTATGATTTCCAAGCTAGCATTTTCCAATTCGTTTCTGCTAGGATTAACAACATATTCACCATTTATCTTAGCAACTCTAACTTCAGATATCGGTCCAGCCCATGGGATATCTGATACCATAATCGCAGCGGAAGCTGCTAATGCAGCATATGCATCTGGAAGGGTTTCTTCATCTGCAGAAATTAAGTTGATAATTACCTGTGTCTCGTTCATGTATCCATCAGGAAACAAAGGTCTAATAGCTCTATCAACCAATCTGCAAATCAAAACCTCATAATCATTTAGTCGAGTTTCTCTTCTAAAGAAGTTTCCTGGTATACGACCAATCGCTGCAAATTTTTCTTGATAATCTACTGATAGAGGAAAGAAGGATTGTCCTTCTCTTGCTTCATAGTTAGATACAACGGAGCAAAACAACATAGTTTTGCCAATTTTAATGACAACTGAACCATGCGCCTGCGTAGCTAGTTTGCCTGTTTCAATAATTACTTCTTGTCCATTCGGTAGATTAAACGAAGTAGTTATAGGAGTAATGTTTCCCATAGTTAAATTTTAATATGTTAGATAGCTTAATCTTGAGACCAAATAAGCTAAGTCGGACAAGCAATTATTTTCTGATCTTCAGCTTGTCAGTAATGTTTCTGTATTTTTCTATATCCTGTCTCATCAAATAAGTCAGGAGTCTCTTTCTTTTTCCTACAAGAGTTAGTAGGGCTTTTCTACTCGCGTGATCTTTTTTATTTGCACGCAAGTGATCTGACAATGCTTGCACTCTAAATGTAAAAAGCGCAATCTGGCCTTCAATAGATCCAGTGTTTGAAGAACTTCCTCCAAATTCTTTGAAGATTTCTTCCTTTTTCTCTTTAGTTAAATATTCTGCCATTTTAATTATTTTACCAATGTAGATTACGAAAATGCTAAATTAGCGAGTGCAAATGTACAATATTTATCCTTATAATGATAGACTATGTTAACTAATCTCTTAAATAGAACACAACTATCTGGAATCCTGATATTCATTAGCTTTATGCTTGGATGTAATCTCCTTTGCGCCCAAGATGTTGAAATAGATAGTCTGGGCTTTGAGACCTTCAAAATGATTGAAGAGGATACCTCTTATACAATGAAAAAGTATTACATCGTCTATTTTAAAACTGGTCCTAATCGAGAACAAGCATCAGAAGAAGCTGCTAAAATTCAAGCTGGACATAGAGCCAATATGAGATTGCTTGCAGACCAAGGTGCCCTATGTATTGCTGGTCCAATGGGTGACGATGGTGACATTAGAGGAATTATGATTCTCTCAATACCAACTATTGATGAAGTACAAGCAATAGTCGCCAAAGATCCAGCAGTAATGGCCGGAAGGTTAATTATGGAAATACAACCTTTTTGGGCTGCCAAAGGAAGTACATTATTTTAATCTAGACATAAAAATCATGCTCAGGTAAAATGTTTGAATGATTGGTTTCAAGCTTATAAAATTGGACATTTAAAATGCATAGAGCTTAGTTTTTTACTCTAAATTTTTCCGACCAAAATTTATAAGTCTTTTGTGCAATTATTCCTTCAATGCAATTCTTTTTCATAATATTTTTCTTAAT
>JAHDIE010000004.1:155761-178629 GCA_020630955.1 Saprospiraceae bacterium
GAATCGTGACATTTTAAAATCGCTTAAACAAATTGAATTTTTCTTGTACATTCTAACTGGGATCTCTTGGGTGCATTCTTTTCAAAAAATGAAAATAAATTATTTATTCCTTTCAATGTTTTCTTCTAATTCTTGAAGTCGTATTAAAATATTAAAAAAATTAAAAAAATGTCACGCATTAAATATCTGGAAGTATTTAAATTATAGAATGAGTAAAACAAACTCAAGCGCAGGTATTTGCTGAATTATGCGCTAGTCAGCATTATGGCTGATTTAATATAGTAGTAGGCTAATTATTAAATACGAATTCAATGAAAAAGAGCTTTTTCTTATTATTAGTCCTGACACTGGTTTTTTCAAATTGTGCTAAAGATCAATCAAACGAAGAATTAAATTTTCCAAACTTTGAAGCTAAAACTTTAATACATGACACTGAAACGGAGTCAAAAGCTCCATGTCATTCTTTTCCAACCTTACATGGATCTGATTATTTTGGACCAAATGGAGGGTCTTCTTATACGGATGCACTTATAAGTTCATTAAATACCTATGCAAATTGTGTAAGTACTCCCATAAGTACAGAATATTGTGGTGGCAATTGGAAACCAGGGGGTACTGTTACAAGTTCAATAAATACTTGTTCTGGATATATTGTAGGAAGTTGCACCAATGAGGATGGAGTAGTTACATGGGATTTTATCATGCCTCAGACATTTAATCCTGAAACATATGTTGAAGGAGTCTTAAATGGTGCAGAATGTAATCCAGGATGCGCCGCGATACCAACCAACGTAATAGTAACTTATGTTGATGGACCGTTATGTTTATGTGGTATTAATTCGGAATATAATGATCCTACTATTCCTTGCGATCAATTACAAAATCCGGAGTTTACTCATTTTAATGGATCTATAAGTGTTGAAGTCAGTTATATCTGTTGTTGTGTTGGGCCTGCGCCAGATTCAGTAGATGATTCTTTTTAATAAGGTCCCATTAGAATCAATTATTTAATACTACCAATTGTTATAATAAACAAGAAAGGCATGGATAGATTCATGCCTTCTTTTACTTTTCTGCCAGTTATTGTACCTAATTTCATATACAAAAAGGATCAAACTTGCCTAATTATGGTTTGCTGAAATGATCATTTCAGTTTAAGATTAATTACATGGAGACTTCATTTAGTAAATTGATTTTTTCCAACTTCTAATAAATAAATCCCATTTTTCACTTCCGTAAATCAATTCTGCTCTTCAAATAGTAAGCATTTTGTTAAGCATAATCCACGTCTCCAATTTTTAATTAACGTTTTACCCCCTACTTGTCCTATCTTATTAGTTTTGTGTTCGGAAACATATTATACCATGCAAACCAAAAAATTTGATGAGTTGGAATCCTTTCCAAATATTTGCCAGAAGGAGACTTTAAATATTCTTCACTAATCACCCACTTTTGGGATTGCTCATCTAGCAAGAACTCATTCTCATAGCTAGCAAATTTCACTCCCATTGATTTATAAGCACGAATGATCCCATTATTTTCAGTTAAAACAACAAAAGGAAGTCCCCCTATCACGCTTTGATAGATCTGATGCTTTCTTAAATACTCTACAGAAATTGCCAGGGGTGTATTTTGATAATTTTCAGGGCGCAGCACTAGAACCTCCTCTTTATTTTTTAATCTATGGTCATCCTTAGGTACAGGAAACATTAATGCATCATCTGAGAAATATTTGCGGTAAGCCTCTCCCTCAGAATAATTCCGTTTGTATCCAGTATTAATGGAAAGAACCTTTGTATTTGGGTATTTTTCATTCCATTCTTTCCAAGTGGTTGTAACCACTGGATAAGTTTCCAATTGAATTCCTTTATCCACAAGTGGACCGACAACGGGTTTACCTTCGATTGTGCTCCATAAGGATTGAGTCTGTTTATCGTACATCAATTTATTTGATCTATATAAAAATCCACTTGTGCCTAGATCATGAAATACTCCCTGAGATTCCATATTATATCCAATGACCGTCCCACACAATGTGCAATACACTCCAGCAACTCTAATATTTTCAAAATCGTCAACAAAAAACTCATGCCATGCAAGTATTCTTTTAGGATATGCTTTAGCAATTCCATTAATAACAAATCCAAAAACAAGGTCTGAAGGATTCAAATAGTTTGCTTCATTCACATCTACCATTGTAGGGAATCGCAAAGGAGGAATTCCATCCTGCCTTACTCCCCCCCAAAGCACCTCATCCAAACTTATAATACTCTCCTCCCCTCTACCTTCAAAATAAGTTTTAAAATGAGGATCCAAATATTGATAAAGTTGAGCTTTGAAATCCGCATAAAAAGATGGAAAGCCATACTCTTTTGACCATAACCATTGAAGACCATCATAGTAATTATCAATGTTACCGTCACTCTTTTTTGATAGCAAAGATTTTATGTCTACCATCAATTTTTCATCAGTTGACATTTTTAACAATTCAATCAAAGGGGCAAAGTAAATATCTCGCCAATTCTGATCAATGGATTGTAGTATGTTCTTCTTATTAACTTCGCTTTCAATAATTAATGAAAGAAAATCATAGTAATCTACAGTATCATTTTTAGCTTTTGAAGAGAGTTGATGATCTAGTTTTTTTTCAATTTCAAGCTTATAGTCCAGAGGCAACATTGAACCAAGACGCAGTTTCGCCCAATATCCATATTCTTTCAGATCGGTAGAATTATACACATTACCGTATACATCCAAAATAAGATATGACGAGAGTTTATACAATTGAGAGCTTGCAAAACTCATTCGAAAATCCTCCCCTGTTTGGCTGCTGTTAATTCTCCTTTGACTCTCCATACTATTAACCTCCTTTGTGCTTATTTCATCAACTACTTTAACCCTTTTATTATCAACACAAAGAAATTCAGGGAAGTATAAATGATAAAAACCTGATAGAGAATCAAACTTTAACAACTCCTGAGAATTTGGTCTTGATAATTCTATAAAACCACCAGAATGGTATTTACTTATTGAAAATTCATAACCTTGTTCTTTGGCTCTCTGCTCTATTAAGTTTTTGAAAAAATGTCTTCGGCTTGAGATATAACTTCTTTCCCTTCTCTTCCTAATATTTCCCGGAACATTGACAGGATGCAAATCAGCAAATTTTGATTCCCCAATATAATGACTTGAACCATCGGGCTCTTCAACTAATTCTTCTAGGATAAATGTAATATCATATCCTAAGTAATGGTTTCTGATTTTAATAGCTTCATCAGCATATGCTCTAAAAATACCATCATCATTATTGAAACGAATTACTTCCGGATTTAAAATTTCACATTTATCTGCCGCTTTATCCTCCCCTAGCAAAATTTTTCTAAATAATTTATAATTCTTTCTCCATCTCGAGTCTCGCTTTGCTATTAATACAACTTCAGAAAATGCATTATTATTAATTTTAAGTGTCACGCTGAATATTTCCGATGAGGTCTTTAGAAGTTCAGAACCAATATTTACATTTTCATATCCAATATGCGAAATCACAATTTGATGCGCAAGGTCTTTTGGCCATCTTAAAACACATTTACCTTGAGTGTCAGTAATCTCACCAATCGTCGAATTCAAAATAAAAACATGAGCTCCTTCAATGGGGTTTGAAAATTCATCTACCACTAATATCTTTGTCTCAAATGCTTGAGAAAAAGCAAAAATAGAATTGAAGAAAAATATGAACAACAATGAAATTTTCATAGATATAAATCTAAAATAAAAACATCTTAGTTTCTAGATTGTAACCTACAAGACTTTATATGCTTAGATCAGTTAAATCTTCCCCCGATGGCATTGTCAAAATTGGTTCTACCATAATCATACTTTAAAAAGTTAAGATTTGAATTGACAACCCCGATAAAAAAGCTATAAGTTCCACGGCTTGGTGCCCAGGTAAATCGCATATCCCAACAATGCAGGTTTCTTCCAAGAGAGAAGGTTGGATACACCAATTTGGAATTTTTGAAATCATAGGAAATGTTACCAATATTCAAATTCCATTTGTTCGTTAATGGCACCTTTCCTGATAATCTAAGTGTATTTGCTCGAATTTCACCTTCTCTAACCCCATTGGTTGTGGTAATATTAAATTGAACATCATGGTCTAACCTAAGGTTTTCAAACCAACTTGCCAAACTCAACGGTTCATTCTCAACTTTAGTTGAACCGCCTCTAGCACCCTGATTTTCGTTACCATTTCCTTCATTTCTATTATTAATAAAATCTATAATTTGCTTTACCCGAACTCCAGTGGATAATTTGAAAAAAGCATCGTCTAATCTTACTACTTCTAACGGATTTCCTGTGTATACAAACTGATCCACTCTCCCTTGATCCAACTCCTGGTAAGGATCAAAACCAAACCCAAAGGTAAAGGTCGAAATCCCCTTAAACATCCGGGAAGTTCCTCTGATGGTCATTTTCTTAAATTGAAAAGAATCAATTGCCATGTTGTAACCTGAGCTAAAATTCAGATTGTCCAATAACTTTATTTTCTTTTCTGTTGAGTCTTTGCGAGAATAATATTTCATCTCGACAACACCACCAATATTAAAATCTACTCTTCCTTGTTTATCTTGCAAACTGGGTACCGTGATGGCTGCCCGTTCAAATGGTGAATAACTTGTAAAGTCATCAGGGTCTACACCTGTGATCAATATCTGTTCATATTTTGATCTTGTATCTGGCGCATATTTAAAATTAAGTGAAGGTTTTATAGTGTGACGATAACCTCTAAACCAACCCTTTGTAGAAGGAAGACTAGCAAATAATTGTGTATTTATTGTAGTACCCACACTCCAATCATTGTATCTTGAAACTCCATTTTCAGGTCGTTTATAATTTGAGTTGATCGAATATGCACCTGAGGTGTCAATTACGGCCTCCTTTACAAGATTTTGGAAAACCCAATTCTCATTTATGGATGCACTCGGAACGATACTAAAATATTTCAGCGCTCTAAATGAAGCACCAGCGCTGGCATGATTTCCAATACCTGCCCTCATCTCATCAAATACCTGATTGGTTAAAAAGATTGAATCTGTGGTAGAAACTGAATTTTTAAACTCAGAATTATACTTCACATTTATTTTTTCATACCAACGTTCATCTGTACCACTAGCATTCTTTCTTTTAAATGGATATACCGTATTCATCCTTACCTGTAAATCTGGAAGCGTTACATCAATGGTTTCTTTCGAAGTATTTTGTCTATGTCGGAATGCCGCACTAAATGAAAAAGGTGTTCTAGGCAAGGTATGTGAAAATGAAAAATTTGATGTATACACATTATTCAATACTGAATTTACATCATTATATACTGTTGCTGAATAAGAATTTAGTTGAAAATTGACACTTCCACCTATCTTTATATAAGGATGCGCTTTTGTATCTTGATTGTGATTAATTCCAATCGCAAAACTTCGATTTGGAATCAAATAAGCCTCACTATTTTCTTGATAAATATTATTGTATCGCAATGTAACTCCTCCACTATATTTATATTTCTTTTTATAATTGGAAGTTAAACTAAGACCGTGAGTCCCATTGGTATAGTAAGTTCCTTTGACAATTAAATTGATATAATCATTGAGAGGAAAGTACCATCCCATTCCTTCAAACCCAAAACCCCTATCTGGAGAATATCGATAATCATCTGGAAATATAAATCCTGTACTTTCACCTTGAGTTAATGGGAAAAACCCAAAAGGAAGCCATAAGGGTGTTGGCACCCCAGCAAGCTCTAAGTTAGAGGGTCCAATTACGGCTACCCGATCTGTTACAACTTTCATTTTTTTTGCCCTGATTCCAAAGTGAGGATCAGGGTGATTACAAGAAGTGATAACCGCATTTTGATTATACACGATATCCCTATTGTAAGTTGTATCTAATTCTGAACCTACATATTTTGTTTTGGAGCCATGTACATATAGTCCACTTTCTGTGGTAATAGCATCATATACGATACCCTTCTTTTTCTTAAAATTATATTTTAACTTCTCATAAGTAAAGGTTCTTTCCCCATCATCAAACGTTGGTAGTTGAGTTTGATGCCCATGATTATCAATCATTGAAAAAGCCGAAGCAATATTGTTTTCCATGTCAAATATTATATAACCAGCGGTTAATCTCATGGCTTCATAGTTAACATATGCTTCTCCAAATAAATGCATGGACCTGGTTTTATGATCATACCATTGCGTATCTAGTGCTCCATAATTGATTACTGCATCCAAAGAATCTTTTGATACACGAACAACTTCCTTAGATCTTGTTAAAGTTGGGTTAAATGTTGAATCCTGAGATAATTCCGTTGGTTTGGCAATTTTTCCTAAACTATCTCTAACCAACTCAGTATCAAGACTATCGGGTTCTACTTGCGCTTGCATACATAGGGGAAAACTATATATTACAATTATTAATATTATGTAATTACTTAATTTCAAATAAGTTAGCTACTTTTATACTTGTATTGCAAAAATACGAAACTCTCAATAATGAAACTACACACCAAGCTTAGCCTATTTGGTTTATCGCTGAGTCTATGCCTTTTGTTGGGCATAACTACCAATATATACGCTTTTACCGAAATATATTTCGAAATACAGCCTGTCATTGAACATGGTGATGTTCCTAATCCTAACGTTCTAATTGTATTAGATCCTGGTCATGGAGGGTACGATAAAGGTTGCAGTGGTGCAAAACGACATGAAAAAGATGTAAATCTTGAAATTGCAAGAAAACTAAAAGAGTATTTAGAAAGAACATCAACAAAGTTTGAAGTTATACTAACAAGAGAATCCGATCAATTCATATCTCTAGAGAAAAGAATAGAAATTGCAAATCACAAAGAAGCCGACCTCTTTATATCTGTGCATTGCAATTCTTTGCCCCACGGACATGCATCTGGTTCTGAAACTCATGTAGCAGGATTAGATTTTGTAAATGCAAACCAAAACGATTACCTCAAAAGACATAATTTTATTGATCCAACAGCATTAGCAAAAATTAAAAGAGATCAGCTTTCACAAGCTGAAAAAATGTTAATTCTTAAAAACAGCCTAGATTTGGCAGCCTTAGTTAGTAATTCACTTGGAAAGCATCTGCCCTATAAAAGTCGAGGTGTAAAGGAGTCTGGCTTTACCGTTTTAAAATATCTCAAAATGCCAGGCGTATTGGTAGAAGCTGGTTTCTTATCAAACAGTAAGCAAGAAGCCTATATGAGCACCTCAGAAGGCATTCACCAAATAGCGAATTCATTAGCTACTGCTGTAGAAAATTATGTAGTTCATAATAAATTAGAGGAAGAAAAACAACTAGCCTATGAAAGATTTATGAATGAAATTCAAATAGTTAAAGAATTTTCTGAAACTACATATTCTATTGAATTACTTCTTACCAAAGACAAACCCTTGTTATATTATGAACCTAGATGGGATAAACTTGAATCAATTTATGTGGTAAAAAAAGGAGACTTTTACCATTATCGAACCGGATACTTTACAAATATGAAAGCCGCTCAAAATGTAATACCTACATTATTATCCATAGGTTTTGAAAACCCAAAAATAATTGATGTGCCACCTAAAAAATGACAATGCGTATCTTATAAGTCCGTGCTTTTGTAATTAATTAGCGTATTTTTGAGACATCAATTCTAAATACTCATAAATCCACAATTTCCGTTCTAATAGGGAATATGATTCCAAATACTATGAAAAAAGAAATTAGACTAGGCATACTTACCATACTTACCATTGCTGTTTCAATATGGGGATATAAGTATCTTAAAGGTAAAAACGTCTTCAGTAATGTTAAAATCATCAAAGTTAAATTCGATGAAGTAGCAAGTTTAGAAATTGCATCTCCTGTCGCCGTCAAAGGCTTTAAAGTAGGCTCTGTATTGGATTTTGACATTGATCGTGAAAATGTCGATAATATTATTGTCACCTTTGATATTGAAGGAGATATGCCTTTGCCGAAGAATACCATCGCAGTTTTAAAAAGTGCAGGAGTTATGGGCGGAAGATATATTGAATTAGAATTCTCCGAACTATGTGATGGTACAAATTGTTTGGAAGATGGTGATTTGGTTGCTGGTCAAACTAACGGAATGTTATCAAGTTTTGTATCAGATTCCGAACTTGATGGTTATGTTTCAAAATTAGGTACAAGTATGGATACGATTATTGGAAGACTTAGCACCATCGATGAACAAAATCCATTGAATACAACGGTGAGGAACTTGGAGCAAGCCATGATCAACATGAATGAAATAACAATCAAGATTAATTCAATGTTAGGAGCAACAACTCAGAACATATCCACAACAATGGATAACCTAGACAAGATTAGCAAAAACCTCGCTGACAATAATGACATGATTAATCAAGTATTAAGAAATCTTGCAGGCATAACTCAAGATATCAAAGAATCTGAAATTAGCGGAACTATCGCTTCCGCAAATGGCACTATTAAAAATACAGACAGAACAATTCAAGAACTAAAAGTCCTTATCGAAAATACTCAAAGTACTGTCAATGGATTAACAACAATAGTATCAAAATTAGGAGATGGCAATGGCTCCATGGCTAAACTACTCAATGATGGTGAACTTTATGATAATTTAAATAATACAAGCAGAAACTTAGATTTCTTCTTGCAAGATCTTAGACTAAATCCAGATAGATATGTAAAAGTTTCTGTGTTTGGTAAAAAGAATAAATCAGATTATGTTTTACCAGAAGATGATCCGGCCAGCAATTAATATCAAGCTGCTTTTTTAACATTAAGCCTTCTGTACTTTTTAATTTCTTTAAAAGTTACCATTTTCTTTTTTTCTTCATCCCAAAGTTTATGTTTATACAACTTAAGGCTTTTGAAGAAAGTAATTTCTGTTACATATTTATTCAAGATGGGATTTTCTTTATAACACTTAGGTAAATTATAATTTGGTATCAAACTACTTAAGTGGTGGATATGATGATAGCCGATATTTCCAGTCAACCAATGCCAAAACCTAGGTAATTTGTAATATGAGCTCCCCTTTATAGAAGCAATTAAAAAATCCCATTTCCCTTTCCATTCCATATAGGACTCTTCATGTTGATGCTGAACATAGAAAAACCAAAAAGCAATTATCCCAAAGAAAAATATTAATGAAAATTGAATTGCTAAAAATTTCTGCCATCCAATTAACCACGCCAACAAAGCATAAACAGTAACAATCATTACATTATTTGCTATTTGGTACGCCGTTACTTTTTTGTTTGTTGAGAATTCTTTATTGTATCTATTGGTTACAAGCATATAGTAAACAGGAGCAATGACAAACATTACAATTGGATTTCTCCATATTCTATAAGCCATTCTTTTAATCTTTGGCCTTGACAAATACTCTTTGACGGTTAAGGTAGGTATGTCTCCAACATCACGAACCTCTAACATTCCATTATGACCATGATGGTAATTGTGGACCTTCGCCCAATATCTATAAGGAATAGCACAAAATAAGCTGCAGACAGAGCCAACAAAATTGTTCATCCTTTTTGAATTAAAAAAAGATTGATGCCCACAATCATGTTGAATAATAAAAATTCTAACCAAGAAGAAAGCATTAACCATCAACAAAGGCACAGAAATAAATAATGACCAATCCAAACTAAAATAAGTTAAAATCCAAAGCCCGATATATGGTCCAAATGAATTAACAATTTGTATGGTTGCTTTTTGGGCATCAGCAATTTGATACTGAGCCACTATACTTTTCCAGTTCTTTAATGATTCCTTGATCTGCTTATCAGAATATTTACTCATAGTTTAGTTACTTATATTCACAAAATACGGATTCTTAGTCAAAAAAAAAGAGGAAGTGTTAAGCTTCCTCTTTTTGTATCTAAGTGTGATATATTATTAACTATTCTTCAATCTCTAATTCTTCTTCCTCAACTTCTTCAATCTTCTTAGGTGTTACTATTAGGTTATTAAACTCTTTGAACCCAGTTCCTGCTGGAATATTCTTTCCAGAAATAACATTCTCCTTCAAGCCTTGCAAGGTATCCTTCTTCGCAGCAATTGCTGCTGTACTGAGTACCTTAGTGGTTTCTTGGAATGATGCTGCAGAAATCCAGCTATTGGTTCCTAATGATGATCTAGTTATACCCTGTAATAAAGGTTTAGAAGTTGCAGGAACTGCATTTCTATAAGACACCACCTTTTTATCATTTCTCTTTAGGAAAGAATTCTCTTCTCTAATCTGTCTTAGTTCTACCAATTGTCCTTTTCTCAATTTAGAGGATTCACCTTCATCTGTAATTACATATTTATCGTATATCCAATCGTTCTGAGCTAGGAATTCAATTTTACCGATTGGTTCGCCTTCTAAGAAAATTGTATCTCCTGCATCTTCGATCTCTACCCTTCTCATCATTTGTCTAACGATAACTTCTATGTGCTTATCATTAATTCCAATTCCTTGTGATCTGTATACCTCTTGGATGCCATTTACAAGATACTTTTGAACAGCAAACGGACCAGAAATTGTCAAGATATCAAATGGAGAAATAGAACCATCAGAAAGCTGAGTTCCTGCTTTTACAAAGTCACCTTCCTGAACCAATATCAATTTTGATTTTCCAATTAGATATTTGTGCTTTTGACTAGTTTTTTGATCTTCGACAAATACTTCTTGGTTTCCTCTCTTAATCTTACCAAATGAAACAATGCCATCAATCGCTGATATCACAGCAGGATTCGAAGGATTTCTCGCCTCAAATAATTCGGTCACTCTTGGAAGACCACCCGTAATATCTGTAAGCTTACCTAACTTTCTTGGTATTTTAGCTATTCTTTCTCCTGCTACAACAGATCCACCGTTTTCAACTGTTACATAAGCACCCACTGGAAGATTGTATGATTTAACCTCATTTCCTTTCTTATCTAAGATCTTAATACCAGGAATAACTTTCTTATTCTTAGTTTCAGTTACAACGATATCAATGTTTCCAGTTTGCTCATCAATCTCTTTTCTAAAAGTATCTCCTTCTACCAAGTCACTAAATTCAACAATTCCTCCATACTCAGAAATAATTGCAGAGTTAAATGGATCCCACTGTGAAACTATATCCCCTTTTGAAACCTTCTGCCCATCCTTTACCAATAATTCTGAAGCATAAGTGATGTGGGTTGAAGTGTACACTTTTTTCGTTTCTGGATCAACAATTTTAATTTCTCCTGATCTAGATAACACAATCGTTGCAGTCTTATTCTTATCTTTAAATTCAATGGTTTTGATTCCATCAAATTCAATTACACCATCAAACTTTGAAGTTAACTCAGACTCTGATTGACTTACCGAAGCAATACCCCCAACGTGGAAGGTTCTCAATGTCAACTGGGTTCCAGGTTCTCCAATACTTTGTGCTGCGACAATTCCTACCGCGTCTCCATTTTCTGCAATTCTGTTGACGGTAAGATTTGTACCATAGCATTTTCTACAAACACCATTGGTTGATTCGCAGGTCAAAACTGACCTAATCTGAATAGATTCGATTCCGGCATTCTCAATTTCAGCCGCAATATCTTCAGTTATAAAACTTCCAGCTTCAATAATGGTTTCTCCATTTTCTGGATTAGCGATATCTTGTAATGAAAATCTTCCTTCAATTCTATCTGCTAATGATTCAACAACTTTGTCATTTTCCTTAAACGCTGTAGCTTCAATTCCCCTTAATGTATCGCAATCATCTTCAGTGATAATTACATCTTGAGAAACATCAACCAATCTTCTCGTCAAATAACCTGCATCTGCAGTCTTCAAAGCTGTATCGGCTAGACCTTTACGAGCTCCGTGAGTTGAGATAAAGTAATCCTGAATTGACAAACCATCAAGGAAATTTGAAAGAATTGGGTTTTCAATAATCGATCCGCCAGTATCTCCGGACTTTCTTGGCTTAGCCATCAATCCTCTTAATCCACAAAGCTGCTTAATCTGTTGTTTAGATCCCCTTGCTCCTGAATCCAACATCATATAAACAGAATTAAATCCATCTTTATGCGCTGCTAATTCAGTCATTAAGTTTTCAGTGATCTTATTATCTGCATAAGTCCATTTATCAATAACCTGATTGTATCGCTCATTTGGAGTAATAAGTCCAAGATTATAGCTTTCCCACACTTCTTCCACTTCGTTCTGCGCATCAATAAGTGTTTTCTCTTTGATCGATGGGTTTATTAAGTCTCCCAAGTTAAAAGATAAGCCGCCTTTAAATGACCAATAGAATCCAAGATCTTTAATATGGTCTAGGAAAGTTGCTGTTGTAGGAAAATCTGTTCTTTTAATAATATCACTTATTACCTTCTTCAGATTCTTTTTGGACAACACTTTGTTGATATAAGGAACAGATTCTGGAACTCTTTCATTAAACAAGATTTTACCTACAGTTGTATCGATCAACCGAAGCTCAAATCCATCTCCTTCTTCGGCTTCAACTCTAGCTCTAACTTTCACATTTGCATGTAAGTCAGCCTTACCTTCATTGTATGCAATGATCGCTTCCTCTGAAGAATAAAAAGTCATGCCTTGCCCCTTTGGAGTCTTTGCAGAACCTTCTGGATAAGATTTAGTCAGATAATAAAGTCCTAAAACCATATCCTGAGATGGAAGCGTAATTGGTGATCCATTTTGAGGATTCAACATATTATGGCAAGCCAGCATCAATACCTGTGCTTCAAGAACTGCAGCTTGACTTAATGGTACGTGAACAGCCATCTGGTCACCATCAAAATCCGCGTTAAATGCTCCACAAACAAGTGGATGTAATCTAATTGCTTTTCCTTCAATTAAGATTGGTTGAAATGCTTGAATCGACAATCTGTGAAGTGTCGGGGCTCTATTTAATAAGATCGGATGCCCTTTCAAAATATTTTCAAGTATCTCCCAAATAATAGGATCTTTTCTGTCAACTAATTTTTTTGCAGATTTTACAGTTTTTACAATCCCTCTTTCTATCAATTTTTTGATTACAAAAGGTTTGAAAAGTTCTGATGCCATTCCTTTCGGAAGACCACATTCATGTAACTTCAGATTAGGACCGACAACAATAACTGATCTACCTGAATAATCTACCCTTTTCCCTAATAGATTTTGTCTAAATCTTCCTTGCTTACCTTTTAATATATCTGAAAGTGATTTCAAAGATCTTCCACCTTCAGCTTTAACAGCATTAGATTTTCTTGAATTATCAAAGAGAGAATCTACTGCTTCCTGAAGCATCCTTTTTTCATTTCTCAAGATTACCTCAGGAGCTTTAATTTCTAACAATCTCTTCAATCGATTATTTCTAATAATCACTCTTCTATAGAGATCATTCAAATCTGAACTTGCAAAACGCCCACCATCTAAAGGAACCAATGGTCTAAGTTCCGGTGGAATGACTGGAAGATAATCGATGATCGTCCATTCTGGTTTATTTTCAATTTCTGTTTGTCCTTCTCTGAATGCCTCAACAACTCTCAGTCTTTTTAATGCCTCTGACTTTCTTTGTTGGGAAGTCTCTGTTGCTGCAGCATGTCTCAAATCATATGACAACTCATCAAGCTGAGTTCTCATTAATAATTCTCTCACTGCATTTGCTCCCATCTTAGCTATAAACTTATTAGGATCAGTGTCTTCCAACATTTGATTTTCCTTTGGCAAAGAATCCAATACTTCAAAGTACTCTTCTTCTGTAAGTAGATCCTTCATCTCCAACTCTCCTTCTTTCACTCCAGGTTGGATCACTGCATATCTTTCATAATAAATGATAGATTCCAATTTCTTAGAAGATAGTCCTAACAGATAACCAATCTTATTCGGAAGTGATTTAAAGAACCAAATATGTACAACTGGAACTACTAACTTAATGTGCCCCATTCTTTCTCTTCTTACCTTCTTCTCTGTTACTTCCACTCCACATCGATCACATACAATTCCTTTGTATCTGATTCTTTTGTACTTTCCACAGTAACATTCATAATCTTTAACTGGACCAAAAATTCTTTCACAGAACAAACCATCTCTTTCAGGCTTATATGTTCTATAATTAATTGTTTCTGGTTTTAGAACTTCACCAAATGATCTTTCTAGAATGTCATCAGGTGATGTCAAACTAATTCTAATCGAATCAAAAGATCTTTGAGCGTGAGTTTTTTTCTTAAACGCCATATTTATAATGAGTTTATATTAATCAAATTTTACATCGAGAGCTAAACCTCTTAGCTCATGTACCAGTACGTTAAATGATTCAGGTATACCTGGTTCAGGAAGATTATCTCCCTTCACAATTGCTTCATAAGTTTTCGCACGTCCAATAATATCATCAGACTTCAGCGTCAACAATTCACGAAGTATATTAGAAGCACCAAATGCTTCAAGCGCCCAAACTTCCATTTCTCCAAATCTTTGACCACCAAACTGAGCTTTACCACCTAATGGCTGTTGCGTAATCAATGAATATGGTCCAATGGATCTTGCATGCATTTTGTCATCTACCATGTGGGACAACTTCAACATATAGATAATTCCAACCGTTGCTTCTTGGTGGAATTTATCTCCAGTTTCTCCATCATATAAAACAGTTTGTCCTAATGTTGGAAGTTCCGCTTTCTTGATATAAGAATCTATTTCCTCCAAACTCGCTCCATCGAAAATTGGTGTTGCAAATTTTAAGTCTAGTTTTTGTCCAGCCCATCCAAGAACCGTTTCGAAAATTTGTCCAAGATTCATTCTTGAAGGTACTCCTAATGGATTCAAAACGATATCTACTGGTGTCCCATCAGCAAGGAATGGCATGTCTTCACTTCTCACAATCTTCGCAACAATTCCCTTATTTCCATGCCTACCTGCAAGCTTATCTCCAACTTTAAGTTTTCGCTTCTTAGCCATATACACTTTGGCAAGTTTTAAAACTCCAGCCGGAAGCTCATCTCCAATACTAATATTAAACTTCTCTCTCTTATATCTTCCAATCTCTTCATTTAATTTGATGGTATAATTGTGAAGTAAAGTTGCAATAGACTTATTCGTTTCTTCTTCTTTTGTCCAATTTGAATAATCAATGTCGTTGTATTCTATATTCTTCAAAACTTTAGGAGAAAACTTAGTTCCTTTAGAAATTAACTCAACATTGTAGATTGTTTTAACTCCTTCAGAAACTTTATCTTTTGTTAATGTCATCAACTTATCAACCAACTTAGTTTTAAGTTCATTAACTGCAATTGCATGAGAGTCATCCAATTTAGATAATAGTTCTTTCTCCTGAACTTTTTGAAGTTTATCTTTCTTAGCTCTAGCAAAAAGTTGTTTTCCAATAATAACACCTTCAGTTGACGGCTTCGCCTTTAAAGAAGCATCCTTAACATCACCAGCTTTATCTCCAAAGATTGCTCTCAAAAGTTTCTCTTCTGGAGTAGGATCTGATTCTCCTTTTGGTGTAATCTTTCCTATAAGTATGTCACTTTCCTTAACCCAAGCTCCTACTCTGATTATTCCATTTTCGTCAAGATCTTTTGTAGCATCTTCACTTACATTTGGTATATCATTGGTAAGCTCTTCTTCGCCCAATTTAGTGTCTCTAACTTCTAATTCGAAATTTTCAATATGAATCGATGTAAATATATCTTCTCTGACGACTCTTTGATTCAATACAATTGCATCTTCAAAGTTGAATCCTTTCCATGGCATAAAGGCAACCAAAAGATTTTGACCTATTGCCAGCTCACCTTTTTCCGTCGCATATCCATCACAAAGTAGAGATCCTTTTTTCACTCTTTCCCCCTTTTTTACGATAGGCTTAAGGTTGATACAAGTCCCTTGATTTGTTCTATGGAATTTGATCAGTGGATAGGTTTTCTCGTTGCTTTCAAAAGAAACTATATTTTGCTCTTCAGTTCTATCATATTTTATGATAATCTTGTTGGCATCAACATACTCAACAACTCCATCACCTTCAGCATTAATCAACATTCTAGAATCTTGAGCAACTTTTGCTTCAATTCCAGTACCCACTATTGGAGATCTCGGTCTTACCAAAGGAACAGCTTGACGTTGCATGTTTGATCCCATCAAGGCCCTATTGGCATCATCGTTTTCTAAGAACGGAATCAAGGAAGCAGAAACTCCAACAATTTGGTTTGGAGCAACATCCATGTATTCAACTTCTTCAGCTGTTAATAATGGGAAATCCCCGTGTTCTCTAGATTTGATTCTGTCAGTTTGAAAAGCTCCCTTCTCATCAATTGGCGCATTAGCCTGTGCTATTTTAGCATAATCCTCTCCTTCTGCACTTAGGTAAACAGGTTCAGTTTTTATATTTACTTTGCCTTTAATCACTTTTCTGTATGGTGTTTCAAGGAAACCCATTTTATTTACCTTGGCATGTACACAGAGTGTTGAAATCAATCCAATATTTGGTCCTTCCGGTGTTTCAATCGTACAAAGCCGACCATAGTGACTATAGTGAACATCCCTTACTTCAAATCCTGCTCTTTCTCTTGACAAACCACCTGGCCCTAGAGCTGAAATTCTTCTTTTGTGTGTGATTTCAGAAAGTGGGTTGGTTTGATCTAAAAATTGAGAAAGCTGTGAAGTTCCAAAAAATGAATTGATCACAGAAGACAAAGTCCTTGCGTTGATCAAATCAATCGGTGTAAATACCTCATTATCTCTAACATTCATTCTTTCCCTAATGGTTCTAGCCATTCTTGCTAAACCAACACCAAACTGAGCATATAATTGCTCACCAACTGTTCTAATTCTTCTGTTAGATAAGTGATCGATATCATCTAATTCAGCTTTTTGATTAATCAAATCAACCAAATACTGAACAATATTTATGATATCTTCTTTGGTTAAAACTTGGTTCTCGATTGGAATCTCCAAGTTTAATTTTCTATTAATTTTATATCGACCAACTTCTCCAAGATTGTATCTTTTGTTTGAGAAGAATAGTTTATCAATTATACCTCTTGCTGTTTCTTCATCCGGTGGATCTGATCCTCTTAATTGTCGATATATATGCTGTACTGCTTCAATCTCTGAACTCGAAGGGTCCTTTTGAAGCGTCTGATAAATAATAGAATAGTCTTTATCATCTTCACCTGGCTCCTTCTGTTTCTGAAGAATAACGGTTTCAACATCTGCTTTTTTGATGAGCTCCATATTGGCTTCATCCAATGTATCATCTCTTTCTAAGATGATTTCATTCCTTTCTATGGTAACAACCTCTCCAGTATCCTCATCAACAAAATCTTCTATCCACTTTCTAAGAACTCTGGCTGCTAATTTTCTTCCCGCTGCTTTTTTAAACTTTGCTGAACTAACTTTAATTTCCTCTGAAAGACCAAAAATCTCAAGAATGTCTTTATCAGAATCATATCCTATCGCACGTAATAAAGTTGTTACAGGGAATTTTTTCTTTCTGTCAATGTAGGTATACATGACATTATTAATGTCTGTAGCAAATTCCATCCAAGCACCTTTGAAAGGAATTACTCTCGCCGAATATAGTTTAGAACCATTCGGGTGGAAATTTAAACTAAAGAAAACTCCGGGAGATCTATGAAGTTGACTTACAACAACTCTTTCAGCACCATTAATAACAAAAGTACCTTTAGGTGTCATGTAAGGAATATTCCCTAAGAAAACATCTTGAACTATTGTTTCGAAATCAACATGTTCTTCATCATTACACGAAAGCCTTAGTTTAGCTTTTAATGGAACACTGTATGTAAGTCCTCTTTGCATACATTCGGTAATTGTATACCTAGGCGGATCAATAAAATAATCCAAGAATTCTAAAACGAAGATGTTTCTAGCATCTGTAATTGGAAAATTCTCTTGGAAAACTCTAAATAAACCTTCGTTTCCTCTGTTTTCTGGTGTTGTTTCTAATTGAAAAAATTCTTGAAAGGATTTCAATTGGATTTCCAACAAATCTGGTGAAGAGTCAGCTACTTTGATTTTTCCAAAGTTTACTCTATTAACCAAATTTGGCTCGTTAACCTTTATTGACATTCGAGATAGAAGTTTTAATTATCAAATTAATTGTGGAACGATATGTTCAATACTCAAGTAAAACAAGAATAGGCCTAACCAATCCAAGGATTGGTTAAGCCAATTTATCTTGATATGTAAGGTAAATCAATTATTGCTATAGTTGGATTACTTTAATTCAACTTCAGCGCCAGCACCTTCTAGAGCTGCTTTAATTGATTCTGCTTCTGCAGTAGGTACACCTGATTTGATGACACCAGGAGCTCCATCGACTAATTCCTTAGCCTCTTTCAAACCTACACCTAAAAGAGTTTTTACTTCTTTTACCACAGCAAGCTTTGCGCTTCCTGCAGAATTTAGCATAATATCGAATTCAGTTTTTGCTTCTCCCCCGCCAGCGTCTCCGCCGCCACCTGGTCCAGCAGCAACTGCAACTGCAGCAGCAGCAGGCTCGATACCGTGCTCTTCTTTAAGAATTTCAGCAAGTTCGTTAACCTCTTTAACGGTTAGGTTTACCAACTGGTCAGCGAATGATTTTAAATCTGCCATTTTGTTAATAACTTTTTTTGTCTTGAAAAATAAATTTATAATTAAATGCTTGGAAGCGAATTATTCTGGGCGGTCTGCTAGTGTTTTAATCAAACCTGCTAAAGTACTACCACCCGACTTAAGAGCACTAATAACATTTTTAGGAGGTGACTGTAGGAGAGAAATAATTTCTCCAATTAACTCCTCTTTTGATTTGATAGAACTTAATTCAGTTAAAGACTCATCACCTAAATAAACTGCAGTGTCAATGTATGCTGCTTTAAGCAATGGTTTTTCTCCCTTATCTCCTCTAAAATCTTTAAATACTTTCGCAGGAGAGTTTGCTACTTCTGTAAAAAATATAGATGTTGGCCCTTTAAGAGCATCATATATTTCTTCATATCCTCCACCTTCAATCGACTCCAATGCTTTCTTAATCAGGGTATTTTTTGCCACCTTCATTTCTATTCCTTTCTCAAAGCATTTAGCTCTAAGATCGTTTACTTCTGCTACGGTTAGTCCCGCAGAATCGGCAACATAAAAGAATGACGAATTTTCAAATCTTTCCTTAAGTGTTGCAATCTCTGTTGTTTTTTGTTCCTTTTTCATTTCAATCTTAACTTAAGGATTAATTAAAACTTTTTGTATCAATAGATATTCCTGGACTCATTGTTGATGCAACTGAAATGGTTTTTAAGTATGCTCCTTTAGCAGAAGCTGGCTTAAGTTTTTCGATGTTGCTAACTAATTCCTTCGCATTCTCGGTAAGTTTTTCAGGTGAAAAAGATACACGACCAATTG
The DNA here is from genome assembly GCA_020630955.1 of Saprospiraceae bacterium. Taxonomy (GTDB): domain Bacteria; phylum Bacteroidota; class Bacteroidia; order Chitinophagales; family Saprospiraceae; genus JAHDBF01. The sequence continues at coordinate 175,173 of JAHDIE010000004.1, forward strand.
GAGCATGGATGATACCATACTTATCCACTCTAAATGCAATCTTACCTTTCTTTACTTCTTCAACAGCTTGACCAACATTTGGAGTAACCGTTCCTGATTTAGGGTTAGGCATTAAACCTCTAGGTCCTAGAATTCTACCAATTCTACCAATCTTAGCCATTACGTCAGGAGCAGCAACGATAACATCGATATCTGTCCAACCTTGAGAAATTTTGTTGATATAATCATCTAATCCAACATGATCAGCACCTGCAGCTTTAGCTTCAGCTTCTTTATCAGCATTACATAGTACCAATACTGTTTTTGATTTACCTGTACCATGTGGTAAGGTAGTGGTACCTCTTATTGCTTGATCTGCTTTTTTGGGATCTACTCCGAGACGAATATGGAGATCTACAGATGCATCAAACTTTGCAGTATTAACTTCTTTTACTAACTGCATTGCTTCTGTGAGGGTGTAGTTTTTACTGCTATCCACTTTACCCTCAACAGCCTTTCTTTTTTTGGTCTTTTTGCCCATGTTAAAATATTTAAGGTGCTATCGGAATATTTATTTAATTCCTCCCTTGTTAATAAAAATTATGCCTCCCAAGGAGGAGTACCGTTAACGACTAATCCCATACTTCTTGCTGTTCCTGCAACCATTTTCATTGCAGATTCAATTTTAAAAGCATTAAGATCAGGCATTTTATCTTCAGCAATAGCCTTTACTTGATCCCAAGTAACCGTTCCAACCTTATCTCGGTTTGGAATTGAAGATCCTTTTTTAAGTTTTGCAGCTTCCAAAAGTTGTACGGCAGCAGGTGGAGTTTTAATGATAAATTCAAATGATTTATCTTTAAAAACTGTAATAACTACTGGTAAAACCTTTCCTTGCTGTTCCTGTGTTTTAGCATTAAATCTTTTGCAAAACTCCATTATGTTAACACCTTTTGCTCCTAATGCAGGACCAACTGGAGGAGATGGATTTGCTTGTCCACCCTTAACTTGCAATTTGATAAACGCGTCTACTTCTTTAGCCATTTTTCTGGTTTATTGTGATTTTTCGACTTGCATAAAGTTTAATTCAACTTCAGTACCTCTTCCAAAAATCTTAACTATTACTTTTAATTTCTTCTTCTCTTCGTTTACTTCTTTAATATCACCTACAAATTCATTGAATGGACCATCAATTATTTTAACTGATTCTCCAACGATAAATGGTTCTAAAAGTGCTTCTGCCATATCGCTACTTTCATCAACTTGTCCCAACATTCTGTTAGCTTCTGATGGCTGCATTGGGATCGGTTTATTTCTTCCAAGGAAATGAATAACATTATTCAATCCAGTTATACCTTGAATAATTTCTCCGCTTAATTTCTCTGGAATAGCTTCAATCAAAATATATCCAGGAAGGATATTTCTTTCAAGAATTACTTTCTTACCATTTCTTATCTTATATACTTTTTCAGCAGGAACTAGAACTTGGGTTACCACTGTATCCCATTTGTTTCTTGAAATTTCCATTTCAATTCTCTCCTTTAATGCTTTTTCCTTGCCACTAATCACTCTTAGTGAAAACCATCTTGCTGCCATGGGCTATTAAAATGGTAGGTTATAAATAGCCCCAGTTAATGACTTCCAAATAAAGTCGAAAACCAAAACAATCAAAGCAATTATCACTGAACCAACCAAAACTAATTTAGAACTATCCATGAGTTCTGACCAAGTAGGCCAAGTTACTTTATGTAGTAGCTCATTATAGCTCTCCTTGATATATAGAATAAGATCATTCATTGAATTCAATATGTTTCGAAAAGTAAATTAAAAAGTGCAGGGGAGAAAGGAATCGAACCCTCAGCCTACGGTTTTGGAGACCGCCGCTCTACCAATTGAGCTACTCCCCTGTATAATTTCAAGCTGTGTATCGTTTGATTTCGACTTTCTAAATTCTACAAGCTCTTATTAATTTACTTATCTATGTTTTTAATAAACGAATATTAAGTATCCACCTTAGGATACTTAATATTACGTTGTTATTGCTTATGTGTATTGTATGCTAGTATTATTCGATGATTTCAGTCACCTGACCTGCACCAACTGTTCTACCACCCTCTCTAATTGCAAATCTTAAACCTTTCTCCATTGCAATTGGGTTTATTAAGCTTACTTCCATTGAGATATTATCACCAGGCATTACCATTTCAACACCATCTGGCAATTTAACATCACCTGTTACGTCAGTTGTTCTGAAGTAAAACTGAGGTCTGTAACCATTAAAGAATGGAGTGTGTCTTCCTCCTTCATCTTTACCTAGTACATAAACCTCACACTTAAATTTGCTATGTGGCTTAACAGATCCAGGTTTAACAATTACCATCCCTCTTTTGATGTGATCTTTGTCAATACCTCTTAAAAGAAGACCAGCGTTATCACCTGCCTCTCCTCTTTCCAAGATCTTTCTAAACATCTCTACACCTGTAATTGTTGAAGTAAGTGGCTTTTCATCTGGAGCCATCATACCAACAATCTCTACTGGATCTCCTGTATTAATTACTCCTCTCTCAATTCTTCCAGTTGCAACTGTACCTCTACCTGTGATTGAGAAAACATCTTCAATTGGCATCAAGAAATCTTTATCAACTTCTCTAAGTGGCTCAGGAATATCAGCATCAACAGCTGCCATTAATTCCATGATTTTTTCTTTAGCTCCTCCATCTCCTTCAAGCGCTTTAAGAGCTGAACCTTGTACGATAGATGCACCATCACCGTCGAATTCATATTGATCAAGAAGTTCTCTAACTTCCATTTCTACAAGCTCAAGCATTTCAGGATCGTCTACCAAATCAACTTTGTTCATAAAAACAACAATCTTTGGTACACCAACTTGTCTACAAAGAAGTATGTGCTCTCTTGTTTGAGGCATAGGACCATCAGTAGCCGCAACTACCAAGATCGCACCGTCCATTTGAGCTGCCCCTGTGACCATGTTTTTTACATAATCAGCGTGACCAGGACAGTCAACGTGAGCATAATGTCTTCCTTCTGTTTCGTATTCAACGTGAGCAGTATTAATAGTGATACCTCTTTCCTTTTCTTCAGGAGCTCCGTCAATTGCGTCATAGGCCATCTTTTCAGACAAACCAGCTTCTGACAAAACATATGTTATTGCCGCCGTAAGCGTGGTTTTACCATGATCGACGTGTCCAATAGTACCAATATTTACGTGAGGTTTGTTACGTTGAAAGGTTTCTTTAGCCATCAGATAAATTTTTTAGATAAATGATATTTGTTTATGTTAATATTCTGTCTTTGTTTTAGAGCCAATGATAGGAATTGAACCTACGACCCCCTCCTTACCATGGAGGTGCTCTACCCCTGAGCTACATTGGCAATCGCTCAATAATTGCAATTCGCTCACTTATAGAGCGGGAGACGAGACTCGAACCCGCGACCCTCAGCTTGGAAGGCTGATGCT
>JAHDIE010000028.1:0-40812 GCA_020630955.1 Saprospiraceae bacterium
ACTGGCAGTCAAGAGGTCAGGGGTTCGACTCCCCTAGGCTCCACTTTTTCAATTTATTTATTACTTTTATTCCACAAGCCCTTTCTAAATTTTTGACGATATCCTATATGCTCTGAGTGAAAAAGTTCAATATTTGAAAATTCAGAATTAGTGAAAAACTGACAGCCTAAAGCAAAGATTTCTAACCAAAATTAGTTTGACTCAATGGCTCGTTTGATTTGAATAGAGACTTAGATTTTCTTTTTTAATCTATATGATGAGTGCTTCTGCTAGTTTTTGATTACAATTTATTATGTGCTGATAGATATTAAGAAAAACAAAAAAGCAAAGCAGTTTAAAAACTCATGTGTTTCAATCATTTAATAGTGGTTACTATTTCTAATTATGTCTTTTAAGTATTAACCAATTTTTGGATTAATTGCCTATATTATTAGAATTGTAAGCCATTTGTCAAATATTTGTTTGATTGGGCTTCATTTTGGCATTATAAATTTGTGATATATCTAACTAACTAAATATCAGTTTATGAAAGGAATCGTATTTACGGAATTTCTTGAAATGGTCGAAAAGGAATTTGGCTATAATATGGTAGATGATATTATTGAAGCTTCAGATTTACCATCTAATGGTGTATATACGGCTATTGGAACATATGAGTTTAATGAAATGACTCAGCTTCTTGGAAATCTAAGTTCGAAGACTAAAATCGAAATTCCAACATTATTAAATACATATGGAAAGTATCTCTTCCATACTTTTGAAAAAAACTATACAGCCTTCTTTGAAAAGGAAACAGACGCATTTAACTTTCTTGAATCAATTGAAAACTACATTCATGTAGAAGTAAAAAAATTATATCCAGATGCGCAGCTTCCAAGATTTGAAACCAAAAGGATTAGTGACAACTCCTTAGAGATGATATATAGCTCTGAAAGAAAAATGAGTGACTTTGCTGAAGGATTAATTTTTAAAACTTTGGTATATTATAAAACAGAAGGAGACATTAAGAAAGAGTTTTTAGAAGAAGACGGAAGTGTTGTTAAATTCACGATAACCAAACGATGATGGAATTAACCCGTCTCGAAAAAAAATTGACTCGAGCTATCCAAGCCCGAAAACAAGCGGAAAAAATTCTTGAGGATAAGGCTTTAGAGCTTTATGCATTAAATCAACACCTTGAAAAACAAGTAGAACAACGCACCAGACAGTTAGCGCTCAGCGAAACAAAATATAGGACCATGATTGAGAATGTCGAACTTGGTCTTTTAGAGGTAGATGTAAATGGTAAAATAATTAAAGCCTACCCTAGATTTTGTGAAATGACAGGTTATTCTGCTTCTGAATTAGAAGGACAAGATTCATTGTCTTTTATCGTTGTTGCAGAATATTGGTCGATTCTAAGAAAACAACAAGAACAAGGAAGAAAAGACAAACCAATAACTTCCCAAATTCAATTGATTAGAAAAGATGGAGAACTAATTTGGGTAATTTTAAGTGGAGCTCCATACTATAATCTGGATGGAAGTTTGCAAGGAACGGTCGGCATTTATTTTGATATTACAGAGTCAATTAAATTAAGGTCCGAATTACAAAAAGCAAAAATAGTTGCAGAGAAAGCCCGAAAGGCTGAGAAGATTTTTTTAGCCAACATGAGTCATGAAATTAGAACTCCATTAAATGCCATTATTGGAATGTCTCATTTATTGAAAGATACTAACTTAGATGAAACTCAAAATGAATATTTAGACATATTATCCAGTTCGGCTAATATTTTAAAAGGTTTAATTTCAGATATATTGGATTTATCCAAAATTGATGCAGGGAAAATCGAAGTGAGAAATAAACCTGTCAATCTTCTTAAGTTATTAGAGGCAATTCAAAAAACATTTGAGGTAAGATTAGATTCAAAGCCTGTCCAAATAAAAAATGAAATAGATTCAGAGATAACTAATTTGGTCATTAGTGATGATCTTATTCTTAACCAGATATTTTTAAATCTTGTTGGCAATGCTGAAAAGTTTACAAAGGAAGGTATGATAAATATTAGAGCTATCCTTCTAGATCAAAATGAAACAGAATATACCATTAGATTTGAAGTTGAAGATTCAGGCATAGGAATAAGCACGTCTAAACAAATTGAAATATTTGATGAATTCAAGCAAGCAACAGCAAATATTTCAAGTGAATATGGTGGAACTGGTTTAGGGTTGGCCATCACCAAAAAATTAATTAATCAATTGGGTGGCCAAATAAAAGTAACAAGTGAAGAGAACAAAGGGTCAAAATTTTACTTTGTACTAAAATTTAAAAAAACATCCGAACTAAATGTTGACACAAAAAATGTGTATTCGGATCAGATAATATTCAAGAATACTTCATATCCTATTTTGGTTATAGAAGACAATGCATTAAATCTTAGATATCTAACAAAACTTTTGGAGAAATGGAAGCTCAATTATGAAACAGCAAGTAATGGAAAAGAAGGTCTTGATTTAAGCTTAGAGAAAAAGTATTCGATAATTTTAATGGATATTCAAATGCCGATTATGGATGGATATACAGCAACAAAGAATATTAGGAATCCATCCAACCCGAATCACAAAACCCCTATTGTTGCATTAACGGCTTCAACATTGTTAAATATAAAACGTGAAGCAATCTCTAAAGGATTGGATGATTTTGTGTCTAAACCTTTCGATCCAATGCAATTGGCTACGGTACTCTCAAAGTTTCTAAATAATGAAATTAGTGATAATGATTATAGCAATTTCAAAATAGATCGATCATATCTCGATTCAATTTATGGAGATGATAAAGAATATGCTTTTGATATTTTTGAAACTTTCATATTGATTACACCTGGGGAATATAGTTCGTTGAAAGATGCATATGAATCTAATAATCTCAACGAGGTTAGTAGAATAGCACATAAAATGATGGCGACCTTTACTATGGTAGGTCTTCGAGAAGTTACAGTTAAATTCAAATCTTTGGAGATGGCTGCAAAATCAAAGGATGCTTCACAGATTGGTGGTTTGTTTGCAGAAATTGATAACGAGATGCCATCTATTCTTGAGTTAGTGCAAAATGAATTAGAACAAATGAAAAATTCCATGAAATGAAATTAAGATCTATTATTGTAGAAGATGAGATTCTTGCTTTCAAAGCCATTAAAAGACTCTGTGAAAAATCTAAACATATAGAACTAGTAGACAGCTTTAACAATGGCAAGGATGCTCTTGATTTCTTAAATGAAAATGAAATAGATTTAATATTTTTAGATGTAGAAATGCCTGGGATGTCAGGACTTGAACTTTTAGAAAATCTTTCAAATATTCCTCAAGTTATTTTTACTACCTCAAATAAAGAATATGCTTATGAGGCTTTCGAGTATGAAGTAACTGATTTTATTAAAAAACCAGTAGAAGCATTAAGGTTTGAAAAGGCTGTTGAAAAAGCGATTGGGGTCGAAGAGAATTTAAAAGCCATAGCTCTAAATAGTTCTAAAGCCGAAATTTACCTACGAGTGGATGGCAAATACATCAGAATTCCATATGACGAAATTTTATATTTTGAAAATGTTGGTGATTATATCAAAATCATTACAGAGGGGAAGGCCCATGTATTTCATGGAGCATTAAAAACAATAGATGCAAAATTAAATCATCCAAGATTGTTGAAGGTACATCGCTCATTTATAGTTAACCTCGACAAAATAATCGATATAGAAGACAACACAATTGTTATTAATAAAAAAGTGATTCCGATCAGCAGGGCTCACAAACCTATTTTGATGAAAAGTCTTAATATCCTCAATTAATAATTACTAAAAATCGAAAGTATTCTACCAAAAATAGAATAAGATAACCCATTCCTACTTTAAGCTCTTATTTTTCAAATCAAAAGAGCATGTCAAAGTATCTGTACTTATTTCTGTTTGTTTGTAACACGCTGTCGTCTCAATCTGATATGAGTCATGGTTTTGAATTGCTAGAATTAAACAAATTTAAAGCTGCTACTGAGTATTTTTACCATATTGTTGAATTAGATCCAAACAGTAAAACTGGAAATATATGTCTAGGAAGAGCTATAGGACTAGGTGGAGATCCTAAACTTGCTTTGGATATATTTCAAAATTTGACATTTCAATATCCAGATGATTTCGAATTATCATTAAACATTGCTGAAGCACACCTTTGGAATAATAAACCTGATCAAGCTTTAACAGTATACACGAAACTAATTAATCTTGAATCAACAAATTTTACAGCAAATTTAGGCTTAGCAAATACTCAGTTTCAATTAAAAAACTTCGATAAAGCTCTTGTATCTATTAATAAAGCTTTAATGATAGAACCTGAAAATCAATCTGCTCTTACTTCAAGAAAATATATTCAACTTGCCCTTGCTTCTCAATACACCAATGAATTTAACTTTCACAAAGCAATAATTGTACTAGATCAAATTTTAATGTACGATAAAAAATCAGAGTTGGCCCTGTTCAATAAGGCGATTAATTTTATTCACTTAAAAAAATACAGAAAGGCTGATGAGATTTTAACGGTGTGTAGCAATTTGAACCCAGATAATATTGAGGTGTTGTTATTAAGTTCTCACCTTTCAATTTTAAGACATAAGGAGAAAGTTGCTTTGAGTTATGCAGACCATGCTGTTCAAAAAATAGACAAAACGGATACCCTTACTTTAATCCGTGGTATTGTTCAAAAAATTAATGCTTTAGGAGCCCTAAAGAAATTTGCGGAAGCAAAGTCAGAATTATCAAACTACATGAATATCTATGGGAACCAACCAGCACTCCAACTAGCAAATGCACGACTAAAAGTATGGGAGAAGGAATTAAATGCTGGCCTCAAGTTGTATGATGAAATAAATGAAGAAAGTTATGAGCTTTTTATGGGTAAAGCGGAAGCATATTTGGCTGCTTTTAAATATTCCCTTGCAGCTCAAGCCATTGATGCTGCATTGCAGATCAATCCCAAAAGTATTGATGCCATTAGATTGAAAAATGAAATATTAGATAGAAATAAAGTAAGTGTTAACATCGATGGGAATAGCTCAAATGATGTTGGACAAAACAAAGCTAAAGAAATTAATGTAGGTCTTAATATTCCTGTGGGTGACAAGCATATTATAAGCCTTCAATCGGGTTTTCGAAAAACATTGAACCCAATACTGGACAAGCAAGCTGATCTTTGGAAAGTGCACATTGGAGATAATATTCAAATAAACCAAAGAATTACCTGTAGGACATCACTAGGCTTGATTTCTCATCAAGAATCACCGCAATATCGAAAAATAAACTACTTTGGTGATGGAGCTCTAAGCCTCCAGATTACCAAGAACCAAACTTTAGATTTTGGATTCAAAAAAGAGAATCTTAATTATAGTTCGGATCTTATACAATCAGGCTATTCTAATAATAATTTCTTTTTAGCGTATCAATTTGTAAGACCAAAATGGCCAAGTTTTTACACCCAACTTAATAGATCAATGCTTAGTGATGGTAATAGTAGCTATAATATTTTTTCTTCTGTATATTATGAAATAAAAGCATTTCCTGTTATTAAATTAGGTCTAAATGCCAATCAGATTTCATTTGATGAAGATCGATCTTTCATTTATTTTTCACCAGAAAAGTATCAAATGTTAGAATTGTTTTTTCATATTGGTAACAACTACAATCAAAAGGCCAAATTTTTCTACTCTGGAATGATTGCTATTGGAAAACAAAAAGTTGGTAAAGCGAATATTGAAGATATCACAAGAATTGATCTCCAAGTAGGGTATAAGTTGAAACCTGGTCTTCAGATCATTGCAAACTACTTTACAAACTCGGCAGCAAGCTCAAACATTAAGGGTTATTCGTTTGAAAGATTTGGATGTAAAATGAACATTACATTTTAAATTATTACACTCCTCTTCCTTTTAAGATTTAAGCACTACTAAAAATCGAAGCTTTAATACCAAAACAAGAAAAGTACCTGAGATAACACCGAAACAGGGATAAACTTGTAGTATAAATTAAAGCAAATGGAAACATTAAAAATAACTAGTAAAAAAACTTCACAAACTAATTTTGTGACCTGCGTTGGAAACATAACTGGAGTTGAGGCATTTGATTTCAAATCTAAGCTGCAAAAAGCCTCAAGGGATGAAAAGAATGTTTGCATCGATCTAATGAAAGTAGATGAAATTAGTTTAACAGGACTAAACGCAATGATCTTGTCAAAAGCCTACAGCAGTCTATTTGATAAAGATGTTATTCTTATTCTTCCAAAAGAAAGTAAAGTATTACAACTCTTACACCAAACAAAAATGGAAGATCAATTCAATATTGTTTTAAGATCAAAACAAGAATTTGCTTTAGCGCTATGAATAAGTTTAAAAAAAATATTTCGGATTCTGCTTTCTTATTTTTGGCAATGTTGATGGTAAATGCAGGGAATTATTTAATCAATTTAGGATTAGGAAGATTTTTGGGTCCTGCTGCATTTTCAGAAGCATCAATCATAGCAACCATTGTTTTGATCATGTCATTCATTGCTGTTGGGATTCAATTAACTGTAGCAAAATTTACTGCTGTAGAAAGTGAAGATAAAAGCAGAGCTTCACTTATAACTTGGTTTCAAAAGGGAGTATATAAAGTCAGTATTGTTTTTAGCTTAATTTTTATAATATTGGTTCCTGTTTTTCAAAAATTTCTACAATTTGAAAGTTCTTTCTCATTGTATATCATAGCTATTGGATTTCCATTATTTTTTAGTCTTTCGATTAAAAGGGGATGGTTGCAAGGGACAGATCAATTCCTTAGTCTTGCATTTAGTTATTTGCTAGAAATGTTATTAAGAATGGTGTTTACCATTGTATTGTTAATGATAGTTTTGAAAGTATTCAATTACTATTCTTCTGAAGCGGTAGCAACTGGTTTTTTAATTTCTTTTTTCGCAACATTTTTATTTCGTTCTGAAAAATCTGATTTGAGCATATCCAAATTAAAAAAATCAAAAGTCTTGAATTTTGTTGCTGTGATTGGGATATACGAATTAAGTCAGATAATCATCAACAACAGTGATGTGATAATGGCGAAACATTTTTTTACAGCTGAAGAAGCAGGTCTATACGCCGCCATTGCTTTGATAGGGCGAGTAGTTTATTTTGGAACTTGGACCATTGTTACCTTACTTTTTCCAAAAGTGATACAACAAGAAAGAGATGGATTGCCACATCATAAACTGTTTTGGTCTGCGCTCGGTCTCGTTGTAATTATTTCTTTTTGTATTGTATTGGTCAGTTACCTTGCACCAGAACTAATTATTTCTGTTTTGTTCGGTGCAGAATACCTTGTGCTTTCTGAAATGTTGTGGTTGTATGCTTTGTCAACAAGTTTGTTTGCCTGTGCTAATGTGTTTGCATATTATCATTTGTCACTCAATAATTATTTGCCAGTTTTGTTTTCACTCCTTGCTGGATTTGGTCAAGTAATTTTAATTGCTCAATTCCACCAAAGTCTTTTTCAAGTTATTCTTATTCAGTTATGTTTGATGACAACACTTCTTGTTGTGATGACTACATATCACCTTTTTATAAATCAATCTAAATTAAACAAAGGCTTAATTGTACTTTCTAAATTAAGCTAGCATAAAAATTATTATAATGAAAAAATTAAACATTGCCATCGTCTCTCCATATCCGCCAAGTAAAGGAACGTTAAATGAATATGCTTATCATTTGATCAATAATATGAAAAACAATGTTGGAATTTCGGAGATAACAGTGATTTGTGACAAACTTCCTGAAGGCGAAAAATTTATTCACCCAATAGGTAAAGCTAAAATTAACTTCAAAGAAGTATGGAAGTTTAATAGCTTTAAAAACTTATTTGCCATTAGGAATGCAGTAAAGGAAGTAAATCCAGATGTTGTTTTTTATAATCTTCAGTTTTTGTCCTTTGGTGACAAAAAAATTCCTGCGACATTGGGTTTATTGACACCACTATTGACTAAATTATCAGGTTTCCCCTCTGTTGTATTATTACACAATATCATTGAGACAGTGGATTACAGTTCAGCAGGAATTACCAATAGCTCTCTCATGAAATGGATTTATAACATTGCAGGAACTATATTAACCAAATTGGTTCTTTCAGCTGATGTGGTTGCTGTCACCATGGCAAAATATGTTGAAGTTTTAGAAAAGAAGTACGGAGCGAAGAATGTTTCATTAGTTCCTCATGGTAGTTTTCAAAATTCTAAGTTGCCAATTTTTAATAGCATCAAGAATAAAAAATTAAGGGTCATGACTTTTGGTAAATTTGGTACCTACAAAAAAGTAGAAGAAATGATTGAAGCAGTAGAAATTGTGAGAAAAAGAACTGGAAAGGATATCGAAATAGTAATTGCTGGAACCGATAATCCAAACGTTAAAGGATATCTTGAAAAAGTAAAAAAGCAATATGCTAATATTGATGATATTAGATTTACGGGCTATGTCGAAGAAGATGATGTTCCTATACTTTTTAAAGAAAGTACAATCGCAGTATTTCCCTATACAAGCACTACAGGAAGTTCAGGTGTTTTGCATCAAGCAGGCAGCTATGGTAAGAGTGTTGTCATGCCCAATATTGGAGATTTGAAGGAACTTATAGAAGATGAGGGCTATGAAGGTGCATTTTTTACACCTAACCATGTTGGGGAAATGGCAGATGCTATCGAAGGACTTCTTTTAAACCCATCAGAAAGGGAAAGAATCGGAAGAAAAAATTACGCAGCAGCTGTTGGATTACCAATGGAGGATATTGTTGAATGGTACAAGCTTCATTTTTATAAATTGATCAAAACAAAGGTTGTCAATATTTCAGCTCTTCAAAGAGCTTTCTAAAAATCGAATTTGATATTAATCAAGTATAGTATTATAAGTATTGAGCAGAAGATGATATAGAATGGCTTTATTTTTTCGTACCAATAAAGTCGTTCTATTTTTTCTTTTTGACCATTGAAATTCCCTGCCACTAACTTTTCTTTTCCATTTCCATTTATCAAACCCATATTTTCTTGGGCCTTTCTGATCCATGGTTTCCATCCAATAATTTCCTTGGGTGCCTTTTTAAAATCATGAAGCGTCCAAAATGCATAGTGGGGAATCTTTTCATTTTGTATAAAGCTTAAAGCCTCTTTCACGTATATTGCTTGCTCCTTTTCTGTAGAACCAAAGGGTAAAAATTTTGATTGAAAACTGGTTGTCCCAAATTCACTGATGTAAATGAGTTTATCATTACCAATCTTCTCTTTTAGCTGCCGCAAATGTGATCTTTGTTTGTTGATATCACCATACATATGATAAGAAACAATGTCAAGCTCATCTGCGAAATGGTGGCTGTAAATTGGATCCGACCACCCGATTGTAGTTATGATCTCAGGTGCATATTCTTCTGAGACTTTAAGGATAAAATCAAGCCAATCAAGAACGATTGATTGGTTATAATGTTTAAAATCAAGATCAGGTTCATTTTTAAAATCCCAAACCAAAACAGCTGGATGATTTTTATAACGATCAAGGAGTTGGATTAAATGTTTGCGAGTAGATGGGTAATAGGCGAGACGATATGATTCAGGAAAGTCAAACAGTGTCAATGTGACTCCTAGCTTATTTTCATCACAGATATGAAGAAATGAGTCCAGTTTAGCAATCATTTTTTTATTCAATGTCCCTTTACCAAAAATTGCGTATGGAATGAATATTCTTAGATGATTAAACTTATAATGCTTGATCAAAGCAATATCTTTTTTTACAACTTCTGGATTGTAATTTCTCCAAAAATTTAGCCATGGATTAGCTGATGGGTAATAATTAACTCCTTTAAGGTTCTCAGGAATTATATTTTTTGCTTCTTCATCTTTGAAGGAGTCTACCGGATTTGATTTTAGTTGAAGTAGTTCAAAGACTTTCCAATATCCGTCCTCCAAACCCATAACAATATCGAAGGAAAGGGTATCGTAAATCATTTGTTCATTCATTGATCTTGTCTCCTTTAATCTCTTTATTATACTAACTTTTGAATCTGTAAATGAAACAATCTGGCGATCATAGCTGAATAGGTGTACCTTAATATTATGATTGAGATCAACCCTTTCTACCAATGGTTTGTTACTGCTTAAATATTTACCAATTTTTTCTATCATTTGAACAGAAAAGCGGTCAGAAAGTCCTAAGTCTTTTCCTGCAGCAATGCTTTGATTCATAACATACCATGCTGATGTATATGCATCTTGTATTTCTTGACGAGTATATTCATCAAGAATTATCCCTTCTGCAATATTTTTAATATCCCAAGTATAAGCTGGGTCGTGTATTTGGCTTTCATTACTAGCTTTGACTAAAAGATCTTGCTTTTGCGCACCAATTTTAAAATAACTGAAGATGTTAGCAAAACCGCCAATCACAAATGCAAAAATTACTATGTAAAATAGTCTTGCTAAAAAATTTGATATGCCAAAATTGTTATTCTTCAATTGATATCATTTTTTGAAGACCCCCAATGAGCACTTCCAGTTGTTTTGGATCTTTTGCAATCCATTCAAAATTTAGTTTGTAATTAATAATGCCATTTTCTAGGTAGACAAAATCTTCAAGACCATGATTTATTGAACTTATCCTTACTTCGGATCCATCAGGTACGAATTGTCCCAAATCACCAATCACAGGTCCAACATTTAAAATTTTTTTATCGTGATTCCAATGTAGCTTAAAGTCATTGATATTCTTGCTAAAATTTAACGTTATCTCATTACTAATTATATTGTCATATAGTCCTCCAGTAATTTGCCAGACCGTTGCATTGTTAGGATTTTGTATGTAGATGTTTGCTATCCCGCCTATTGTATATGATTGGTAAACTCCGTATAATTCTTCATTTTGTTTAATTATGAAATTAATCATTGTTCCGTCGGCAACAATATTTCCTAAATTGTCCTTAATAACATCGGTTTTGATATGTATGTTTTGTCTGGAATCTGCAAAAGGGTAAAAGCTCAAAAGTTCAATGGTAAAACTTGATGGCATATTTGCTCCAATAATTAGTTCTTGTTCTTGTGCATTAGCTTCTGAAGAATTTACTCCAATGATGTATTTGCCTTGCTTACTTTTTGATTTTGTAATTTTATAAGCGGTCAAGTGCTTTATTTCTGCATTCGATTCTTCTTTTAATTTGCCCTCAAAATTGGAGCGAAAATTAACAGTAGAAGGTGGTAGCAAAGGATTTCCAAATGGATCATGAGGAATGGCTACAATCATTGAAGCATCTTCATCTTCTGCAAACAATTCTTTTGGCCCGTTAAATATTTGAATCTTGTTAAGACCCTCTAGCGGTTTGATGAAATATTTATCTTTTCCAATAAGCTTGCCCTCAAATAAAACATACAAATTTACTTCTCCAGCAATTTTATTACTATAAGCGGGTATTACAAATTGAAATAAGCCATTATTTGTTTTGCATGTAAAGACTTCAGAATACAAGGCATGACTTACCAACAGATCAAATTTCACTTCATGTGGAATATCAATAAGAATTTTACCGCTTGCTTTAACTTCTTCCCCTGCATTTATTTCGTTATTTTCTAATTGAAAAATAATATCATTTGATTGTAGCTTGAAAGGCGGAACTTCTTCAATTTTACTATTGCATGAGAAAAGTAGTATTGAAAATAATATGTAATAAAGTACTTTCATTATTTATTCAATTCATAAACAAAACTGTTGATTCTCGCTTCCACCATTCCAAATTTGGTCTTTTTAAAATGGTGAAACTCACTTGATGGAAGAGCCATTCCACTTATTTTCATTTCCAAATTTGGCACACCATTGATAAATACTTTATCTATTTTATTAATTTTTTCAGCTATTTGCTTATCTGCTAAACTTAATGAAAATGACTTTTTTCTTTGAGGTCTTATTCCTTTTTCTAGGTATTCTTTGCCTACCCAAAATAGTGTTTGATTTTCATCGTATTGAGCATATAAAATTTGAGGTATGTTTATTTCATTGGTTCCATAGTTGATTATATGACCGGTTAATTTATCTTCTTGGCTTTTCAAGTTTGCAATGCCTTGAAATTTATAAAGCTCTTTGTCAGATACAAGGGTTTTGGCAAACAATACAACTTCGTGAGGTTTATAATAATATGGTCCATTCTTAAAGTCAATTCTAAAAGGAGTAGTTTCTTTAGGTAATAAATCATGGATTATTTTTTCTCCTGCTTTAGCTCTGTCAATTTGATTGCCATTTTTGTCGTACATAATGGCCTCCATAGAAACAAAACTTGGAACATTGTCAATATTTTGTACTGAGCCAACTACATGATATCCATCCTTACTTTTAATTAGATTAGCTTGAATAATCTGTGCTTCTGGTCTATCAAGAATATCTTCTTTTGGTGTTTTTTCAATTTTTGTTTTTCTTCTTCCCTGATTTTTAAAATCAAGTTTTGGTAGACTAAAAAATTGATTAGGAGGAATGTTCTTTTCAAATTCTTCTTTAACAATGTACCACTTTCTCTTACTTTTTATCATATCAAATTTATGATGACTTTGATATTCGTTGAGCGAGGTAACCCAATTTGCAATTACTTGAACAACGGCTTCATGCTCATTACTGATTATATCAAATTTTAGATGATCTAATTTTGCAAATGAAGCAAGTATTCCGTCCTCAACTGATAATTCAAGCATAAACTGATCAAAGCTAGAACGTGAGTTGGGATCCAATAAGGTATATGCATCCTGAAATCTTTTAAAATCAATGGCATCAAAATATGCAACCGCAAGATTTTTCGGATTGGAGTGATTATTCTTATTTAGCTTAAAGTTTAAAAAAATAAATAGAGTTGCAACAAACAAAAATAAGATCCAACTGAATAAGGTATTCCACGAATTATTGCTTTCATAATAATTTTCTCTTTTAAAAAGCAGAATGTCGTCTTCAATATATTTTGTTCTAGAAAGAACATACAATAAAAAGGCTATGCTAAAGCAAGTAAGTGGTAATATGCCCCACATTAATCTTTGGATTATTGGAATATTTTTGGAGGGCAATAAATATTGTAATGGTGGTACATCGGGATATTCCCAAATAACAATATTATTTTCAAGAAGTTGAACTTTAGACCATCCATTAAAGTGTAGAACAGGTTCATAAAATTTATCGTTTGAGAATACATATTTTAAATTATACTTTTCAGGCATTGTGAGAAAATCATCTAAAGCACCAATGCCCTCCATTTTTTGATACTTTGCATTTTCCAATCGCTCGATTGCTCTGGTTGTTAATTCTGGAAGCCTTCTTGCGGAATGATAATTTCCATCTACTGTCAGGGCTGTTGTGTTTGCCGAAAGCCATGCCATTTGATCCCCAAAGCCTAAAGTTAAATAGCGCCACTTGTCGTGTTGGTCTCTTTGCAGAAAATTCGTGATGGGTTTAATATCAATTTTCTCTGGTTGAAAGGGTTTAAAATGGCCAAGGTTGACGATTAAAACATTACTTAAAATAATTCCAATGACAAAGCATGAAAGAAAAGTTATCTGAATTTTCTTGCCTCCTAATTTCAATAAGTGCTCCTTTAAATCTAAATGAATAATTTGATTAAAAAATGCACCCCAAAATGGCAATGACAAGATGCTTGCCCAAAATGTAAAACGATCTAAAGTCAAAATATTAAATGCTGTTTCTCCCAGAAGCATCTTTGGAATTGGGGTAGTTCCTCCAGTACCTAATAGAAATGCTAGAAAAACAGAAATAGCTAGAAAAATATTCCTTCTTACAAATAACCGCTTTGCCAAATATGGAAGGAAAAACAACATCATTCCCCATGGAATTAAAAAAAAGATCGTTCCTAAATTTCCTTCGAAAAGAAAATTTTCTCTCGAGCCATGTGGGATCGGTATTTGCGATATTGGATCTGTTTTAGACCAATACCAATAAGGAAAAATCACAATAATCGTAATTGCAATTAC
Organism: Saprospiraceae bacterium; assembly: GCA_020630955.1. Lineage (GTDB taxonomy): Bacteria > Bacteroidota > Bacteroidia > Chitinophagales > Saprospiraceae > JAHDBF01. The sequence continues at coordinate 14,025 of JAHDIE010000028.1, forward strand.
TAGTAAGCCAAAGCCTGCGGATCGGGGGATTGCCTTTACTGCTCTTTTTATAAATCCCTTGAGATTGATATTTTGAATACCATTTTTCTCCGAAATATAATTGTCAATCACAGCAGTACCTATGACGGGAAGAATAAAAAATATCATCCCAAATATCGTACTAACATGATGAGCTGTAGTTGTCACTGTCAATAAAGCTAACCCAAGGAACAAATGTATTTTTCTTTGATAACGAAACCATTTGTATATTTCTGGACAGGCATTTAATAAAAAAGCAATACCAGTAATGCTAGGAAGTTGTCCAAAAATGTGAACAGCTTCAACCAAAGAACTTGAAAAAACTGATAAAATGGCAGCATAACTTGCAGCACGCTCATGGACCCAAATTAATGAGAATTTGTATACCCCTCTAATAAATAAAAAGATGGCACAAAGTGACCAAATATAAAAGCCAAACTTTAAACCAACTATCTTAGAAAAAAGTGCAATGATTTGATGTACCAATGGAGGGTAACTTGTTATGGTAAAACCAGTATACCATTTATAATTCCAAGTCTCAAACCAACCATTCGCATAATGCTCTGCAAAAAACATATGAACGTACGCATCATATGTTTTTTCAAATGTGAAAAACAAGATGGTACCATGAAACAATAAGCCTAAAATCAAGGCTATGAAATAATATGTTTTAGTCTGACCCAATTGTAACACTTCCAAAGATATAACAACATCAACTAGTATCCACCAATCATTGGCTCTGATTTGTCAGCCATTCTGCAAACCTTCATATTGAGAAACCCCCCTCATATTCTATCGAAAATCGAAAATCGAAACAATCGCACCAAAAATCTAAGTCTAGTTACCACAACTAGAAATCTAAAAGATTTGATCCCCTTTTGCCCGCACTTTTGAATTATCAAATAACCAAATAAGAAGATTATGAAAAACGGAATCGTCATCCCATGCTACAATGAGGCAAATAGGTTAAAACTCTCTGAGTTTAAAACCTTTATTAATAGAAATCCTGATTATACCTTATGTTTTGTTAATGATGGTAGTAAGGATGAAACCCTAAACGTCCTTAAAAACTTTCAGTATGAACTAATGTTGTGCAATAGAGGCTTCGAAACACAAGTACTGGTTTATGATATGCCTGAAAATGGTGGTAAGGCATCCGCTGTTAGATCAGGTGTAAGGTATCTTCTAGACAATACGATGGTTGAAAATATTGGCTTTATTGACGCTGATTTAGCTACAGGATTTGATGATTATTCCAATCTAGTTGAAGTCTTGACCACTCAAAGTCTAGATGCTGTTATTGGATCTAGAAAATTAGATGTAGATGTTGAAATGGAAAGATCTACATTTAGAAAGGCTGCAAGTTATGTGTTTGGAAAATTCATCAATAAGATTATTGGTCTAGATATTAAAGATACCCAATGTGGAGCTAAAGTTTTTTCCAGATCTATTGCTAAAGAAATTTTTAAAAACAACTTCCAATCAAAGTGGCTATTTGATGTAGAGATCTTAATAAGAATGAAAGATTTTTTAGGCAAGAAAGCAGCTTCAAAATTTGTGAAAGAAATCTCTTTAAAAAAATGGGAAGAAGTCGATGGTTCTAAAATAACCATTAAAGACTCTATGCAGTTTCCAATTCAACTTTGCCAAATTGCTATTGATTATAATCTAAAGCCTCAGATAAAAAATTATACCAATTCAATATCAACATTTATAAAGCCTAGTCTTTTATCTTAATTGAATATTAATACATGTATAATTCTCTAAAATACAAATCTACCCACCCAGAGGATCAACAAATATTTACCTTGCACAGGCGTAAGGATATAGTTTTTGGAATCTACAAGGGTGGGTCAGTCAGATTCGGAACCATTTTAGGAACAGTAGATAAATTCATGAATCTAGATTTTGTATATCAAGAAGTATTGAATAATGATAAAATGATCTCTGGAAAAGGATTTATGCGCCCCTCTATTAAAAATCCAAAAATTTTAGACCTTTTTAAAAGCTCATCATTGAGATCAAATAAGCGAACAAGATTGTATTTAAGCCCTATATAGTGGACTAACTTTCATCTTTTATTAAGCTGTTTGATTACATTTGTTTCTCAAGCACTTTAAAATGACCATTGAGCAACTTGGCTACATCGCAGCAATCCTTACTACAAGTTCTTTTATCCCTCAAGTGATCAAAACTGTACGGACGAAAGATACTTCCGGAATTTCCCTTTATATGTATCTTTTTTTTGTGGCAGGAATTGCGCTTTGGTTTTATTATGGGATTAAAATTAACTCCATGCCCATCATCTTAGCAAATCTCCTTACAGGTCTAATGTCTATAATAATTCTATTTTACAAACTCATGGAAGGAAGATGGAAGACGCCTAAATCTTGACCAGATATTTGTCTTTCAAATTACCTGTAGTTTATTTTCATATTTGCTCCTGGTCTTAACTCTTCAAGCTGATACAAAATATTCTGATACAGATGATTCAATTTATCAGTGTTGATGTCATTCGGTAATTCAGAATTTGAATAGGGTAGAGACTTGGTTATTTCACTTACTGTAAATGTGTTACCAAGTTTCCAATTACATTCTGCAATCAATGAATTAATATTTGTTCTTCCATTGATTATATCTTCAATTTTCGAAAGCTTACCTTGTTCTTGGATTTCATTATCTACTAGATATAAAGCGCTAAATTGCAGAAATTGTTCGATACCCATTTCTGAAGAAATCTTGATGTTTCCATCATTAACCAAATTTACATTTAATCTATCTTTTGATAATTTGGAAAGTTCAATTGAGCCACTATTAAATTCTGTATAGAATATGCAATCACTGCATATATCTTCTAAAAATATATTGATATGGATTATACTATCACAACCATTGTTTGCAATCAAAGTTTGGGTATAGCTTCCTTCCATATTGTACACTTGATCATTAATGGTAACAGATTCATTATCACAGATGCTATATTGTAAGTTGGACTCTGCATTGGCCAAGCTTGTGATCGTAATGGTCAACAAACTATCACAACCCGAAACACTTGTCAAACCCTGGGTGTATCCTCCAGATTGATTATACAATTCTCCATTTACCTCAATTTCTTCTCCATCACAAATTTCAAAAGCAACAGATCCTTCCATTGCTGTAGCACTCAATATGCTTATATTGATAACACTATCACATCCTGCAACATTGGATATAGTCTGAGTATAGTTGCCGCTGACTGAATAACTTTCGCCATTTATGGAAATGACATCACCACTACAAATATCAAACTCCAAGTCTGAGCTACTGTCTGTTGATGTAAAATATTGGATGGTTAAAATACTATCACATCCATCTACACTGGTAAGATTTTGAGTATAATTTCCTCCGGTTGAATAGCTTTCATTGTTAATAATAATTTCATCACCTTCACACCCTTCGAAAGTTATAGTTTCTGTCATCAATGCTGTGCTTTCCAATACAAGCGTAACCAAACTATCACATCCATCCTCTGCTACCAACTGTAAATCAAATGTACCAGCTTGATTAAATTCTTGACCATCAATTACAATTGATCCTCCTTCACAGAATTTTTCTTCTACTATACTTTCGTAAATAGGGACCTCTAAATCATATGCTTCTCCATTAAAACATCCAGTTGAGGTTGTTATGACAACTTCATAGGTTCCATTGGCATTACCATCATTTTGTAAACTTAAAGACTGGTTGGTTTCACCGATTAATGCGACACCATCTTTATACCATTGGTAGGATCCTCCCATTGCGTCAGAACTTGTTAGAACCAAACTATTTTCACAGATGTTTCCAGTAATTTCTGCCAAAGGCACTTCAAACATAATTGATTCAGCCAATACCAATCTATCAAAGAAAAAATATGGATCCTGGTTAATGTTTGGGTTTATTGCACAAGCAGGACCTAATACAATAGCTTCATAGTTTTGATCTGCTACAAAATTGAAGATCACATTTTTCCATTCATTTACTCCGCTGACGGTCATTGCACCAAGTTCTACCCATCCTGGTCCATTTGTTGGGCAGCCAAAATCTTGATTTCCATTTCCGAAAGGGAGATTGCCACAATCTGTTGTTCCAAAAATTGCCATATCAAAATTCAAACTACCAGGTTCGTCGTGAAATCCTACAAAAAAATCTAATCTGTATTCAGTACCAATCGTCATGGCCTGTGTCAAACAAGCTCCGGCATATTCCTTAAAATTTGGAAATCCTGGTTTTCCATCTCTAAAACCAATTGCACCTTCTCCATCTGGAAATGGCAAGGGTGCTTCAAATCCTAAAAAGGGATTTCCCAATACTCCACAAGTATGAACATAATCTGTTGTGGGCTCTGATGCCTGGATCCATCCATCAGCACAATTCAATTCTGCTTCCGTATTCGGGCAACAATTCATTTCCTCAAAGGAAGGATTTGGAATTAAAGAACTTGCCATTAAGTCTGAACACACACAATCAGAATCATTCAAATCAATCAAGCCATCATTGTCATCATCAATAGCATTGTCACATATTTCTTGAGCATTGATTTGTAATATTGACACAAACATGAAAAGAAATAAAATGGAAAGCTTTTGGGGATTGGTAAGTATTTTGCTCATAACTAAGATTTGAGAAAACAAATGTACAAAAAATATATATAAAAAATTTATATATGTTTGAATTTATTGTTTGATTGCTTATTAATTTTTAATTAGTTCTAGAAAACAGTTTTTCAAACAATTTTTATGTTTTCCCGTTTTATACTTGTTATGGAAAAGAAACCCATTGATTGGTCTGGATATGCCGTGATCTTTATGTTTTTATTTCTTATTGTTATCGGCATATTATTATACTTTATCCGCAATTAAAGAGAATATGCATTGATTCTTAAGTATGCATTTCATAACTATATTTCTTATTTTTGCAAAAAATTTTTAAATGTTATCTACAGAACAAAAGCTTAATTATAAAGTAAAAGACATAAGTCTTGCTGCTTGGGGAAGAAAAGAAATTAACTTGGCAGAAGCAGAGATGCCAGGGTTGATGTCATTAAGAGAAGAATATGGTGATTCTCAACCTTTGAAAGGGGCAAATATTGCTGGATGTCTTCATATGACTATTCAGACAGCAGTATTAATTGAAACATTAGTCCACCTAGGAGCTGATGTTACATGGTCTTCTTGTAATATATTCTCAACACAAGATCATGCAGCTGCTGCCATTGCAGAGGCTGGTGTTCCAGTTTATGCTTGGAAAGGAATGAATGAAGAGGAATTTGATTGGTGCATAGAACAGACTTTAACCAATTTCAAAGATGGCAAACCTTTGAATATGATTCTAGATGATGGAGGGGATTTGACCAATATGGTTTTAGACAGGTATCCGGAGTTAGTACCAAATATTAAAGGAATTTCAGAAGAAACCACAACTGGAGTTCACAGACTTTATGAAAGAATGGAAAAAGGGACTCTTCCTTTGCCTGCAATCAACATCAATGATTCTGTAACCAAATCTAAATTTGATAACAAATACGGTTGTAAAGAATCTTGTGTGGATGCCATTAGGAGAGCTACCGATGTGATGATGGCTGGAAAAGTTGCTGTAGTTGCAGGATATGGTGATGTAGGAAAAGGTTCAGCAGCCTCATTAAAAGGAGCAGGATGTAGAGTGATCGTTACAGAAATTGATCCGATTTGCGCATTGCAAGCTGCAATGGATGGATTCGAGGTGAAGAAAATGATTGATGCAGTAAAAGAAGCAAATATAGTGGTTACAGCAACCGGTAATTTTAATATCATTGCTGAGCAACACTTCAGAGCAATGAAGGACAAGACTATTGTATGTAACATTGGACATTTCGATAACGAAATCGATATGGCTTGGTTAAATGGAGCATATGGAAATACAAAAGATGAAATTAAACCACAAGTTGATTTATACAACATTGATGGTAAGGATATTATCGTTTTAGCAGAAGGAAGATTGGTAAACCTTGGATGTGCAACAGGTCACCCTTCATTTGTAATGTCTAACTCATTTACTAATCAAACATTGGCGCAATTAGAACTTTGGCAGAATACCGATAAGTATGAAAACAAAGTTTACATGTTACCAAAGCATTTGGATGAAAAAGTTGCTAGACTTCACCTTGCTAAAATTGGTGTAGAACTTGAAAATCTAACACAAGAACAAGCGGAATACATTAATGTAAAACTTGAAGGGCCATATAAGCCTGAATATTATAGATACTAATCCAGTAAACTGGAGATTTATTTGAAAAGGGGACCATATGGTCCCCTTTTTTACAAAATTTCATTTTAATATTTGAATAAATGTTAAAATGTTTTATATTTGCTTTATGAATTATAACACAACAAAACTTTCTAAATCTAAATTACAAGTTGCTGCTAGAATTTTAAAGATTATAGCACACCCTGTAAAGCTCGAAATATTGCAATTATTAAGCGAAAAAGAACCAATGGATGTTTCTTCTTTGTGCGAAGCCATTGGGCCGGATTGTGAAATTAGTATGATGTCGCATCATCTTGCAAAGATGAAAGACAATGGAATTTTAAGGTCAGATAAAAAAGGAAAACAAGTGTATTACAGTATTGCAGAAAAATCAATTTTGCCTCTTTTGGACTGCATGAGTAATTGCTCGCTAGTTTAGGTTTTTTTATAATAATATATGAACAATTTAACAAGTGTTGTAAATATAAAATGATAAAGAAGTATTTTCCAATATTAGAGTGGTTGCCAAACTACAAGAAAGAACTTATTTCAGGTGACTTAACTGCAGGACTGACAGTTGGAATTATGTTGATTCCTCAAGGAATGGCATACGCTATGTTGGCTGGTCTTCCTCCAATCTATGGTTTGTATGCTTCCACCATTCCATTAATCATTTATGCGATTTTTGGAACATCAAGACAGTTAGCGGTTGGACCAGTTGCAATGGTTTCACTTTTGGTGGCTAGCGGAGTTGGAAGTATTGCAACAATTGGTACTGAGTCTTTTATTAGTCTTACCATTTTGTTGGCCTTAATGGTAGGATTAATTCAATTGGTTCTTGGCTTGTTTAAACTTGGCTTTTTAGTCAATTTTCTTTCTCATCCAGTAATCTCAGGTTTTACTTCAGCAGCTGCATTAATTATTGGATTCAGCCAACTTAAGCATTTATTTGGTTTCGATATTCCAAGAGGAAAAGTCCATGAAGTTGTGCTTAATATTATATACAACCTTGACGCAGTCAACTTACCTTCTTTGATGATTGGTATGGGGTCAATAATTATTATACTTGCCTTAAGGAACATAAATAAAAGAATTCCGTCTCCATTGATTGTGGTAATTTTAGGAGTTTTTTTGGTGTATTATTTTGGCCTAGATGGTTATGGTGTGAAGATAATAAAGGAAATCCCTAGCGGTTTACCTAAATTTCAAATACCAAGTTATAGTGCAGATGCAATTAGTAGCTTAATTCCTATTGCGATTACGATTTCAGTTATAAGTTATATGGAATCATTTGCTGTTGCCAAAGCTATTCAATCAAAACACAAGGATTATGAAATAGATCCTAATCAAGAATTGATTGGTTTAGGAGCAACAAATATTGTTGGTTCATTATTTAGTTCTTTTCCTGTGACGGGAGGATTTTCAAGAACGGCAGTAAATAATCAAGCAGGAGCACGTACTGGATTTGCAGCCATAATTAGTGCCTTAATAGTTTTAATAACCTTGTTATTCTTAACATCTTATTTCTATTTTTTACCTAAAGCAGTACTAGCCGCTATTATTTTGGTTGCTGTTTTTGGTCTGATTGATATTAAAGAGGCAAGGCATCTTTGGGAAACGGATAAATTAGATTTTGCAACCTTTATGATCACTGCAATATTTACCTTGATCGTTGGTATTGAAGCTGGTATTTTAATGGGTGTAATATTTTCAATTCTTTTGGTCCTATATAGAATATCCTACCCAAATCTTATTGAAGTTGCGCTCTTTCCTGATTCTAATACATTTAGAAATGTCTCAAGGTTTAACAATCTCAAAACTTTTGATAAGCATTTGATAATTCGTTTTGACGCTCAATTATTTTTTGGAAACTGTCAAGCATTTAAACAATCAATAATGGAAAGAATTGCGCTAAAAAAAGATGTTGATAGAGTAATTATTGAAGCTGCAGGAATACATCATATTGATTCTAGCGCAATACATATGCTGAAGGATCTTTATCAAGAATTAAAATTGAAAAATATCCAACTTCAGTTTGCAGATGTAAAAGGACCAATCAGGGATATTTTTTCATTAAATGGTATCTATTATTTAATAGGAAAGTCAAATTTCTTCTTATCTGTTAAGGATGCTATAGAACCTAATCATGAAACAAAAAATACAATCCAATTAAATAAAATACAAACAAATAATCCAATAAATCAGAAGATATGATAATTGAACAAATCTACACAGGATGTTTAGCTCAAGGTGCTTATTATATTTATAGCAATGGAGAAGCAGCTATTATTGATCCGTTAAGAGAGGTTTCACCATACATAGAAAAAGCTTTAAATGATGATGTAAAAATCAAGTATATTTTTGAAACTCACTTTCATGCAGACTTCGTAAGTGGACACGTAAGTTTATCTAAGAAAACAGGAGCCCCAATTATTTATGGACCACATGCAAATCCAACATTTGATGCTTATATAGCCAAAGATGGAGAAATATTTAAATTAGGAAATATAACAATTAAGGTCCTGCACACACCCGGTCATACAATGGAAAGTAGCAGCTTTTTAGTAATCGATGAATATGGAAAAGAATATGCCCTTTTTACAGGAGATACTTTGTTCTTAGGAGATGTTGGACGTCCTGATTTGGCCCAAAAAGGCGAAAAGCTATCCATTGAAGACTTGGCAGGTTATTCTTTTGATAGTCTTAGAAACAAAATTATGCCGTTGCCAGATGATGTAATCATTTATCCTGCACATGGAGCAGGTTCTGCTTGTGGTAAAAACATGATGACTGAAACTGTCGATACATTGGGCAATCAAAGAAAAGTAAATTATGCTCTTCGAGAAGATATGACACGAGAGGAATTTATCAAAGAAGTGACAGATGGATTGCTTGCACCTCCTGGATATTTTCCTCTTAATGTAAAATTAAATAAGGAAGGCTATGATGATATTGATAATATTTTAGATAAAAGTTTAAAACCTTTTTCTCCAAAAGAATTTGAATTAATAGCAAACGAGTCTGATGCTTTAGTATTGGATGTTCGTTCGATTTTTGATTATTCTTTTAGTCATATTCCCAATAGTATTTTTATTGGACTTGATGGTTCATTTGCTCCATGGGTCGGTGAACTTATTGTTGACATAACAAAACCAATTTTACTAATAGTACCTGAAGGAAGGGAGAAAGAAGCCGTTACCAGACTCTCGAGAGTTGGTTTTGATAATACTTTAGGTTATTTGGATGGTGGAATTGATGCTTGGGAGGAAGACAACTTTGAAGTTGATTCCATTAAAACCATTTCGGCAGAAAAGTTAGAGCAAGAATTTAAAAACGCAAAAATTTTTGATGTAAGAAGAAGGTCAGAACATTTGTCTGAACATATAATCGAGTCAGAGAACACCCCATTAAGTAATTTAAATAATCATCTTAGTGAGTTTCCAAAAAGTGAAGATTTCTATATTCATTGTGCAGGGGGTTACAGATCAATGATTGCTGCTTCAATATTAAAGTCAAGAGGATACCATAACCTAATCGATGTGCAAGGAGGATATAAGGCTATCAAAGAGACCAATATTCCAAAATCAGATTATGTATGTCCTTCTACATTGTAGTTAAGTAAGCAGAACAAATTCATGCTAGTTTTTAACTCAAGTGAAGCACCTTGGAGGCTGTTGATATTGAAAAAATATATTCTCTCAAATTGATATTGGGATAAAATGATGAAAGAAGTTAATGAGTAAAAACCTTAAATGTAGTATGGAATAAGTAGTTAAACTTCAGATAAATTTTATACAAAAATATTTTATATGAACCAGATAGCTAATCAAAGTGTACAAGAATTTTTAATCAATCTGAAAAAAGATGAAAGTGCTGTATTGTTGGATGTTAGAAGGCCCGATGAAATTAAAGATGGAACCATTGACGGTGCTATTAATATAAATTTTCAAGGAGAACAGTTTGAAAATGAAATTAAGCATTTAAATAAAGATAAAACATACTTTGTTTATTGCCGTAGCGGAAGAAGAAGTATGAATGCCTGTATTGCAATGAAAAAAATTGGCATCAAGAATACAATAAATCTAGATGGAGGATATATAGCATTCATAAGTAAATAGAAATGAGTATTTCATTTAAAGTTAAGAAAAGAAGAATGGAAAATCGTAAAGTTCATTGGGAGAATATTTTTCAAACAAAAGATACCAGCAAGGTAAGTTGGTATCAGGAAGTTCCACAAGTTAGTATAAACTTGATAGCTGAACACCTAGCTTCAAAGAATGAAGCAATTCTTGATGTTGGAGCAGGGGATAGCAGATTGCCTGATTTTTTATTAAAATCTGGATATAAAGATTTATCAGTTTTAGACATTTCAAGCCAAGCCTTGTCTCTAAGTAAAAAAAGAGTTGAAAAATTAGGAGCTAGGCTAAAATGGATTGAAACAGATATACTAAACTTCAAGCCTGGTAGAGAATATTCTTTATGGCATGATAGAGCTGTATATCATTTTTTAAGCACTAGATCTGAACAAATACGATATAAGTCAATTTTGTTGAATACTCTAAAAAATAAAGGAATTGCAATTATATCTGGTTTTTCAAAAAATAATGGTCCCCATAAGTGTAGTGGCCTTAGTGTAAATAAACTAAATAGAGAAAGTCTACAAGATAATTTTGGGACAGAATTTACAATCATTGATGATTTTGAACAACTTCATTTGACACCCTCTGGTTCAAAACAGAACTTTTACTGGGCAATTTTAAAGAAGAATATTGTTAATCAAAAATAAATATAATGATTGAGTTTTTATCCCAGCCTTGGCATTGGAGTATTTCTGGATTAGGGCTTGTATTGGTAATGTACATGTTACTAAAATTTGGAGGAAACTTTGGCGCCTCTTCCAATCTAAGAACATTATGTGCAATAGGAGGTGCTGGAAAGAAACATGGATTCTTTAATTTTAATTGGAAAGATCAAGCCTGGAATCTTGTTTTCATTTTGAGTGCAATAATTGGAGGATATATTGCAGTAAATTATTTACCAAGTTCTGAACCAGTTCAAATATCAAGCTCAACAAAATTACACTTGATGTCCCTAGGAATAAATAGCCCTAGTACTATTCAAGAAGGATTTGGCTATGTTCCAAGAGAAATCTTCTGTTCTGAAAACGTTTTTAACCCATTGAACTTGACTCTACTTACTTTTGGTGGTTTTATGGTTGGATTTGGATCTCGTTACGCAGGTGGTTGTACTTCAGGTCATGCGATCAGTGGACTATCCAATTTCCAAATTCCATCTTTGATCGCTGTAGTTGGATTTTTCTTAGGAGGATTAATTATGACATGGATGATTTTACCTCGCTTATTAATTTATTTTTCAATATAAAATAGGATGAAATTAATCAAGTATACAATACCTGGAGTCCTTTTCGGAGTGATCATGACCAAGTCTGAAGCGGTAAGTTGGTTTCGCATTCAAGAAATGTTTAGATTTGAAAGCTTTCATATGTATGGAATTATTGGCACAGCAGTTATTTTTGGATTAATGCTAACATCAATGCTCAAGTATAAGAAAGTTAAAAATTTAGAAGGCAATCAAATAGAATTTAAGCCAAAAAATAAAAGTTTTGCACGCTATTTGATTGGAGGAACAATTTTTGGACTTGGTTGGGCAATGACAGGTGCTTGTCCCGGGCCCATGTTTACACTTGTGGGTCATGGTGTTTGGTCTATCCTAATTGTAATTTTTTCAGCTGTTGTTGGTACCTATATTTATGGAGCAATTAGGGATAGATTACCGCATTGAAATTTATAAGTTGCTAATGAAAAACATATTTACCATTTTGACTTTAGGTGTGATGATGTTACTAACATCATGCAAAGATGAATCTACTTCAGTTAATTATTCAAACGATAAGTCTGATATCCAAGCTCATAATTTAATCAATCCGAGAGAGGCTTATGATTTACTTCTGAAAGAACCTAATAAATATATTCCTGTTCAAGTTTCAAAAGAAAAGATCTTTGCAAATGGGCACATTAAAAATTCTCAAAACATTTGGAGACCAGATTATGGTTCAAGTAACAATCATCCATATGGTGGACTAATACCTTCTCAAGAAAAGCTTGAAATATTATTAAATAGGCTTGGGTTTGATAAAGGAAAGACGCTTTTGTTGTATGACGCTAAAGCAAATGTCGATGCTTTAAGATTTGCCTGGGTTTTAAGTTTATATGGCATCAATGATTATCGCATCATAAGTGGAGGATTGAAATTTTGGAAAGAATCAAATTTACCACTAGATGATCAGATAGTAGAATTTAAACATCAATCAAGTTTTAAACTTGATAAAGAATTTGACCAATCAATTATAGCAAACTTTGATGAAGTTTACGCAGCAATCAATGATGAAAATACCATATTGATAGATACGCGGGAGGACTACGAATATCTAGGTGAGCCTTTTATTTTTAAAGATTCTATTTTGTCTTATAAATTAGGAGCATTTGATAGAGGTAGTATTCCAACTTCCATTCACTTAAATTGGTCTCAACTAGTAGACCTAAATGGAGACCATCGAATTAAATCGGAAAAAGACCTAAGATTTGATTTAGAAACAAAAGGGATTACATCAGACAAAGATATTATTCTATATTGCCATAGTGGATCGAGAACGTCTCATACCTTTTATGTTCTTAAAGAAATTTTAGGCTTTAAAAAGGTTAAAAATTATGACGGATCTTGGATAGAATGGAGTTATCTGGCTAAGAAAGACTCAACTGTGCCAATACAAAAACTGTGTACAGAAAATAAATTTATACAAATGAAAGATTCATTATCTAAAAAACTTAATACCAATGAATAAGTATTTGGAAATATTCATAGAAGGATACAAGGGTTATGCTGGGTATCTCTATCAAGAAATTACGAATCCTTCCTTCAAAAATTATTTTTATTGGTTGATATTGGTTTCTCTTTTTTTCTTTGTCCTCGAAGTTGTGATACCATGGAGAAAAAAACAACAAATTTTTAGAAAAGACTTTTGGCTGGATGGATTTTATATGTTCTTCAATTTTTTCCTTTTTTCATTGATCATTTATAATGCTGCCTCAGATGTTATTGTTAATTTATTCAATGACGTTATCAAAGGTCTATCAGGAGGATTCGATCTCCAAGCTTTGAATCCAATGAACAGTTGGCCAATGTGGCTTATACTAATAACAGGATTCATAGTAAGAGACTTTGTTCAATGGTGGATTCATAGACTTCTTCATAAATCAGATTTTCTATGGCAGTTTCATCAAGTTCATCACTCTGTCGAGGAAATGGGCTTTGCTGCTCACTTAAGATATCATTGGATGGAAAATATTGTGTACCGTAGTTTTGAATATATTCCATTGGCACTTCTAGGTATAGGTTTGCATGACTTTTTTATCATCCATATTTTCACCCTTGCTTGGGGACATTATAACCATTCCAATATCTCTGTAAGTCATAGAGTAACAGGTGGAATTCTAGCAGCATTAATAGGCTTGATCATAAGTCAAAACCTTTTAGATTTCAATTTGATTGAAAATCCAACGATGATGAGCTCATTATTAGTAATGGGTTTTTCTGTTTTATTGGGAATTTTTGTTTTAGGCCCAATAATGAAATATATATTTAATAGCCCAGAAATGCATATTTGGCATCATTCCTATGAATTGCCAGAAGAAAGAAGATTTGGAATCAATTTTGGTCTAACACTCTCTGTGTGGGATTATATATTTAAGACGGCCTACATTCCATTTAGCGGTAAAGATATCCGATTAGGCTTTCCCGGAATTGAAAAATTTCCATCAACTTTTTTAAAACAAAATATCTTAGGCTTTAATAAGAAAGAATACAAATCTTCTGACTTTGATAGAATAAATAAAGATTAATCATGAGCAAGCGAAGAGAATTTATCAAAAAATCATTGGCTGCTTCTTTGTCTTTGTCAATAGGATCTAATATCGTTTTTGCAAATTATATTCCCAAAGGCCTAGATCTAGTTGGTCTGAAACCTCTTCTTGGCAATCAATTTCCAGGAAAAAGTAAGTCTATGACGGTATTAAACGATCGTCCAATTAATATGGAGACTCCTGCACATTTATTAAACGATGCACTTACGCCCAATGAATTATTCTTTGTGCGAAATAACGGTTTGCCTCCAGCAAATATCAATGTGGAAAATTGGACACTTACAATTTCGGGGGAATCAGCTCAAAGGACAAAATCATACACACTGACTGAATTAAAATCTAAATTTGAAAATGTCAGTTTAAATCTTACACTAGAGTGTGGTGGAAATGGCAGGTCAGAATTTAATCCCCCGGCAAAGGGCAACCAATGGTCCACAGGAGCAGTAGGCTGTGCAAAATGGACCGGTGTTCGATTGAAAGATGTACTGGAAGACGTTGGTATAAAATCTAATGCCGTTTATATTGGCTATTATGGGGCAGATATGCATCTCTCAGGTGATCCAGAAAAGCACCCAATTTCAAGAGGTGTTCCAATTGATAAAGCATTGGAAAATGAAAGCATGATTGCTTGGTCCATGAATGATCAAGATATTCCAATGTTGAATGGATATCCATTGCGCTTGGTGTTTGGAGGTTTCCCAGCTTCTTGTTCTGGTAAATGGTTGGAAAAGATTGTTATAAGAAACAAGGTACATGACGGACAAAAAATGAAGGGTAGTTCATACCGTGTTCCATGCAAACCAGTAGCGCCAGGGACAAAGGTAGATGATAAGGATATGTGTATCATAGAGGCTATGCCTGTTAAATCTATAATTAGCTATCCCAAAACAGGTGCCACCATAAAAATCAACCAACAATTACCAATTTCAGGACATGCTTGGACCTCTGCTTCTGAAATCACCAAAGTTGAATATTCGATAGATTTTGGGATGTCTTGGAATAACTGTACCCTAAAGGACAACAATAATAGATATGAATGGCAAAGTTTTAATGCTATGATCAAGTTTCCTGAAACAGGTTATTATGAAGTCTGGGCAAGAGCGACAGATTCTAATGATATGAAACAACCGATGCTTTTGCCAGGTTGGAACCCTAAAGGTTATCTCAATAATGCTTGCCACAGAATTGCTATAAAAGTTGTTTGAGATGGATCAAGATCATCGACATAATCTTTGGAGCTTATTTACTTTACTTCTCAATGTTTTTATCACAGGTATGATTATCCTAAGTGTGTACATTCTTCTCAAAAATCAAATTGATGATTTTATCGATAAGCCAAAATATTCCAAGGAGCAATTGGTTGAAATTGCTGATAGGTCTAGATTATTACGTATTCAAAAAAGAAATGATAATTGGAATCTGATAGAAAACGGAATTCATGTTAATACCGGACTAAAAGCAGATAAAAATATTCAATTGATAATTGGCTCCTGTACTTCTTGTCATTCTGCAAAATTGATTACACAGAATAGAGCAACACGTAGTGGATGGAAAAGCATGATCAGGTGGATGCAAGAAACCCAAGGACTGACAGATTTAGGATCAAATGAAACCATCATTTTAGATTATTTGGCAAAACATTATGCCCCAAAACAAAGTGGTCGAAGACAGAATTTGGACCTAAAGGAAGTAGAATGGTATATTTTAAACCTGGATAAAAATGGAGGATAACACATAATAAAACTTTTTTGAATCCAAGCTCACCCATATTTTGCTTTCACTTCCGTAAATATTATTCGAAGAAATTCAATGTCTTACTTTTTCCCAAAATTCTTTCTGATAACTATTACTAATAGGAATCAGTTTGTCTCCAATCTTGACTCTATTTCTTTCGATAAAATCAATTTTGCTAAAAGAAATAATAAAAGATTTATGTACTCTAATGAATTTAGATACAATTAAACGCTGTTGAAGACTTTTGATGGTTTCAAGTGTAAGAATCTTTCCTTGCTTGGTTTGAACATTAACATAATCACCCATCCCTTCTAAATATAAAATGTCATCAAGATCTATTTTAATTACTTTGTATTCAGATTTGATAAAAATATAATCTTTAGAATATTTGTCATTTTGGGCATCTTGGATATTCAAATTTGTTAAACGATCTTCAGCCTTTTTTGCTGCAAGCATGAATCTTTCAAAGGTAATCGGTTTTAACAAGAAATCAATTATGTCAAATTCATATCCATCAATAGCAAATTGGTCATAAGCAGTGGTTAATATAAAGTTTGATTTTTTCTGCAGAATTTTCAAAAACTGAATACCGGTAAGCTCTGGCATTTGTATATCAAGGAAAATTAAGTCGATATTCTCTTCTTGGACAAAATGCATGGCCTCAATTGGATTCGTAAAAAAACCTTCTAAATTTAGAAATTTAGTCTTTTCTACATAGTCTTTTAACAGATCTATTGCTAAAGGTTCGTCGTCGACAATAACACAATTCAACATATATCCATTAAAATTAAATTAGCTATAAAATTAGTTCCTTCCTGTTTTGTTTTAAGAACATGTTTTCCTTGATAACTGTGTTTTAATCTTTTTCGCAAATTGTCTAAACCTATCCCACCCATTTTATCTTTTTCTTTATTAATAATTTTGTTTTTTACGGTGTAATGCAAGTTATTTCCAGATTTAATCAATTCGATACTTAATGGATAATTTTCATCCGTAATAACCCCATGCTTAATTGCATTCTCAATAAATGGAATTAAGAGATAGGGAGCTATTTGGAGATTCATAATCTCTTGATCTATTTTCTTTTTTACAGCTATGGTTAATCTTTGTCTATATGATTCGAGGCTGAGATAATCTTCAATATATTTCCATTCTTTAGACACTGCAATTTCGTTTTCATTTTCGTACAAAGAATAACGAAGCATATTTGATAATTTCGAAATAGAGTCAAGGGCGTTTTCAGATTTCTGATATACCAATGAATAAATATTATTCAAATTATTGAATAGGAAATGAGGATTAATTTGTGACTTCAAAAAACTAAGTTCACTGTTTCTAAGTTCATTAAGTTTTTTCTCAGTATTAATAGAAACTTGAATTAAGTATACTACAATACCTAAAAAAGTATACAGAATTGCATAATAAAGATTGTCTAAGAAGTGGTAATAAAAACTAGTTCCTTCGAGATAATTGCGTTTGTTGAAAAGATTGAATAGTAATATTTCTTCATAATAATATCTGAATCCAACAATCAATACAATTCCAATAACAAGTGAAAAAAATATGGAGGATATTTTTTTCTTTTGATAGAATTGATAAAATACCAAATACCCTAATAGAGCATATAATATACACAAAAGGAAAAAATTCCAATTGATCATTACAGAATGTGGATCGATAAAATACCCTTTTACAATATTTTCTACAGACGAAATGCCGGTCAAGAAATTTCGCAAAGGCCCCATAAAGAAACGAAGTATGCATGCCCACATAATAACCTTCCCTATTTCTCTTTTCATGTGATTAAAGTTAGAATAATTTATTCCAAACCATACCAAGATTAGGTGATTAGCATAAAATCATCGGTCAAATTATAATTTCTATCTGTGAGTTGTTATTTCTTTCAGAATCGCATTTAAAGATATGATCTCACAATAGACAGATTCTTCAATTTTAAATTATTGTAAGGGTATACCTTGGACTTAAAATTAAATATTATGAAGAAAATATTATCACTAATCCTGACAGTCTCATTTTTAATCTGTAATCATCTCAATGCTCAGAATCAATCAACTAATCTTAAAAGTGAAGAGGTGAAATTGAAGTCACCATCTGAATTTTATCCTAAATCTAAAACCAAAGTTTTGGTGGTTGGTACATTTCACTTTGATTATCCAAATTTGGATGCCTTAAAGATAGAAGAACGAGATCAAATTGATGTATTGTCCGAGCAAAGGCAAAAAGAAATGCAGGTTCTACTTGATTATTTAAAAAAATTCAAGCCTACCAAAATTGGAATAGAAGCTCACAATCATAGATTTACTGAAGACTTAAGATCTTACCAAGCTGGTAAGCTAAAACTTGGAAGAGATGAAAGACATCAATTAGGGGTACGCTTAGCAGATGAATTAAACTTAGATACGCTTTATGCGATCGATGCAGGTTCTATGACCAATGATATTGGAGAACTTATTCCAGACTATATGAATCAACTATGGGAAGACTATGATTGGAAAAGCGATGACCTAATAGACAGTCTCAAGCGGAATTGGTTTAATTACCAAACCAATCTTATGAAAGAAATTAGTCTCCTTAATTATTTAAAATATATTAATACGGAAGAATCTCACCAATTTGGTTATGGTAATTATTTGACAGGCGATTTTCGTTTAGGAGAATTCAGAGGTGCAGATGTTTTATCAAGTTATTGGTATAATAGAAATCTTAGAATTTTTAGAAAAATTCAAGATATAACAGAATCTAAGGAAGAAAGAATTTTATTGATATTTGGAAACGGTCATGCGGCATTGCTCAGACAATTCTTGTCTTGTTCCCCCGAATATGAATTTGTTGAGTTCAGTAATTTGTAATCAAGATCTTTGTGCTTTGAACCTTTTTAAATTAACTCCGGTATTTCCATTCAGTAATTACCCCTAATTATTTTCTTATTGTTATCTGTTGCAGCAGTTTGTTGCATCAGATAACAATTTTGTCTAAATTGCAAGCAACACATTTAGAACAACTACTTCTCCAAGTCTGCACAACTACTCATTCTGAGTTATACCATTCTTCTCAAGTTACAGACTTTCTTTTCATTAAAGTTATATTTTCTAGTATGCATATTACTGAGAAATATAATTCAGGTTTTCTGTTCTAAAGGAAAAGCCTGTTTTAGTTACTGTTAAAAATTACTGCTTTTTTAGTTACAGAATATTGGTTTAAATATCAATATATAGGATTTGCATTTTTAACCTCAAAAATATTATTTATGAAAAATTTTAAGTTCATTAAAATTAGTCTCTTGCTTTGTTGCTTCATGTCTTTTTTTTCAGCAAATTCTCAAGCTGTAATCAATGATGATAAATTGATTCAATTAGATGAAAATTCATCATTAAACTACTCGAACGCAGTGGTAATTAATTCTGATTTAAAGTCTGGCCATGAGTCTTTTAAAGTTTTGAAATCTATTTACAATACACCATTGAGTACTTTGACCTATGATTCTAAAATGAATCAGTATTACTTGCAGTTGGAGTTAAGAGCCAAACCCACTTGGACAAAAGAGGAGTGGAATGAATTTCTAAAAGGTCTAATTAATTAAATAACGAACAACCCCAAACTTTAAATCATGAAAATTTATAAATTAAATTTAGTCTCAACTTGTACACTTGTCTTTCTCATTCTGTTCTCTATCACAAATTCTAATGCACAATTATCATTGACAGGTGGGCTTTCCGCGGATGAGCTAGCACAAGAAATTCTTGGAGATGGTTTAGATATTTCCAACGCAGTATTGACATGTCCCGATGTAGCCTCCGGTTCATTTTCTAATGGTGTTACAACGAGCATAGGGTTGGAGTCTGGCATCTTATTAACATCAGGCGATATTAATATAGCTCCAGGACCAAATAATCTTATAGATGCATCACAAAATAATAATGCTGCAGGAGATGCAGATCTAAATGCTCTTGTCGGTGGTGACACTCAAGATGCTTGTGTTTTAGAATTTGATTTTATTCCTAATGGTAATCAAATTTCTTTTAATTATGTTTTTGCTTCTGAGGAATATGAAGAATACTATTGTTCGCAATATAATGATGTATTTGCTTTTTTGGTTACTGGACCAAACCCAGGTGGCGCAGATTATAGTAATCAAAATATTGCACTTGTACCAGGTACGATGACACCAGTTACTATCAATAATGTAGGACCAGGGGAATGTGACGGAGTAGACAACAGTAGTGAATATAACAACAACGATGGAGGAACAACCATACAATATGATGGCTATTTGAATGCTTTTAGTGCAACGCTTGCAACGATTCCTTGTGAAAGTTATCATATCAAATTGGCTATCGCAGATAGAGGTGATCGAATCTTAGACTCAGGCGTTTTTTTCGAATCAGGAAGTTTCATAAGCTCAGAAATTGCTGCGGAACTTGAAGTCGTAGACAATGTTTGTTTTGGAGCAAGTGATGGTTCAGTAGATTTAACAGTTACCTCTGGTGTACCTCCATTTTCCTATCTATGGAGTAATGGTGAAACAACAGAAGACATTAGTGGATTGGCAGCAGGAAATTATTCTGTCACAATTTCTGATTGTGTTGAATCAGTTACCTACGCTGTCACAATTGAAGAGCCATCTGAAATCCTAATCACCTTGGATGATTGTAATACCGTGTATTTTGGATATGATCCAGCTGCTTGTGTAATTTTAGAGTCTTCGGTTTCAGGAGGAACACCAGGATACAATTATTTGTGGAGTACAGGAGAAACGACAGAATCAATAGAAGTATGTCCTGAAACGAATACCATTTATTCACTAGAAATCACAGACTCAAATGGCTGTGTGGTTTCCGAAAACACCTTCGTGGAGTCGTTTGATATTAGATGTGGTAAAAATTTAAACAAAGTTCTTATCACTCACATTCCTCCTGGAAATAATTCTAATCCGCAGGAGGTTTGTATTCATCCAGATTCTGTGCTTGATCATATAGATGGAGGACCTGATCATGATGGTTGCCATCTTGGTCCAATAGGTACAGAAGAATGTACAGGGTTTATAATTGGAAATCCTTCGGTAGAAAGTAGAAGTCTATCTAGTAATATTAAATATTCAATTTATCCCAATCCTTCAAACGATTTATTGAACATTGAATTATTAAATAACACAAGTGAGAATACCATCATAAGACTCACAGACCTAGATGGTAAACTTATGTTTGAAAGCCAAATTAGAAATAACAGCTTGAGTATAGATGTATCAAATTTTGCTAGTGGTGTATATTTTCTATTAGTTTTAGAAAACAACAAAGAAAGTCATGTTCAGAGGGTAGTGCGTATTTAGTACCAGTACATTTAATCTGAGTAGAGGTCGGGCAAGACTAAGGTCCGACTTCTTTTTCTAATTTAATTAAGAAAAACAAAAGCCATTCACGAAAGTGAATGGCTTATTATCAAATACTAACTGCAAAACTATACAACTTTTTTTGCTTGTGATAAGATGCGAGTCTTATTCTGGTATGACAAACCTTTTGGCAATTCTATTTTTATCATCTATTTTAATGGAGACGGTATATACTCCTGGAGCAAAGTCTGCCACATTAAATACTTGATCATTACCAAAGTCAGTAACTTTTGATTGATGCACTTTTGATCCAGCGTCATTGTAAATTTCAATACTGCCAGAACTGTTTGTGTATTCTTTTAGACTTACATTCAATTCTCCATCAGTAGGATTAGGATATAAGAGTACTTTACTTTCATCTATATCAACATTTATTGATTGCTTTTCCTGATTTTTAATTTGTGTAACCTCCTGTTCTTTTACTTTAAAAACTTTTCCTTTTATGGTAAGAAAAGTGATTGCAGGTTCAGTATTAGCTGTAATTGAAACTCTTTTTGATTGTTGATTGCCACTTAATGTACCTTTTCCTTTGGAATCAAACTGAACCAAAAGATCTGCAGATTCGCCTGGCATTATTGGTTCTTTTGGCCACATGGGAACGGTGCAACCGCATGATCCTTTTGCACTGCTAATGATTAATGGTTCTTTACCTGTATTGGTAAATGTAAATACATTTTTAATTTTTTCCCCTTCGATTAGTTCTCCCCACTCAAATGTTGAATCATGGAATTCTATTTTTGTGATTGGCGTAGTGTTTTTTGTTTTGATTTCTTGTTCGTATGAAGCTTGTCCAATTGCGAAGCTGCATATTATGGAAAGAAGACCTACAATGCTTAAATTTTTTATCATCTTAATATAGTTTAATGAAATAATAAATGCTCTAACTTTTTAATAACAAGCTCAAGCTAGGCTCTATTAAGATGAAAATCTAGGGAACAAGGGTGCATTAACAATGCATTAATAATTACTTTGAATTTTGTTCTGATTAATTAAAATTTGATTGAGAGAACAAAGATTTGATTTCGTCTGGACTTATATTGAAATCGTATATGCAGGAGCCAATTTTGTCGATGGTTGATATCTTAATTGCTCCTGCAAAATTTTTCTTGTCTTTTTTTGAGATATAGATCAAATCATTAATATCTAGCCTCTGTTTTTCAAGTTTTCCAAAGATCAATTCAATGTAGGACTTTATTTCTTCAAACTCAATTTGACTAAGTTTGCCGTGATTTACAGAATGCATAGATTCCAAAATCATTCCTTGAGCGACTGCCTCACCATGAAGTAAACGATTTTCTGTTTCTAAAAGTTGTGATTCTAAAGCGTGTCCAAGTGTATGTCCAAAGTTTAGAATTTTTCTTAGTCCTGATTCAAAAGGGTCAGCACCGACTATCTTGTTTTTAATCTTAATAGAATCTACAACGATATTGGTCCATTGATTTATTTGGGATAAGTCATCGTATTTTGAAATTTCCTCCCATTGTTTTTTGTCTGCAATAAGGCAATGTTTAACTACTTCAGCATATCCACTCCTTAATTCATTTGCCGGAAGGCTGTCTAAGAATTCTGTTTGAATCCAAACCATTTTTGGATTTTTAAAAACCCCAACCATGTTCTTAAAATGCTTGAGGTCTACTCCAAGTTTGCCTCCGACTGAAGCATCCACTTGCGAGAGAAGTGTTGTAGGTATTTGGATAAAATCAATTCCACGCATATAGCTTGCTGCACAAAATCCTCCAAGGTCTCCAATAACCCCACCTCCCATATTGATGACCAGACTTTTTCTATCACAATCATTGTTTAAGAGTTGCGACCAAACAAATTCACAAGTGGAGATCGATTTTTGATCTTCTCCAGATTTTATTTCTATTATTTGATGGTCAAATGGTAGTTGGCCTTTCACACGATTATAGCAATACTTCCGAGTATTCTCATCAACAAGAATTACAATCTTCGAGTAATGATGTGATTGAACAAATTTCGAAAATTCAGTCCATGGCTCATCAACTTTAATGAGATAATCGTTAGCTTGGATAGTAGCCACTAACAAAGACTTGATTCGACAACAGACCAAGCTTGTGCTCTATCTTCAAACATTGCTTTTGTTTTATTCCAAGTCTCTTTAAAAAATTCTGAATGCCTATAGTTATTTAGGTGATTTTCAGAATCCCATATGCTGTAAGTAAAAAAGACATTATTATTTTTAATGTCGTTAAATAGTCTGACCGAATGACAACCTTCTTGTCCTTCAATTTTTTCTTTTCTTTCATTGAAGAGAGAAACAAAATTAAGTCTCTGATCTTCTGAAAATTGCATTTTTACCAATCTAATAATCATAGCTAATCTTTAAAATGAATTTGAATGGTTCCATCTTTATATAGATCAAGCATGGTACTCGCATTCCCCATGTTGATCCCAATTTCTAAAAAATTATTCATATTAAACATGGCGATAACATCACCAACTTGAACTTTGCTGAAACTATTGTGTATGGATGTAATTGGATCAGAGTTTTTGAAATAAATTTCAAACTCTCGATCCATTCTCGTTTTTTCAAAAAATCCCTTTTCTATATTTAGAACTGCATTTCCAAATCGATCAACATGCATAATTGTTGCTCGTATTTCGTTGGAAGTGTAGACAGGAAGTATATGGATCTTTTGTTTCAAATTTTGAATCTGTGGACCTACATCCTGAAGTGGTGCCCCAGTAGAAAGCAAAGCTGTAGCATGGGCAAATAATCCAAAATAATTATCAAAATCCCCTTTGATTAAATGAGTTTCAGAGGCATTTAAATCTTCAAACAATAATGTGAAAACTCCGTTGTTAGGACCAATAAAATGATGCCCCTCTCTAGAAAATGCAATGTATTCATTATTACTAGAATAATGATTATATACGGAAATGATGTGTATACTGCCTTTCGGCAAATCACGCCAAATATTCATCAAGCTATATGCAGCAAATTGAATATCGTGGAACATAATCTCATGATTCACATCAAGAAATTGTGTTTGAGGTAAATGCCTCAATATCGAAGACTTCAACTTTGCT
Organism: Saprospiraceae bacterium; assembly: GCA_020630955.1. Classification (GTDB taxonomy): domain Bacteria; phylum Bacteroidota; class Bacteroidia; order Chitinophagales; family Saprospiraceae; genus JAHDBF01. The sequence goes on from JAHDIE010000028.1 coordinate 38,421, forward strand.
AAGTAGTAATCCTGATACCCAAGGTCTGATGTTAATGTAATAATTGACATTCACTCGGATTCTGTGAAGCAAAGTTATGAGATGATTTCCAATTTCCAATTTATATATGATATTTTTTTATAATATGTAGAAGGCTGATTAATAAGAAAATAGTCGATAAATCCTGCATTAGCTGCTGACAATTTAGACATTTGATAGTATTTCGACCTTTTGTAGCTATTGGATATTGAAATCCACCTTATTTCATAGAGGAATTCTGTCCAAAACGCCATTAATAGAGAATTTATAAATCATGGACGATTTATTCTTGTAACTTATTACGACATTGGTTACTTTAGGAGATAAATAGAATTATTTGAGCGAATTAGAATTAACCTTAGATGGAGTAGATCCGAGAGATTTGTATGGAGAGAAAAATTCCAAGATCAACATCCTAAAATCAGCCTATCCAGAAGTGACCATTACCTCAAGAGGTCAAAAAATTAAATTAAAAGGCGAAAAAAAGAATACTCAGCATGTCAAAGCCATGATCGAGTCCATGATCAGGCTATTAAAAACAAACCACGGATTAAGTAATCATGATGTTGAAGATTTAATCAATGGAAATCAGATTCATGATCTGGAAGATGGAACCAAGGCTGAAAGTGGAAATAGTTCTACCATTGTGCATGGTAGAAATGGAAGAGCAATAAAAGCAAAAACGCGAAACCAAAAAAAAATGGTAGAGTTATCAGAAATGAATGATGTTCTATTTGCTACTGGCCCAGCTGGAACAGGAAAAACATATACTGCTGTTGCTCTTGCTGTTCGCGCACTAAAAAACAAATTGGTTAGAAAAATAATCATGACCCGTCCAGCAGTGGAAGCAGGAGAAAACTTGGGTTTTCTTCCAGGAGATTTAAAGGATAAAATTGATCCCTATTTGAGACCTCTTTATGATGCACTGGATGATATGATACCTCCTGACAAGCTCAATTATTTTATGACCAATCGCATCATCGAAGTGGCTCCATTGGCTTTTATGAGAGGAAGAACTTTGGACAATGCATTCATTATTTTAGATGAAGCTCAAAATGCAACCCCACTGCAGATAAAAATGTTTTTAACCAGACTTGGACCAACTGCCAAATGTATAATTACAGGAGATATGTCCCAGGTAGATCTTCCTAGGAATCAAAAATCAGGTCTTGCACAAGCAATAAAATTGCTGAAGAACATCGATGGAATAGAAAACCTTCAATTAACGGCTGATGATGTAGTTCGCCATCGATTAGTGAAACAAATAATAAGGCGTTATGATCAGTTTGAAGAACTGAAAGATGCTACTAAACCCAAAGAGAAATAAAATGACATCAGTTGTTGTGTACAAAGGAGAATTAAGAACTCAGGCAACACACCTGCGTTCAGGAAATCAATTGATCACAGATGCACCAGTTGACAATAACGGTAAAGGAGAAGCATTTTCACCTACCGATTTAGTTGCTACTGCTTTGGCAAGTTGCATTTTTACAATTATTGGCATTGCTGCTTCAAAAAGAAAAATTAATCTCAATGGTGCTGTAGCTCAAGTAACCAAGATCATGTCTTCTGCTCCCAGAAAGATATCCAAGATTATAGTCGATATCCAAATGCCTAAAAATATAAAGTACACCAAGGCACAAGAAAAAATATTACGAAAAGCTGCGGAAGCATGTCCGGTAGGAAGAAGCCTTCATCCTGATTTAGAACAAGAAATTAACTTGATCTTTTAGAAACGATGTTTCTGTAATAAAAAGGGAAAGAATTTTAATCATCATTGTATTTGATGCGACAATTAGATCGCATTAATTTAGTAATCAAAAAATGGCATACATATGAAAACTAAAATATTTGTGTTTCTATTTGAGGCCTATTCAGATTGGGAAATTTCTTATTTAACCCCCGAAATAAATAAGAATCAAAGGTTTGATCTGTATTACTTTTCGATCGATGGAAAACCTGTTAAATCAATGGGTGGCTTAAATGTAAGTCCAAACTTTTCTTTAGCTGAGATCACAGCCGAAGAAATAGGCTTGCTAATTTTGCCAGGAGGTGAGCTATGGGAAAAAGAAAAAGTAAATGAGATCGAAAAATTAGTAAGGGAAGTTAACAACCGACAAAATTCAATTGCAGCAATCTGTGCTGCAACCAGCTTTTTAGGCAACAAAGGTTTTTTAAATAAAGTTAAACACACAAGCAATGATTTGAACTACCTTAAATCAATTGCGCCTGAATATAAAGGAGAAGAAAACTATCAAAATGTATTAGCAGTTACAGATAAAAATATAATAACGGCCAATGGAATTGCTCCTATTGAATTTGCACGTGAAGTATTTAAAAAGATAAACTTATATGATGATGAAGCCCTTGAAAA
>JAHDIE010000028.1:40912-49111 GCA_020630955.1 Saprospiraceae bacterium
TTGCACGTGAAGTATTTAAAAAGATAAACTTATATGATGATGAAGCCCTTGAAAAATGGTTTCAATTATTTAAGAACGGAATTTGGAGTTAAATCATCGGTCTTTATTAAACACTGTTAGAAACTGTTTACCTATCACATAATTATATCACTACTTCTTAAAAACCATCAAAAATGTCATGGTTTGAAGAAGAAATAGCATTTAAAAGAAAGGAATTTTTAGGATTAACCGTTTTTGTTTTCATAGGCTTAATCTTTTTAATTATTCAATTTATTCCAAAGTCTGAAGAAAGAGTCTATGACATGGCGCTTGATGAAGTTTTGGCTGAAAAAGAAGTGATAATTCCAAAGGAAAATGAAAATCAAATTAAGTCCTTCAAACAAAAGAAATTAAAGACCAAAAGGCCGACAACAAAAAAAGAAACCGAAAAGGAAAGGAGTAATAATAATGAACTTTTCACTTTTAACCCTAACAAAATAGGAAAAGACTCCATCCAAAGATTAGGATTTAAAAGTCGTGTCGCAGATACTTGGATAAAATTTCGATCCAAAGGAAAACATTACAATAATAAAAAAGACCTGCTTTCAATCTATGGAATTGATTCTGCACTAGTGCATAGCTTGGACAACTACATTATTTTTGATTCAAGGAAATTCGAAGAGCAGAAACCAAAAGCAAAGCCTATTAATAAAGAAATGCCACTTAAGAAAGTATTGCCAAAAATTGATCTTAATACATGTTCAGAAGAAGATTTAAAACAGTTAGGTGGTATCGGCAGAATTTTTGCCTCTCGGATTTTAAAGTACAGAAAGCTATTGGGAGGGTATGCAAAAAAAGAGCAGTTGCTAAATGTTTATGGACTAAAAGACAGCACCTTTCAGCTTATCAAAGAACATGTTGATGTTATTACTCCTCCTACTATGATTAAAATCAATACTGCCTCCAAAAAACAATTATCAGAACATTTTTTGGTCGACTACAAAGCGGCAAAATTAATTTATGCTTATAGGAGTGCGCATGGACCATTTGTTAATAAAAATGACTTTGAATTAATGAAAGGCATTTCAAAACAGAAAAAAGATGAAATTTTACCCTATTTAAGCTTTGATTTGTAAAACGAATTGCCTCTTAGTTTGTTTATTCTAACTAAGACGTAACTTTATAGTTCTGAAAAATCTCAAACAACTCAACAAATACTTTGTAAGATACAAGTGGCACCTAATAATAGGTGTAACTCTAGTATTTCTATCCAATTACTTTAGTTTGAAGATTCCAAAGATTATTCGTGAATCTTTGGATTATATTTTTGAGAAAGTAGATTCAAAATCAAACGTTTCGGAGGCTTTTACAAGCCTCTATGGCAATGATATCTTGATCTTTTCTGCCAAAGTAATTGGCGTTGCTCTATTAGGAGGTATTTTTTTATACTTCACCAGACAGACTATCATCGTCATGTCTCGGTTAATTGAATATGATCTAAGGAAAGATATATTTAATAAATATGAACAATTAGACACTGCATTCTTTAAAGTAACCAAGACCGGTGATCTCATGTCTAGAATTTCTGAGGATGTTAACAAGGTTCGGATGTACATCGGTCCAGTCTTGTTGTACAGCTCTAACCTGATTTTCACTTTTTTATTGGTTATTTTTGCCATGTTTGCAGTAAGCCCAAAACTTAGTTTTTATACCTTATTACCTCTTCCGATTTTATCTATCTCAATATATTACGTAAGCAGTATAATAAATAAAAAGAGTAGCATCATTCAAAAACAATTGGCTAAAATCAATTCTGTTGCTCAAGAAGTTTTTTCAGGAATACGGGTAGTAAAATCATATGTCAAAGAAGATAAATTTGGAGCCCATTTTGAAAAAGAATGTGAAGCGTACAAGGATAAAAATATTGACCTTGCAAGGGTGAATGCATATTTTTTCCCTTTGATGATTTTGTTGATTAGTTTGAGCACCCTATTGACGATATATGTTGGAGGAACCATGGTGATGAATGGAGAAATTACAGCTGGAACGCTTGCCGAATTTGTACTCTATGTCAATATACTAACCTGGCCTTTTACAGCTATAGGTTGGATGGTATCAGTGATTCAAGAAGCAGAAGCTTCTCAAAAAAGAATAAACGAATTTATGGTAGTAGAGCCTTCCATTAAAAATTATGCTAAGCCTGATCCTAATAATCTATTGGAAGGGCATATTGAGTTTAACAATGTGACCTTTGATTATCCAGATACCAACATAAGGGCTTTAAGTAACGTGAACTTTAAAATTGAACCAGGTCAAAAGTTTGCAATCATAGGTAAAACTGCTTCAGGAAAAACTACCATTGCAGATTTACTTCTCAGATTATACGATGTCAGTTTTGGAAGTATAAAGATTGATGGTAAAAATATTCAGGAACACAATTTGGGGCAGTTGCGAAGCAGAATTGGATATGTTCCACAAGATTCATTCTTATTTTCAGATTCTGTGAGCAATAATATCCGTTTTGGAAGTGCTTCTGCAAGTCAAAAGGAAGTGGAATTTTTTGCAAAGCAGGCATCCGTCCATGAAGACATTTTAGAATTTTCTGATGCTTACGAAACCAGTATTGGAGAACGGGGAGTGACCTTATCGGGAGGGCAGAAACAAAGAATTTCCATCTCTCGAGCATTTATTAAAAATCCGGATATTGTTATTCTTGATGATTGTCTTTCAGCAGTGGATGCCAATACAGAAAATGCAATTTTGTCATATTTAAATACTGCGCTCAAAGGTAAAACCTCCATCATTATTACACATCGCTTCTATAACTTACTCAATTTCGACAAAATAATTGTGCTTGATGAAGGGCGAATAGCTGAAATTGGAACACATGATGAATTGATGAAAATTAAGGGTTTTTATGCCGAACAATATCAAAATCAACTTGTAGATTCTCACAATTAGAGATTATTTTACACGTTTATTCACATATCTGATATTTGTTAATTCAATTTTTAACGGTCTTAAAATGTTAAAATTTGATGAATACATTATATATTCACTAGTGTAAGAAACTATTAAATCAACTTTAAGACAGGGGAAAGTGGCAAACGAAGACTTTAATCAACGAGAAAATGTATACTCTTCAAAAGTAAGAGCAGGTAAAAGACGTACTTATTTTTTCGATGTAAGGAAAACAAAAGGTGAAGATTATTACATCACCATCACTGAAAGCACGAAAAAATTTAACGATGATGGCTATGAAAGACATAAAATCTTTCTTTACAAAGAAGATTTTAATCGTTTTATGAATAGCTTGAATGACACTGTAAATCACGTAAAAACAGAGCTTATGCCTGATTTTGACTACGAAATTTACGAAAGGCGTCAAAAAGAATGGGAAGAATCCATTGCATTGGAAAATGCTGAAAACGGAGCAAACCCAGAACCAGCTGCACCAGAAAACACAACAGAATCAGACCAAACTAGTGAAGCGACTAGCTCTGATGATGCTGATGAAGATCTGAGTTGGTAACAACAAAAAAAGGCATTCGTTTAATGACGAATGCCTTTTTTTCTGTACACAACAGGACAATTACATCGATCCTACATGTTTCATCAACTTACCTTTTAAGTTGGATGCTTTATTTTTGTGCCATGTATTTCTCTTGGCCAATTTGTCAATCATACTAATTACCTTAGGTAAAAACGCTTCAGCCTGCTTCTTATCTGTCATTTCTCTCAACTTCATGATAGCAGTTCTAGTAGATTTCTTATAGTATCTATTACGTAGTCTTTTGGCTGCGTCTTGTCTGATTCTTTTCTTCGCTGATTTGTGATGTGCCATTTCTTATTTATTTGGGCTGCAAATGTAGCATAATTTTCAATAAAATGTAGTTCTTTATTCAGGATTCCTGCTGATTACCGATATTTTTGCGCTTCGTATTACAACATTTATACATACTTTCGCAAAAGTATACTTTTGGTCAAGTTTTTGGCATGTTTATAATGATGTAAAATTCACATACAGAAAGATTTAAGATGAAAGATTATTCGTACGTATTTAATGCACATCCTGAGTTTATAGATAATATATATAAAGCGTTTAAAAATGATCGAAATAGCGTTGAAGAAGGCTGGAGGGTCTTTTTTGATGGATTTGAGTTTAATAACGCTTCCGCAAATGGAAATTCGGAATCCGGAGTAATTGCTACAAATGGATTGGCTGAATCATCGGATATGGCCAAAGAATTTGGTGTTTTATCAATCATCCATGGATTTCGAACGAGAGGCCATCTGCTTTCTACTACCAATCCTATAAGAGAAAGGCGGGATAGATCTCCACATTTGGATTTGGCCAACTATCAGTTGACTGAATCAGATTTAGACAAAACTTTTTCAGCTGGACACGAATTAGGAATGGGTAACGCAAGTCTGAGAGATATCATTGCCAGATTAGAAAAAATATACTGTGGAAACATTGGTTTTGAGTATGCACACATCGAAAACAGAGAAAAAAGAACTTGGTTAAGGGAAAAAATCGAACAAAGAAATCTTGATGATGACTTTGGTCATCCTGTAGAGAAAAAGAAACATATCTTAAGACAGATTAATGGTGCCGTGATTTTCGAAAAGTTTTTGCACACAAAATACATTGGGCAAAAGCGTTTTTCATTAGAAGGCGGTGAGACAGCTATTGCTGCTTTAGATGCAATAATTAACAAAGGAGGCAACGATAATGTAAAAGAGGTGGTCATAGGAATGGCTCATAGAGGTAGGCTTAATGTGCTTGCTAACATCATGGGTAAAACTTATGAAACGATATTCAATGAATTTGAAGGAATAACTCCTGATGATTTGAGTTTTGGAGATGGAGATGTAAAATACCATCTTGGATTTTCTTCACTTAGAAAAACACCGAGCGGACATGAGGTACATCTTAAATTAGCTCCAAACCCTTCACACCTGGAAGCTGTAAATCCTGTGGTAGAAGGATATTCAAGAGCAAAAGCTGATATGTTATATGGATCAGACTATGATCAGATTTTACCAGTTTTAATCCATGGTGATGCAGCAATAGCAGGTCAAGGAGTAGTATATGAAGTTGTTCAGATGAGTCAGTTGGATGGCTATTATACAGGTGGCACCATACATTTTGTCATAAACAATCAAGTAGGTTTTACAACTGATTTTGATGATGCAAGATCATCTACTTATTGTACAGGAGTAGCTTCTTTGGTTCAAGCTCCAGTTTTTCATGTCAATGGTGATGATCCTGATGCTGCTGTTTTTGCTTCTGAGTTGGCTACCGAATACAGGCAAAAATTCAATAATGATGTTTTCATAGACATGGTATGTTACCGAAAGCACGGTCACAATGAAGGTGATGATCCAAAGTTTACACAGCCAGAAATGTATGAATTTATCAAAAATCATAAAGACCCAAGACAGATTTACAGTGAAAAACTAGTGCAAAAAGGACATGCAGAAAAAGAGCTCAGTGAAAAGTTAGAAAAAGAATTTTGGGACATTCTACAAGATAGATTGAATACGGTAAAGGAAAATGATATTCCTTACAAATTACAAGAGCCTGAAAAAAACTGGGAAAAGTTAAAAATGCCTACTGATGAATCAGACTTTGACAGCTCTCCAGTGACAGGTATTGATATAAAAACAAGAGATAGAATTTTGGACCACCTTGTCAAATTTCCGGAAGGGATGACTCCACTATCGAAAATGCAAAGGCTTCAAAAATCCAAAAAGAAAATGCTAGATGCAGACAAACTCGATTGGGCATTTGGCGAATTAATGGCTTATGGATCCATTCTTATGGAAGGTAAGGATGTTAGAATGAGTGGTCAGGATGTGAAGAGAGGCACTTTTTCACACAGACACGTGGTTTTAAATGATGCAAAAACATTTAAGCAATACAACATCCTAGATGGTTTAGACAAAAAGCAAGGAAGATTCAGGATCTTTAATAGCTTACTTTCTGAGTTTGCTGTAATGGGATTTGAATATGGCTATGCAATGGCAAGACCTAATTCTTTGGTTCTTTGGGAAGCTCAGTTCGGAGATTTTTACAACGGTGCGCAATCTATGGTTGACCAATTTATCTCTGCTGGTGAATCGAAATGGCAAAGAATGAATGGTATGGTACTACTGCTACCTCATGGTCAAGAAGGGCAAGGTCCTGAGCATTCAAGTGCAAGATTGGAAAGATGGCTACAGCTTTGCGCGGAACACAATATGGTGATCACAAATATTACAACACCAGCAAATATTTTCCACGCACTTAGAAGACAATTAACATGGGATTTTAGGAAACCTCTTGTAAACATGTCACCAAAATCCCTTTTGAGACATCCATTGGCAGTGTCAGGTAGAGAAGAATTTGTTGGAGATTCTAAATTCCAGGAAGTAATCGATGATCCAAATGCAAAAGCGAGTGCTGATAGATTATTGATCTGTACTGGTAAAGTTTATTATGATTTGCTGACCAAAAAAATTGAGGAAAAGAAAGATAATGTAGCCATTGTAAGAATGGAACAGTTGTATCCATTTCCAGAGAAAAAGATCAATGAGGTTTTGAAAAAGTATAAAAAAGCAGAAAAATTCTGGGTACAAGAAGAACCATCCAATATGGGAGCATGGTCATACTTGATGAGATATTGGAGAAATCTAGATATAAACCTAATAGCGAAAAAAGAAAGTGCTTCTCCTGCAACTGGTTTTAAATATGTTCACGAAAAACTACAAGCTAAGTTGGTATCGGATGCATTGGGTTGATTGTTTTATTCATTTTAATATTCGACCTAATATTAGTTAGGCATGTGAAATGTCAATTTTTTTGAATTGATCATAATCTGGGAATTATCGAAAAGTAATAAGGAATAATACACAAGAAAAGAGGCCTTATACTGATTATTTTTGTAGTATAAATACATCAATATGCTAGATAATACCTTGTTAACAAAGATAGATTACAAACACTATTTCGATAAAGCCTTTACTTATCAGGAGTACCTTCATAATTTCAAAAAAGAAATTGAGATGGAAAGCCAAAGTAAATTTGCTCAATATCTTCCTCAAAATTGGCAAAGGCAATCCAGATTGGACCGTAAATTGAAGTTGAATTCTGAATTACTAAACAAAGTGGAGTTAATACAATCTACTGTAAACTGGTTAGTAATTACAGAACACTGGTGTGGTGATGCTTCACAAATTAATCCTGTTATCAATAAGGTGGCAGAAGCAAGTAATAAAAAAATTGATTTGCGATTTATTTATCGTGATGAGAATCCAGAATTAATTGATGCTCACCTGACAGATGGAAGAAGTCGATCTATTCCAATTATCTTAGCATTGGATAAAAATTTTCATTTTATCAAAAGTTATGGTCCAAGGCCTGACGAAGCTCAAAAGTTAGTGAAATCAATTTTGGAAGAAGGTGGTGCATATAGCATCCCACTACATACTTGGTATGCAAAAGATAAACAGAAGTCCCTGCAAGAAGATTTACTTGGTTTCATTAATGCATAATTGATATTTAATTTTAGATTTACTCATTTCAAAAATGATTAAAACCTAAATGTCCCATTAATTGTTAATTTGAAAGGTATTTCAAGATGTTTGAAACATTCTAGAAATAGCTATTGAATTTTATACAGATGAAATAAAAATATTAGACTATGTTATCAAAGAAAGTACAAGAAATCCTAAATGAACAAATAAAGATTGAAGCAGAATCTTCTCAAGTATATTTAGCCATGGCCTCATGGGCAGAAATACAACCAGGAATTGATAATGTAACCTCTTTTTTTTATCAACATAGTGAAGAAGAAAGACAGCACATGTTGAAGCTTATTCATTTTGTCAATGAAAGAGGTGGCTTTGCAACAATACCTGCTCTTTCACAACCTCAGCTAACCTTTCCTTCGATCAAACATGCATTTGATGCCTTACTGAAACACGAGGTTTTTGTTTCTGAAAGTATTAATAAATGTATTGATGTTGCACTAGCTGAAAAGGATTACGCCACACATAATTTTTTACAATGGTATGTAGCAGAGCAAATCGAAGAAGAGGCCCTGGCACGTACCATGAACGATAAGCTTGAATTGATTGGTGATGATAAGAGTGGAATGTATATGTTTGATCGCGATATTTTAAGTATTGGGATGAATGTTGCTGATAAAAAGTAACTAAGCAATTCATAACAAA
>JAHDIE010000075.1:0-4773 GCA_020630955.1 Saprospiraceae bacterium
GGTATCCGGCGTATCCCGAAGGGTATGCCGTGATCACCATGTGTTAGCGACTGGCACTCTTTTTTTTGTTCAATATTTTATTCATTTATTCGATCTTCTTGCGGGTTAGCTTACAGCTCTCTGTCGCCCGCAGGAACGAGGACGGCAGTGTGCTGTAATTACTTAGAATTTTGAACGCCGCACTAGTTCATGGATATCAAAAATTTCATATTCTTTAAAGTCATTTATTTCAACTTTTTCATTACTCCATAAAGGATGCTTTATGTAATAATTTTTTGATTCAGTTGAAATGACAATTCCTTCTTTACTGATATTTGCATTACCATTAATTTTATTTTCTACCGATGGTAATATTCTATCAAATAAACTCTCCCAATAATTTTGCTTAAAGTCAAATTCTTCTTTTTCATCATTTGATACTCTTGCTATATCTAATGCTAATCTCCAATTCAATTCAGAATGAAATTTTTGGTTATAATAGTCATTTAAACAATCATAACAACTATTATCGCAATTGTGGCTTTCTGATACCAACGAGTTATAAATAGCACCTTCTTTGAGTAACGGTTTTATTATAGCATTGAAGGTAACGGAACTATCATACTCTCCGTTAAGATAATTGCAGTAGCCTGCTCCATTCTCTAATTGTTCAACAATAAATATTTCAGGAATACCTTTATTTATTCTAAATCCAACATCTAATTCTGTAGCATCAATTTCAAGAAACGAACATATACTGTTTCTAACTAAATATCCATAAGACAGGTACGCTGCTTTAAGGGAGTCTTGATATGGATCGGTTATTCCGAGTGAATCCCAATTCTTAAGTTGTAAGGTAAGAACACCTGTATGTCTAGTAGATACAAAAACAACCTTCTTTTCATCTATTATGTGGTTCTTCTTTAAATCCTTTTTAAGAGCAGGATCGATCCATTTATTAATCCTTGCTACAGAACTCTTATAATGAACCAAATGAAACAATTCTCCCTCATTGTCATTAATCTGTCGGACAATGCCATTCTTTGGAATTTTATTTGATCTTATTATTAGATTATTAAGTTCTAATTTAGTTGATAGTTCTGATCCAGGATCTAGTTTTACTTCTGTGGAATATGGTCTAAAATTAAATGAACCATGAAAGTCATCCGGGGGCTTGTCATAATCAATGCAGAATCCTAAAGGTTGACTTGCATTTTGTGGTATTAAATGTTCAATTGAATCACAATTTTCGCACTCAGATATTTCAGAATTGTTAAAATATATGAATTCACAATTTGAGCAACGTTTAATTCCATTGGGAACTAAATTCAAGCCATCAATCTCTTCCATGACTCCTCCATCTTTTCTATAGCCAACAACGCCAACTGAAGTAAATAGCTTTTTGTCTTTAACTATTTGACTTCCTGGAGTGAAGGTTGAAATAGCTAAAGATAAATCCCTGTCAATTGAAGATACGTTTTGATAAGAATGTGGTCTCTTTTCATAAAGGTATCGGACATTTGTCGGGAACCCAAACATAGGTAGAATTCCGCCATTAGCTAATCGCTCACTAAGTGAGTCGTGAACATAATTTTTTGAGGCCACACAAAAATCAACACTATTAATTAGATCGATTTCATTTAGAATATCATTGGTAGATTTATCAATAGAAGTGTTTCTCATAAGAACTTCAATTATGTCAAATATTTGATCTTGATTGTCTTTTATCCAAATTTCAATATTGTGTTTATTTGATTCCCAGTCATACGTTTTTCCGAAATTTCCATGAACACATTTGTCATCTCTTACTGGATTGTATTCTGCAAATGCTCTTCTTAAAATTTCTTTATTAATTAGTCTTATCAGAATTTCTTCTCTGTCCAATACCAAATAGGGATCTTTTGGATTACTTGAAACCATCCTTTCGGGTTGGCTATAATGCAATTGGTCATGACTATTATTTTTTGCAACAACTATAGCGTATGAAAGTGAATGTCCTCTTCTTCCTGCTCTTCCTACTCGTTGCTGATAATTAAAACGCTTCGGAGGTATATTACCCATCATAACAGCAGATAAAGATCCTATATCTACTCCAGCCTCCATCGTAGTTGTGACGCTTAAAATATCAATTTCATCGACTAGTTGATTTTCTCCTTCTAGGAAAATTCCTTGAAAATACCGTTGTCTTTTTCTTGATTCTTCTTTGTCGGTTTGGCCTGTTAGTTCTTCACAATGAAGTCTAGAAAATTCCTGTGCTCGAGATAAATGTAAGTAATAATTGTTCTTGAAGTGTTTAGGAAGTTGAGTAATTGGTAATTCAGTTAAATTTTTTATACAGTTACTGCACTTGCCATTGCTTCTGTTAAGATGAATTGTCTTGCAAGTTTTACAAATTAAAAATGAGCTAAGCTGAGAGCTCGGAATAATTTTTAAATTATCTCTTAATAAAACTCTGTTATCAATTGCAGCAATTATTTTGTTTTCTAGAAAAAATTCAATGAGTTGGGTATCTAAAATTTCTTTTGAATTCTCAAAAACTTGCCGAGCATACTTTCTTAAGTGTCTTGGCCATCCAGTTGGACGATAAATTCTTGGATAACCAGCTATTCTCCATTTTTCCCCCAAAATCCTAATTGCTGTATTGACAAATTGTTGGAAAGAGTTATCTCCGTGTTGCTTTTTAGTGGTTATATAACCTAGTCCCAATGATTCTATTGATCTTTTTCCATGAGCAAATAAGGTAACAAGTTGTTCCTTTTTAAGCTCTTCGTTGATGTATTGATTTGTTGAGATTAATTCATTTGATAATTCAGCAACGTCTTCATAGTTCGACCAATCATAAATATTGGTCCAATCACCACTGTCAATAATTTTACTTTTAGGCCCCGCTGGACAGGTTCCAGTTTTAAGTAATGATTTTTTAAGTGGTATATCTAACTCTATTAGTGAAGTCCCACTGTCAAATCCATATTGACTCAGTTTTTTTACATTACCTGTCCAATCTCTGTCATCTCTTATTTCATTTATTCTTTTTTTGAATACTGAATTGGATTGCATTAAATCTGAGATTTTCTTTCTAGTATCATCATCTAAAAGTGAAATATCACCGTTTTTTTCTAGCAGTATTTTTAATAAATCGATTGAGTCATCTTTTTTGGTTATAACTTTTATAATTCCCTTTCTCAGTAAATCTCTATAATGATCTAATTCAATTCCTGCAGAAAGCTTAGCGGCTGCCTGTCGGCTATCTGAAAATAAAACAAGTTTTGGGTCTCCGGATGTATTATTTCTCAAAAATGACAAAATCGTATCAGCAAATATTTGATTTATTTTTTGAACACCTGTGTAATGTCTAGAGATTGAGGTGAAACTATTCTTGTCTTCAATCCTATCTTTTGTTTCGCAATTTGGACATAAATCTGGAAAATTTACCGGATGATCTTTTGGTGAATTATATAATAATACATTATTGTCATGAGAATTAATTTCCCCTGAAAGAGGATCATAACCGACTCTAATCCAATTTATGGGTAAATCAGCTTGTCCTCTTTCTATTTTCTTAGGGTACAAGGTTCTATAAGATGATACTTTGGGGTTATTATCTATTCTGATCGCATTAGAACCTTCTTCTTTATAACCACCTAAGTAGTTTTCTCCGCAGTTTCTACAAAACAATAGCTCAAGAATAACTCCTCCGCATTTGCAGTTTGCAATAGGTGATCTATAAAGCTTACCAATTGGCCTTGCCACTTTTGAAATATTTTCAATCTGATCACAATTTCTATTAGTACAAGCCCATAGACCATCAATATTTTTAAAGAATATATGAGCCCTTAACGGTTGTATTATTTTATTTTCTTTTTTACAATTGGATATAACATTCAGAAGATTATAAGCATTATTCAAATTTCCCTCTGGAAATAGTAGCTCTCTAATTTTTAAGATAGAGAGGGCATTACTTTCCTTGAAAACAGATCTAAAATTTTCGATTAGATTGTGTTTGGATTCGAGTAAATTGATGTCATCTTCTGAGTAAGAATTACTATCTATTTTTGATGATAATTGATCAATTTCAGTCGCTATTTCATCAATTGATATTGTTTGTTTTTTGATTGGTTTGTTATCATCTTGGATTAATTCTAAAGATTGCTCAACTTTCTTTTGGTCGATTCCAAAAAAGCCACTTAAATATGCATTTGTGTTTTCACCTTCTTGCATGGATGCACTTGACCCAAGAATTTGCAGTTGATCAGAGTTTGGATCTATGCCAATTCTTGAAAGCAGTAATCTTATTAAGTATGCAATTTCAGTTCCTGATGTTCCCCTGTATGTATGCAACTCGTCAATTACAAGGTGAAATTTATTATTTACATCTTTTGCCAGCCATTCTTTTGTTTTTTGCCAGATTGGGTTTTCGAGATCCCTCATTAGCATGACGTTTAGCATGGAGTAATTCGTTATAAGAATGTCTGGAGGGTTTAATTGCATATCAATTCTGTTCCATTCTTCAGAACTATTTGGCTTCAAAGACGGCATGGAATAAATAAGATCTGGATCTGACGCTTTGCCGGATTTAATGCTTTTAATTAAATTTTTCCATTCAATTTCATGTTTTCTTTTTTCGTTATTATAACTACTCCTGCTAGTTCCCGGAGTAATACCAGTGTACCTGCCGAAAGTAATTCTCTTATTGAAATTATTTAACAAGTAGTTCCAAGCTCCAGTTTCGTTTAAATCTCCTCCACTATTAAGAGCTTTTCTTAATCTGGTCATTTGATCTTCTGCTAAAGCATT
>JAHDIE010000075.1:4873-9648 GCA_020630955.1 Saprospiraceae bacterium
CTCCACTATTAAGAGCTTTTCTTAATCTGGTCATTTGATCTTCTGCTAAAGCATTAAGTGGATAAAGAATTAAAGCTCTGACTGCAGGTTCTTTAGGTCTGTTTTTTGTTTTGAGTTCCTTAAATAGATTATACATGAGAGGAATAAGGAAACATTCAGTTTTTCCGGAACCTGTCCCAGTTGTTACTATTAAGTGCTTTTTGTCATTAATAACACTTTTTATGGATCTGAACTGATGATCATATAAATTAAATTCTTTTTTGAAAAGTCCGTACTTGGCGAATTCTGCAAATTCCTTATCTAGATTTAATTCCTCCAATGCTTTTTCTAAGCTGCCATATTCCTTATACCTTGGGACTAGCTCAATGATAGGATCTTTAGAAATCACTCCATCTTTTTCATAAAGAGTATTCCTATCATTATTTAATTGCACATCTTTAAAACCAAGACCTGTATTAATGTACTTTAGGTAGATGTCTCTTAAGTTATTATATAAAACGTCAATCCTATTATGCATTAAATTTGCTTTTAATAATTCTGAAATTCTTATTAGAAATGCAACATAGAGATAAATTATTCTTTATGTATTCAAATCTAAAATGTGAGATGTGGATGAGAAGTCTTTGGATAATTATTGGAAATAGGAAAGTATTAACATCAAGTCTTTTAGATTTGACATTATAAGAGAATGGATCATTAGGGTTTGTCAATTGATATGCTATAGCAAAGCTATCAATTGAATTATGTGCTGGAATTAATAATGTGTAATCCCCTAACTTCAAAATTTTTTGAGAACCTACTTTCTCTTTTATCCTATATACACCATTCCTAATTAATTGTGCTTTTTGCCAGCTATGACCTTTAAGACATTCTGTTTCATATCCCTCAAATAGAGAATCACAGGATTCCCAATTCTCCACAATTTGTTTGAGTGTAGGGTGCTGGATGAGTATATTTTGATTGTAATTATTGTAAGCACATTCTAAATTCAGTTTAAATGTTTTTGTAGCTACCCTAATTAGATGACCTGAATATGACTTCTCAATAATAGGGCAATCATTTGATAGTTTGTTTGTTGGAAAGTTAACAAGCACGGTGTCCTCTGTTGATTTTATGGCAATAGTTGGTGCTAAGCAATATTTATTATTTTGTTGGAATTCTAATAATCCGATTGCTAGAAGCGGATTAATATAATTTTCAAGTTTGTATTGATCTAAATTATTGAATAAAGTAATTTCTATAGACTTGCATATTCTATTTAAACGACTTTTAGATACGGTATCATTTCCTTGAGATCGAAACCAATCAAGTAATATGCACTGACCTTTATACTTCATCAAAATAATTTTCAATACTATTTTTATATTCTTGACCAATATTCTCACAAATCCATTTGAAGGATACTTTATTAGTTGTGTTGTAAGCCTGTACTTCTGTTGGTTCTAAATCATCACAGTTGTATCCTGCCCAGTTTCTGAAACTAGATTTCAATATTGGCATACCAATCTCTGGATATGGCAATACTGTTCCAACAATTTTAAAATTATTAGGCCATCCATTTACACCTTTAGAAAGTGAAGGAATGTAGCCATTGTTAAAGTCCATAAGTTCTCTTAAATAGCATTCAGGGCTTGCCATATTAATATCACGAAGTATTAGAACATATAGGTGTCGAGGATCGTTTGCCGCTTTATTTAAAAAATTAATGTATCCAGAATTATTGAGTTCGGTCTTATTAATCCAATCTGCTTGAACATTTACATATACAATTTTGCAATTATTAATCGCTCTTATTATTGAAAGCGACAATTCTAATGATTTACTAAGTATGCAGTTATTATTTACAAATGAGAATAGATTGTTTTTACAATTTTCCAGGGAAGAACTTAAACCGTATGACTTAAGTGTTTGGATTATGTCTTGTATTAGTTTTAGTTTTTCTTCATTTATAACTTTTCCAATGTATTCAAATTCGATTAAACTATTATTTGTCTTTGGGTTTATACTTGGTTCAGAATTGATTGATTGGGAGAATAATCGAAAATCCTTTATCAGTCGATCCTTATTAAGTTTAATATATTCGCTTTCCTTTTGATTGCTTTTAATTTCTTGTAATATTGATTTTTTGGTATTAGTTAATTGTTCAGTTTCCAATCTCAACTTTTCTTTTATTCTTTCTTGTTCCTTTATTTCTTTACTGTTTTCGATTAATTTTTGTCTTAATTCTGCGTTCAAGGAATTCTTAATTTCTTTGTCACAGGCATCAACTTTTCTTTTGATTATCTCGCTTACTTTCTTGGAATATGTTCCAATAGATTGGAGTTCTGAATATGTCAAATCTATATTTTCAATGTTGTTTATTGCAAGTTCCAATCTGGCTTTGTCGATTCTTGAATCTTGAAAGTCAATTTCACTAAACTCACTTTTCCATGATGTATTAGACTTTAAGACTTGCGTAAGTGGGGAATCCACATTTTTTAAAATACCTTTTAACCAAGTATTTATTTGTTTGTCTGTTTCTGCTTGAATATTTTGCTTAGATGGTTTCGGTGGATCAAGGACAAGGTTTGTAACGCCATCGCTGATAAAGAATACTTCATCATAAATATTTACAGATTTTCCAATCTTTGGAACAATAGAATTATTACTCTTTTTGAATGGACCATAAATTTTATCATTATTCTTTAAATAGAATTTGGTTGGAAAGTCATCAATGTTTTCATTCAAATATTCCATATCTATAAAGTGATCATTTAATAATAGATGATCTATTTCTAGGAGTCTATATTCGGCAGGCTTGGGATTGGAATGGATTTGGTAATGGGCTTTGTCCTTTGTTTTGGAATCAATTTTTGGATTCAATTTCACTTTGAAGATTATATAGTCATCTCGATTGTAATTGAAGTTTCGCTTGAAACCTGGCTGAAATACTTCACCATTTGGTGTTATCAAATCTTTTATTTGGGATTCCTTTGTTTTCCATTCTGACCCATTACTATCTCTAACTCCAACAACCCTTATAATAGCATGTTCCTCATTAATGAGTTCTTTAATTTTCCCTATTACTTCCATACTTCGATCGCTTTAAGTTTCGCAATACAACATTGTTAGTGGTATTCTTTAATGACAATTTGTTTCTTCTATGCACTAATACTGAATCAATAAAACTCCTAGGTGATATTTTTGTATTCTTAATTTTCATATTTTGTCCTATTATGTCAATACCACCGGAAGAATAGTTCTTAAGGTCAATTCCTGTTTGTACTTCTACTATATTTCTTAATGAATGAGTATCTATAATCTCAACAATTCTTCTTCCACCACCACCAATTTTTAATATATGAATACCTGATTTTAGATTTGAAAGATCCAGAATATTTGTGGTCAATCTTGTTTCTCCTTCGATTGTAATCATGGTAGGCTTATCAAGTTTGAATACTGGCCCGTATCCTTTCATGAAGGCAGTTCTTGAGACCTTAATCCCTTTAATTAGTTCTAATTTCGGTTTTTCGTTTGAGATATAATCTTCAAATAGATTAAGGTTGGATTCATCAATATTTAAACTTATCATTATATAATCGTTCATATCTAGGCAATTGTAGTTTATGCCTAAGAGACGTTGATGTAGAAGAGTATTCTTTTGGATTAGCAGTTTATATTCTTTATCAATATAGATCTTTGAAACTGCTTTGTAGTCTCCCCATTGAGTATCAAGTTCGAGAATGAATATTTTCCTTGGTTTAAGATTATGTTTGATAAATTGATTTGCTAGTGGCTGACCTATATTAAAATCCGACTTTGTATCATCATGAATTACAAAAAGACCTTCATTAGTACCATAGTACAATTTTGGTTTTTCTTGAAAATTTGAATCAATAAATCCAGATTCCAAAAAGTAATTATAAACCTGGTTATATATAGCTTCCCTAAATGGTGAATATATCTTTTCTAAAAAATTATTTGACTTGAATTCATATGATATTGCATTTGGTCTATCTAGAGCTGTTTGACTTACAAATGTTTTGAGATTTACATCATCTTTGTCGAGTTTCTGCATACTCCTTTCAAGATGAGGGTGGAGTTTTTTTAAATCTTTGAATCTCAGAAATCCTTGTGATTTTGGGTACCTAACAAATCTCCAAGGTCCAGATGTTTTATCAGGTATTATTGTTTTAAAGCCTAGAGCCTCTAAATGGTTTTTAGCTGACAACCATATATTATCTTGTGAATTCAAATAAGCTTGTTGTAAGTCATGGCTATAGAATCCATAATTGGCACAAAGTGTAGAATTATATTCGTCTCCATCTATTGTGCTGTACACTAATAATTGAGCACTAATGATGCCATATATAAGTGGTATACCTTCAGTTCTTTCAGTGAAGCCACTCCAATAATAACGTCCATGTTGTCTTAGTATCTCCCAATATTGTTTGTTTGTAATGTTCGCTTTTTGAAGCACAATACCATGAACTTCTAAATCATAGTTTAATATGAAGTACTCTGAGTATTGGCTATTGCCAAGTAGCTCGTTAAATACAGTTTTATTTAATTCTGCATAATTCACTTCTCTTATCGGGTGGTGGGTGGGAAAAGATTGCGAGTGGCAGAAAAAGCAATGTGTCTGATAAGACTCTTTGCTTTTTTGAGGGTTAGCAAATTAACACATTTCTGATTTGACTTTACAGTTTCCATTTTATTTCTAATTTTTTCCTTGCTTGTCGCTAACGGGATATTGTATCCGCTGTGGCGTTAGCCAATAGCGTGATGACATAGTG
>JAHDIE010000029.1 GCA_020630955.1 Saprospiraceae bacterium
TTAGGATCAAGCTCTAAATATCCTTTTGGTGATAAATCCTTGTCCACAAATCCAGGATAGTCAATTGGATATTTGGTCATACTGAAATTGAAATTTAATACTGGATTCAAGATTGTTCCTTGGGGTATGGGCTCTCCCAGAGAAAGTGGGATGACATACTCCCAAACAACAGTTTCATTTTCTGTTAATTCAAATCCTCTACCTTGAGTAGCAGCTTGCATAAAAAAATTTCCATTCTCTAATAAAACAATATTTGATCCCTGGGGGGATTTATTTCTTGTGGTATCAGGATGAGAAATATGTCGTGTAAAATTATTAGGAAGAAAAATTCCATTTATTAATATATAATTACCATTTTCATCAATTGGTGTTTCATACATTGACCCAAGAGATATCTCATCATTAATGACATTATTATACACGAGTATTTGCCCAAAAAATTCACTGAATATATTTTTAATCCACTTAACGTTGTGAGGATAGAACAATTTCCTCGAAAGACTATCTCCTTTATTATAAGCTGAAGGATTTCCCCATCTGTGGAGTATTCTTCCACCTCTATTGCTTTTACCACCACTGCTGGTTCTTGCTTCAGAAGTAGTTGTGCTATGATCTATTATCCAAACTTCATTAAAGTTCCTAACAGATATTGCAATTTGATCTAATTCTTGATTATAAGCAACCGAGTTTCCGTGCATCCAATCTTCCCTACCTAAACTATATTCTTGATAATTAATATTTATTCTATCTGGACTTTCAGAAACAATTCCAAAGTTTGCAAGACTTAAATCAAAGTCTTGCACAGTATGAAAATCGCTACACCACTCCCAAATTACACTATCAAGCTCAGGACTATATTCTTTAACACACTCAAACCAAAGCTTTTCCATTTGATTATTTATTGTATCAAAACCTAGCTCAACAATTTCATGTTTAAAAAGTCTCTTCCAGCAAAGGTATATGATGTTTCCATTAGGCATTAATTCAAAGTCATGATGTTGCCTAAATATTGAGTCAGATGCAATATGTTGCCACAAGATTTCATTATCCCAACTTCTTGACTCTAAAACTCCTCCAGAACCACCTGCTCCAAAAAAATTTTGAACTTCCATTGAAGACATGGCTTTGATTAGATTGCCGTCAGGGCATAATTTTGATACAAATCCAGGTCTAGTATTTTGACTGCCAACCCATTTATTTATTAATTGCCCACAATTATTAATTAGAAAAACATCAGGTTGAAAATTTGGATAGAATAGATTGTAAGCATCCAACGCGAGTTCCGTATTGAACTTCAATGTTCCAACGGTATTTTGCGAAATAGCTGTAATACTAAATTCAGAAATTAATATAATTAATAATAGTTTGATATTGTTCCGCGTAAAAAACAATTAATTAAAGTTTATTGCTTAATTATAAAAATATTAAAACCTCAGCTTTTAAAGTTAATGACTAAAAATAGAGAAAACATCTATTAAAAATTAATTTCATTTCCATTAATATACTACTGGTAAGTTATAATAGAATATAAAAGGAGGCTGAATTTTGCAAATCAGCCTCCTTTCTTTTCTATTATAAAAATTTAACGCTATTCTTAAAATTTATTGTGGTGTAAGAATTACCGTTGCGGCATCATCATACCCTGTAACCCAACTATAGGTAATTACACCTGTAGCTGGATCAACAGAACCAGTTAAAGTAGTTGCAGTTCCAAAAGGTTCAGTAAAAGAAGCTGATATTTCTCCACAAACATCTGCAATGGTAGTGTTCATTCCACCCCCTGCTACATACTGTTCATCTATACCATAATTTCCGCCATCTGGTCCGTACCATGTAAAGTAAATGTTTCCAGACCAATCAGAAATAGTATATTCTCCTCCACCTAAATCAGTTAAAGTTACTGGACCAGATGTAGAAACTGTACCTGGACAACAACCGTCTGTGGATGTCCCTGTTGTTTCTGCAATGTAATCACCAGCAAGATCAGAAACGCAACTTACATTTGCAATAACACTAGCACCAGAAGGGAAAGTCCCAGTAGAAGTAGTTATATCAAATGTATATACTATTTGATCAAGAAGTTGAATTTCATCAAGTTGACCTAAACCATTCACTGCCTCCGCTAAAGTAATACTAACATCTGCCGGTAATGAATTCAAAGTAGTGTGAAGTACAGGAGTTCCTCCATTTAGACTTTTATAGATATTTACTGAAGTGGCATCAGCACCAAAATCATCAACTGTGAATCCTACCACACCATCACCAAGTTCAGCAAAATTATAGAAGCCCCCCACTATATTTGAAATAGCAACTAATGCTCCTCCCTTTTCAAAATCTACTCCGAACTCTGAGAATTTTACTGTTTTGTCTTCTAACTCAAATACATCGTCATCGGTACATGAGAAGAAGGATGTAATAAGAACGAAGCCTGCTAGAAAAACTAAAGCTCCGTTTATTTTTAAAAACTTCATATTATTTATTTTTATTAAAATCAATTAATGCCGAATGAATCTCATTTTCGTTTTTAAGATCCACACGATTTTTATCAAAAAATGTAACAATCTCCTTCATCTCTTCTGTCTGATGATAGATATTCACTAACTTTTTCCTTTTCTTGGGAAGTTCGTAAAGATGTCCATCTTTAAAAATATAAAGTATATCAGATTTTTTCAGATTAGGCCTTACGTCACCAGCATCAAGTGCAGCATTGTAATAAGCTTTTTGCAATTCCACATTAGTACTTTTGACCAATTCAAGACGATCATTGGTATAAAGAACTTCGTACAACGCCAAATCTGTATTTTTTGTATTTAATACTTTGTATCGTGTAGTCTCATCAACAGCTGTAATTACATCAAGGCAATTGACTTTACTCAATAACATTTCATAAATACTACTACCAATCCTTATATAAAGCAAATTTTCTAATGCATTATAATTAAATCGATATTCTTTATCCGAATACTTTTTATTTCCTGCAAGCAATATCGAACCATACATCCAATCATCCCACAAAAGGGGAGATCCTGCATAGCTTGTTTCTCTATTATCAAAGGTACCAACAGAATAAGCTCTTAGGTTAGCAACACTTAAGTCGCTATCCATATTAGCTCCTATATTGGTTTGACTAGACAAATTACTGCTTATCAGAGCTGAGAAAAATAAAGTTATAATTGTCGTTTTCATTTTTCTAATAACAATTATTCAAATGCCCATAATTTTGCATCTAAAAGTCCTCCACCTTGAGCCGCTCTTGCTGCTTCAACATTGGCGCTATTCGATGTAGTTTCACTTTCAACATAGAGGAATCTTTGAGGAATAACTCCACTTGGGTTAAGTCCATTTGCACCATTTGATGAAGGTGTAAGGACTGGAAATCCCGTTCTTCTGTAATTAGCCCAAGTAGTCCCAAATGCATTTCCATAATAAGCTTTATAAGCTTCAGTAATAATCGTCTCTAAGTCAACAGTCCCACCAAGAACTGAATCAGCATAGGCTTGACCTGACTCCACATCAGTACCAGTCATTGCCATACTAGCCATAATTCCAGCTTCTAAAGCAGCACTTGCAGCTGCATCATTACCTCCTTGAAGTTGAGCCTCTGCTTCCATAAACTTAAGTTCTGCAAAAGAAATCATAGCGATTGTTGCATCTTCTCTTGAATACGGCAAATCTGCACCAGCTTGGTAAAATAGCAAATTACCTGAGCCATCGTCGATGAAGTATTTATCTGCTCTTGGGTCACCGTCTAACATAGAAGCAAATTGTGGGTGGAAACCTAAAGTTCCAGGTCTTCCTTGACCAAATTTATTAAGTGAATAGTTGGCATTTCCACCAGTTTCAAATGTAAATGATGATTGTTCATCGATAGACGCATAAGATCCTGCAATTTCACTCAATGCTGCTGCATAATTGCCAGAATTCCTTTTTGCTTGATGCATTAAGAACCTTGCTTTTAAACCTCTAGCTGTCTTAATCCATGCAGCTGCATCTCCACCATGAATCAAATCTCCTCCTGCATAGCCTGTAGCATTTCCTAAAGTATTAATAGCACCATCAAGAGCAGAAATCACGCCTTGGTAAACTGATTCTTGAGAATCATATGCTGGCTTCAAATTCTCAGTGCCTTTTAATGCTTCCGAGTAAGGAATATCTCCAAACCATGAAGTAGCAATACCATATTGGTTGGCCATTAAAATCGCACCAACTCCGATATAAAACGAAGCTTCTTGATCAGTCGCCTTATCCATCATAACTTGACAACTTCTTAAAGCTCCAGAATATAAACCAGTTCTCCAATAGTTATTCATTAAATCCTCACCCATGATATAATCATTGTATGCAAGCTGTTGAGCATCAAGTCCAAAAAATTGTTGCATGATTATACCTATGGCGCGCGCACCAGTTGCACCTTCACTATACATTGTTTGCGCAATAATTTCAGGTAACATAAGTCTCAGCTCGACATCTGTCACCCTAGTCGGATCTAGGTTTAATTGTTCTAAGTCTTTCTCACATGATGTGGTACACATAAGAAAAACCGATAGAATTATATATATTTTAAATTTCATAATTTCAATTATTATATTAGAAAGTAAGATTTACAGTAGCTGAATACCCTTTAGTATTCGGCATGTTAAAATAATCAAGACCATAACCGTTTGATGCCCCTGTTAAGTTTGTTTCTGGATCAATGCCAGGATACTCAGTCTTTAACCAAAGGTTTCTTCCAGTAAGTGAAATTCCAACTCCTTCAAATGGTAATTTACCTAACATGTCACTTGTCAATGAGTATCTCAAAGTAAGCTCACGAAGTCTGATCCAAGAAGTATCATGGATGTTCATTTCTGAAATTCCACCAAAACCATATCTTCTTCTATAAAATTCTCCTTCTGAAGCTGTTGGACTGTATGCAAGTGCAACAGGTGTGTTGTTCACTGCTCCTTCTTCAGTTACACCTTCAAAAATGACTACATCATTTCTTTCATCAGCTGATATTTTTGAAGTACCAAAGTAGTTAATAATACCACATGTTCCGCACCACATATCTCCACCTTTTCTGAAATCAAGTAATCCTGAAAGTGAAAGTCCTTTGAAAGTAAATGTGTTTCTTAACCCTACAGTATAATCTGGGTTTGGATCTCCTAGAGCCTTCTTAGTAGGATCTTGTAGAGGCCATCCATTTGCCCCAATTATCATATTACCTGCATCGTCTCTTTGGAATCCGTTTCCAAAAATTGTGGAATATGGTAAACCTGGAACCAAATCAGCACTTGTAGAAGTAAATCCTGCAAGACCTATATTGTCAACACCTTCTGCTAATTCTTCAACGATGTTGTCATATGTTGTAAAGTTAGCTACGATATCCCAACTAAAATTATTTGTTCTGATCGGTGCACCATCCAGCACTACTTCCCATCCTGTGTTTGTTATTACACCTGAGTTTTGTACAGCAGTTGTAAATCCAGTTGAAGCTGGTAATTGAACTGCAATAATAATATCCTCTGATCTAGTATCATACCAAGTAACATCAAGACCTAATCTTCCTCTAAAGAAGTTTAATTCTGTTCCTAATTCAATAGTTGTTGCCTTTTCAGGTCTCAAGTTTTCATTAGCTAATTGAGTACTTCTTTCAAAAGCATTTGTGCCATAAGATGGAAACTCAATACCACTGATAAATCCATCACCACCAGCAAATCCTTGAGCAAATGTGTTTGTAGTTGCATAGATAGGAGCATCGTTTCCGATTACGCCATATGAAGCTCTTAACTTAGCATAATCAAGTAGATTGTTCTGAATATCCAATGCTTCTATTAACTCTAATCCTAAACTTGCTGAATAAGATTGGTAAGTATTGTTGGAAGATGGAAGTGCTGAAGACCAATCATTTCTACCTGTTAAGTTTAAGAATGCCCAGTTATCAAATCCAAAGTCTAATGTAGAATATACACCGTGAATTCTTTTCTGGTTAATTGTCTCAGTTGCTGTTATGGTAGTTGCGTTACTAATATGGAAAAATCCCGGAGCTGAAAGATCATCTCCTTGTGTTGATTGTTGTGTATACCTTGTATCAAAAATATTATATCCAACAATTGCTCCTAAGCTAAACTTATCAGTCAATTGCCTGTTTAATCCCACAATTAGGTCTGAATTAAGGTCTCTGTTGCCTGCAAAACGCTGATTAACACTACCTGGATTGCCACCTCTTCCTAACAAGTTGATATCTTCTCCAGCTAGGTATCTTTCTGAATATTGATCAATTCCTAATTTGAATGATGTATATAACCAATCAGTGAAATTATATTTCAATCCAGTGTTCCCAATAATTCTATTTACATCATCATGTGCTGGATTTCTATTTACCGTCCAATAAGGATTATCATATATACCATGTCTGTAAGATCTCTGTGATCCATCAGCATTTACATAAGATGAAAGATCGTCAGCTGCTTCTTGACCAGCAAGACCATTACCAATATCAAATGTAGGTGCGTTTCTCATTAAACCTAACATTACACCTTGTAAGTTTGAACCTCTTTGAATTCTAGAACCACCTGAATTTATGTAATTGGCAGACATTGAAGCTTCCAACTTATCCGTGATATCAGTATCAAGGTTTACTCTAAAAGATGTTCTTTGAAAATCAGCATTTGGAACAACTCCAGTTTGGTTTAATCTTCCTCCAGAGATATAATATCTCATGGCATCAGTACCACCCGCTACAGATGCATTCAAATCAATAGTCTCTCCTGTTACCCAAAAGTTATAAGGATCAAAAGCCTGTGCTGCCATACCATTACCAGTTCCTTTAGGCACTAAATTTCCTAATGAACTAAATAAATAGTCTGAATCACCATCATATTCTAACTCAGAAATTAATGGGCCCCAACTATCTCCTTCCCCAGTCTCTGGACCTCTATATTCAGCTACTCCATTGTTAAATCTTCCCTGAGCATATGTACTCTGTCTTTCGGAAAGTTTGTTTACTTCAGCAGTACCGTATGATGCTGAAACATTTACAACAGGAGCACCTGCTTGTCCTTTTTTCGTTGTAATTACTATTGCGCCATTTGCAGCTCTCACACCATATAGAGCAGTCGCTGAAGCTCCTTTCAATACGGTCATGGAAGCAATGTCATTAGGATTAAGATCAATCGCTCTGTTAGATTGATCAACACCTGCAGTTCCATTTCCTGCTCCACCTGAACCATTGTCAATTGGAACTCCGTCTACAACAAATAAAGGTTGGTTACTTTTGTTTACTGATACTGAACCTCTAATTCTAATACTTGATGAGGCACCAGGCGATCCAGCTGAAGAAGTAACTTGTACACCTGCAACTTTTCCACTCAAAGCATTTACAATGTTGGTCTCTTTAGAATCAAGTAACTCTTCAGCGTCAACATTTTGCAATGAATAACCAATTGCTCTTTTGTTTTTTTCAAGACCAGATGCTGTGACAACAATTTCATCTAATAATTCAGAATTAGATGAAAGATTAATATTTAATAACCCTGGTGTTGTTACATTTATTTCCTGGTCATTATAACCGACATAGCTAACAACTAAAGTGTTAACACCGTCAGGTAAAGTAATAGAATAATTTCCATCAATATCTGTAATTGTACCAATAGTTGTGCCTTTTGCCAACACACTGGCTCCAATTAATGGCTCACCTGAATCATCAGATACAACCCCACTTACAGTGGTTTGAGCCATAATTGTCCCAATACTGAGAAACATTACGACTACAAGAAATGCTAGTTTCTTCATACTACGTTTTTTAGTTATGAAATTGATAAGTATAATTTTTAATAAAAATATTTAGTAGGATAGCCATGGGATTAGCTATGATTTCGTTTTTTTTAGATCAGGGACTAAAATTAACTAATTAGTTCAATTACTCTTTACAAAAAGTTAGTTTTTATTAACCTTTCCATAACATAAGACCTGTAAATAATAGAAATGGTTGGTAATAAGTTGAAATTTCTACTTCCTAATTGGTTCTAAGAGTCGTTTGTACATTCCAATGGTATTTTGTAGCCCATAGTACAAGGCATCTGAAATCAAAGCATGACCTATACTAACTTCCTGTAAATCAACAACTTGTTCACTATAGTACCTTAGGTTTTCAAGATTTAAATCGTGCCCAGCGTTCAACCCAATTCCTATTCTTTGAGCCTCTTTTGAGGCTTCAAAGTGTTTTTTGATGGCAAATGCCTTGTCTTTGTTGTATTCTTTTGCATAATTTCCTGTGTAAAGTTCAATTCTATCCGTCCCAACTTCTTTAGCCAGTTCTAGATATGAGGGAATTGCATCCAAAAATATTGATACTCTAATACCATTCGATTTAAATTCACTAATGATTTCCTTTAAAAACACCTTATTTTCTTCAACCTTCCAACCCTCAGAAGAAGTTAATACTCCAGGAGGATCAGGAACCAAGGTGACTTGATCGGGTCTATTGGCAAGCACCAATTGAATAAATTTAGGACTTGGATATCCTTCTATGTTAAATTCGGTCTTAACTATTTCCTTTAACATTGGAATATCTGCATATCGAATGTGTCTTTCATCAGGCCTTGGATGCACCGTTATTCCATCCGCTCCAAAAGATTCACAATCCATGGCTACTTGTCCAAGATTTGGAAGGTTCTCCCCCCGGGCATTTCGAATCAATGCAACTTTATTAATATTCACACTAAGTTTGGTCATAATTTGACTTTCTTTGATTTTGAATTCTTTACAAATCTAACTAGTCTTGAAACAAAGAATAATAACTGGGATAATTTTTGGCATTATTGTTTTATCACTTCTTTTTTGGAATGAAAGCAGTCGATTAGTACTATTGATTTTAATTCCAATCTTATCGCTATTTGAATATTCTAGAATGACAAATTTCAAGGTGATCGATTGGATAATTCTATTGCTTTTGGTAGTGGGTACTTTTTACTTAATTAATTACAACAATGAAGCCCCTCCCTTTTTTCTTGCTTTCATTTGCATATTAAATTTGATTCTAGGATTAAATTTATTCCTAGATAATCTATTAATCAAGCATACAAAAACAAAAGCATTGATTTCTTCATACTATATTGTCATACCGTTTATTTTAGGATATTTTGAACTCATTCATTCTGAGAATCATTTCCTATTTATAGGTATGATGATTCTGATTTGGGTGAGTGACAGTTCTGCATATTTTATCGGTTCTGCAATAGGGAAAAGAAAATTATTTCCAAAAATATCTCCTAAAAAAACTTGGGAAGGATTTTACGGTTCAGGTATGTGTGTTCTTATTTCTGCTTACGGTATTTTTAGTTTAACGAATTTCAAAGACCTTTCGTTCTGGGTTGCATTTTCTTTGGTCATCTGGGTTTCAGGCTCAATTGGTGACCTTGTCGCATCACACGTTAAGCGCATACATCAAATAAAAGATTCAGGAAGTCTTTTGCCAGGACACGGTGGATTTTATGATCGATTTGATGCATTCATATTTGCCATGCCTTTTATCCTTTTAATTAACGCCTTACTATAATCCATTTTGGGGGTTCAAAATTAGGCCTAAAGGTTTAAAATACTATATGAAGAAAAAAATTACCGCCAAAGTATTCAATAAAAGAAGCAAAAAGCGGACATGTTGATATTAATACTTTTTACCAATTCTTGCTAAAAGTATAATAGCTTACAAATTTTCAAGGAAGGATTTTCTACATTGGAATCGCATCTTTACTTATGTTTTAAGCATAAACTTATGCATCTCTCCCCTATTAAGTGGCTTTTAAGTAAATATATCCTTAAAATCACCTAAATACACATTAAGAATTTCTATATATATAGGAATTAATCATATATTTGCTTTACTCAAAGTGCCTGTAAAGGCTTAATAACTTAATAAAACTACAATATGGGTCTCACGTTGAAAAAAGTGGTACCAGTAATACTATTGATAAGTATTCTGCTTCCTAATTTAGTCTTCAGTCAAAATCAAGACTGCACAATTACCGCTCCTTATTCCCCGGATAAAATTTATGCCAAAAGATACCCCAGCAATATCTCACAATTGCACATTCCCATTGCCACCAAAGAATGGAGCAATTTAGAAGGTGCTTTAGTCTCAGATGATGAATATTTAACAATTGATTTGGAGCGTTACGAGAGGTCTCATATCCTTAGGTTCTCTAATTTTGGATTCAACGTGCCTCAACTATCAACTATTGACGGTTTAAGAATTTCTTTCGAAGGTAGATCAATAGGACTTGGAGAAATACATCAAATACAAGTACAGTTTTATCAATCGGGACCTATAGGAGAAAATGTCGCTTCTAAACCAGCTTTGTTAGGAACAGAATGGATTAATGATACTTTAAATTTTGACAGGCAATGGAAATATGGTCATCACTTTGATACATGGGATAAAGAATGGAATCCTTCAGAAGTAAATGATGATGCATTCGGATTTGTCCTTCAGATTGAAAATCAAACAGATGAGTTTGTTCAAGCCCTTATTGATCAAGTTTCAATTTCTGTCTATTACACTCCACCGCATAATTTGTGTGCCCATGAATGCGTAATATTTTCTACTGAACCAATAGATGGGGTAACCAATTTTGACTGGGATTTTCCTAATAATTTTGAACAGATATTCTCTCCTGTTAATCAACACATTCTAAACTTAAATGTAATTGATAATATTGAAGGTTCATATCAAGTCTGTGTTACACCTGAAGGTCAAGATCAGTGTTGCATGGATTTCATTGTTATGGACTGTAGTCTAGGTTCTATTTCAAACCTGGTTTGGAAAGACGCAAATAATAATGGTTTACAAGACAATGGTGAAGAAGGTATCCCAAATGTTCGCGTATCCTTGTTTAATGAAAATGGTTATTTCTTAGAAAGTCAATTGACAGATTCAAATGGAAATTACCTTTTCGAAAATCTATTTACAGGGAACTATAAAATAAAAACAAGTGAACCAACAAATGATTGTGAAGTCCTTCCTTCAGCAAACATTGATGAAAACTTAGACAGTGATTATAACTTTGCATATGGTAATATGTGCTCTGGCTATTTTTATTTAGCCCCAGGACAACATAGAGATGATATTGATTTTGGATGGGGACTCAGAATGGGTTCAGTTTCAGGTTATGTATTTTCTGACAAGGAAGGTGATGGATTGATTGAAGGAGATTTAGGAATTGAAGATATTACCATTAATTTGCACTCTTGCGATGGCAGCTTAATTTCAACAATCACAACCAATTTGGATGGGTACTACAGTTTTCAAGATATTCCACCAGGACAATATTATATTTCAACTATTGAAAACGAAGATTATGTAAATTCCTATTCAGGGGATAGTGACTTTATGCTCAATTCAAATCAAACTCCTTGTTTTAATGTAATACCAAATGAAGCCCAAACAATCGAACTAGGATTAATCCCTTTGGGAAATATTGGGGACTTTGTTTTTTATGATGAAAACTCCAATGGACTACAAGACTCCGGTGACTGGCCAATATCAAATATTCAACTTTTTCTTCTTGATGAAGCCGATCAACAAGTTGCTACAACACAAACGGATGAATCAGGTTTTTATCTATTCGAAAATATTCCTTCAGGGAATTATTATATCGTTTTGAATTATCCAACCAATGCATATCTTCCTACTGCAGTATCAGAGACTGACGATTCAGAAATTGATTCTGATGGTATTGACATAGGAAATATGCAAGCCTCATCTTCCATAATTAATTTGATAGATGGAGCCTCAATTCTAAATATTGATTTTGGATTTATAAAAAGAACAGCAAACATTATTGGCACCTATTATCGAGATGCTCAAGGCGATGGACTTTTAACTGGAGATCAAGGAATTCCAAATGCATCAGTTTCTTTATTCAATTGTAATGGATCATTAATAGCGACAAGAATTACAGATGAAAATGGCCAATTTGTATTTACTGGATTTGTCGGAGATAATTATCATCTTGTTTTTGAACCTATTGGAGGTATGCAAAGCTCCACTTTAGGAGAAAGTCAAATTGACAATATTTTTTCACAAGGTGCTACCTCCTGTTTTAGTATTCAAGACGAAAATCAAATTACTGTAAATGGATCTGCAATTCCTCTATCAAGAGTTGGAGACATGGTTTGGAATGATGAAAACAGAAATGGAATTTATGATAACGATGAAGCAGGAATTGAAAACGTACAGCTAACACTTTTCAATTCAAATGATGAAATTGTAGGTACCACATTCTCGAATGCTGAAGGAAGATATATGTTTGAAAATTTATTTCCAGATAACTGTTACATAGAAGTTGCCCCAATTGAGGAATTTGAAATTACAGAATCAAACATGGGATCTGACGAATCTTTTGATTCAGATGCTATAATGGTAAATGGCCTTATCATGACAGAAAGTTTTAGCCTCAATGATGGTTATGAAAATATGGATATGGATATTGGATTTAGAAGAAGAGGTGGATCTATTTCCGGAACATTCTGGCATGATGGAAATGGGGATAATATTTATGGAAATGAAAGCGGAATAGCAAATAGAACTATTCGGCTTTTTTCGTGTGAAGGATCTGAAATTTCAAGCACACTAACTAGCCTAGACGGAAGTTTTATCTTTTCTCCAGTTATGGAGGGCAGCTATTATTTAGTGGTGGATTCAAATGATGGAGCTGTTTTTTCAACGAATGGAGATTCACAAATCACAAATCAATACGCTGTTGGTTCAACAGATTGTTTCACTGTTATAAACGGAGATCCTCATGATTTAATCTTGGGAGAAATTCCAACTAGTAACTTAGGGGACTATGTCTGGTTAGATGCAAACAAAAACGGGATGCAAGATTTGGGAGAATTTGGAATACCAAACGTAAGCCTTAGCTTGTTCAATGATTCGAATGAGCTAATATCAGTTGCTGAAACTGACTCAGAAGGAAAATATTTATTCGAAGATATTCAAGCTGGAAATTATATAATCCATGTTTCGATTCCTTTCGGTCACAATTTAACAGATTCTAATGTTGGGGATTTTAATTTAGACTCAGAAGGAACAGTTTTAGGGTCAATCGTGGAATCCTCAATGCTTGCATTAAGGAATGGCGATGATCAAAGTGATCATGATTTTGGATTTTATCAAAACATTGGAAGCCTCCAAGGACTAGTATGGAGGGATTCTGATGGAGATGGAATAAGGGATAATGAAGTTATTATGGAAGGCATATCGGTTTCACTTTATACTTGTGATATGGTATTGCTTAACAACACTCTTACTGATTCGAATGGTCATTATTCTTTTGACAATCTTTTTAACGGACAATATTTTATTGTAGTAAACCCTATTAATGGATTTACTATTGCAACGATTGGAGAAAGTCAAGTTACAAATGCATTCATGATTGGATCTACTGCGTGTTTCGAATTAAATGGAAACTCTTTTGACAATATCAACGTAGGTTATATTCCTTTGGCAAGCATTGGAGATTATATTTGGTTTGACCAAAATAGAAATGGAATTCAAGATGCCACAGAAAACGGTTTGGAAGGTGTTGAAATTGGGTTATTGGATAGTAATGGTGCACTAACAACAATCACACAAAGTGATTCTCAAGGATTTTATCAATTCGAAGCATTGCTACCAAACACCTATAGTCTAAGCGTAACTCTGCCAGGTGAAGGCTTTATTAATACAATAAGTCTAGCGGGAGATCCAGAATTAGATTCAGAAGGAACAATGATAAATAATACTCTTAATTCCGACCCAATAATAATCTTTGATGGGATTAATCAATTTGATCACGATTTTGGATTTATGGAAATAGAAGAAGATCCACAATTAGGTGATATCAATGGTCAATTCCTTAGAGACAGAGATGGAGATGGAATTCTTAATGGAGAACCAGGAATTGAAGAAGTGACCATCATATTAAAGTCTTGTGATGGCAACCAAATTGCGACAACTAGTACTGATTCAAACGGCAATTTTGAGTTCCTAAATATTACCTCGGGAGATTATTATTTGGTTTTTCCTAACCTGGAAGGATTTACAAATCTGGACTTTGGTGAAAGTCAAATTGACAATTTGATAGAACAAGGATCAACTTCATGTTTTACCGTATTACCCGATTTGGGAAGTTCAGTACTTGCAGGTTCAATCCCACTAAACTCAATTGGTGATTTTGTTTGGAATGATCTTAACAAAAATGGTGTTCAGGACTTGAATGAAGTGGGAGTTGAAAATATCACATTAAGTTTAATTTCTGATGGTGGGTTTTTACTTCAAGAAATCACATCAGATTCAGATGGCTTTTATAAGTTTGATGATTTGATGCCAGGCAATTATTTCATTTATCTCAATCAAGGAGAATTTATTTTATCTCCTAAACAAGCCTCTCCTAACCAAGAATTAGATTCAGACTTTGATTTGGTAAATGGGTTTACACAAACAAGTTTAATTTCTTTATATGATGGAGTGCAAATAAGCTCAATTGACTGTGGTATTTATGAAGATTCTGGAGGTGAAGGTGGTACTGAAGAAAATGTCGTCTCTGGGTTTGTGTTTGAAGATATAAATGGAAATGGTTTTCTTGATACTCAAGAAATTGGAACAAATGATATAAGAGTAAGTTTAGTATTAGCTACTTCAGGATTGGTATTGGATGAAATGTTCACTTCAAACAACATAGGAGCTGATGGATTTTATGAGTTTTCTGGATTTCCAAATGGCGAATACATCTTACAATTCGAATTAGCTACTTCTAGTGCAGCTGCAGATATCCACCAAGGAACAGATCCGGCTTTGGATTCCGACATTATGTTAATCAATGGATCTTTCGAAACTTCCATCCTGAATTTTGAAGATGGAACAGTAACAACAGGAATAAATGCAGGCTTTTATTATCCAGTCAGCATAGGAGATTTTGTATGGTTTGATTTCAATAGCAATGGAATCCAAGACATTGAAGAAGCAGGGGCCAACGATTATATAATTCGTTTGTTTGATGTTTCTGGTCAGCAAGTTATGATGACGACTACAAAAACAAATGTTTTAACTGGTCAAAATGGTTTTTACCAATTTAATAATTTAAAGCCAGGTGAGTATTATATTGGTATAAATGTAGATTTCGGAACAATGGTCACTATCGCTCAAGCTGGTGACGAAAACTTAGACTCTAACGTGGATCATAGTAATGGCCCAGGAACCACCTCAACTCTCAAAATGCGTTCTGGAGAACAAATCAGCAATATTGATATAGGATTATTATCGACACCGGGAAGCATTGGTAATTTACTCTGGGTTGATAACAACGGTAATGGGATTCAAGATTCAAATGAACCAGGGCTAAATGATGTTAATGTCACCCTTTATGATGAGGATATGAATCTAATAAGAAGTACAACAACCTCTGATGATGCAGATGGAGAGGCTGGATTTTATATTTTTGAAAATGTACCTGTCGGTAAATATTATATTGTATTCGATTTACCTTCCTCATATTTATCGACTGTGGCATTTAGAGGTGGAAACACATCTGAAGATTCAGATATAACAAACAATATTGTTCAAGGATCTTCAAATATTTTTTCAATAGGTTCTGGTGTTTATTCAGATGACATTGATTGTGGAGTCTACAAACCCGCTTCGGTTGGGGATTATGTTTGGAGGGACAATGATAAAGATGGCACTCAAGAATTCGGTGAGTTTGGAGTAAAAGATGTTGATATCTCCATTTATAGAATCGGTGAAGGAAAGATTGAAACTACTGCAACCAATAATGACGGGATGTATAGATTTCAGAATCTAAGGCCCGGAGAATATTACATTGTTGCAGATCGCCCAGATGGATTCCAATTTAGTAAGCAGAATTCAGGAGATGATAATACAATAGACAGTGATGTTGATATGACAGGTACAACTCAATCCTTTTATATTGACCAAGAAGATAATATAATAAATTATGATATTGGATTGGTGCCTGCTCAAGCTACAATCGGAGGAAGAACATGGGATGATGAAAATGGAAACGGTCTGCAAGATTTTAATGAACTAAGTATCACTGATGTGAAAGTAGACTTATTAGATGAAAACATGAATTTGTTAAACACGATTCGAACAAATGTTCAAGGAAGATATGCATTTTCAAATTTATCAAATGGAATCCATTTTATTCGATTTGAATCCCCTGAAGGATACATATTTACGATTAAAGATCAATCCTTCAATGACAATGAAGATAGTGATGCTGCAGATAATGGACTTACAGACAATATTCAGGTTTCAAATTCCACAAATCTATTAACTGTAGATGCAGGGTTTGTATTCATTGGTTTTTCACCAAACCCCGCTGGGCACATAGAACTAATAGGCTATCATGACCAAGGAGTTAACCATTTAAGTTGGATAGATGATCAATTTGAAGATGGATTAAATTATAACATTTTGAGGTCAACAGATGGTATAAACTTTAATCTTATAGGACAAATAAGTTTTGAAGAGTTAGGGTTTTTACAATATTCTGATGACATTAGTCAATTGACCACCTCGAGCTTTTACTACAAAGTGGAAAGGCAAAAAGATAATATAGCGTCCATAAGTTCAAATATCTGGAAGGACGAAAAATTAAATAGGTTTGAAATTAAAACCTACCCTAACCCAGCATCAGATTTTGTTAATGTAAAATTCATACACCATATACCTGGTGTTGTAAAATTAAGCATATATGATCTTTTTGGAAATCAGATAACAACTAAATCTTTTGAAAATGTAAAAGCAGGAAATGTACAATTGATAATGCCTGCATTAGAATTACAAAGTGGAAACTATTTTATTAGACTTGAAACACAATTGTTCCAAAAGAGTGAATTAATAAGCATTCTTAAATAGATATAATTAATGATATTTAAACAAGGGTTTCAGGAATATCTCTTGAAACCCTTTATTTTTACAATATATTAATGGAAAATAAATCAAGTGTTATTTCTGCAACTGCATTAATGGTTGCTTTGAATTTCATCAAGCCTGCGCTTGGTATTTTCCTATTACCATTATATTTAAATGTACTTACGGGTGCTGAATATGGACTCTACACTTTAATGGTTGCAGTTAGTGGTATTGTCAATATTACAGGCACTTTTCGTATTAATTCATCAATGACAACTTTCTTCTGGGATTACAACCACAGTGAGGAATTATTAAAAAAATATTTAAGTCAACTATTTAGTTTTTCAGTTGCCCTTTCTCTTTTATGTAGTCTCTTATTCATTCTATTCGGACCATTATTATTTGATCTTATTTTTAAGGATGATTCTATCACATTTTACCCGTATGGTCTAATTGTGATCATATCTGCTGTGGTAAGTGCAACTAATTCTGTGTATTTTATTTATTTAAAAAACAGAAAAGCTTTTAACAAATTAAGCATCATTCTTCTTACACAAATCATTCTTGCGGTAATAATTCAAGTAATTCTAATTCTTGGTTTTAAAAAAGGTGTATATGGTTTGTTATTAGGTGTTATGATTCCATATGTTCTTACCATGCTTTATATCATTGTTAGCCAAAAACAAATTCTCGATTTTCATTTTGATTGGGCTATGATTAAACCAAGTTTGAAATATTCAATTGCATTAATTCCATACTTATTAATCTATTGGTTAAGCTCGACTGGAGATCGTATTATTCTAGAGAACTACCTAAATCTTGAAACAGTAGGACAATATGCATTACTTATGACTATTGCTGGTATGTTATTTTTAGTTGCTGATTCAGTCATGAATGGAATTCGGCCATTTTTGTATGAATCATTTCAAAAAGGAGTCAATGCCACGGGTGAATACTCTCAAAAACTAATAAAATTTTTTATTGCATCAAACATTGTAGCTGCTGGAGGAATTTTGCTTATAGGCCATAATCTTTCATTTATTACAACGGAAGAAACATTTTTGAAAGCAATCCCCTATTTTACAATGGCCACATGCATAGTATTCCTTCGAAGCTATTTACTACTATTTAACATGCAATTGAATTATACAAAAAGCTCAAAGCTTATAAGTTCAATTTCAATTCTGTCCTTAATAGTACTTCTATTATTATATCATTTTCTATCAAAATCATATGGATTAGAAGGAGTATTGTATGCAGGTATCATCGCAGGATTTTTAAGTTCAATAATATTTTTCATTGTCGCTCAAGGCAAATTAAAAATGGATTATGATTTAATTGATCTTTGGCTAATTCCTTTGATTTCATTTGCTGGCTTTTTTGCGGTACATTATTTTCTAAACATTGACCTTAGACTCAAAGGTCTTATCCAATTTTTTATCAGTATAATAGCTGTATTATTGGTATTGAGGGGAAACTTTAGGGAGATTATTGCATTAGTAAAGAATAAAGAAGTTACACTTTGAAAAATAATAAACTAATAAGGCAGGCGGCAGCAATGATGCCAACTAATTGGGGCAAATTCTGGATGAAAGCTTACTCAAGATCAAAGGAAAACCATATGCCTCATATTGTCCTGGTGGCTCCAAATCTTAATATTAAAGAAGTTGTAAATGTTAGGATTCATTCAGAATGCATAACTGGAGATTTGTTTCATTCTAATAGATGTGATTGCGGTGATCAACTGGATAAAAGCATGCGTTATATCAGTAAAACTGGTGGAATCCTGATCTATTTGAGGCAAGAAGGTCGTGGGATTGGTATCATTAATAAACTAAAGGCTTACAATAAACAAGACGAAGGCTTCGACACTATTCAAGCAAATTTAGAATTAGGATTTGATGTTGATCTCAGGGATTTTGGAGTAGCGGTAGACATTCTCAAGTCAGAAGGTGTGCGAAAAATTAACTTACTTACCAACAACCCTCTTAAGCTTGAAGTTTTTAAAGACTCAGGAATACAACTGTTTAAAAGAGTACCAATAGAAACAGAGGTTAAAAAAGAAAATGCTGGATATTTAAAAACGAAGAAAGATGGTTTGGGTCATCTATTTAACTCCTTTTAAAATTTTATAAGTTTGGTTGCTTGACTTGAATCTTTAGAGGTTAAAACTATGTAGTACATCCCGCCATCTAAAGGTGTTTTTATTGACAAATTAATAGAAGATTCGGCATTAAAAACACTTAACTGACTATTGTATATCGTTTCTACTAATTCTCCAGAAGAACTCATAACATCTATAAGGTAAGGTTCCTTAATTTTAAAATTAAAATACAAGACAAAATCTTGAGCATTTTTTATAACCCTAGGATATACGCTAAGACTATTCGAAGTGGTCATCGTTCCATAGCTTGCTTCGATTGAGATATCATCTTCCATGATATCAGCCTTACTTTGATCAAAAGAAACAGCTCCCGTTTGTCCCATCAGATATGGTGATAAAAGGGAGAATACAAGGATTATCTTTATATGTTTGCTATTGATCATTAATAGTAAGATGCCTTTAAAGTTACTTTTGCTGCTCAACGGAGGACATTTAATCAGTTATCTATCAAAATTGTTCAATTTGCACAGCCTATTGAACAATTTCATTATAAAATTTAAATAAAGAAAAAGGGTCTCAAAATGAATTAAGACCCTTTTCCCAGTAATTATTGATTTATGTTCTGATTTATTCTTCTTCCGATTTTGCTTTGGCAGCAACAGCAGCAGCCGCGGCGGTGGCGGATGATTTCTTCCCTCCTCTTCTACTTCTTCTTTTCTTAGTTGAAGCTTTTTTGTTGTTCAACATCAATTCATTATAATCAACCAATTCGATCATTGCCATTTCAGCTCCATCACCTTTTCTAGAACCAGTTTTTATGATTCGGCAATATCCTCCAGGCCTAGTCGCAACTTTTTCAGCAATAGGGCCAAATAATTCTGTAACAGCTTCTTTATTTTGCAAATAAGAGAAGACAACTCTTCTAGAATGTTGACTATTTGATTTAGACTTTGTAATCAAAGGCTCAACAAAAACTCGTAGTGCTTTTGCTTTTGCAAGCGTTGTGTTAATTCTTTTATGCGTTATTAACGCGATACTTAAGTTTTTTAAAAGGGCTTTTCTGTGTCCTTTTTTTCTACCTAAGTGGTTGAATTTTTTTCCGTGTCTCATGACGGTTTACATTGACATTCACACTATAACAATCCCAAACATCCAGCCTTTTGAGAATGTA
This sequence comes from Saprospiraceae bacterium, assembly GCA_020630955.1. GTDB lineage: Bacteria > Bacteroidota > Bacteroidia > Chitinophagales > Saprospiraceae > JAHDBF01. The sequence goes on from JAHDIE010000029.1 coordinate 20,173, forward strand.
TGTTATAGTTATGAATCGATTAAAAAATCCGGAATATCCGGGCTGGATCGATTTAAAGCAGACTAATCTTCGTCAAGCTTATATTTTGAAAGGTCCATACCAAAAGTAAGTCCTTTATTCTGTAATAATTCTTCTATTTCAACTAGAGACTTTTTACCAAAGTTTCTGAATTTTAATAGTTCATGCGTATCGTATCTGACCATTTCACCCAATGAATTAATCTTTGCAGCTTTTAAACAGTTGTAAGCTCTAACAGAAAGATCAAGATCTTCAAGTGATGTTTTTAATAATTTACGCATATGTAAAATATGTTCATCAACAATATTATCTTCTCTCTTTGAGGCATCTTCGAAAGTAATATTCTCATCTGTGATCAACATCAGGTGTTGAATTAAAATTCTAGATGCTTCTTTGACTGCTTCTTCTGGGTGGATTGTGCCATCCGTTACTATATTCATTTTCAAGAGTTCATAGTCAGTTCTTTGACCAACTCTTGTGTTATCTATATTATAAGCAACTTTTTTAATTGGAGTGTAGATAGCATCAACAGGAATTACCCCAATTGGTGCGTCTGAAGGCATATTTTCTTGCGAAGGAACATACCCTCTTCCGTGTGTAACGGTAAACTCAATTTCTAAATTCACTGAAGGATCCATTCTACATATCAGGTGATCAGGATTCATTACTTTAAAGACATTGGTATTTTTTTCAATGTCACCAGCAACAAATTGATCTTGGCCTGAAATAGTTAGGTAGATTTTTTCTTCTGTGATTGGCTCATCATCTGAGACTGGTTTGATCCTAACCTGTTTAAGGTTCAATATAATATCAACCATGTCTTCAACAACACCTTTTATTGTTGCAAATTCGTGATCAACACCAGCTATTCTCACAGCAGAGATTGCATGTCCTTCAAGAGAGGAAAGTAAAACTCTTCTTAGTGAATTTCCAATAGTCTGACCAAATCCTGGTTCAAGAGGCTTAAACTCGAAAGTACCTTCAAAATCAGTAGCTTTCTCCAATAATATTTTATCAGGCTTTTGAAAATTTAATATACTCATTGATATAATTTAAAATTGTTCGAAAAGAAATTGAAAAAGCTGAAAAGCCAAGTTTACTTGGAATACAATTCAACAATTAACTGTTCGTTGATATTTTCTGGAATTTTTTCTCTTTCTGGATAAGCCAACATAGTACCTTCTCCTCTTTGAGCATTCCACTCAAGCCATCCCCATTTGTTAGCTCTAGCATTTTTAAGTGCATTTTCTATCACTTCTAGGTGCTTTGATTTGTTCCTAACAGAAACAACATCACCAGGCTTAAGTTTCATAGAAGGAACATTGGTAAGTATACCATTTACAAGAATATGTTTATGACTTACAAGTTGTCTTGCAGCGCTTCTTGTTGGAGCAATACCTAAACGAAATACAGTGTTATCAAGTCTAGCTTCTAAGTATTGAAGAAGAATTTCTCCAGTTACTCCAGACTTTTTATTTGCTTCTTCGAAGAGGTTTCTAAATTGACGCTCCAATACACCATAGGTGTATTTAGCTTTTTGCTTTTCCTTCAACTGCATAGAGTAGTTGGAACTTTGCTTTCTTCTTCTGTTATTGCCATGTTGTCCAGGACCATATTTCCTCTTATCGAAACTTCGATCGGGACCATATATAGCCTCTCCAAATGATCTTGCCTTTTTTGTTTTAGGACCGGTGTATCTAGCCATTTATCTTTTTTCTTAAAAGGAATTAAACTCTTCTTCTTTTTGGTGGTCTGCAACCATTGTGTGGCATTGGGGTTACATCTCTAATCTTAGTAACTTTTATACCCAATCCATCAATAGCTCTAATTGCTGCTTCTCTTCCAGATCCAGGACCTTTGACATATACTTCAGCGAATCTCATACCTGCATCATAAGCTTTTTGCCCACAATCGTTGGCTGCTACCTGAGCTGCATAGGGAGTGTTCTTTTTTGAACCTCTAAATCCAGATTTTCCAGCAGACGACCATGATATAACATTACCTGCTTTGTTTGTCATAGAGATAATGATGTTATTAAAACTAGCCTTAATGTATACGATTCCCTCAGGATCAGTGACTAACTTTTTTTTCTTTCTACTCTGTGCCATTAGCTATTATTTAGTTGCTTTCTTTTTATTTGCTACAGTCTTTTTTCTTCCTTTTCTCGTTCTTGCATTCGTCTTCGTTCTTTGACCATTTACGGGTAATCCTTTTCTATGTCTTAGACCACGATAGCAAGCTATATCCATCAATCTCTTGATATTTAACTGTAATTCACTTCTTAGTTCCCCTTCGACTGTGTAGTTGTTTTGAATTAAGAGCGTAATTTCTCTTATGTTATCGTCAGTCCAATCACGAACTTTAGTATGTTCAGAAACATTAACTGTGTCCAAAATTTCTTTCGCTTTGGTGCTACCAATCCCATAGATATATGTTAATCCAACAATACCTCTTTTGTCTTTTGGTAAATCTACTCCTGATATCCTTGCCATGGTTAACCTTGTCTTTGTTTAAATCTAGGATTCTTTTTGTTGATCACGTATAATCTTCCTTTTCTTCGGACGATTTTGCAATCAGCAGAACGTTTTTTAATTGAAGCTCTAACTTTCATCTTGTTATTTATATCTATAGGTAATTCTACCTCTTGTTAAATCATATGGGGACATTTCAACTGATACTTTATCACCTGGAAGAATACGTATATAGTGCATTCTCATTTTTCCAGATATTGTAGCAACAATCAAATGATCATTTTCGAGACGAACTCGAAACATAGCATTTGAAAGGGCTTCATCAATTACGCCGTCCTGTTTTATTAATTCTTGTTTCGCCATATTTTATTTCGGAGTGCAAATATCCAACTTTTTATTGAATTTCGCTTAAATAATCGTTATTTTTTATAGATTCCTCAAGGTAATCATGGGTTGACAATATGTCTGGGCCTTCTGATTTCACCGCAATTGTGTGCTCATAATGAGCTGATTGCAGTTTGTCTCTGGTACTTATTGTCCATCCATCATCACTTTGCGCTATTCTTTTCGTTCCTAAGTTTATCATAGGTTCGATTGCAATAACCAATCCTTCCTGCAATTTAGTTCCCCTTCCTCTAGATCCGTAATTTGGAACTTCTGGTGCTTCATGAAGATTTCGTCCTAACCCATGACCAACCAATTCTCTCACCACTCCATAGTTATTTTCCTTTTCTGCTACTGTTTGCACCGCATATCCAATATCTCCAATTCGGTTTCCAGGAACTGCTTTTTCAATCCCTCTATACAAGCTAGCTTTTGTAACGGAAAGAAGTTTGTGGACCTCTTCACTCACTCCTTGAAAAGCAAAAGTATATGCGGCATCCCCAAAAAACTCATTCCAATAAACACCACAGTCTACTGAGACTATATCATCTTCTTTGAAAGGAGCATTTGTAGGTATCCCATGAACAACTACCTCATTTTTAGAAACACATAGCGTAGCGGGAAAATCATTATAACCTTTAAATCCTGGGACTGCACCTTCGTGATCCCTTATAAATGTTTCAGCTTGCTTATCAATTTCTAGCCCGGTGATTCCCGGTTTTAAAATTGAAGCAACATGAGCCAAAGTTTTACTTACAAGCAGACAACTTTGTCTGATTAATTCTATTTCTTCGTCCGTTTTGTGATAGATCATCTAAAACGGTATTACATCCCTGCTCCGATCGTTTGCATTCCACTACTTCTACCCTTCACCTTTCCTGATTTAACCAAACCATCATACTTTCGCATGAGAAGGTATGATTCAATTTGTTGCAAAAGATCTAATACAACCCCCACTAGGATAAGTAATGATGTTCCTCCAAAGAAGATGGCAAATGCATCATTTACCCCAAATGCTGCTACAATAGCAGGAAAAATTGCAATTAGCCCTAAGAATACAGATCCTGGTAACGTTACTCTGGTTGTTAATGTATCGATATATTCTTGAGTTTGTTGTCCAGGTTTAATACCAGGAATAAAAGCATTTTGTCTTTTTAAATATTCAGCATATTGTTGCGGATTAACCAACAAAGCTGTGTATATATAAGTGAAAACAACCACCAATAAGAAGAAAATTACATTATAGGCAAGTGATTTCCAATCAGCCAGTGAGGCCATAAATGCACCAGGTTGAGAATCTCCACCATAAACCAAATTCTGTAGGGACATTGGAAGAAACATTATAGCTTGCGCAAATATGATAGGCATTACTCCAGAAGCGTTTAACTTCAACGGAATATAATCTCTTACACCTGCAGCAGGCATATTGTTAGCCGTTCTTCCTACCATTCTTTTTGCAAATTGAATTGGAATTCTTCTTACGCCTTGAACTACAAGTACAGTGGCAAGGACCGTAAGAAATAGAACTAACAATTCTGCAATAAAGGTAAATGGACTATTTGCAAATTGACTGGTCAATTCAGCAAAGAAAGCTACCGGCAACGTAGCAATAATTCCAATCATAATTAAAATTGAAATACCATTACCAATACCTTTATCTGTAATTTTTTCACCCAACCACATAGCAAATATTGTACCTGTAGATAAGATGATAATGTTACTAAACCAAAATACCGTTTTATCAATGTATGGAGAAAGAACATCTGGTTGACTAGTTATATAAGTCAAATATGCTGCACCTTGAACCAATGTGATAAACACGGTAAGTAATCTTGTAATCTGAGTAATCTTTTTTCTTCCTGATTCTCCTTCAGAAGATTGAAGTCTCTGAAAATAAGGCACTGCAAATCCTAAAAGTTGTATGATAATTGATGCCGTAATGTATGGCATAATTCCCAATGCAAAAACAGCAGCATTATTAAATGCTCCTCCAGTAAATGCGTTAATCAAACCTAATAAATCTGTTGCGCCTCCACCTTGCGTTGCCGCATCTAATGCTTGGGTATTAATACCTGGAAGTACAATAAAAGATCCTAGTCTATAAACAGCAAGAAGCAACAAAGTAAAAAGAATACGTTCACGCAGTTCTTTTATGCTCCAAATATTTTTTAGTGTCTCAAAGAATTTAGTCATAAGCTATTACTTAAACAATGGTTACTGATCCTCCTTTACCTTCAATCGCAGTTTTCGCTGCATCAGATGCTGCATGAGCACTGACTGTTAAAGCGGCAGAGATTTCTCCTTTAGCTAAAAGTTTGATTTTGTCATTCTTCCCAACTATACCTAATTCAATCAGTTTTTCCAATGATAGATCTTTAGATCCGTATTTATCTGAAATTGACTGAAGTCTGCCAAGATTTATGGCGACATATTCAACTCTATTGATATTTTTGAATCCTCTTTTAGGAAGACGCATTTGAATAGGCATTTGTCCACCTTCAAATCCTCTTTTGGATTTATATCCAGAACGAGACTTGGCACCTTTGTGACCTCTCGTGGATGTACCTCCTCGACCAGTTCCTTGACCACGACCAATTCTTTTTCCTTTTTTTACAGCGCCTTTTGCAGGCTTTAATGAATGTAAATCCATTTTAATTATCTTCTAAAAATTAATTAAATTTCTTCAACTTTAACAAGGTGTTCCACCTTCATAATCATTCCTTCGATTTGAGGATTGACTTCATGTTCTACTGATTGATTGATTTTTCTAAGACCAAGAGCCTCTAAGGTTGCCTTTTGTCTTTTTGATCTATCAATTTTGCTTTTTACTTGCGTTATTCTGACTTTCATCTTTGTGAGAGTTTTTAGTCTATCCTTCAAATAATTTGTTCATCGAGATTCCTCTTTCTCTTGCAACTGACTTAGCATCTCTAAGCTTCGACAAGGCATCCAATGTTGCTTTAACTACATTGTGTGGATTTGAAGATCCTTGAGATTTTGCCAATACGTTTTGGACACCTGCCATTTCTAGAACTGCTCTCATTGCACCTCCTGCAATAACCCCTGTACCATCTGCAGCTGGTTTGATTAAAACCTTTCCTGCACCGTATTTACCAAGTTGTTCATGAGGAATTGTGCCTTTGTTAAGAGGAACGGTTACTAAATTTTTCTTAGCATCATCCACAGCTTTAGCAATACATTCTTGTACATCTCTGGCTTTACCTAGGCCTTGGCCAACTCTACCTTTTCCATCTCCTACGACGACAAGTGCTGCAAAACTAAATGTCCTACCTCCTTTGGTTACTTTGGCAACTCTATTAAGGTTAACAAGCTTTTCCTTGATTTCGGAAACGTCTGCTGCTTTTACTCTTTTTTTATTATCTCTTTTATTGTCTCTCATTCTAGTCTATTAAAATTTAAGGCCTGCTTCTCTAGCAGCATCTGCTAAAGCTTTAATTCTTCCATGATATACAAATCCAGCTCTATCGAAAACTACTTTCTCGATATTCATGCCAGACGCTTTTTCTGCAATAGACTTACCAACTTCTTTGGCTTGATCTATCCCTGCACCGTTAGCATCTTTTGAAGTTGCTGATGCAATAGTCTTACCTGAAAGGTCATCAATAAGTTGACAATAAATGTTCTTATTGCTTTTGAATACAGATAATCTTGGCTTATTTGCTGTGCCTTGAATCTTTTTACGGATTCTGTACTGTACTCTTTTTCTTTTACTAATTTTTTGAGCCATCTTTCTAAAAAATTATGCGGTTGTTTTACCTGCTTTTCTTCTAATAACCTCACCAACAAATCTGATTCCTTTTCCTTTGTATGGTTCGATTTTTCTGAATGTTCTAATCTTTGCTGCGATTTGTCCAATCAATTGTTTGTCATGACTTGTTAGAACGATTTTAGGATTTGATCCTTTCTCAGTTACAGTCTCTACTTTCACTTCGGCAGGAATTGAAAAGTAGATAGGGTGAGAATATCCTAAAGTCAATTCGAGCAATTGTCCGGCTGATGTAGCTTTGTAACCTACACCTACCAACTCTAATTCCTTTTTATATCCATCAGAGACACCAATTATCATATTATTGACAAGCGATCTGTACAATCCATGAGCAGCTTTGTGTCTTTTTTGTTCTGTTGGTCTTTCAAAAGAAAGTATACCGTCATCAATTTTAAGAATCAAATCTGGATCTACTTGTTGGGTCAATTCACCTTTAGGTCCTTTTACTGTAACCAAGTTAGATTTCGAAATATCTAAAGTAACTCCTCCTGGAATCGATATTGGATTTTTTCCTATTCTTGACATAACTAACTTATTCGTTTTATCTATTAATATACGTAGCAGACTAGTTCTCCTCCTACATTCTGAGCCTTCGCTTGCTTACCAGTCATCACTCCTTTTGATGTTGACACGATGCAAATTCCAAGACCATTGATTATCCTTGGAATTTCTTCCGAAGGGACATATTGTCTATAACCAGGTTTACTAATTCTACCAATTTTCTTGATGGTAGGTGCTTTAGTTGTTTGATTATATTTTAAGGCAATGCTGATCATGCCTTGGTATCCATTTGAATCATCAAATTTATACTTGTGGATGAACCCTTGATCGTATAAGATCTCGGTGATTGCTTTTCTCATCTTTGATGCAGGTATGTTTACAATTCTATGGTTTGCCATTTGGGCATTCCTAATTCTTGTAATAAAATCTGCTATAGTATCTGTTACTGCCATTATATTATTATACTATGTGGTTTACCAACTAGCCTTTGTTATTCCAGGAATTTTCCCTTCATTAGCCATTTTTCTAAAAGTTACTCTATTGATTCCAAATTTTCTCATGTAGCCTTTAGGTCTCCCTGTCAATCTACATCTATTATGCAGTCTTACAGGACTTGCATTTCTAGGTAATTTATCTAATGCTTCGTAGTCCCCCTCTTCTTTCAATTTCTTTCTAAGGGCTGCATACTTAGCTACTAATCTTTGTCTTTTAGCTTCACGAGCTATCATTGATTTTTTAGCCATATTATTTCTGGTCTTGATTCTGATTTTTAAATGGTAAGCCCATTGCTTTTAATAAGGCCAATGATTCAGCATCGGTCTTTGCAGAGGTTACAAAGTTGATATCCATTCCGGTGATATTATTGATTTTATCCAAATCAATCTCTGGGAAGATAATTTGCTCTTGAATTCCAAGCGAGTAATTACCTCTTCCATCAAAACTTTTATCATTGATTCCTCTAAAGTCACGAACTCTAGGTAGTGCAACAGCTGTTAATCTTTCTAGAAATTCATACATCATATTTCCTCTAAGGGTAACTCTAGCACCAATCACTACATCTTCTCTCAATTTAAAATTTGAGATTGATTTTCTAGCTTTTGTAGGAACAGCTTTTTGCCCAGCGATAATGGATAATTGCTCAACAGCTGTATCGGCTAACTTTTTGTCCTGAGTTGCATTACCAACACCTTGGTTGATACAAATCTTCAAAAGTTTTGGAACCTGCATAATTGTTTTGTAACCAAACTCCTCTTTGAGTTTAGGAACAACTTCCTCTTTATACTTTGTTCTTAAATTAGGTACGTAACTCATTACTTAATTATTTCTCCTGATTTTTTAGCGAATCTTACTGACTTACCGTCAACAATTTTTCTTCCAACTTTGGTTGGTTTACCACTTTTAGGGTCTACCAACATAAGGTTTGACAAATGAATTGGTGATTCAATATCATTGATACCACCTGGATTATCTTGTGTTGGTTTGGTATGTTTTTTCACCATATTAACACCTTCAACAATAGCTCTGTATTTTGAAGTGATTACCTCTTTTACTACCCCTTGAGAACCTTTGCTAGAACCTGCGATAACCATAACGGTATCACCTTTCTTAATATGGAACTTTGTAGGTACGTCTATTTTCTTTTTGTATGCCATTCTTCTTGTCTCTTAAAATTATTAAAGAACTTCTGGTGCAAGCGAAACAATTCTCATATAGTCTTTATCTCTTAATTCTCTGGCCACAGGGCCGAAAATTCTTGTTCCTCTTGGTTCATCATTTGCCGTTAAAAGGACAACTGCGTTATCATCAAATCTGATGTATGAACCATCTTTTCTTCTAATTTCTTTTTTGGTCCTCACAACTACAGCAGGAGAAACCAAACCTTTTTTTACTCCTTCTGGAGAAGCTTCTTTTACGGTGACAATAATTTTGTCCCCAACAGAAGCATAGCGTCTTTTCGATCCGCCAAGAACTCTAATACAAAGCGCTTCTTTCGCTCCTGAGTTATCTGCTACTTTAAGTCTGCTTTCCTGTTGTATCATCTTTTAATTATTTAGCTTTTTCAACTATTTCAATAAGTTTCCATCTCTTTCTTTTTGAAAGAGGTCTTGACTCTTCTATTCTTACTGTATCACCCTCTGTGCATTCATTTGCTGCATCATGTGCAACAAACTTCTTACTCTTCTTTACGAATTTTCCGTAAATCGGGTGTTTAATTTTTCTTTCCACCTTAACGGTAATGGACTTATCCATTTTTGTGCTGGCAACAATACCTACCAGTTGCTTACGGTATTTTTCTTTTACTTCCGTCATGGCCTATTTTCTTTTTCTAATTTTAGTTCTCTTTGCCAATTGTTCAGGAGTTAGCTTTGCTATTTCTCTTGATCTTAATTCAGACTTCATTCTTGCAATGTCTCTTCTCGCAGCTCTTATTCTTAGAGGATTGTCGAGACCTTTCATTGCGTGGTCGAATTTCAACTTATTATACAGAACCTGAGTTTCATTCAGTTCGTTTGCTAATTGTTCATCAGCAAATTCTTTTAATTCTATGTATTTCTTTGTTGCCATCTTTAACTATTTATTCAACGTAGTCTGGTCTAACTACTGTTTTAGTTTTAACTGGTAATTTTTGTGCTGCCAATCTAAGTGCTTCAAAAGCTACAGCTTTAGGAACTCCATCCATTTCGAACATAATTCTTCCAGGTTTTATGGTAGCTACCCAATGGTCAACTGCTCCTTTACCCTTACCCATCCTCACCTCTAGAGGTTTTGCGGTAATTGGTTTGTCTGGAAAAATTCTGATCCACACTTGACCTTGTCTTTGCATGTATCTGGTCATTGCAATCCTTGCTGCTTCAATCTGTCTGTTGGTTATAAAACCTTCATCCATAGATTTAAGAGCGAAAGAGCCAAAATCAATTGTACTGCCTTTGTAGGCAAGACCTTTGATCCTACCTTTTTGCATTTTTCTGTACTTAGTTCTTTTCGGTTGTAACATGCTTTTTATCTATTTGCTTGCTAAAAATCGACGCAAAAGTACGCCATTTATAGTTCTTAATTTCTATTTCTATTATTGCCTCTGCCTCCTCTGTTTCCACCTCGGCCTCTATTTCCTCCACCTCTTCTGTCTCCTTTTTGCTTTTTTTCTACTCCTACATTCGGTGATAAGTCTCTCTTTCCTAATACTTCACCCTTACAGATCCAAACCTTCACACCAATTTTTCCATAAACGGTTAGTGCTTCTTGTAAACTATAATCGATATCTGCTCTAAAAGTATGCAATGGTGTTCTTCCATCTTTGTATTCTTCAGATCTTGCCATTTCAGCTCCATTCAGTCTTCCACTGATTCTAACCTTAATCCCTTCTGCTCCAGCTCTCATTGTTGCTTGAATAGCCATTTTAATAGCTCTTCTATAGTTCATTCGAGATTCAATCTGTTTAGCGATTGATTCACCAACAATAGCAGCATCCATTTCAGGTTTTCTGATTTCTACAATGTTGATTTGAACATCTTGGCTTGTCAATTTTTTTAGCTCCTCTCTAATTTTATCAACTTCAGAACCACCTTTCCCGATAATAATACCAGGTCTTGAGGTATTAATGGTTACGGTTATTCTCTTCAAAGTTCTTTCGATGATTACTTTAGAAATACCGCCTTTATTAATTCTTGCAGAAAGGTAATTTCTAATTTTCTCATCTTGAACTACCTTATCAGCGAAATTTTTACCGCCGTACCAGCTAGAGTCCCATCCTTTGATGATACCGAGTCTGTTTCCAATTGGATTTGTCTTTTGACCCATATTATTCGTCGTTATTATTATCGGCATCTGAACTTTCGTTGTCCAGTTGCTTTCTGTTTTCTACAATTAATGTCAAATGGTTTTGTCTCTTTCTAATTCTATGAGCTCTTCCGTGTGGAGCTGGTCTGAATCTTTTAAGCATAGAGCCTTCGTCTACCAATGCTGTTTTCACATACAAATCATAGTCTTCTGCGCTATAAGCCATGTCAAGCTTATTTTCCCAGTTGGCTACTGCTGAAATCAAAACTTTCTCAGCCCAATCCGAAGCTTCTCTTTTTGTAAACTTCAAAATGTTAAGAGCTTCATCTACATTTTTTCCTCTGATGTTGTTAATTACCAGTCTCATTTTACGAGCTGACAACGGACAATTTTTGAGTTTAGCTACTGCTTCCATTTTATTTAATTTTCCTGTTTAAGGAATTATTTTCTATTTCCTTGGTGACCTTTGTAAGTCCTTGTTAGTGAGAACTCGCCTAATTTGTGCCCAACCATATTTTCAGTTACATACACGGGAACAAAAGTTTTCCCATTGTGTACAGCTATGGTCATCCCAACCATTTGAGGTATGATCATTGATGATCTTGACCAAGTTTTAATCACACCTTTTTTATTTGATTCACTTGCCTTTTCAATTTTTCTCAAGAGCTTGTGAAAAACATACGGTCCTTTTTTTATTGAACGAGCCATATTTTATTATTTCTTTCTTTTTGTAATGATTAATTTACTTGAAGGCTTATTCGCCTTTCTGGTTTTCTGACCTTTTGCCATAATTCCTGTTCTTGATCTTGGGTGTCCTCCTGAAGACTTACCTTCACCTCCTCCCATTGGGTGATCAACTGGATTCATCGCTACACCTCTAACTCTAGGTCTTCTACCTAACCATCTCTTTCTACCAGCTTTACCTAATACTTGTTTATTGTGATCTCCATTTGAAGTGGTTCCTATGGTTGCTCGACAAACACCTAAGATTTTTCTTACTTCACCAGAAGGCAATTTGACAATCGCATATTTCCCTTCCTTTCCGACAAATACTCCATAAGTACCTGCACTTCTTGCCAATACGGCACCTCTTCCTGGGTCCAATTCGATGGCATGAATTGATGTACCTGCTGGCATCTTGTTAAGTGGAAGAGAGTTTCCAGTTACTGGTTCTGCACTTTCACCCGAAACTACCACATCTCCAACTTTTAATTTGTCTGGAGCAAGGATGTATCTTTTTTCACCATCGGCATACTCTAACAGAGCAATGTAGCCAGTCCTGTTCGGATCGTACTCAATCGTTTGAACGGTACCAGGCACACCATCTTTAAACCTTTTAAAGTCGATGATTCTATATTTTCTTTTGTGACCACCACCACGATTTCTCATGGTCATCTTACCACTATGGTTACGACCCCCTGATCTATGCTTACCTGAGGTAAGTGATTTTTCAGGAATGTTGGTAGTCACCTCATCATAGGTATTTCCAACTCTTGTTCTCGTTCCCGGGGTTACCGGATTAAATTTTCTAATCGACATCTAGGTCAAATTTTAAATTCAATTAAATATCACCGAAGAAATCGATTTCTTCGCCTTTTTCTACTGTGACAACTGCTTTCTTATATCCAGATACTCTTCCTTTCTGCACACCAGTTCTGGTATTTCTTACCTTGGATTTAGAAGGCATATTTAATGTATTTACAGACGCTACATTTACATTATAAATTGAGCTAACTGCATTCTTTATTTCGATTTTGTTGGCTTTTTTAGCCACTACGAAACTGTATTGTCCTTTATTCTCAGACAGTTGTTCTGACTTTTCTGAGATAATTGGTTTTATTAGTATTTCTTTAGCCATGGTTCTTTATTTAAGAATTTGAAGCTTTTAATTTTTCAACAGCACTTACAGAAAGTACTACTGTATTTGCATGAAGTATATCATAGATATTTAATTCATTCAAATTGATCACTTTTGTTTCCTTCAAATTTCTACTTGAAAGGAACATATTTTTATCAGCTTCACCGATGACGAAAATTGATTTAGAGTTATTGATTTCTAAATTATTTAAAACATCTTTGAACGCTTTGGTTTTTGGTGCTTCGAAGCTAAAGTCCTCAATCACTTTGATTTGAGAATCTTTGGCTTTAGAAGAGAAGGCAGAGTTTCTAGCTAAGGACTTCACCTTTTTGTTCAACTTAATGTTGTAGGATCTTGGTCTTGGTCCAAAAATTCTTCCTCCACCTTTAAACAAAGGAGATTTTAGCGAACCAGCTCTTGCAGTCCCTGTTCCTTTTTGTTTCTTTATTTTTCTAGTAGAAGCTTTGATTTCTCCTTTCTCTTTCGCTTTGTGTGTACCTTGTCTTTGTGCAGCATTGTATGCTTTTACTGCTAGGTATACTGCGTGCTCATTGGGTTCGATTCCAAATATTGCATCGGGTAGATCTACTGATTTTCCCGTTGATTTCCCGTCTGTATTTAAAACATCGACTTTCATCAGGCTTATTTTTCAATGATTACGAAAGAACCTTTGTGACCAGGCACTGCACCTTTCACAAGCAATAAGTTCTTTTCTGCAAAAATTCTAACAACCTTAAGGTTCTTAGTTTTAATTCTCTTACCACCAGTTCTACCGGCCATCTTCATACCTTTTATCACTTTAGAAGGTGTTGAAGCCGCACCTACTGAACCTGGAGCTCTTAATCTGTTATGTTGTCCATGTGTAGCATCTCCAACCCCTCGAAAATTCCATCTTTTTACTACACCTTGGAAACCCTTCCCTTTGGTAATCCCGATTGCATTGACAACATCTCCTTCTGCAAAAACTTCATCGACAGAAATTGTATCACCGGCTTTTTTATCCAATGTACAATCTCTGAATTCTGCAATTTTTCTTTTTGGTGCAGAACCACTTTTTGCAAAGTGTCCTTCCATGGCTTTCGAAACTCTTTTCATCGACTTATCACCATATCCAACTTGAAGCGCTGTATAGCCATCTGTGTCCTCTGATTTTACTTGAGTGACTACATTAGAGGTAGTATCAATGATAGTGCAAGCAACTTGGTTGCCCTTGTCATCATAGATACTGGTCATACCTAACTTACGTCCAATTATTCCATTCATTTCTGAATAATTTATAAATCAATTGCTTCACCCAATATTGAGTGTTACAAAATGTTTTTTATTTAATAAAAATTATGTGAGCTTAACCTGAATATCTACTCCACTCGGTAACTCAAGCTTAGACAGCGAATCCACTGTTTTTTGAGTAGGAGTAAAAATTTCGATTAATCTTTTGTGGGTACGCAACTGGAACTGCTCCCGAGATTTCTTATTTACGTGCGGAGATCTAAGCACAGTAAAAACTTCCTTCTCGGTTGGCAGAGGAATCGGTCCAGATATAACGGCGCCACTGTTTCTCACAGTTTTCACAATTTTCTCAGTAGACTTATCCACTAAATTGTGGTCATAACTTCTGAGTTTAATTCTGATTTTTTGATTCATTACCTATTTGTTAAACGGCTGCAAATGTACAGCTTTAATTCATTAATTCAAAATCTATGCTGATACAGCTCCTTGAGCTTTATCAATTACTTCTTTTGCTACATTCTTAGGAGCTGCAGCAAAGTGCGAAAATTCCATTGTACTGTTGGCTCTTCCTGATGTAATTGTACGTAAAGCAGTTACGTAACCAAACATTTCAGCAAGAGGCACGTCAGCTTTGATGGAGATAGCTCCACCAGTTCTCTGCTCTTGTGATTTAGGTAACCCTCTTCTTCTATTCAAATCACCAATTACGTTACCAGTATATTCATCAGGAGTAATTACTTCTAATTTCATGATTGGCTCAAGAAGAACTGGATTACATCTGGCTGCAGCAGCCTTGAATCCTTCTTTTGCAGCTAATTCGAAAGCAATTGGCTTTGAATCCACTGCGTGTGTTTTACCATCATAAATTCTAACTCTCATGGTATCGATATTATACCCAGCTAAAACTCCATTGCTCATCATTGCAGTAAACCCTTTGATAATAGAAGGGAAAAATTCTTTTGGAATAGATCCTCCAACAATATTGTTTACAAACTGCAAATTAGTCTTACCTGACTTATATTCATCGCTTTCAAGAAATTCTTCATCAACAGGTCCCAATTCGAATGACATTTCTGCAAACAAACCAGATCCACCTGATTGCTTCTTAAGTCTTTCGGTGTGATCAACCATAGAAGTCAATGCCTCTTTATAGGTCACTTGCGGCTCCCCTTGGTTACAATCCACTTTAAACTCTCTTTTCAATCTATCGATAATAATCTCTAGGTGAAGCTCTCCCATACCAGAGATAATCGTCTGGTTTGTATCTTCATCAAATTTAACTTTGAAAGTTGGATCTTCTTCAGCCAATTTTGCCAATGCCATTCCTAGCTTATCAAAATCTTTTTGAGACTTAGGCTCAACTGCTACTCCAATTACCGGATCAGGGAATACCATTGATTCAAACACAATAGGATGTCCTTCTGCTGACAAAGTATCACCAGTTCTTAGGTCTTTAAATCCAACACCAGCAGCAATATCCCCAGTCTCTACTCTATCGATCGGGTTTTGCTTGTTAGAGTGCATTTGGTATAATCTAGAAATTCTCTCTTTCTTACCTGTTCTATTATTCAGAATATAAGAACCCGCATCCAATGTTCCAGAATATACTCTAAAGAAAGCCAATCTACCCACATAAGGATCGGTTGCTATTTTAAATGCAAGAGCTGAGAAAGGCTCATCCACTGATGGCTTTCTTGAAATCTCTTCATCAGTTTTAGGATTAATACCAGTAACTGCTTCTTTGTCAAGTGGAGATGGTAAGAATGCACAAACCGCATCAAGTACAGCTTGTACTCCTTTGTTTTTAAACGCTGATCCACACATCATCGGAACAAACTTCATGTTCAATACTGCTTGTCTTACAGCATTGATCATTTCTTGCTCAGTAATTGAATCAGGATCTTCGAAATATTTCTCCATCAATTTGTCGTCGTATTCTGCAACAGTTTCCAACAACTTTTCTCTCCACTCTGCTACTAAATCTTTAATATCTTCTGGAATTGGCACTTCTTCATAGGTAGATCCCATGTCGTGTTCATTCCAAACGATTGCCTTATTGGTAATTAGATCTACCACACCTTTAAAAGATTCTTCAGCTCCAATTGGAATTTGGAGAGGAATAGATAGTGATCCTAATTTTTCTCTTACATCATTAACCACATTCAAGAAATCAGCTCCCGAACGGTCCATTTTATTAACAAAACCAATTCTTGGTACATTATAGTTATCCGCTAATCTCCAGTTAGTCTCAGATTGAGGCTCAACACCAGAAACTGCGCAGAATAAAAACACCAAGCCATCAAGAACTCTCAATGATCTATTTACTTCTACCGTAAAATCAACGTGACCCGGAGTATCGATGATGTTCATATCATACTTGGTATCTTTCCAATTCCAAGTTGTTTTAGTGGCTGCAGAAGTAATGGTAATTCCTCTTTCCTGCTCTTGTTCCATCCAATCCATGGTAGCGGCACCATCGTGTACCTCACCTATTTTGTGGCTCATACCAGTATAATACAATACCCTCTCAGTGGTAGTTGTCTTACCTGCATCAATGTGTGCGGCAATTCCAATATTTCTAGTGTATGTTAAATCTTTAG
Organism: Saprospiraceae bacterium; assembly: GCA_020630955.1. Taxonomy (GTDB): domain Bacteria; phylum Bacteroidota; class Bacteroidia; order Chitinophagales; family Saprospiraceae; genus JAHDBF01. Next base: position 36,799 of record JAHDIE010000029.1, read on the forward strand.
CCATGATTAATTATTAGGAGTATGATTAATGTTATTGCTTGTTTGTTTGTGTTTTTATTTATGCTTTAAAGTGTGCAAAAGCTCTGTTTGCTTCAGCCATTCTATGCGTGTCTTCTCTTTTCTTCACTGCAGCTCCTTCGCCTTTACTTGCAGCTAAAATTTCTGAAGATAATTTTTCAGCCATTCCTTTACCGGATCTAAGTCTAGCATACTTGATCATCCACTTCATTCCGATGGATAGTTTTCTGCTTGCTCTTATTTCAGTTGGAATTTGGAAAGTGGCACCTCCGATTCTTTTAGATCTTACCTCTACGGAAGGCATTACATTTTTCAATGCATCTTTCCAGATTTGATGAGGGTCAGCATCTTCTCCAGATTTCTCAGCGACGATATCCATTGCATCGTAGAATACTGAGAAAGAAGTACTTTTCTTTCCTTGATACATCAAATTGTTAACAAATTGCGTTACCATTGGATCTTTAAATCTTGGATCCGGATTGATTATCCTCTTTTTCGGCTTTCTTTTACGCATCTGACTTTATTTTTTAATTGGCTTGTTATTATTTCTTTGGTCTCTTAGTACCGTATTGTGATCTTGACTGAAGTCTTCCTTCTACCCCTGCAGTATCCAAAGCACCTCTCACGATGGTATATCTCACCCCAGGAAGGTCTTTTACTCTACCCCCTCTAAGTAAAACTATAGAGTGTTCTTGAAGATTATGGCCTTCCCCTGGAATATAGGCAATCACCTCAATACCATTGGTTAGTCTAACCTTTGCTACTTTTCTTAATGCTGAGTTTGGTTTCTTAGGTGTTGTAGTATATACTCTTGTACATACCCCACGTTTTTGTGGAGATCCTTCTAAAGCCCTAGATTTGGACTTTGTGATGATCTTTTTTCTACCTTTTCTTACCAGTTGATTTATCGTAGGCATATTATCAATTATTTCTTTTTAGTTACCTCTCGCGAAAGAGACTGCAAAATTACTACAATTTCTCAGATTTTCAAGCCCTTTTTCAATAATAATCCAACATTTTCAGTGATTGCGTTTCAGGGCTTTGGTTTACCAAGACCATAGGCTTTTCTCCAAATCTCTAAAAAATATACAACACTTTGGCTATCAATGATTTAGTCCATAATCATATTACATATTTTCTTAATGTCTTCTTAGGTTCACTTCCGTAAATGGGTCTCGATCATGAGACACATAGGCTTGGTTTCACTTTTAGCCAATTTTGCTATACAATTTTGTCTAAATAATCAGGAAAGAGAAAGGTAATAGATTCGAAGACATAATCCCGGCCAAGGAAGTACAATGAATTTGACGCAGTCTCGCTAGAAACATTTGCGAAAGCGAGATTTTAAAAGCGCTCATATTAATCATCTGATCATTTTCCAAAGAAGGGGTTACTTCTTGAAACATAAATCATAAATATATAAATCCCTCAAAATCATGGAAATAAAATATATCAACAAAGAAAAATCGAAATTGTACTTTGACAAAGACAAATCTAAGCTGGTCATGGAGTTGTTGTGGGGTGACCGAGTACGGGTAATTCCTGGAAACCCTGGTAATGGAATGAAAAAGGTAAATGTGAGGGGCTGGAAAAATGTTTATGTAGCATCCAATGACCTAGGAGATGAAGCTCTTTTAGAAATTTACTTTATAGATGTAGGTCAAGGGGATGGCGTCATGATTGTAACTCCAGAAAGAAAGCACATCCTCATCGATGGGGGTTACAAAAGAAGCAAACAACCACATGGTAAATCAGCTGCAGATTTCGTTGATTGGAAGTTTTATAAAGACTATGATGTAGATCATATAGAGATAGATAGCATGATTTGCAGTCATTGTGATGCCGACCATTATGGTGGTCTCTGGGATTTGTTGAATGAAGATGAAACGGATGAACTAGATACAAGCTCTATTTGGGTCGATAAATTTTATCATGCAGGTGTGTCCTGGTGGAAAGACGATAATCATCGAAGGTTTTTAGGGGCAGAAAAAAATGGACAGCTCACCGACTTGCTAACTGGTGTCACATCCATTCGAAGGGGCCTAAGACAAAATGCAAATTTGAAGTTACAAGGGGAATGGGCTGAATTTTTAAAAGTGATCCAAAAATCAGGAGCAAGTGTCGATCGATTGGGATATAATCCTGAAAAAGATTTTGAATACCTGCCAGGGTATGAGGAAGACAAAAAGACCAGCATCAAAATATTGGGACCTATAGAAGGAAAATCTGATGGTAAAGTAAGCTTGAAAGATCTTGGTAGTCATTCTCAAAATACCAATGGGCACTCTGTTCTATTGAGAGTAGACTACGGACAAAGTAGAATTCTGCTGACAGGGGATCTAAACAAGAAAAGCATGCGACATATTATAAACTCACTTAGGGGCAATACACAAGAGCTTGCTGCAGATGTTGTGAAGTCTTGTCACCACGGAAGTGATGATTGTAGTTTTGAATTTCTACAATATGTCAATGCGGCTGCTACCATCATATCGTCAGGTGATGACGAAACTCATGCTCACCCAAGACCTAACATTGTTGCAGCATCAGGCGTAACTGGATTTACAAAAATCAAAAATGATGAGATGGTAACCCCACTTATCTATAGTACAGAGATTTCTAGAAGTTTAAAATTAGGCGACCCCTACCAGGTTGAGATCAATGAATACGAACATGATAACCAAAAGATTAAAATTGAAGAAGGTGATGAATCAAAAATTTGGGTAGACTACAAGTATACCTCCTCGGGTGCACTCAATCCACAAGACAAAAGCAGAACATTGGATCGATTAAAAACAGTCCATGGTATTGTCTATGGATTGGTTAATGTGAGAACTGATGGAAAGAAAATTCTTTGTGCCACATTAAATGAAGGAAAGAAGAAATGGGAGGTGCAGTGTTTTGAAAGTAGATTTTAACCATACGAATGTATGTGTTAATAGCTTATTGGATTGTGTAAGAAGTGTTTCCGCTCAAAATTACCTCCTTTAGAGCCACTTGATGAAAACCTTATAGCATATAGCTTATAGAAAGATTTAGCCCAAAACTCTTTAGTCTATCATAGACATAAACCAAGTAGTCATCTGTGTCACCGTATAATACAATATGGCCGTTGAGATACACCAAAGGCGAATATAAAGCAGAAAGACCAAAACTGATCCCCAATGGTATTTTGTTCATCTTATAAAATAAATTACATGCTGGGATGACCGCAATTGACATCCTGTCAATTTCGGGATACTGAAATCTTGCATGAATAACTGGTTTCGTGGATGAAGATGAAGTTATATTTTGAAAGCCAGGTTCAATAGCAATTGCTGCAAGTTTTAGTGTAGATTGTAGATACCAGTTTTCGCTTAATTGTTTAGCATAGGACGCACCCGTAAAAATAGAAAAGTATGAAAAATAAATGTTGTATAATTTTTCATGTTGATCATAAAATATCTCACGTTCTAATAATTCGGCACTGCTATAATATTCCAAGTTGTAATTACTAAGACCATACCCTGCTCCAACCAAAATAGACAAAGATCTCGAATCGATAGAATCAGAAAAGGATTCCCATAATGAAAAGTGTCGCTCAATACTTGCAAAAATACCTCTGTTGTACTTTGGGGCAATTTCGGATCCCAGAGGATCTACGTCATTTACCTCGTAGTGATTGATGGGATCATCTAAATAAGAAAATGTGTTGAGCTTCCAATGGTCAGGTTGCCCAAAATAATCTGTACATGTTAAAAAAATAATATATAAAATAAGTTGGACTTTCATGTTCTATGGATTTACTTGTACATTAATGTAAATAATATAATTAGCAAGATCAAAATCTTAACTTAAATTAACTTGTATGAGTCAAAACGATATAAAAATCAGAAAAGCTAGACGCGATGATTTACCTTCTATCTTGGCATTGGTGGTCGAACTCGCAGTGTTCGAAAAAGAACCAAATGCGGTAACAGCAAGTTTGGAAGACTACCAAGAAGCTTGGGATTCTAAGTTGATCGATTGTATCGTTGCTGTAGAAAAAAGTGAGGATAGCGAACAAGTAATTGGTGTTGCGCTGTACTATGATACCTTCTCAACATGGAAAGGAAAGATGATGTATTTGGAAGATTTTGTTGTTTCTCAAGCTCATCGAAGCAAAGGTGTCGGTAAGCTGATATACGATGAACTGTTTCGAGAGGCAGAAAGAAGGAAATGCATCCTGGTCAAGTGGCAGGTATTGGACTGGAATGAAGGAGCTATTCGCTTCTATGAAAGAGAGGGTGCGACGATTGAGAAGGAGTGGTGGAATGTGAAGAGGTATTTGTGAGGAGTGGTAAGTCGGAGGTCGGAAGTGGAATGAGGGAGGTCGGATCTTTGGAAAAGAGAAATTATGCAGCATTTCTTCTTGATGACATATAAGTTTTGGTACCGATGATCAATGCCATAAGTACAAAAGTTGCATAAATAAACTTTCTATTATTTGACTTTGGAAAAATTGGAGCAGTGTCTCCCATATGAATAAATCCTGCCCAATAATAAGGATCATGATATTGAGGGTGGGAATGTTCTAGAAAGTCTAGTTTTGCTTTTTGAAGAGCAACATCAGAATCTTCACCAGCATAAAGGTGCTTATAAAAATAAGACATCAACTCTGCAGTACTACAATCGTCCACTTTCCACAAACTTACAATATTGGTATTGACTCCAGCTTGGAAGAATGCCCGGGCAATTGTCATGGCCCCCTCTCCTTCTATTACCTTACCATAACCAGTTTCACAGGCACTAAGCACAGCAAGATCGGCATCCAAGCTCATGGCACTTATGTCATAATTGGTCAGATAATCATCTTTGAAATGAATACGACTCATTTGATAGTTTTCTTCATCTGGACATGCATGAGTAGCGATGTGAATGATTCTTGCATCCTTGGAGGCTTCAATAAATTCGTCAGTTGTCAGATCACTTTTGGATCTTTCTAATTTCAATATCTCTTCAATGTTTTCAATTTCATGTTTCGCGCATGACAATTTGGAAAGCTCTAAATCATCACAAACTCTTTCGGCGGATGCGATGGTATTATTGGTTGGAAAAGAGACACCAAGGAAAGGTTTGTTCTTTTGATCGGTTGATCTGTGTTTCTTAAGTACTTCAAGTAATTTGTAAGAGTATTGGTAAGATATTGAGTATTGATCTAGTAATCGCTTGCCATTTCTTTCTAGAAGTTCGAAAGGAAGATTATAAAGAGGGCCATCTGGGACTATGATGAGTCGGGTTTTGTTGTTGAGGATATCGAGGGAATCTAGGTTGAGAAGTGTGGAAATTTTATGGAATTCTGACTGTTTACTTTCTTTACTTAAGATTACGTCTGATAATGTATTCATAAAATAATTGAAGTCTGAATTAGCAATGGATATAACTTCTTTCTTAAACTTTGAAATAAAGATAAATGAAATAAAATCAATTCCTGTAAATGATTCTACTACAAGGTCACTTTTTAATAAACTATTTTGGACTTGGCTTAAGCTTATAAAATTTGATTTTCTTAATTTATAAAAGTCGGAGAGCTCATTTTCAATTTGTTTTGAAATAATATTTCCTTTCACTCTTGTATCCGATATTTCAAAATATAAATTTTTTATTTGTAATGAATCAAAAGTGGATAGATTGACTTTACTCTTCAATATTAATAATTCTTCCTCCAAATAATTTAAATATGCATTTAACCTAGACTCTTCATTAATTATTTCATATCGTCCATATTCCATTTTTTTTAAATTATTTGCTATCTCTGAACTTAAGATACTTGATTTGTTTAAATCAAAAATCTCAAATATCAAATTCTCATCAACACAAATAGAGTTTAAATTTTTAATAATCTCAGATTGAATATCTGTTAATCTCTTATTTAAATTTAGTTTCGAATTTTCAGAATCAATTAAATACCTACTGTTAGAACATTGCTCAAGTAGAAAAATGAAGTCTTGCGAATCCAAACAATTACTCTGATCAATATTTTGAAATATTTTATGAATAATATAATCTAACTTTTCAAATGAATTAGATGATTCATTTGACTTTAAAATATTATTATGAATACTATTTAAAAAACTATCAGAATATGAAATATTTGTACAATCATGAATTTTATCTTTTCTTAACTTGAGATATTTCACTGTCTCCTTTTCCTTAATCAGCGGATTATGTGATATATTTTCAATAATATTTTCAATTTGAAAAAAAGTCTCCTCAATTTTACAACTGTCTTTAATAATTCCTAATTCAATAATATTTTCTAAATAAGTAATACTATCAACGTATGTTGGAAGGATAGAATAATTTACTTCATTTATTAATTCAATAGCCATTCTATTTTTATTGCACTCAATATAGTTTGACACAATTCGATTCAAATATTCACTTTTCTCGATTATTTGATAACTTTTATTAAGTTTACTTATGCATTTTTGATAATCAGAAATGGCATCATCCATTTTGCCTAGAATTAAATTAACTCTTCCTAGTTCAAAATAGTACTTAGCTAAGGAAAACTTAAATGAACGTGACCTCTTATTTTCAACTAAACTTTCAGATAATAAAATGGCATTTTCCAATTCAGCTTTGCAATTTCTATAATCAGCTAAAAGATAATAAACAGAGGACAGATTAGCATGATACATTTCTTTTATGTATTTATTTTCTGCCGTTGTCCGAAAATCCTTTAAGGAGGAGATTATAAGCTCTTTTGCTTCTTCATATTTTCCAACGCTTACTAAATAACTTGCCCTAGAATTATTTATTCCTGCTTTTAGCAATTCATCTGTTTCTCCATAGTCATTGAGAAGATTTAATAGCCATTCGTTTTTATTTTCATATTCTGATATTCTCAGGTATATGCGATCTAGATTTACAACTCCGTTTAGACAAAATAAATATAATTTTATATTATTTGCTTCTAAAAAGCAATCTGCAGCAAGTTTTGAGTATATCATTGCGCTATCATAATTTGTGTAGACAAACTGTTCAGAATATTCCATATATGAAATTGCAATATTTTCCAATGAATCAATTACAGTTTTTTCATTGGAGAAAACAGAAAAATTATAAAAAAGAAATAGAATAATTAAACTTTTCTTCAAAACAAAAATAAATACTTTTCAGATGAAAAAATTCTATCATCTTTTATTCCAACAATAAAAATCCAACTTCTACCTTTAATAGTAGACAATTCTGTTAGTTGATTTAAATTCTCAATGGTCCCCAAATTTTGACCAAAGTTATCGTATATTATATAAAATTCTGGTTCCGAATTACTTTCACTATTAGAAGATCTGAAGTCTAACAAATCACCACAACAGATTTCAACTTTTAACTTAAGATCGATCTTATTATCATGAAGTATATAGAGGTATAATACTAAATTTTCTTGGTCTTCACATTCTAAAGCCTTATTTTGATCAATTGGATAAATTTTGCCAATTCCTGTAACATTATGAATTTCACCCTGACCAATAACTTCAATTGGATTCTCATTTAGGTCCGCATCAATAGACCAATTACCTTCTGTAGTTAAAATATAACTAGCATTGCAAGAATTTTCAATAACATTTAAGTCATTACATTTCAAAAATAAATTAAAGCTTTCGCCACTATTTACACACCCTTCATGACTGGCAAATTTTATTCCACCAGTAAAATGAGTAACATCGTCGGATAAATTAGTTTGAGCAAAAACACCGCCTCCAAATAAAATAATTGACATTGTTATTAATCCTAAAATCTTCATAAAAACCGTTTTTTGATAGTTAATAATTAATACACCCTTAGTGACAAAAAATAAACTTAGGTAAACAATTTAATAAAACTTTTTTTTGAAAAATTTTTATTCCTAGGTAGATCTTACATATTTATTCTTAAAATATGTTTTAAATTGTTTACCTCACTACACAAATTCTCACAAGTAAGTAGACGGATGTAAATTTCTGTAAAGGAAAGTACAATATGGATATTGATTAACATATATTACCTAATTATCGATACCTTTAAATCATGCCAAAATCATTAATAAAAGTTCGGGATCAACTTATCAATGGAGATCAATCGTATATCGAGAACGTGTTTGTTGAATCTTATGAATATGCAACAGCATATCTGAAGAAAAAAAAGCACGCAAGCAATGAAGAAGCACATGACATATATATTGATGCAATCATGATCATTAGAGAAAGAATTGTAGAAGGAAGTCTAACAGAAGTAAATAATATTAGAAGTTTTATAGTTGGGGTTTGTATCAACTTAAACAAGGAACTGCTTTATAAAAAATACAAAGCAGAATCTAGGGAGCAAAACGTGAGAGAATTATTCTATAAGCATGGATACAAAACAAATGAAAATGAAAAAGAAGATGAAAAAGAATTAAAAAGGATTTGCAAAATTGCCATCAGTCAATTGGGTGAAAAATGTCAAAAGCTTTTGAATATGTATCACTATGAAGGTCTAACCATGAGTGAGATTGCAGAAATCATGGGCTTTGCGAGCTCAAATGTGGCTAAAACCATGAAATCACGCTGTTTTCAAAAATTAATAAAAGAAGCGCATAAACTAAGAACACTTACCAAATGAAAATGACAGAAAAGCAATTAAAACTAATAGAAAAATATCTTGATCAAGATCTAAGTAAGGATCAAAAAGATCAATTTGAATTAGAATTGAAATCAGCGGATTTCAGAGAAGAGTTGCTATACCAAGCTAAAATAATAGATACTTATAAAGCAATTGAAATTCAGAATTTAAGGAATAAGATGGAGCAAATTTCAAAAGGTCAAACCAATAATCCAAATCATAGAAGAACATTACTTCTATTATTAGGTGGAACTATTTTAATTTGCATCGTAGGAGCCTACTTTTTCTTTAGCCATGCTAATACCAAAGGTCCAAAATTGTTTGCAGAATATTATGTTGAATTACCACCTGAAGTTAGCAACAGAAGTGGTGAAACTGAACAAAATTTTGCTTTGCAAAAAGCTATGCAACTCTATATAGATAAGGATTATAAAACAGCATTAAAATCATTCGAAACACTCAATGATAAATCAGATAAAACAAAATTGTATGAAACGATGTGCTTGATAAAATTGGATAAATTTACCGAAGCAAGCATTCTTTTGCAAAAACTAAAAAATTCAGAAATGTCAGCTATAAGTCAAAATGCCGATTGGTATCTTTGCCTTGCAAGATTACAAACTGATGATATTCCAAGTGCAAGAAAGCATGTCAAAGAAATATCGTCCGACCCATCTCACCTGTTCCATAGGCAGGCACAAAAATTAATGGTCGAATTGAATTAATAAATCAGCATCCTTATTCTGTTCACCCCTATTCTATCGTTCTAAATATTTCTGATTGCTATTATTAGGCATTTCAATTTAATAAAATCCTACTATTCAAAAAGGCTACTATATTTGCTTTCATATTCTCATTTTTCTCTATTTATAGAGTGTTAGCTAGTAGCAGTTTCTTGAAAGGAGACTGCTATTTTTTTGTCCTATTCTCTCCCTTAATATTCCAAATTAAATCCCAACCTTAAATCCAGATATAAAAATGGCGTTTGAAAATAAATCCAAACGCCATCCAATATATTTTTCTTAAAATTTACTTCTTAAACTTCTGTATTTTTTGAACAGCTGTTTTGTCTCCAATTCTTACTCTGGCAGTGTACATGCCATTTTGTAATTGAGAAACATCCACCAGCCAATTTTGCTTTCCAACAAATGATGGGAGCTTTTCAGTGTGTACCAATTGGCCATAGATATTAAATAATTCAAGACTAACGGCACCTGATTGTGCAGCTTCTAATTTAACATTCATTAGGTCTGCAACTGGGTTGGGGAAAACTTCGAAAGAAGCTTGCAGTGCTGAGTCGTTCACATCTACTGTAAATCCCCTTTCTAAGGCATCTGACAAAGGAACTTCAAAGGCATTATCCACCTGTCCACCGCTGTTTAACATAAAGCTGGTTATCAATAAATTTTCTTGATCCCATTCATCATCTAGCGTTACTTTGAAATTATAAACTCTAGAGTTCCCTGCATCGAGAACTGTAGCAATCCCCATGTCCATACCTTCAAATGGTGTTAATAATGCCCTTGCTACATCATCATATACCATCATAGAAGCGGGAATTGGATTTGGTAACTCACTTAATCCACCATAAGGTATTCCTGTACCTGAGTTAGCATTTGCTTGGTCATAACCAGAATCTGTTCCTGTTACATGATCCTCAACAATTGCAACGACGAGGTCATCAGCAAAATTCAAATCACCAACTGCTTCTACTTCGACAGAAATATCTAATTCATTGGTTCCAGCATCTAGCTCTGCACCGATAATAAACGCTGAACGAATTGGTGATGTAATTGCATCAAGAAACGGTGTTTCAACTGATGAGATTGCATTCCCAGGAATAAATGCAGTGCCTCTATTTACTGATATATTTGGATATCCACTAAAACCATCAATGGTGGACATACCATCGTCATATTCAGCAACTGCCATTGGATCATTGTTGTGCACGGCTATTCCTACAAATAATTCATGATAGCGTTCTTCCATCAATTCCATTGTTACAGCACCTCGAGGGCATTGAGGACACCAAGTACCAGTTGCTTCTTCAGCTAAAACAGCTTTTCTTGGAGTTGGGCTCACAGCAGTTACCGCTCTAAATAAGGAATTATTACATCTAACATCATCTCCTTCAATACCATTAACTGATAACAAAGTTACTTTCAACTCAGTAACACCAGCTTGAATAATTATTGGGTCAGGCACTATTATTTGTAAAGAATCTCCTTCAGCAACATTGATATCGTCGAAAGTAATTTCTTGTTCTGATCCAGGGTATTCTATTTCTATTACTGCGGAGGTAACATCTTCTCCCAATTTATTGATCAATACAGCTACATTTGAAAACTGATTTCCCTCTAATCCAATAACACTCTCTTCTCCATTGGACAAAGCCACATCTCTTTCAACCTCTGAAGCAATTGGAGAGTGTTCAAATCTCATGTCATCATACCAAAACTCATCATCGCCGATAGGGAAAATATTAAAAGAAGCAAAAGAGTTTCTTGGGTTTTGATAAGATGCCA